>NZ_BAYD01000015.1 GCF_000685075.1 Paraburkholderia oxyphila NBRC 105797
GCGCGAGCCGCGCCGGCGCAAGCGCGCCGGCCGCGGCGGCATGCGTGCCGCCGGCGCCGAGCGCGAGCCACGTCCAGGTCGCGATGAGGCAGGGCGCCGAATAGACGGAGAGGCCCGCGTGGCGCAGCCAGCGCGCGAGCGGCGCGCCTATCCACGCACTGGCCGCCGACGCCAGCAGCGCGAGTGCGACGGCCGTGCCGGCGTCGCCCGCGAAGGTGAACGCCGCCAGTCCCGCGAGCGCACCGTTGAAGCCCGCGAGGCCGTCGCGGATCTCCGTGCGCGGCTGGCCGGCCAGCCGCGCGCAGACGTTGGCCGTCGTCGCGCCGATCAGCGCCGCGCACGCGAGCCGCAGATCGCACAGGGCAAGCGCCGCGAGTACGCAGACGCCGGTGCCGGCGTGCCGCTGCAGGACGATCTGACCGAGGCTGCGCAGGAGCGTGCGCAACGGCCCGGCGAGGCCGGACGGGGCGTCCGTGGCAGAAGCGTCGGTGCGTGGGCTGGCGAAAGCGGCGTCCGGATCGGCTTGGGCGGTCGCTGGGGTGGACATGTTGGGCGAATGGGAGCGAAGAAGGCGCGGACTATGAAATGCGGATTCGGGCAAGCGAGGGCCGCAGCGGACTCAAAACACGGACGAAACTGCGGACCAGAGACGAGGCGGACCCAAGGCAGCGGGCCGGAAACCGCGCCCGGTCGACCCGCTTCGCGAGGATAGGCGAAGCGGGGCGTCTTGCGCATGCGCGGGCGTTGATAGTCGCTATTTGCAAGCGATTGGGCGCCGCTGTGCCGAACTCGCGGTTCTGGTGACGCGCCTGCCTAACGGGCATCGCGTGGCTGGGACGCCGTCTGCGCTACGATGGCCGTAGCGGCCTGGCAGCCGCCCGGCATGAGACCGCGAAGCAAAGAACCCAAGTAAGCGCTCTGCATGGGACCGGAGTAAGCGCTGACTCGGGTCGACCGCGAAGCAAACGACAGGAGACGAATCATGCGTGAGGTACGTTGGGCTTCGGAGGAGGGCGTTGGCATCGAGCATCTGGCCTTCGATGCGAGCGGCGGCGCGATCCGCGTGGAAAGCGTGGTGGTCGGGCAGCGCTACGGCAAGGCGTATGGGCTCTGCTACACGGTGCATTGCGACGCGCTCTGGCGCGCGACTTACGCGGCGTTCCGCGTGATGGGCGGCAAGGCTTTCGCGATGCATGGCGACGGCCACGGCCACTGGCGCGACGGCGAGGGCCACACGCTAGAGGCGATCGAAGGCTGCATCGATATCGACATCGCGGCCACGCCCTTCACGAACACGTTGCCGATCCGGCGTCTGAACCTCGCGCGCGGCGAGCGCCGGGAGATCGAGGTCGCCTATATCGCGGCGCCCGGGCTCGTGCCCAAGCGCGTCGAGCAGGCCTACGTCTGCCTCGAGCCGGATCGCGAGTACCGCTACGAAGGCATCTTCCGCGATTTCATCGCGGACCTGCGCATCGACGAGGACGGCCTCGTGATCGACTATCCCACGCTGTTTCGCCGCCTGCCGCCTCCCACGCGCTGACACGGCGGGGGCGCGCGCAACCGGTGCAGCGGCATCAGGCAGGCGCCGCAAGCGGCCTGGCCTCAAGAGGCTCGACCCCAGTCGTCTCCGCCTTACGCGGCCTGACCTCAAGCGGTCCCGCCTTGCGCGGCCCGACCGGCATCCGTCTTGCCGAACAGCAGATGCTCGATGAGATCGTTGTCGATGGTCTCGTTATTGAGCGTGCGCGCGAGCAGCTCGCCCGCGAGCAGTTGCGGCGAGAACACCATGTCGGGCTGCAACAGGCGCAGGCGCTGCAGGTTGCGGCTGTCGTTCACGAGCGCCACGGTGCGCACCTTCGGCGCGAGCTCCTTGATCGCGAGGATCACGAAGGCATTCTCGGCATCGTCCATGCGCAACGCGAGCACGGCGAGTGCCGTCTCCGCGCCCGCGTGATGCAGCGTGGCCGTGTCGCTCGCGTCGCCTTCCACGAGATCGGCCTCGGGCGGATAGGTGTGCGGCGTGCCCGGCGCGACGATCACCGTGACGGCGTAGCCGCGCTTCTTGAGGCCCGCGTACACGCTGTGCGCGAGCGGCGAGGCCCCGACGATCAAATAATGGTTCTTGCGGGTCACGTTGGAGATGCCTCCCTTCACGATGCGTTTGAGCTTGCCGCCGATCACCGGCCCGAGCACGGCGCTGACCGACGTGGCGAACACGGTGATGCCGAGCACGACGATCGAGGTCGTGAAGAGCCGTGCGGTGTCCGAGCGCGGCACGATATCGCCGTAGCCCACCGTCGACATCGACACGATCGAGAAGTAGAACGCCGTGACGAGCGTGCGGATGGGCGGCTCGAAGCCGTCGCCGAGATAGAGCGCGCCGAACACCGCATAAATGAGCAGCGAGCTGATGCTCAGGAATGCGAACAGCGTGCTGGCGGCGAAGCTCGAGCGGTCGAAGCGCCGCCAGTAATAGACGAGCGCGAAGGCCAGCGCGAGCGTGAAGGCGAACACGACACTGCTGCGGTAGTCGCCCCACAGGCTGATGCCGGCGGCCGCGGCGAGCAGCAGGAGCGAGATCCCCCACGCCACGCGGGCGCGCAGCGCAATGCCGATCGCCATCGTCGTGAGGCCCGCCGCGATCACGGCCTGCGGCAGCGCGAGCACGCCGAACGCGTTGATGAGCGAGATCCAGTCCTCGAACCACGAGCCGCGCGAATGGCGCAGCACGTTTTCGGCCACGGGTCGCAGGAGCATCAGCCCGTCGACGACGAGCAGCAGCGCGAGATACCCATGCGGCACGAGCTGGGTGGCGAGCGTGCGCAGGCGGCGCGCGAAGGCTTTCATACGGCCAACGGCTGGCAGGGCGTTACGCGCCGTGCTGGGCCGTCGGGCCCGCCGCCGGCAGCGCCGCTTGTGCGGCTTGCGTGGCGCGAGCGGCTGGCTCAGCCTGCGTCTGCACGATATGCAGCTCGCGCGCGCGCAGCGGCAGCGCACATTGCGCGTCGGTCAGCGCCTGGCGCACCTTGCGCGAGAGATTCCAGCGCATGTCCCAGAACGTGTCGATGTTGGACCAGACGCGGATGTTCAGGACCGCGGTGCTGTCGTCGAAGCGGCTGACCATCACCTGCGGCGCGGGCGTTGGCAGCACGTTCGGTTCGGCGGCGGCGAGCGTGCGCAGCACGTCGATGGCACGGTTCACGTCGTCGCGCACCGAGACCTCCACTTCGAGGTCGAGGCGCCGCGTGGGATTGCGGCTGTAATTGCGGATCGAATTGCTCCACAGCGCGCTGTTGGGCACGTATTCGCAGATGCCATCGGGCTTGGTGAGGCGCGTCGTGAAGAGATTCACTTCCTCGACGGTGCCCGCGACGCTGACGCCACTGCCGCCATCGATGTAGTCGCCCACCTTGAAGGGCCGCAACAGCAGCAACATGATGCCCGCGGCGATGTTCTGCAGCGTGCCTTGCAGCGCGAGGCCGATGGCGAGGCCCGCGGCGCCGAGCACGGCCACGATGCTCGCGGTCTGCACGCCCACTTGCGAGAGCGCGCCGACGATCGCGACGAGGCGCACGCCCCACAGCGACGAGTCGCGCACGATGGGGCGCAGCGTGGCGTCGATACTGTCCTGGCGCGCGAACCAGTTGCCGACGCGCCGCGCGATCCACCAGCCGATCCAGAGTATCGCCGCGGCTGCACAAAGGCGCAGCGCGAAGCCGGTGAGGGCGTCCCACAGGAAGTTCCAGTTGGACGGGTGAACTTGATTGAACAGGGATTCCATAAGCGCGAAGTCCTCGAAGTCTGCCGGACCGGCGCGCGGCCGGCCTGCCTGGAGGACGTATTGTAAGGGCGCGCGTGCAGCATCGAGCCGCACGGTGCGCACTTCTCACTCGATATTGCGCTCAGTTTCCCGCTCAGTGGCGCGCGCTCTTGTGCGCCGTTGCCTCCGGCAAGGTGCGCTGGCCTTCGCCCAGCGCGCGCTGCATGAGGGTCGTGTCGCGCCAGGCGTCGTGCTTGAAGCCCACCGAGCGCAGCGTGCCCACGAGTTCGAAGCCGAGACTCTCGTGCAGCGCGAGCGAGCCGCCCTTCGGGTCGGCGACCACGGCAATCATCTGGCGCCACGGGCCGGCCTCGCAACGCGCAATCAGCGCTTCGAGGAGCGTGCGGCCGAGGCCGCGTCCGCGAAACGCCTCGTCGATGTAGATCGAGTCTTCGATGGTGTAGCGGTAGGCCGCGCGAGGCCGGTAGGGCGTGGCGTAGCAATAGCCGGCCACCCGGCCGTCGATCTCGGCAACGAGCCACGGCAAGCCATGCTCGCACACGGCGGCGTGGCGGCGCAGCAACTCGTCCTGCGCGGGTGGCGTCTCTTCGAACGAGGCCGCGCCATACAGCACGTGATGGGCGTAGATTGCCGCGATGGCGGGGAAGTCGGCGGGCGTGGCGTCGCGCAGGAGCGGCGCGGCGATGCGAGGTGCATTCATGAGCTTGGTGCGGGGTTGGAGCGCTTTCGTGGGCGCCGCGCGGGCGATATCGGCATCAGGCATGGGCAGCGCGGCAATGCTTTTCACTATGCCTTGGACGGGCGATGAAAAGAAGCGCGCCAAAAATGGTGCGGTCCTTCGAGAACGTTCCGGTTGCGCTGCGGCAACATTTCGACGGCGCTTCTACAACGTCATCCGCGTTGCGCCTGCGGCGCGCGGTTCGATGCCGGAGCACCGCGGCCGAAGCGGCGCGCCCCGGCCACGCAGCCGATCACCACGACAGTCACGGCGATCATCGCGGGCGGCACGGCCTCGTGCAGCAGCAGCGCGGCGAGCACGAAGCCGAAGAACGGTTGCAGCAACTGCAGCTGGCCTACGCCCGCAATGCCGCCGAGCGCGAGGCCGCGATACCAGAACACGAAGCCGATCAGCATGCTAAAGAGCGACACATAGGCGAGCCCCCACCACGAGGCCGCGCTGACCGCCGCGAACGAGGCGGGCAAGCACCACCAGGCGAGCGGCACCATCACCGGCAGCGAGATCACGAGCGCCCAGCAGATCACCTGCCAGCCGCCCAGGTGCCGCGAGAGCCGCGCGCCTTCGGCATACCCGAGTCCACAGGCGACGATGGCGGCCAGCATCAGCGCGTCGCCCCCGGGCGACGCATCCACGCCGTGACGCAGCGCGAACGCGACCACGGCGCCGCTGCCGATGGCCGAAAAGACCCAGAACGCCGGCTGTGGACGCTCGCCGGCGCGCAGCACGCCGAAGATCGCCGTGGCGAGCGGCAACAGGCCGACGAAGACGATTGCATGTGCCGAACTCACATGGCGCAGCGCGAGCGCGGTGAGGAGCGGAAAGCCCACCACCACGCCGAGCGCCACGATCACGAGCGGCCAGACCTCGCGCCGTTCGGGCCGCGGCGCGCGCAAGACGAGCAGCAGCAGCGCGCCGAGCGCGCCCGCGATCGTGGCGCGCGCACCGGTGAGAAAGAGCGGGTCGAGTCCGAGCACGGCCAAACGCGTGGCGGGCAGCGAGCCGCTGAAGATGAGGACGCCTGCGAGGCCGCAGAGCCAGCCGTCGGTGGTGGAATCGAGGGGTTTGCGCATGGATGGTGTAGTCGTGAAGAGCCTGTGCCGGTCGGGCCATGATGCGCGTTCGGCGGCAAACCGGTAAGCCAAGGATCAGTACAATATGGGCAAACTGTATTGAACACGGAGCAGTACAGATGGAAGACACCCGGCAGACAGCAAACCTGGCGCTCACCCGCGTCGAGCAGGTGATGCAGGCGCTGCGCGAGCGCATCGCCTCGCGCGCGCTGGCGGCGGGCGCGCGCGTACCGTCCATCCGCACGATGAGCGAGCAGCTCGGCGTCTCGAAATCCACGGTGGTGGAGGCGTACGAACGGCTCGTCGCGGAAGGCGCGCTCATCGCGCGGCGCGGCTCGGGCTTTTTCGTGGCGGGGCACGCGCTGCCGGGCGCGCAGGGAGCTTATGGGGCATTCGCGGCGCGCGGTCTGCCGGGTCCGCGCCTCGATCGCGAGATCGATCCCTTGTGGCTCACGCGCCAGTCGCTCGAAACCGATGCGCGCGCGCTGCGGCCCGGCTGCGGCTGGCTGCCCGCTTCGTGGCTGCCACAGGATGCCGTGCGGCGCGCGTTGCGCGCCATCGCCCGCGACCCGCGCGCCCAGCTCACCGACTATGCCTCGCCGCTCGGGCTGCCGGCGCTGCGCCAACAACTGGCGTGGCGGCTGGCGCAGCACGGCGTGGAAGCCGCGCCGGAGCAGATCGTGCTCACCGATGGCGGCAGCCAGGCGCTCGACCTCCTGTGCCGCTTCCTGCTCGAGCCCGGCGACACCGTGGTGGTCGACGACCCGTGCTACTTCAACTTTCAGGCGCTTTTGCGCGTGCACCGCGTGAAGGTCGTGAGCGTGCCCTATACGCCCGCGGGCCCCGATCTCGCGGCGTTCGAGCGCGTGCTCGCCGAGCACCGTCCGCGCCTGTACGTGACCAACTCGGCGATCCACAACCCCACCGGCGCGGCGCTCGCGCCCACCGTTGCGCATCGGCTGCTCAAGCTCGCCGAGGAATACAAGCTGTTGATCGTCGAGGACGACATCTTCGCCGACTTCGAAACCGATCCGGCGCCGCGCCTTGCTGCCTTCGACGGGCTTGCGCGCGTCGTGGCCATCGGCAGCTTTTCGAAGACGATGACGGCGGCGGCGCGCTGCGGCTATATCGCGGCGCGCGCGGACTGGATCGAGCCGCTCGTCGACCTGAAGCTCTCGGTGTCGTTCGGCAATGGGGAGCTGGCCGCGGATCTCGTGCAGCGGCTGCTGGTGGACGGCACGTATCGGCGCTATCTGGATGGCCTGCGCGCGAAGCTCGCCGACGCAATGGGCGACACGTTGCGGCGCCTCGCGGCGGCGGGCGTCACGGCGTGGACGCGCCCGCAGGCCGGCATGCTGCTGTGGGCGCAATTGCCCGATGGGCTCGATGCGGCGCTGGTCGCGCGCGAAGCGCTGGCGCACGGCGTGGTGCTCGCGCCGGGCAACGTCTTCAGCGTCTCGCGCAGTGCGGGAAGCTTCCTGCGCTTCAACGTTTCGCAGTGCAATCGGCCGAAGGTCTACGAAACGCTGCAGCGCGCGATGGAGCGGGCCTCGGAGGCGAAGGCCGAGCCTGCTTGAGCCCGCTTGAGCCTGCGAGGGCATGGCGGCAGCGCGGCGCTTTTGTGCGTCGCGCCGCGCCCTTATCCGCGTGCTTGCCCGGTCAGGGCTCGTGGCGCAGATACCCTTCCTTGCTCGGATCGCGCATGCGCCACGACACGATCAGCGAGACCGCGCACAGCGCGGTGACGTACCAGTAGAACGTCGACTCGCTGCCGATCGACTTGAACCACAGCGCCACGTACTCGGCCGAGCCGCCGAAGATGGCGTTGGCAACCGCATACGAGAGGCCCACGCCCATCGCGCGCACTTCGGGAGGGAACATCTCCGCCTTGATGAGGCCGCTGATCGACGTGTAGAAGCTCACGATCGCGAGCGCGACCACGATGAGCCCGAACGCGGCCATCGGGCTCGACACGTCCTTGAGCGCATGCATGAGCGGCACCGTGCCGAGCACCGAGAACGAGCCGAACAGGATCATCGACATGCGCCGGCCGATCTTGTCGGAGAGCGCGCCGAACACCGGCTGCAGCAGCATGTAGACGAACAGCGCGCCGGTCATCACGTTGCTGGCGGTTTTCGCATGCATGCCGGCCGTGTTCACGAGGTACTTCTGCATATAGGTCGTGAACGTGTAGAAGATCAGCGAGCCGCCCGCGGTGAAGCCCACCACCGTCAGGAACGCGCCCTTGTGCTGCCACACCCCGCGTATCGTGCCGGCGTCCTTCTTGTGGCGCGATTCGCTCGTGGAGGTCTCGTCGAGCGACTTGCGCAGATACAGCGAGATCAGCGCGGCGGCCGCGCCCACCACGAACGGAATGCGCCAGCCCCACGCCTTGAGCTCCTCGGTCGAGAGCGTCTGCTGCAGGATCACGAGCACGAGCAGCGCGCAGAGCTGGCCGCCGATCAGCGTCACATACTGGAACGAGGCGAAGAAGCCGCGCCGGCCCTTGAGCGCGACCTCGCTCATGTAGGTGGCGCTCGTGCCGTACTCGCCGCCCACCGAGAGCCCCTGGAACAGGCGCGCAATCAACAGCAGCAGCGGTGCGAACGCGCCGATCTGCGCATAGGTCGGCAGGGCCGCGATCACGAGCGAGCCGCCGCACATCATCAGCACGGAGATCATCATCGCGGCGCGGCGGCCGTGGCGGTCGGCGATGCGGCCGAACAGCCAGCCGCCGATCGGGCGCATCAGGAAGCCCGCCGCGAACACGCCGGCGGTGTTCAGCAACTGGGTCGTGGTGTTGCCGCTCGGGAAGAAAGCGGGCGCGAAATACAGCGCGCAGAACGAGTAGATATAGAAGTCGAACCACTCGACGAGATTGCCCGACGAGGCGCCGACGATGGCGAGCACGCGTCTGCGGGTGTCGTGCGCGGTGGGCACGGCTGGCTCGGTCTTGACGTCCATGGGTGGGTCTTTTCCTGTGTAGTGCGCTGGGTGATGCGCTTATTGGGGCACGACGGCTGTGTGAGCGTCGCGTGCGATTGCGCGGACCGCCCTGTCAGGCGCGCGGCCACAGGATTTTAGCTAATCGTAATATTTTTGCCAGAAAACGTAAGGTTGGCGCGCGCACGCTGAACACGGGGGCGCGCCCGGGCGCAGTGGCGCCGGCAGGGGCAGGACATGCGGCCTACGCGCGGCGCGCGGGAAAGGGGGGCGGGGCGGCCGGGGTGTCAGCGCGCCGCCGCGGAATTCAAGGGTGCTTGCGCAGCGGTACGTCGCGCAGTAGCCACGCCAATGCGAACGCAAACACGACCACGCACGCCGCCGAGAAATAGACCGTGTGCAGCGCACCGGCGAACGCATCGAGATACTGGGTGTGCACCGCAGGCGGCAGATGATGGATCGCATCGGGTGTGAGCGGCTGGGGCAACTCGACCCCGCTGCTCAGCATGGTTTCGAGGCGTGCATTCAGCCCGTGCGAGAACACTGCGCCGAATGCGGCCACGCCCACCGAGCCGCCAATCGAGCGAAACAGCGTCGCGCCCGAGGTGGCCACGCCCATATGCTTGAACGCCACGGTGTTCTGCACCGCGAGAATCAGCACCTGCATCACCATGCCGAGACCGCAGCCGAGCAGGCCCATATACAAATACATCCGGGTGATCGGCGTTTCGATGCGCAGTTGCGCGAGCAGCGTCATCGCGGCGGCCACGAGCGCGGTGCCGACGATCGGGAACATCCGGTACTTGCCGATCTTGCTGATGAGCCTGCCCGAGATGATCGACATGATCAGCACGCCGCCCATCATGGGCAGCATCTGCATGCCGGCCTCGGAAGGCGTCGAGCCCTTCACGACCTGCAGATAGAGCGGCAGGAAGGTGACCGAGCCGAACAGCGAGACGCCCACGATGAAGCCGATCAGGCTCGAGAGCACGAAGGTGCGCTCGCGAAACAGCTCGAGCGGCATGATGGGCTCGACGGCGTGCTTTTCCTCGTGGATGAAGCCCGCGACGGCCACCATGCCGAGCACGAGCGTGAGCCATAGCTGCGGCGAGCTCCACGGCAGCAGCGAGCCGCCTTCGCTCGTGAAGAGGATCAGGCAGGTGAGTGCGGCGGCGAGCCAGCCTGCGCCCATATAGTCGATCACGTGCTTCACGTGCGCGACGCGCGGCTTGAACACGGCGCCGATCACGGCGAGCGCCACGGCGCCCAGCGGCAGGTTGATATAGAAGATCCAGCGCCACGAGAGATGCTCGACGAGAAAGCCGCCGATGAGCGGTCCGATCACGGTCGCGAGGCCGAACACGCCGCCGAACATGCCCTGGTACTTGCCGCGCTGCGCGGGCGGAATGACGTCGCCGATGGCGGCCATCGTTACCACCATGAGGCCGCCGCCCCCGATGCCCTGCAACGCGCGCAGGACGATCAGCTGCTCCATGTTCTGCGCCACGCCGCATAGCGCGGAGCCGAGCAGGAAGATGGCGATGGCGGCCTGCAGCACGATCTTGCGGCCGAACAGGTCGCCGAACTTGCCGTACAGCGGCACCACGATGGTGGAGGTGAGCAGGTACGCGGTGACGACCCACGAGAGCCGGTCGAGCCCGCCCAGTTCGCCGACGATGGTGGGCAGCGCTGTCGAGACGATGGTCTGGTCAAGCGCGGCGAGCAGCATGACGAGCAGCAACGCCGGAAACAGCAACCGGATCGGGGGATGCCCGGTTGCATGCGTGGGGCGTTGTGCGGCCTGGGTCGTGTCTTGCATGGGGGATTGCATCGGGATTCTCCCGCTTTTCTCGATCGTTTCGAGATCGCCTTCGATCTTGAAATTAATTAACTTGAAGATTAATATTAGGATAATTCTCAACGGCCGTCAAAGGCCGAAAACGTAACCCGATGAAAGAGCCCAAAGCGCGCGTGGCAGCCCCGCGCACCGTCCGATCTGCCACGAAATCCGCCACGAAGCCGGTCAAATCGCCGGAAGTGCCCGCAGTGGAGGCAAACTCCGCCGCCGGCAAGCCCGCGCCGCGCCGGCCCGGCCGGCCGAGCGGCGGCGTGGGTGGTGCCGAGCAGCGCGAGCGTCTGATTGAAGCTGCGCTCGCGCTGTTCGCGCGTCAGGGCATCGTCGACACCACGCTTTCCGCGATCGCGCGCGAGGCTGGCGTCACGCCCGCGATGGTGCACTACTACTTCAAGACGCGCGACCAGCTGATCGACGTACTCATTGACGAGCGCTTCCTGCCCTTGCGCTCGGCCACAGGCGGCGTCTTCGAGGCCCATCCCGACGATCCCGTGGCCGCGCTCACAGCGCTCACGCTGCGCTTCGTGGAAGTGGGGCAGACGCATCCGTGGTTCGCGCCGCTGTGGATACGCGAGGTGATCAGCGAGGGCGGCTTGCTGCGTCAGCGCATGCACGAGCGCTTCGGGCACGAGCAGCAGCGCGCGGCGCACGAGGCCATCGCGCGCTGGCAGCGCGAAGGCAAGCTCAACGCGGCGCTGGAGCCGTCGCTGTTGTTCCAGTCGCTGCTCGGGCTCACACTGCTGCCGCTCGCCACGGCGCACGTGTGGCGCAACGACCTCGTGCCGCGCCGCGTCGGCGCCGAGGAGATCGCACGCCACGCCGTGGCGCTGATGACCCAGGGCATACGGCCTGCATAGCAGCACGATTGGCGTTCGCGCAAGGTGCCGCGCATCGCGGCGCGGCGGTATTCATCCGATCGAGGTCCACTCTGACTTCCGCACAGCCCGTTCATGCTCCTGTCGTGGTTTGGTTCCGCGACGATCTGCGTCTGGCCGATCAGCCGGCGCTCGCCCATGCGGCCGCCACGGGGCGGCCGCTGATCTGCCTCTATGTTCACGATCCTCACGCGGCGGGCGAGCGCCCGCCCGGGGGCGCGGCGCGCTGGTGGCTGCACGAGACGCTGCGCGCGCTCGACGCGGCGCTGCGCGAGCGCGGCGGCCGGCTCCTGCTGATGCAAGGCCCCGAGAGCGAGATGCTCGAAGCCTGTGTCACGGCGAGCGGCGCCGCCGGCGTGTTCTGGAACCGCCGTTACGGCGGCAACGAGCGCGACGCCGACGCCAGATTGAAGGCGCGACTGCGCGCGCGCGGCCTTGAGGCCGAGAGCTTCAACGGTACGCTGCTGTACGAGCCGTGGACGGTGCTCAACCAGTCCGGCGAGCCGTTCCAGGTGTTCACGGCCTGGTGGCGCGCATGCCGGCGCGCCGGCGATCCGCCGCCGCCGCTGCCCGCGCCGCAACGGTGGAATTTTCAATCGCTACCGGCACGTCTTACCCAATTCGCATTGAAGCTCGACGATCTCGGCCTCGCGCCGCGCAAGCCCGATTGGGCCGGCGGCCTGCGCGAGGCCTGGCCGGCGGGCGAGGAAGCCGCACTCGAACGTCTGCACGCGTTTTTCTCCGACGATTTCGAGGCCTACGCAGGCGAGCGCGACGCACCGGGGCTCGCGGCGACCAGCCGCCTTTCGCCGTATTTGCGCGTGGGTGCGCTCTCGCCGCGTCAGGTGTACGCGGCGCTGAAGGCGGCGCAACACGACGTGACAGCGGGCTCGCCCGCGAGCCGCGAAACGAGCGCGGAAAAATTCTCCAGCGAACTGGGGTGGCGGGAGTTCTGCTACTACCAGCGTTACCACTATCCCGATCTGGCACAGCGCAATCTGCGTCCGGCGTTCGACGCCATGCCGTGGCGCCGCGACGCCCGCGGCCTGCGCGCGTGGCAGCGCGGCCTGACGGGCTATCCGTTCGTCGACGCCGGCATGCGCGAGCTGTGGCGCACCGGCTGGATGCACAACCGCGTGCGCATGGTGGCCGCCTCGTTCGCGACGAAGCATCTGCTGCTGGACTGGCGCGTCGGCGAGCAGTGGTTCTGGGACACCCTCGTCGACGCCGACCCGGCCAGCAATCCGGCCAACTGGCAATGGGTCGCCGGCTCCGGCGTGGACGCGGCGCCGTACTTTCGGATCTTCAACCCCGTCTTGCAGGGCCAGAAGTTCGATCCGCGCGGCGCTTACATCAGGGAATGGGTGCCAGAGCTCGCGGCATTGCCCGACCGGCTGATCCATCAGCCCTGGAAGGCGAGCCAGGAAGACCTGCAAGCGGCGGGCGTGCGGCTCGGCGTGGACTACCCGCTGCCGGTGGTCGAGCACGAGATGGCACGCGCGCGGGCGCTCGAGGCGTTCGCGAAAACCGGCAAGGCGCGAGGCAAGCCAGCCGGCCGCGGGCAAAAAGAGAGCGAATGAGGGGGCAAACGGGAAGGGCACTCAGCCGATTCGCATAGGCACGCCGACATATGCCCCTGTCATCGGCGTGACTTTGATTGCGGCTAACGTGCGCGGCGCTGGGCTGAACGCACGGCATCGGGATTGCTCTAATTGGGCGAGCGGGTGCGTTGCCCGTAGTGTGTTGCCCGCTGCGAACCGCGCGCCCATTGCGCCGCGCGGCAAGCCAAACAGACAGAACGGCATTCAAGCAAACACAATGAACGCAGTACACAAGCTCGACCAGACGACCATCGTGCTGGTCGAAGACGACCCGCAAAGCCGGGATTCCCTGACTTCCTTGCTGGAGGCTGAGGGCGCCCACGTAGTTGCGGTGGAGGACGCCGAAGCCGGCGTCGAAGCGGCTCTGAGCCTCATGCCCGACGCAGTGGTCTGCGATCTGGACCTGCCCGCGATGGACGGTTTCTACCTGATCCAGCGCCTGCGCGACCATGAAATCCGCGGCGATCACGCCCCGGCTGTCGCGGTGGCGCTCACGGGCCACACCGACGAAAGCTGGCGCCTGCGCAGCATCGGCGAAGGCTTTCAGCACTTCATGACCAAGCCGGCGAGGCCCGAGGCGCTGGTGGCGTTGCTGAGCGACGCAATCGACGCGCGCCAGCTGCCTTGAGCGGTCAAGGGCGGAGCGGTATCAGGCGAGATCCTGTGCCGCTCAGGACTGTGCGGTGGCCTTCACGGCTTGCGCGCTATCTGCGCCGGCCGCTTCGGCCTGAGCCGCCTGGCATTGCGCGCAGACGCCCTTGAGCTCGATGCCGTCGCCGGAGAGCCGGTAGCCCGCGGCTTCGATCTGCGCGACCAGCGCCTGGCGCAGCTTCGGCTCGTGCAGCTCGGTGACATTGCCGCATTGCTGGCAGACGACGAGGATGCCGTGCTGGCACTGCGTGAGATCGTGGCAGACGGTGAACGCGTTGATCGATTCGATGCGGTGGACGAGTCCCGCCGACAGCAGGAAGTCAAGTGCGCGATAGACCGTGGGGGGCGCCGATCCCGGATGGATCTGGCGCATTTCGTCGAGCAGCGAGTAGGCCTTGGTTGCGCGACCGGAGGTGAGCAGCAGCTCGAGCACCTTGCGGCGGATCGGCGTGAGCTTTTCGCCGCGCTCGCGGCAGTAGGCCTCGGCCATCGCGAGCGCGCTTTCGAGCGACGCGCCGTGCGCGCCATCTGCACCATTCGCGCCGCCCTCGCCATGATGGTGATCGTGCGCTTCGTGGGCGTGATCGTGATCATGCGCGTGGCCGTGCGGGGCCGCGGTGTCCGGGGACGGTTTTGCTGTCTTCATGCTGCGATTATACGGGGCACGCCGCGCCTGCGCTGGCGCGCCTGGGCGCCGCCCGCCGCCCGGGCGCGCTCAGGTCAGCGGCAGGTCGACGTACTTGCGAAAGCCCTGACGCTGCGCGAGGCGCTGATACCAGCGCTCGAGGTTCGGCAACGCGGGCCGCTCGATGCCTTCGAGCCCGAACCAGCGCCGCGCGAATGAGCCCAGCACGATGTCGGCGAGCGAGAAGCGCTCGTTTTCAAGGAAGAAGCGGCCTTGCAGATGGTGGTCGAGCAGCGTCCATAGCGCGGCCACGCTTTGCACATCGGCTTCGATCTTCGCGGGGTCGCGCTTCTCGGGCGGCGTGCGCACGAGTGCGAAAAAGAGCGGCCGCTCGGTGGGCGCGAGCGTGCCGATCGACCAGTCGAGCCAGCGCTCGATCGAGGCGCGCACCTTCGGGTCGGCCGGGTAGAGCAGGCTCGAGGGGCCGTATTCCATGGCCAGATAGCGCAGGATCGCGTTCGATTCCCACAGCACGAAGTTGCCGTCCACGAGGGTCGGGATCTTGCCGTTCGGGTTCATCGCGAGGTAGGACGGTTCGTCGAGGTGGCCGAACTGGCCGCCCGCGTCGATACGTTCGAACGGCAGCACGAGCTCGTCGCAACACCACAGCACTTTCTGGACGTTCACCGAGTTGGGGCGTCCCCAGATTTTGATCATCTGGTGCTCTCTCCTTTGCAGCAAAAATATTGGCGCGCGATGCGCCGCGATATCTGGCGCAGGCGGCGCGCGGTACGGCCCCGTTAGATGGGGGCCGGGACCGCAACGATACACGATTCGCGCGGCTTTTTTGTTCCGCGATTGCGCGAGCCTGGCACATCGCTGGACTTCGTTCAGGCTGCGCATATCGGGCTCGTCGATTACCGGGGGCCGCGCCCACCCATCATAAGCCGATCGTTTCCGATAGTAGACGAGCCTTCTGCCCTGGCATGGTGGCTAACGTCCGCCTGGCACTGACGGCGCTCAAATCCGTGACGATGTTCAAGCGCTATGTTCCACAGACTGACAGATCGAAGGAACGGCGGCATGGCCAGGAAGAAGGCAACTATTGTGTCACCGGCGGCGCCTGCAACGCTGCTGGGCGACATTCGGGCACTGATCGAGGCGTCGCGCCAGCGTGCCGCCCTGGCGGTCAATGCGGAGTTGACCCTGTTGTTCTGGCGCATTGGCCGGCGCATCCATACGGAGGTGCTGGCCGGGCAGCGGGCCGGCTACGGCGAGGAAATCCTGCCGACGCTGGCCGCGCAGCTTGTGCGCGACTACGGGCGCAGTTTCGCGGACAAGAACCTGCGCCGCATGGTGCAGTTTGCAGTCACTTTTCCGGCCGAGCCAATTGTCGTGACGCTGTCACGACAATTGAGCTGGTCGCATTTTGTTGCGCTGATCCCGCTGAAAGACCCGTTGCAGCGGGACTATTACGTGCAAATCTCCTGCGCTGAGCGCTGGAGTGTGCGAACGCTGCGCGAGCGTATCGACTCGATGCTGTACGAGCGCACGGCGCTGTCGAGGAAGCCGGATGCGTTGATCGCGCAGGAGCTGGCGACCCTGCGCGATGCGCAGCGCATGTCGCCGGCGCTGGTGATGCGTGATCCATACATTTTCGACTTCCTGGGGCTGCAAGACACGTGGCAGGAAGGCGACCTTGAGGCCGCGATCATCCGCGAAATGGAATCCTTCTTGCTGGAGCTGGGGGCGGGTTTTAGCTTCGTCGCCCGGCAAAAGCGTATCCAGATCGACGACGAGGATTTTCATCTTGATCTGCTGTTCTACAACCGCAAGCTGCAACGGCTGGTAGCGGTTGAGTTGAAGGTGGGTGAATTCAAGGCAGCGTACAAGGGGCAGATGGAGTTGTATCTGCGCTGGCTGGACAAGTACGAGCGGGAGCCGGAGGAAGCCTCGCCGCTGGGGATCATTCTCTGCACGGGCAAGAAGTCCGAGCAGATTGAGCTGCTCGAGCTGGACAAGTCCGGTATTCACGTTGGCGAGTACCTGACCACCTTGCCCTCGCGCGCGGTGCTGGTCGAGCGGTTGCATCGGGCAGCGCAGCGGGCGCGGTTGCAGATCGAACAGCGCAAGAGCGACAGCGACTAATTCTGTTCCGATCCTGGGGGCGCGCGCAGATGCGTAGCGCAGGTACGTAGAATAGTCCGCTGCACGACCTGGCTGAATCTGGCCGAACCCGGCAAACCGCGACGAGGACCGTCCATGGCCCGCATTGTCCCCGACGACTGGCAGCATCTGGAAGCGACCGGCGCCGCCGCGCGCGAACGCGAGACGCTCGTGCTCCTCGAGCGCGGCCTGCCCGCCGGCTACACCGTCTATCACGGCGTGCACTGGACGCGCCTCACGGAAGGATTCTCCGTGTTCGGCGAGGCCGACTACGTGATCGTGAGCCCGTCCGGGCGCGCGCTGATCGTCGAGCAGAAGACGGGGTTCCTGCGCGAGACGAAAAACGGCCTCGTGAAGGCGTATCTGCAGACCGAGCGCAATGTCGCGGTCGGGCTCGCGCGCACGGTGGAAGCATTGCACCTGCGCTTCACGGCCGCGTTCGGCGTGGGCAACTACGGTCTCGAGGCGCTCTTTTACTGTCCCGACCATGCGGTGCGCGAGCCGGCGATTGCGGGCGTGCAGCCCTCGCGCATCGTCGACGCCACGCGCAAGTCGCAGCTCGCGGCCATCGTGCGCGAGGCGCTGCCCGCCGACGAGCCACGCTTGCCATGCGCCGCGAAGATCCATCATTTTCTCGCCGACGAGCTCTCGCTCACCCCCGACGCCAGCGCGCTGGTGGGCGCGGCGGGCACGCTTGTCACGCGGCTGGCGGGTGGGCTCGCCACGTGGGCGCGCCGCCTCGAATTCGAGCCGTTTCGCCTGCGCGTAATTGGCACGGCGGGCTCGGGCAAGACGCAGCTCGCGTTGCAGGTGATGAATGATGCGCTCGCGCGCGGCGCACGCACGCTCTATGTGTGCTTCAACCGGCCGCTCGCGGACCACATTGCGAAGGTCGCGCCGCCCGAGGCAAAGGTGGCCAACTACCATCAGCTATGCGACTGGGTCTCGCGCGACGGCGGCCATGTGCCCGACTTCGAGGGCACGAACGTCTTCGACGATCTGGAGCGGCGCTTCGCACAGGCGCCCATCGACGCGCGCTGGCAGTTCGACGTGGTGATCGTCGACGAGGGGCAGGACTTCCAGCCGGCGTGGGTCGATGCGCTTGCGCGCCTGTTGCGTCCGGGCGCGGCGTGGTGGTGGCTCGAAGACCCGCTCCAGAACCTCTACATGCGCGAGCCCGTGGCCTTGCCCGGCTGGACCGTGCTGCGCGAGACCACCAATTACCGCAGCCCGCGCGACATCCTCGCGTTCTTGCGCGAGGCGGCGGGCGAGGCCGTGCCCGCGCTCGCGCAGCATGCGGCGGGCAGTCCGTTCGACGGCTCCGAGGTCACGCTCGCCGTCTGGGACGAACGCGCCGAAACGGGCGCGGGAGGCAGGGTGGGGGATGGCGAGCAGGAGCCCGCCTTGGTCGCGGCGACCAAGCGCGCGATCACGCAGGCGCTCTCGCTCGGCTTTCGCAAGCAGGACATCGTGGTGTTGTCGTTCCGCGGACGCGAGCATTCGCATTTCACGGCGCTCGACCATCTGGGACCGCATCGGCTGCGCAGCTTCACGGGGCAGTACGACCTGTTCGGCAATCCGCAGTATCGCGATGGCGACGTGCTGCTCGATTCGATCTATCGCTTCAAGGGACAGTCAGCGCCTTGCGTGATCCTCACGGATGTCGACTTCGAGACGCTCGACGAGCGCACGGCGCGCAAGCTCTTCGTGGGTACGACGCGCGCGACCATGAAGTTGATTGTGGTGGCGTCGGCGCGCGCCGCGCGGGCGATGGGGCGCGATCCGGCGACGGCCGGCGAGCACGCTGTGTCAGGGGCAGTGGCCTCTATAGCCGCGCGCGAGAAGCGGTGAGACGCGGAGCCGGACCACCCGCGTATCAGCCCCAGGCCGACGCGCCGATCTGCGTGCCCGCGCGCGCCTGGGCGTTCCACCAGATCACGCGCAACAGCGGTGCGAGCCGCGCGATGTAGATCGCCTGCACCGGGTCGCTCTCGATGAAATGCGTCACGCCGCAGCGCACTGCGGCGGCAGCCTTGTGCGCGGCTGCGCCCGACGGCGTGTCGTCGTGCTCGCCCGGCGCGCGCATCATCAGCTCCAGATGACCGAAGCCGTGCCGGTCGAGCCATGCCTGGGTGCGCTCGCGGTCGATTTCGGGGCGGCCGGTGATGATGGCGCGCGCGTGCTTCACGTCGATGTCCGGCACGCGCTCGAGCGGCAGCAGTGCGTCGCGCTCGGCAAGCGCCGCTTCGAGATCTTCGTCGTAGCGCGAGAGCGGAATGTCGGGCAGGAGAATGCCGTCGAGGTCGATCGCGTAGACCGCGTATTCGTGATCGTCGCCCATGCCCGTGCCTTCGCGCGAGCCCTCGCGCGACCAGTCGGCGCGATAGCGGTCGGTGTAGGCCTGGCGCTCCCAGGGGAACAGCGCGAAATAGCCGCTCGCGTCGATCGAATAGTCGGGGCGCAGCCGGCTCAGGTCGTCATACGCGCCCGTGAGCGTGCGCACCACGAGGCCGTGCTCGCGCAGGAACGCGATGCAGTCGACGAGCGTATGGCCCCGTCCGGCAATGTCCTCGCACACCAGCACCTTCGAGCCCGGCTCGGGCATGGGCAGCGTGGAGTCCCAGCGCACCTCGCGCGTCTCGCGCGAGTAGCGCAGGAAGGCCACGTTCGCGCCGGTCGCGTGCGAGACCATCAGCGCGAGCGGCGCGCCGCCGCGCAGGATGCCGACGACCGCAGCGAAATCCTCCTCGATCAGCAGCGGCTGCAGCGATTCGACCCAATGGTCGAGCTGTTCGTAGGTGAGCGGAACGACGGGTTTGTTCATGGGACGGGGGTGACAGTGCGATGACGGTCTGTTGCGCCACGCGGCCGCGTGCTGCCGATGCGTGCGTCAGCGAACAAGACCTCTATTGTCGGATTAATGTTTGACGATATTATGCCTATGCTTGCCGGCTCATGCAGACCGGCACGGTGCGGGTCACTCAAAGGGCCATATCGTAGAGCTGCACGCAGGACTGCGCGCAGGGCTGCGGCATGACCACACAATGAATATTGCGCCAGGGGAGCGAGAGCCATGCAGGATCCTGTTGTCGGGCAAGACGGCCGGCACGAAGCCCGGCCCGCATGCCGCGAGCGCCGGCGTTTCACGGCTGCGCTCGCGGGGCTGCTGGCGGTGGCCGCGTTGCCGGTGCCCCGGCTCGCACTGGCCGCTTCGGACGGCTCGCTTCAGCTCGACGTGAACGGCGAAGTGCGCGTGACCAATGACGCTGCGCACACCGATTATCACTTCAGTGAGGCGGCGCTGCTCAAGCTGCCTGCGCATTCGATCGTGACGTCCACCACCTGGACGCCGCGCTCGACCTTCACGGGCCCGCTGCTTTCGGACGTGCTCAGTACCGTGGGCGCTTACGGCAGCCAGATCGAAATTCACACCATCGACGACTACACTTGCGTCGTGCCCGTGTCCGACGCCGCGCGCTACGGCGCGGTGCTCGCCTACGAGATGAATGGCAAGCGCCTGAAGGTGAGCAATTTCGGTCCGCTATTCCTGATCTATCCGCGCGACCAGTTCCCAATGGAACTCGACGGCGCGGCGGGCGACGCCAAGTTCGCCTGGCAGATCGTTTCGATGACCATCAAGCAGTGAGAAGGTGATGCGACGTCCGCTGCGGCGCCTGCTGCATGTGCTGATCTGGGTTGCCGCGCTGGTGCCGCCGGTGGTGGCCGTGGGCTATCTGCTCTACGCGAACCTGCTCAATCCCAACGTGGTCCAGCGCCTGACCGGCAACTACGACGGCCTCTACTGGGACGCCGCGCAAATGCAGATCGCCTACGCGCGCTTCGAGAGCCAGTTGCTGATCTACGCCGACGGCCTCGACCGCGATGTCGACAAGGTGCGGTTGCGCTATGAAGTCCTGCAGTCCAAGCTCAACGTGATGAAGAGCACGACGCGCAAGCTCGCGAACAAGCCTGAGCTCATGAAGCGCCAGCAGGCCGATCTTGCCGCGATCCATGCCGCGATTGTGCCGTTCGACGCCGAAATCGCGACGCTGACCGAGAATCCCGAGCGCGCGGTGCCCATGCTGATGGTGCTCGACGCGCAGTGGGCCCAGGTGACCGATCTCGCGTTGAGCCGGCGCTTCGCCGACGTGACCGAGCGCGAAGGCATCCGGCGCGACTTCATCGCGAAGCGCCGCGAAATGTTCGCGGCGGGCCTCGTGCTGCTGATGCTCTCGGCGGCGGCGGCGGTGCTGCTCGTGATGAACGGCTACCGGCGCACGCGCCTGATCCGGCAGCAGCACGCGGCGCTCGAGGCCGAGCACCAGGCAAGCCGCGCCGCGCGCGAGGCAAGTACGGCCAAGGACGCGTTCCTCGGCATGATCAGCCATGAGCTGCGCACGCCGCTGCACGCCATCGTGTCGTCGATCGAGCTGCTCGGCTTCAACTCGCACTCCGAGTCGGACAGCAAGGTGATCCAGCGGCTCGAAACGGCCGCGCGCCAGCTCGAGGCGCAGATGAAGGACCTCACCGACTACGCGCGCCTTGGGGCAGGCAAGCTCGAATTGCGTCAGGAAGCGTTCGACCCGCGCGAGCTCCTGCAGTCGATCGTCGACGAGAACGAGCAGGCCGCGCGCGCTCGCGGCCTCGCGTTCGAGTACGCCTGCCACGGCGTGCATCGGCGGCTCGTGGCCGATCCGCACCGCATCCGCCAGATCGCCAACAACCTCGTGACCAACGCGATCCGCTACACCGAGCGCGGCGCGGTGCGCATCGAGTTCGTCAGCGGGGCGGTCGTGCATGTCGGCGTGCCGCTCGCGCAAACGTTGGCGATCATCGTGAGCGACACCGGTCCGGGCGTGCCCGCCGCGCAGATTCCGCTGATCTTCAAGGAGTTCACGCAGCTCGATACCTCGCGTTCGCGCCGCTACGAAGGCGCCGGCATGGGGCTCGCGATCGTGCGCGGGCTCGTCGACCTGTTTGGCGGCACGATCGAAACCGACAGCCGCGTCGGCAGGGGCACGACCTTCACGGTGACGATTCCGGTCACGACAGTCGTGGCGCCGGTCGCCGACGTGCTCGCGCGGGCCCCCCACGACGAGGCGCAGCAGCAGGTGCTGGTGGTGGACGACAACCCGCTGGTGCGCGAGTCGCTCTGCGAGATGGTCGCGCACATGGGCTACACGGCACTCGCCGCCGACGACGCGGACAGCGCGCTGGCCCGCCTCGACGAGACGCGTTGCGGCGTCGTGCTGCTCGACCTGCATATGCCGGGCCGCGACGGCTACGCGTTCGTGACGGGGCTCGAGGCGCGCGAGGGCGCGGGGATTGGCGAGCGTCCGCGCGTGATCGCCGTGAGCGCCGATGTGCCCGCGCTCGCGGCCGCTGCCGCCGACAGCGAGAATCCGTTCTTCGACTTGTTGCCCAAGCCGGTGCACTACGAAGTGCTGCGCACGGCGCTGCTGCGCGCGCTCGATGCGCCGCGCGCGCAGCGTGCGCCGCATCTGCCGACCCTACCGGATACGCAGCAGACGTCCGGCGAAGCGCGCGAGAAGCTTGGGACCTGAGCAGCCAGAAGCGCACGGCGCAGAGCACGCGCTGGCGGCGCGCCCTGGGGGCGCGCCAGCCTGGCAGTCCTGGTAATTTTTGCGATGCGGCTGGTGTCAGCCGCGATTGAGGCGCTTGGAAAGATCGGCGACGAGAATCGCCATGCGCGCGGGCTTTTCGTAGCAGGCCACGTTGTAGTGGCGCACCACCTGGCTGATCTCCGACTCGCTTGCCTTGCCGGTCAGCAACTCGCCGGTGAGCACGAAGATGGGCGCGTCGGGGTTCTCTGAGGCGCGCACCTTGCGGATCGCCTCGGCGGAGGTCTGGCTGCCGAACAGCCAGTCGATCACCACGCCGTCGAACACGTTGTGCTCCAGCGCATGATCGAACGCCGCGAGGCCATAGAGTGCGTGCGCCGTGTAGCCGCAATGTTCGAGATAGTCGCGCAGGTTGTCGGCGGATGACTGATCGTCGTCCACCACGGCGATGAGCGGCTTGTCGGACTCGGCGCGGCGCGGATAGATCTCGATCTTGTGAACTTCGCGCGCGTTCTGATAGAGCGCGCCGTCGGGGCGCACCACGCGCCACTGCCCCTGCTTCTCGTAAGCGACGAAGTCGGGGCGGCTGCCGGGCTCCACGGGCGCACCGATCCAGGCCGTGCAGGCGAGCTCCACGGCGCTCACGCACAAGAGCGCTTCCTGCGCGCTCGCGCCCACCATGCCGGGGTCGAGCAGCTGCGCGCCGAACAGCTGCCCGGCCGGCTCGCCGAACGCCTCGGCCACTTTCTTGATTTGCGCGAGTGTCCACGGGCTGTTGCCGCGAAGCTTGCGGTGGCCCTGCGAAAAGCTCAGGTCGAGGATGCGGCACAGCTCCGTCGTTTGCTGACGTTTGCCGATGCCATGACGGCTCATCAGCTCGCGTACGCGTTCTGCGACCGAGACCGAGTCGGTTGAATGTTCAACGTTCGACATGCTGCAAATGGGGGAGGATCGAGGGTCGGTTTGGGCTAATTATCTCGTGCCGCGCCGCCACTGCCGGAAGAAATAATTCTGACAGGCGTGGGCGGACATTATTCTAAACGCATAATTTTACAGTTGCGTAAGTTTTAAGCGGCAACATACGGTGACGTACATTATCTTGGCGCAACAATCGTTCCTGGGGCAAGCGGCGGCGCCAATGAGTCCGCGCGAGCGCGATTGTATTTGCGACAATAGCCGTTCTACGCGAATTCCCCGGTCTGGGCCGCGGGCCTGTCTACCTGGCGGGGCAGCACTCGCATCGGGATCGGGGCGATGCCGTGAGGAAAGATTGAACGAAATGACCAGCAAGCCAGCACAGAAACCGGTGGGTGAGGACGCAACGTATCGCGGCCACGATGCCGGGCCACTCGAGGTCCGCCATCGTGACGTGCCGTACTACAGCCAATGGGGCAGCCCGGACTGGGTGGCGCGCATCGTCGAAGAGGGCGCGGACCCGTGCGACGATCCGGGCTGGCGCGCGAGCGGCTTCGCGCTGCCCGGCGACTACCGCTTCTGGGCAAAGCGCCTGTGCGGGCTGACCTGCTTCGAGTCCGCGCTCGACTACTGGGGCATTGCCCACGCGCCGCGCGCCGGGCTGCTCGAAGATGCGCTGCGCCACGGCGTCTATCGCATGCGCGAGGACGGCGGCGTGGACGGCCTGATCTACCGGCCATTCGCGGCATGGGCCGAGGCGGCGTTCGGCGTGCGCGTGGAGGTGATGACCGACGAGGACATCGAGGCGAGCGCCGCGCGCCTGAACGCCGACACGCTCGCGATCGTCTCCGTGAGCCCCGAGATTCGCTATCCGGAGCGCGCGAACGCGCATCGGGGCGGCCATCTGATCCTGCTGCACGGACGCAGCGATGGCGGCGTGTGGTTCCACAATCCCTCGGGCGTCGCGCCGTATCAGGCCGATGCCTGGCTATCCTATGAAACCGTCGCGCGCTTTCACGCGCGGCGCGGGATGGCGCTCACGCGCCTGGCGTGAGCGCCACCCGGGCGATGATAGACGAGCAAGACGCGGGCAGTGCCGCCCACTGTGCCCGTCTCTACATCAAGCCGGCTGCAGTCCCCCCAGCAACTGCCGCACGCGAGACAGATCGCGATTGATCGCGCCCGCGTCCTCGAAGAGCGCCGCGAGCCAGTCGACGAATACGCGCACGCGCGGCGAGACCTGGCGCGACTTCACGAACGCGACCGAGACGGGCGTGGGCAGCGGCTTCCACTGCGGCAGCACTTCGACGAGCGCGCCGCTGTCGAGATAGGGCTGCGCCGCGAGCAGCGGCGGCTGGACCAGCCCATACCCTTGCAGGCCGCAGGTGAGATAGGCGAACTCGTCGGAGACATGCACGAAGCCGTCCACCTTCACCTTGGTCGCGCTGCCGTCCACTTCGAAATCGAACTCGAAGGGGCGGCCCGTGAGCGGCGAAATGAAATTCACCACGGGGTGCCGCGGGAGATCGTCGAGCGATTGCGGCGCGCCATGGCGCGCGAGATACGCGGGGCTCGCGCAGGTCACGTGTTCGAGCACGCCGAGGCGCCGCGCGGCGAGTCCCGAGTCGGGCAATTCGCCGAGCTGGATGCTGCAGTCCACGCCTTCGCCGACGAGGTCGACATTACGCAGGCTCACGCCGATCACGAGATCGATCTGCGGATAGCGCGCGTGGAAATCGTCGAGCGCGGGCAGCACGATCGCGTTGGCGATCAGCCCCGGCATCTCCACGCGCAGCCGGCCGCCGATCGCGCCCGGCGACTGGCGCACGCTCGCTTCGGCATCGTCGATGTCGGCAAGGATTTGCGCGGCGCGCTCGTAGTACGCGGCGCCTTCGGGCGTGAGCGAAAGACGGCGCGTCGTACGCACGAGCAATTGCGTGCCGAGCAGCGCTTCGAGGCTCTGCATCAGCGTGGTTGCACTGGCGCGCGGCATGTCGAGCGATTGCGCGGCTTTGGTGAAACTGTTGGTATCGACGATGCGAACGAAGGTGCGCATCGCCTGGATGCGGTCGATCACGGGCGAGCTCCTGAGTCTAGTTAGGACTGCTTGAACGAATTCCGCGCTACGGCAGAAAAGGGGTGAACCGCAAAGCGGCATAAGCGCTTCGCGGCGCCGGCGTCTCGCGGAATGGGCGCGCGGCGGTTAAGCAACGATGTCGGTTCAATGGCGGCGCTCGATGACTGCAAACGGCAGCGCCGGCTCGACTACGTGAGGCCGGGAAAAAGAAGGCCTCGATACGAAAGGGCTGGTTGGGCCGTCCGGAATGGACGGCCCGGCGGGGCAGGGTATGGCGTCGTATGTGGCGCGATTATTGGCGCAGCGAATCGATGTCGATCACGAAGCGGTACTTCACATCGCTCTTGAGCATGCGCTCGTAGGCGTGGTTGATGTCCTGCATCTTGATCATTTCGATATCCGACGTGATGCCATGCTGCCCGCAGAAGTCCAGCATTTCCTGCGTTTCTGCAATGCCGCCGATCAGCGAGCCCGCAAGACGGCGGCGCTTCATGATCAGGTTGAACACTTGCGGCGAGGGGTGATCGTGCTCGGGCGCGCCCACCAGCGTCAGCGTGCCGTCGCGCTTGAGCAGTTCGATGAACGGGTTCAGATCGTGCTGCGCGGCCACCGTATTGATGATCAAATCGAAGCTGTTGGCGTGCGCCTTCATCTGCTCCGGGTCTTTCGAGATCACGACTTCGTCGGCGCCGAGGCGCTTGCCGTCCTCGATCTTCGAAGGCGAGGTGGTGAACAGCACCACGTGCGCGCCCATCGCATGCGCGAGCTTCACGCCCATGTGGCCGAGGCCGCCGAGCCCCACGATGCCGACCTTCTTGCCCGGACCCGCGCTCCACGTGCGCAGCGGCGAATACGTGGTGATGCCCGCGCACAGCAGCGGCGCCGCGCCCGCGGGGTCGAGGTTCTCGGGCACGCGCAGCACGAAGGCTTCGTCGACCACGAGTTGCGTCGAGTAGCCACCGTAGGTGATGTCGCCGCTCACGCGGTCGACGCCGTTATAAGTGCCCACGAAGCCGTTCTCGCAATACTGCTCGAGGCCTTCCGCGCAGCTCGCGCAGGTGCGGCACGAATCGACGAGACAGCCGACGCCCACGAGCTGGCCCACCTTGAAGCGCGTGACGCCCTTGCCCACTTCCGTCACGCGGCCGACGATCTCGTGGCCAGGCACGACCGGATAGAGCGTGTTGCGCCATTCGTTGCGGGCCTGATGCAGGTCCGAGTGGCACACGCCGCAGAACTGCACGTCGATACGCACGTCGAGTTCGCGCAGATCGCGGCGCTGGAATTCGAACGGAGCGAGCGGCGAGGCGGCGTCGCGGGCGGCATATCCGTAAGTCGGGTACATGGGCGATGACTCCTGAATCTGAGTTGCAAGGGGCGCGCAAACGCCGCAGCGCAGCGCATCGAGCGCCACGCGTGTCGGGTGTTGCGGCAGGGTTCCCATCCTAAGGACCGGGGCCGACCCAGGGAATACCTGAAGCTATCGAAGACTTGCCTGTTTCTCCTGCCGAAGTACGCGCGCCTGCGTTCGGTGATAGATTGACAAGCCTGTTTCTCTGTCGGTATCGATGAATCCAGGGTGACAACTGTCATGAAAAGCTCACAAACCCTCCGCGCGGCGCACGGTGGTGCCGCGCTCGCGCCAGCCGCGGCGGTAGCGCCGCTCGTCTCCATGGCCAGCTCCGCCAACGCGTCGCGCCCGGCACCCGACGACGCGATGCAGCGCCGCGTGGTCGAGCTGCTGCTGCAGCTCACGCAGCACGACGGCGTGCATTGCACGGCGCTCGAAGGCGTGCGGCTCTATCGCGGCAGCCAGAGCCATCCGCGCAGGCCGGTGATGTACGAGCCGAGCATCTTCATCGTCTGCCAGGGCCGCAAGCGCGGCTTTCTCGGCGACCAGGTGTTCATCTACGATGCGCAGCAATATCTCGTGCTCTCCGTGCCGCTGCCGTTCGAGTGCGAGACCGAGGCCACGCCCGAGAAGCCGCTGCTCGCCATTTCCGTGCGCGTCGATCTGACGATGGTGGCCGAGCTGCTGATGGCGCTCGACGACACGCGCGGCAGCGCGATGTCCGAGCCCGCGGGCATCTACGCGACGCCGCTCGACGCGCCGCTCTCGAACGCCGTGCTGCGCCTGCTCGAAGCGCTCACGCAGCCGTGCGAGGCGCGCATCCTGGGGCCGGCGATCGTGCGCGAGATCTGCTATCGCGTGCTCACGGGCGAGCAGGGCGATGCGATTCGCGCGGCGCTCACGCATCAGCAGCATTTCGGCCGTATCGCGAAGGCGCTGCGCCGCATTCACAGCGACTACCGCGGCGATCTCGACGTGGGCTTGCTGGCCGCCGAGGCCGGCATGAGCCTCGCGGTGTTCCATGCGCACTTCAAGGCCGTGACCTCGACTTCGCCGATGCAGTACGTGAAGACCACGCGCCTGCATCACGCGCGCCTTTTGATCACGCACGACGGCATGAACGTGAGCGCGGCGGCCACGCGCGTGGGCTACGAGAGCGCCTCGCAGTTCAGCCGCGAGTTCAAGCGCCTGTTCGGCTGCACGCCCGCCGACGAGATGCGCCGCGCGCGCAGCGCCGCCGAGGCCGCCGCGCCGCGCGTGGAAGCGCCGGCGCGCTATGTGACGGTGGTGTGAGCCGCCGTTGGTGTCGCGGGTATCCATGAAAAACAGATTCGCATAACGAATGAATAATGCTGCCATGAACCCTGCCTCGAAGCCGCGCCTGCTCGTGCTGATCCCGCTCACCGGAGCCGACCGTGCCGAGCTTGCCGGGCACTTCGACGTGCTCTATGCACCCGATGCGCAGCAGCGCGCCCAGACGATCGAACAGCATGGTCCCACGGTGCGCGTGGTGCTCACGAACGGCACGACCGGGCTCACGGCCGACGAAATCGACCGCATGCCCGCGCTCGAACTCGCGGGCGCGCTGGGCGCGGGCTATGAGAATCTCGCGCTCGATCATGCGCGCTCGCGTGGCATCGCGCTGTGCAACGGGGCCGGCGTGAACGCCGATTGCGTTGCCGATCACGCGATGGCGCTCCTGCTTGCCGCCGTGCGCGCGGTGCCGCAGTTCGATGCCGCGTGCCGGGCCGGTGTCTGGCGCGATGCGCTGCCGATGCGGCCCACGCTCACGGGCCGGCGTCTCGGCATCGTCGGCTATGGGCAGATTGGCGCGAAGATCGCGCGGCGCGCCGCAGGCTTCGAGATGACGATCGGCTATCACAATCGCACGCCGCGCGAGGGCGTGAGCGCACGCTATTTCGACACGCCGCTCGCGCTCGCGCAATGGAGCGACTGCCTCGTGGTGGCGACGCCGGGCGGTGCGCAAACGCAGCACCTGATCGATCGCGCGGTGCTCGACGCGCTCGGGCCCGAGGGTTTTCTCGTCAACGTTTCGCGCGGCAGCGTGGTGGATACGGCGGCGCTGGCCGTTGCGCTCGCACAGGGCACGCTGGGCGGCGCCGGCCTCGACGTCTATGAGGGCGAGCCCGCGCCGCCGCAGGCGCTCGTGGCGCTCGATAACATCGTGCTCACGCCGCACGTGGCCGGCACGTCGCCCGACGTGCGCGCGGCCAGCATTCGTCACTTCATCGCGAACGCCACGCAGTGCTTCGCGGGCGCACCGCTGCTGACGCCGCTCTGAACACGCCTGCGCGCGCCGCGATCCTGACGGCGCGCAAGCACGCTCGAGGCTCGTCAGACAGAGCGGCAAGCCGCAGATTCCGCGGTCGCATCCGCGCTTGAAACGGGCGCGGGTTGCACCGTGCCTCCGCCCAAAAAGTTGCACTTCACGAGCGAATCGGAGTTTACCCGTATGGTCTCGAGAATATGGGATCGGCAAACTACGTTCTAACACAGAGACAGTGTCTCTAATAGAGAGACAGACGACAATGCTCAAAAGCTTGGGAAGCGCCCTTCAACTGATGCGTTACTTCACGGCCCAGCAACCCGCCTGGGGCGTGCGCGAACTCGCCAAGGCGAGTGGCGTGCATCACGCGGTCGTGCACCGCGTGCTCGCCACCTTTGCCGCCGAGGGCTATCTGGTGCAGGACGAACTGGGCCGCTATGCGCTCGGTCTGCGCTGGTTCGAAATGGGCGAGATCGTGCGCCATACGGTGTCGCCCACGGAGGTCGTCGGCCCCGTCCTGCATCGCCTGGTGGAGGAAAGCGGCGAGACGGTGTTCCTCTCGGTGCTCGACGGCGACGAGGGCCTGTGCCTGAACATCGCGCACAGCGAGCAACAGTTGCGCTTCTCCATCGAAGAAGGGCAGCGCTTCCCGCTGCACGAGGGGTCGCACGGCAAGGCCATCCTGGCGTTCCTGCCCGATGCGGCGCGGGCCGGGCTGTGCGCTCAGGCTCAGTCCCACGGCGAACCTGTGGAGCGTGCGGCGCTCGACGCGCATCTCGAGCGGATCCGCACGGACGGCTGGGCCTATACGAGCGAGGAGTCGGCGCCGGGCGTGGCTGGCATCGCCGTGCCGGTGTGGATGAAGGACCGCAAACGGGTGGCCGGGTCGCTCGCCATCTCCGGACCCATGCAGCGGCTCGACGAGGCTTCCGTGCCGCGCCTGCTCGATGTGCTGCGCGAGGCGCAACGCAAGATCGAGGGCGTCGTGGGCCTGCTGCGCTAAGTACTACGAATCAGGCGCGAGGCCACAACCGGCCCGGCCGCCTGCCCAGACCAATCAGGGAGACAAAAATTGATGAACACGATGCACGAACAGGGCACGCAGAACGGCCCTGCCGCGCGGGCGCGAGCGTCGCTGCGCGTCCGCTTTGGGGAGCCGCTGCTGCTGCTGGTTTCGCTCGCGCTCTCGGTGCTCGGCGCGATCATCGGCATGCAGCTGATCGTCACGCTCGGCATTTCGGCGAACACCTCGGTGATCGGGGCGCTGATCGCCATCGTGTTTTCGCGCATTCCGATCGAAGTGGCGCGGCGCTTTCGCGTGCTGGAGCGGCAGAACCTCGTGCAGACGGCGATTTCGTCGGCCACCTTCGGCGCTGGCAACTCGCTCATGATCCCGCTCGGCGTGCCGTATGCCGTGGGCATGCCGGAGCTCTCGCTGCCGATGATGATCGGCGCGCTCGCGGCCATGCTGGTGGACGGCGCGATGCTCTACTTCCTGTTCGGCACGCGCACCTTCCCGGCAACCGGTAGCTGGCCGTCCGGCGTCGCGACCGCGGAAGCGATCTGGGCTGGCGACCAGGGCGGCCGCAAGGCGGCTTTTCTGGGACTCGGCGTGCTGGTGGGCGTCGCGGGCTCGTGGCTCGGCGTGCCGATGTCCGCCTTCGGCGCGGCGTTCCTCGGCAACATCGCCGCGCTCACGATGTTCGGCATCGGCTTGCTGGTGCGCGGCTATTCCGTCGCCGTGACCGGCATCGACATCGCCAAGGCGTATATCCCACACGGCATCATGATCGGCGCGGGCACGGTTGCCATGATCCAGGTGGGCAGCGAGATTTATCGGGCGCGCCAGGCTTCGGGCGCGCAAGCGCAAAGGGCCGCGCAGGCGTCTTCGGCGGGACGCGCGGGGCGCATCCTCGCGGGCGGCTACGTGATCTATGCGCTCATCGCCTTGCTCATCACGGGGCTCGCCGGCGGCTTCACGCACATGTCGCTCGGCATGGCCATCGCGTTCGTGCTGTATGCCGCCTTCGCCGCCTATGTTCACGAGCTCATCGTGGGGATCGCCGCGATGCATTCGGGCTGGTTCCCCGCGTTCGCCGTTGCGCTCATCACCTTGACGATCGGCATCCTGATCGGCTTTCCGCCCACGGCGCTGGCCGTGCTCGCGGGCTTCTCGGCGGCCACCGGCCCGGCCTTCGCCGATATGGGCTACGACCTCAAGACCGGCTTCCTGCTGCGCGGCGAAGGGCGCGATCCCGAACTCGAGCTCGCGGGGCGGCGCCAGCAGTTCATCGCCGCCATGGCGGGTTTCGTCGTGGCTGGCGTAGTCGTCCTGCTGTTCAGCAAGGGCTTCTTCGCGCGCGACATGCTGCCACCCGTCGATCGGGTCTACGCCGCGTCGATCAAGGCCGGCTCGTCGTGGGAGATCACGCGCAGCCTCGCTTTGTGGGCGATTCCGGGCGCGCTTCTGCAATGGCTGGGCGGCGCGAAGCGGCAGCTTGGCGTGCTGCTGGCCACGGGCCTGTTGCTCACTTCGCCGCTCGCGGGCTTCGCGGTGCTGGCGGGCCTGCTGCTGCGCCTCGTGCTGCGCCGCATGCGCGGCAAGGAGCCGCCCGAGCTGAGCGCGTTTGCAGGCGGCGTCATCGCCGGCGATGCGCTGTTCACGTTCGGCCGCTCGCTCATCAAGATCAAGTAATTCCGCTTTCGAAGACAACGTCATGCCACTGGATATAGAACAGATTCGCCGCGATACGCCGCTCACGCAGAACACGATTTATCTGGACACCGCCGCCGCATCGCTGCCGCCGGACGCGGTGCTCGACGAGGTGCGCGGCTACCTGCACGACACCGGTCACATCGGCATCTATCTGCCGGCGTTTCGTAAGGAAACCTATGCACGTGTCGATGCGGTGCGCGCGCAACTCGCCGCGTTCCTGAACGCCCAGCCGGACGAGATTGCGTTCATGAAGAACGCGAGCGAGGCCATTTCGCTGGTCGCGCAGGGCATCGACTGGAAAGTCGGCGACGAGATCCTCGTGGCTGACACGGAGATGCTGAGCAACCTGCTGCCGTGGAAGCGCCTCGAGCACACGCGCGGCGTGACCGTCCGGATGGTGGCAGCCAACAGCGAGGGCGTGCTGGACCCGCAAGCGTTCGCGCAGGCGATGACGCCCCGCACCCGGCTGCTCACGTTCTCGCATTTGCCCAACTCCACGGGCGCGCTGCAGGATGCCGCGGCGATCTGCGCCGTGGCGCGCGAGCATGGCGCGCTGTCGCTCGTCAACGCTTCGCAGAGCGCGGGCATGGTGCGCACCGACGTGGCCGAGCTCGGGTGCGATTTCCTGGCCGGCTGCGGACGCAAGGCGCTGCGCGCCACCGAAGGCACGGGCTTTCTTTACGTGCGTCGCGCGCTGGCCGACGGCATGGAGCCCGCGCTCGCGGGATGGTGGAACGGCACTTACGACAGGAGCACGGGCGCGCTTTCATTCGTTTCGGGCGCGCGCCGCTTCGAAGCGGGCTGCCCCATCGTGCCCGCCATTCTCGGGCTTGGTGCGGCGCTGACCTATGCGCAAGCCATCGGCATCGACGCCATCGAGGCGCGCGTGCGCGAACTCACGGCCTATGCGGTCGAGCGCCTGGCCGGCTTGCCCGGCTTCGAGCTGTATGGCCCGCGCGACGCTTCGCAGCGTATCGGCATCGTGCCGTTCAACGTGCGCGGCATCGATCCGGCCGCGATCGTCGCCGGGCTGGAGCAGCATAGCTGCATCATCGAGGCCGGCAATTTCATGGCCGATGCCATTCTCGCGCGCTACGGCGTGTCCACGATGGCGCGCGTCTCACTGCATTACTTCAACACGCACGAAGAGATCGACCGCGTGACGGCGCTCGTTAGCGCGGCGATTTCCCGTTGATCCCGACCACTGAACCGGAAGACAGACCATGAACCAACGCATTCTGCTCATGAGCAGCTCCCGCAAGGACAGCCTCGGCTACCTCGAACACGCGGGCGACCAGATCCACGCTGTGCTGCGCCGGGAAAAACGGCGCGTCGTATTCGTCCCGTACGCGGGCGTGACGTTCAGCTTCGATACCTACGAAGGCATGGTCAAGCCCGTCTTCGAGCAGCTCGGCTACGAGCTCGAAGCGATCCACCGCAGCGCCAACCCGCGCGCGGCGATCGAGCAGGCGGACGCCATCGCGGTCGGCGGCGGCAACACGTTCGCGCTGCTCAAGCGCATGTACGAGGCCGACATCGTCGAAGCGATCCGGGCGAAAGTGCAGGCCGGCACGCCCTATATTGGCTGGAGCGCCGGCAGCAATGTCGCGTGCCAGACCATTCGCACGACTAATGACATGCCGATCGTGCAGCCGCCGACGCTCAAGGCGCTGGCGCTCGTGCCGTTCCAGATCAATCCGCACTTCATTAGCGGCAAGCCGGCCGGGCACAACGGCGAGAGCCGCGAAGAGCGCCTCGCCGAATTCCTCGAGATCAACGCACCCGAGCAGGTCTTCGCGCTGCCGGAGGGCTCGGCGCTGCTGAGCGATGGCACCACCGGCACGGTGCTCGGCGAGCGCGGTGCGCTCCACTTCGAGAGCAAGGACACGGTGACGAAGCTCGCCGAAAACGAGTCATTCGCGCTGAGCCGGATTACCGGCCCCGCGGGACTGCAGAACTGGGCACGATTCAGCGTATAGGCCGGCACATAAGCCAGCTGCGCGCAAGACGCAGGCAAATCAGGGAGATCAAATCAATGAAGAAGCAGTATGTGGCGCTCGCGCTCAGCGCGGGCGCGGCGATGCACGCGCATGCGCAATCCACCGTGACGCTTTACGGCATCGTTGACGTCGGGATCAGTTACCAGACCCACACCAATCCGGCGGGCTCGTCCACCTGGGCGATGCAGCAGGGCAACGAGGGCTTTCTCTCCGGCAGCCGCTTTGGCCTGACTGGCAAGGAAGACATCGGCGGTGGCTGGTACGCCGGGTTCACGCTCGAGAACGGCTTTCTCGCCAACAATGGCAAGCTCGACCAGCAGGGGCAGCTGTTCGGCCGCCAGGCGTTCGTCAAGCTTGGCCAGCAACGCTACGGCGAGTTCGCGCTGGGTCGCCAGTACACCACGGCCAACACCATGCTCTACTACGTCGATCCGCTCGGCGTGGGGGCCGCGCCGACCAACTCGTGGCAGGTTTACCTGACCGGCCAGCGCTACGACAACGCGCTCAGCTACACGGGCAGCTATGGTCCCTTGCAGGCAATCGTGCAATACGCGGTGGGCGGCATTGCCGGGGATACGCGTGCGCGCTCGTCGATCTCCGCGGGGCTCAAGTACGCGCAGCCCAGTGTGACGGCGATCGTGGATGTCCAGCAGACCAACGATACGCAGGATCGCTACGCGCGCATCTATCTGGCGGGCGTCAAGGTGCCGGCGGGACCGGTGGATCTCTATGCGAACTACTTGCACAGCGATCGGGAGGCCGGCTTCGACTCGTCCAACGGCGGTGAGGATACCGCGTCGATCACGAGCATGACGTCCGGCTCGCCCACGGCGGCCGTGGCGATCAACCGGGTGTTCGCGAGCCACCGGCGCGACGACTTCTTCACGGTGGGCGCCGGCTGGCACATTGCGCCGCAGTGGCAGCTGATCGGCGCCGGCATGTACGACCGTACGCTCGCCGAGTCGTTCAGCGGCACGCGCACGACGGCGTACGGCGTGCTCGACTACTCGCTGAGCAAGCGCACCGATGTTTATTTTGCCGCCGCCTACGAACGCGTCACGGGCGGCTGGGCCGGCCTGTTCGGCAATACGACCACCAACGCCGCCGCAGCGGGGGGCACGGGCCTCAATGGCCGCAACGAACAGGTATCCACGTTTGCGGGATTGCGTCACCGCTTCTGAAACAGGTGTTGCCTGCCGATAACACGTCAGGTACTAATTTAGTTGTACAAAGGAGGTAGGAAAGTATGTCTTTGCAATGTACGCTGACGGTCCACGAAGCGCTCGACAGTGCGAAGGTCAACGGGCAATCCATCGTCGCCATGTTCGCTCCGTATGTGGAGATGGGCGTGAAGGTGACCGTGACGACCGTCGCAGGCGAGCCGCCCGCGGATGCAGCCAAAACGACCGATTTCATTTCGATCCTGATTCCGGGCGCGACCGGCAAGACCGCGGGCGGCAACGCGCGCACCCTCGGCGTGATTGGCCGCAACGGCGCGATCGGCGGCCGGCCCGTGCGCATCGGCATGATTTCGGACGCGGATGGACCGATCGGATCCATCGCCACCGCGCTCAAGCTGGCGAAGATGAAGGCGGCCGGCGACGACCTGCCGGGCGACGTGATCGTCACCACGCACATCGCGAAAGACGTCTCGATCAGCTATAACGACGGCGTGCCGTTTGCCGGCATGCCGGTGTCGTCGGCGACCATGAACCAGTACCAGGTGTCGCCCGAGATGGACGCGATCCTCTCGATCGATGCGTCCAAGGGTAACCGCATCGTCAAGCAGCGCGGCTTCGCGATTTCGCCGACCGCGATGCAGGGCTATATCCTGCGCATGTCGCCCGATCTCGTGAACATCATGGAATCGACCACGGGCCGCCCCGCGTTCACGCTGCCGATCAGCCAGCAGGACATCACGCCGTACGACAACGGCCTGTACCACTTCAACAGCATCATGCAGCCACACGCCGCGACGTCTGCGCCGGTGGTCGGCGTGGCGCTCACGGCGCAGTCCGTGGTGGGCGGCAGCGATTCGAGCGCCAATCACGAAGTCGACATCGCGGAAGCGGTGCGCTTTTGCGTGGAGGTGGCCAAGCGCTTCACGGTGGCGTCGCCGGACAACCCGTGCGAGTTCTACAACGCGGCCGAATGGCAGAAGATCCGGCAAGCGTACCCCGATCTTTCGGTGTTCCAGACCTACGGCCATGCGGAGCTGCGCCGCGCCTGACCCATCCTGACCCCCGGGCGTTGCTGGCCGTTGGCGGCGGTGCACCTCGGGGGGCGTCTAAAGACGAAATCAAGGGCAACCCGATGCCGACTTAAGGCCGCCTTAAGGTGCGCCAAGGTAGCTTGCACTGCTCCGATTCGCCCCGGACTTCCTTTCTTCGTCCCCCGGCTATGTACGCTGGACCACGTGCCGAAGAAAGTCTCCACAGTGGCGGCCATCCGCGCGGTTATGCATGCCGTATCATCTTCCGTTGAGCGACGAAGTCTCGCTCGCTGCCTTGCGCGCCGCGCACGGGCGGCCGACTTCCCGGTCCCGGGAGCCATGAGACGTTACGCATGCAAACTTTGATCGAGGCATTGCACCGAACCGCCGACCTCGTGGTGAACGACTTCTATGAGGAATTGGCGCGCTTGCCCAAGTCCCGGCGCATCCTCGAAATGCTGTCGGGAGAGGAACTCGCGCATCTGAAGACGCGGCAGGTGCAGAACCTGCTCGCACTCGCGCAGCCGTCATCGACCTCGCAGGAGCGCGCCGAAATGGCGATGCGCGTCGGGCGCATCCATGCCATCGTCGGGCTCGACAAGGAAGAGCTCGTGCGCAGCCGCGGCATCCTGCAGGAACTCGTCGACAAGCAGATCGGGCGCAATGTGAGCCGCCAGGCGCTCTCGCTCTACGCGCGGCGCCTGATTGCGGACACCGCCTGGCAACTGAAGGCGTATCAGGCGGTGCAGGATTCGCAGCAGGAGGTGCTTCAGCGCATCACGCGCATCGTCTGGGAGGCGGGCAGCTATACCCATTTCATCGACCAGGTCATTGCCGCGCTTTCGGATCACGACGAGGTGACGGGATGCGCGATCGGTCGTCCCGATGCGGCCGGAATCTTCCACTTCGAGGCGGGCGCGGGCGGCCGGGGGCACCCAGGCCGCAGCGGCGCGGACGGCGGTGGCGGGTTGATCGACGCGCTGACGGAGGAGGGGCACGTCATCAGCGTGCGCGCCGACCACCCATGCGGGCAGGGCGCCGTGGGGCGCGCCTGGCGCAGCGGCAAGGCCGAGCGCGTCGTCAATTATCAGACCGATCCGCTCGTCGCCCGCTGGCGCGATGTCGCCGCGCGCGAGGGCTTGCGCTCCGCCGTTGCGCTGCCGCTCGCCGCGACCGGCCAGCCGCCGATCGCGATCCTGATGCTCTATAGCGCATGGCCGGGCGGTTTCGTCGGACCAGACCAGGTGGCTTTCGTCGAACTATTGCAGACGCTGCTCGGCTGCGCGGTCACGCGCCTGCAGACCCAGGAGGGGATGCACGGCGCCGCGGTGCCGATGAGCGTGCGCCAGCACTGGGCGGCGCTTGTGCGTACGGGCGCGCTGCAGATGCACTATCAGCCGCTGCTGAATCTGGCCACGGGCCGCTGCCGCAAGGTGGAGGCGCTCGCGCGCCTGCGCGACGGCGAGCGCCTGCTCATGCCCGACGAATTTCTCTTCGCGCTGGCCTCCGACGATCTGCTCGAGCTGTTCGCGCGCGGGCTGCACCAGGCGCTGGCCGACCGCCGCCAATGGCTCGCGGCGGGACACGATCTGGCAATTTCGATCAACCTGCCGCCGGCCGCGCTCAACGACATCCGCTATTTCGAGGCGGCCCGCGAGGCGCTGCAGACCTACGCGTGCCCGAGCGCGCAGCTCACGCTGGAAGTTCTGGAGACCGAAGCATTCTCACTGAACGAGGGGCAGCGCTCGATTCTCGGAAAGTTTCGTGCGCTGGGCGTGCTGCTCGCACAGGACGATCTCGGCTCGGGGCATAGCGGGCTCGCGCGGCTGCGCGAATTGCCGTTCGACTGGATCAAGATCGACCGCGAGATCGCCCATCTCGATGGCGACACGGCGCTCGATGCGCTGCGCGTGGTGTATCAGGTGACGCGTCTCGGCCATTCGCTGGGCAAGCTCGTGCTGGCGGAGGGTGTCGATTCGCCGGATCTGCTGGCGGCGCTCGCGATACTCGGCGTGGACGGCGCACAGGGCTACGTGATCGCGCGGCCCATGCCGGCCGCGCAACTGCCCGCATGGATTGCCGGCGACGAGGCGCGCGAAGTGCACGAAGCGCCCGGCGCGCCCGGCGCGCGCGCGGGCGAGAGCGTGCTTGCGCGGCTCGCACGCTTCGTGGTGTGGGAAGAACGGGTGCTCATGATCGCGGCCGCGCCCGGCGCGGCGCGCGATCTCCTCAAAGCCGCTGCGGTTGTCGCGAACACGCCGCTGGCCGACGCGCTGGTGGGACTCGGCGACGTGCTGCCGGCAGGCGAGGCGCGTGAGGCGCTTCAGCGCGATCTCCTGCGCGCCTTGCTGGAAGGCGGCCGCGAGAGCGACGCGTGGCGCGCCGCGCGCGATCGCCTCATGAGTGCCATCGCGGCGACGGCGCACGAGACTCACATCCCCGAGCCTGTGCCGTCACACACGCACTGAGCGGGCCGTGGCGCGCTCGTGATGCGCGCCCGGTTCGCACGTTCTCCGCGCCTTACTCGGCCAACGCGATGGCCACATCCGTTGCCGCCGCCGGCTGCCTGCGTTGCAGCACCGCGATGCACACGAGCGACACGGCCGAAAGCGCACTATAAAAGAGCGCCAGCGGCCACCATTGCCCGGGGAAGTCGTGAGCGAGCAGCGTGCCGACCAGCGGCGTGAGGCCGCCCGCAAGCGCCGCGCAACATTGATAGGAGATCGAAATAGCCGAATAGCGCACGCGCACCGGGAAGGCGTTGGTCATGAAACCCGCCATCACCGCATACGAGCTCGACATGCACATCACGGCAATGGCAATGCCGATCACGATAGCGGCCGGCTTGCCGGTCGAAACCAGCACAAACATCGGCCAGGGCGAGAGCATCGCAAGCGCCGCCGCGAGCGTGAGGAAGCGGCCCGCGCCCACGCGCTGCGCGAACCAGCCCGAGGCGAGCTGCGTGAAGAGCTGGATGAACGCGACGACGAACAGGCAGTCGAGGATCAGCGCGCGGTCGAGGCCGAGCGTCTGCGTCGTGTAGTTGAGCATGAAGGTGTTGACGAACCACGCGCCGGCCACGCCGATCACGTTGGCGCCGAGGCACAGCAGCACGACGCGCCAGCTGTCGCGCAGCACCTCGAGGATCGGCAGCGCGGCCGTGCGGCGCTGGGTCTTGAGCGCCTCGAACTCGGGCGATTCGCTCACGCCCGAGCGGATCAGCAGGCCCACCACGAGCAGCACCGCGCTCGCGATGAACGGCAGACGCCAGCCCCAGGCAAAGAGCGCGGCGTGGTCCAGGTGCGCGACGCTGCGAAATGCGAGCAGCGCGAGGATCAGCCCCGCGGGACTGCCCAGTTGCGCGAACGAGGCGAGGAACGTGCGCTTTTCCTTCGGCGCATGCTCGCCCGCCATCAACACCGCGCCGCCCCATTCGCCGCCGATGGCGATGCCCTGCGCGATACGTAGCGCGACCAGCAGGGCCGGCGCGAGTGCGCCCGCGCTGGCATAGGTGGGCAGAAAGCCGATGCCCACGGTGCCCACGCCCATGATCGAAAGCGTCGCGACCAGCGCCTTCTTGCGACCGATGCGGTCGCCCAGATGTCCGAACACGAGCCCGCCGAGCGGCCGCGCGAAAAAGCCCACGGCAAAGGTGCCGAACGAGGCGAGCGTGCTGTAGAACGGCTCGTTCGACGGGAAGAACAATTTGCCGAAGATGAGCGCCGCTGCCGTGGCGTAGATGTAGAAGTCGTACCACTCGATCGTCGTGCCGACGAAGGCGGCCAGTGAAGCGCGCGCGGGCTGGCGCGCGGAAATGCTCGTCATGTTTGTCTCCTTCAACCTTCATTTAAGCGGTCGAGCCGGCTCGGGCCGGTCTTCTATCCGTTGATGTCGCGTCCTGATTGCGGTTAGCGCTTTATCCCTTCACCACCCCCGCATCGAAGAGCTTCTGCTGGGTGGCGGCGTCGATGCCGAGCGCGTCGAGCACTGCGCGCGTGTCGGCGCCGAGCGCGGGCGGCGGCGTGCGATAGGTGGCCGGGGTGCGCGAGAGCTTGACGGGCGCGCCCGTGCCCCGATAGCCGTCCATCTCCACGAGCATGCGGCGATGCTGCGTGTGCGGATGGGCAACTACGTCATCGACCGTCTGCACGGGGCCGCACGGTACGCCCGCGGCGATCAGGTCGCGCGCGAGCGGATCGCACTCGTGTTGCGCGAGCCGGGCTTCGAGCGCCGCCTTCAATTCGGGCCGGTGTGCGCAACGGTTGCGGTTGTCGGCAAAGCGCGGGTCATCGGCGAGTTCGGGCACGCCCAGATGCGCGCAGAGCTTCGCGAACTGCCGGTCGTTGCCCACCGCGAGGAAGATGGGCGCGGTGCCGGTCGCGTAGCTGTCGTAGGGCGCGATGTTCGGATGCGCGTTGCCGCTGCGCTGCGGCGTGCGTCCGTTGCCGAAGTAGTTCGGCAGATGTGGATGCAGCAGCGAGACGCCGCAGTCGTAGAGCGCGATGTCGACCGACTGGCCCTGGCCGCTCTTTTCGCGCTCCGCGAGCGCGAGCAGGATGCCCGCGAGCGCATTGAGGCCCGTGACCATGTCGACGATCGGCAGACCGATGCGCAGCGCGGGTCCGTCGCTTTCGCCGTTCACGCTCATGAGGCCGGCCATCGCCTGGATCACGGCGTCGTAGCCGGGCAGGCCGCCGAGCGGGCCGTCAGGGCCGAAGCCGGAGATTGCGCAATGAATCAGGCGCGGAAAGCGCGGCTTGAGATCGCGTTCGTAATCCATGCCCCAGCGTGCGAGCGTGCCGGGCTTGAAATTCTCGACGAGGACGTCGGCGCCTTCGAGCAGCTGCCAGAGAATCGCGCGGCCTTCGTCGCGCGACAGGTCCACGGCAATGCCTTGCTTGTTGCGGTTCACGCCCACGTAGTACCACGCCGTTTCGTCGAGAAAGGGCGGGCCCCAGCCGCGCGTTTCGTCGCCAACGGGCGGCTCGAGCTTGATGACTTCGGCGCCGTGGTCGGCGAGTGCCTGCGTGCAGTACGGGCCGCCGAGCACGCGGCTCAGGTCGATCACGCGCAGGCCGTGCAGCGCGCCGTTGACCGTGGACGATGCGGATGCTTCGGATGTCTGATGAATGCTCATCGCTCGGGCCTCACTGTGCAGGCAGCAGTTGCATCGCGTCCGCGAGCGGCAGCGGCTCTTCGTCGACCAGCGCGCGCAGTTGCGCGGCATCGGCGTCGCGTTCGTCGAGCGCGAGCGGATCGCGCGGCAGCAGCTTGTGGCGCACGATCAGGTGCGCGAGTGCGAGGCGGCGGTAGTCCTGCGCGCCGCGCGAGACTTGCGCGGCCTCGCACGCCATGAAGGCGGCCGTGGTGGCGTGATAGAGCGCGCTCGCGGCCTGGCGCACCGACTCGTCGCGGCCGCATTCGGCCACGCTTTCGAGCGCCGCGCCCGCGCGTTCGAAGGCGGCGCGCAGAAGCGCCGCGCTCGCCTCGGGCAGGCTCGCTTCGGCGAGCTGCGCGCGCACATAGCGCGCGAGCGCATCGAGCGCGCCTTCGCGTTTGGCCGCGCGCGCGACGTCGAGCGCGACGATGTTGCTCGTGCCTTCCCAGATCGAGCCCAGATGCGCGTCGCGCACGAGGCGCGGGTCGCTCCATTCCTCGATATAGCCCACGCCGCCGCGCACTTCCATGGCGTCGCCGGTCACGCGGCGCGCGTCGCGGCAGGCGCGGAACTTGATGAGCGGCGTGAGGATGCGCACGCACTTCGCCGCCAGCTCATCGCCGCGGTCGGCGCGCGCGAGCAGCGTGGCGATCTGCATGAACATCGTGCGCGCCTGCTCGGCGGGCAGCATCATCTTGAGCAGTTGGCGCTGCATCAGCGGCATCTCGATCAGCTTGCGGCCGAACGCTTCGCGATGGCGCGCCACGTGCAGCGCTTCCGTGAGCGCGCGGCGCATGAGGCCCGCCGCGCGCACGCCGTTCGACAGACGCGACATGTTGATCATGTCCGCCATCTGATGGAAGCCGCGGCCCACTTCGCCGATCAAAAATGCCTGCGCGCCTTCGAGCACGATCTCGCCGCTCGCCATCGAGCGGCTGCCGAGCTTGTCCTTGAGGCGCACAATGCGATAGCTGTTGCGCGTGCCGTCGGGCCGCGTCTTCGGCAGCAGGAAGAGCGCGAGCCCTTTGATGCCCGGGGGCGCGTCGTCGGGGCGCGCGAGCACCATCGCGAGATCGGCGTCGGCGTTCGAGCAGAACCACTTGTCGCCATAGAGGCGCCATGTGTCTTCGCCGTTCGCGCCGCGCTCGCGGACCGCGCGCGTGGCGATGCGTGCGACGTCCGAGCCCGCGGCCTGCTCGGTCATGAACATCGCGCCCTGATAGAGCGTGTCGAAGTCTTGCGACGCGAGCATCGGCAGATAGCGCGCGACGAGCTCGGGCGAGCCGAAGCGGCGCAGCGTGCGCGTGAGCGAGTCGGTCATGCTCACGGGGCAGCACAAGCCGAATTCCGCCTGCACGAACAGATAGGTGAGCGCGTACTTCACGAGCGGCGCGGGCGCATTCTCGCGATGGCTCATCGCCGCGAGGCCCAGCTCGGCGTAGGCGACGCGCTCGAGCGCGACGTAGTCGGGATGTTTTTCGAGGCTCTGGAGCGGCTCGCCGCGGCGCGTGCGCTGCTTCAGCGTGGGCGGATTGTGGTCGGCGACGAGCGCCAGCGCGTCGAGCTCGTCCGAGGCGCGCTGGCCCAGGGTGACGAGCTGGGGCTCGATGGCGGCGTAGGCCGCATCGCCGAGATAGCTGCGCAGCAGCGGGGCCAGACCCGGGTCGCTCGTGAAGAAGTTGATGCCGCGGCTGTCGGGAATGTTGGCCGAGCCGTCGGCTTGCGCGGCGACGGTGGAAAGTTCGCTCATGAGGGTGTCTCCAGCCTTAGGGTTGGTTCGGATCTGCGCGCTCAGGCGCGACAATGGGTCCCAGCACAGAGGCCAAGCTTAGGCACGGCGACGATAACGGTCCAATACAAACGATGTCCTGTACGATAAGCAGCATCTATCGATAACGACATTGGGCAGACGACAAAACCGGATGGAGACACCGCGATGGAACTCAAGCAATTGCGCTATTTCGTGGCCGTGGCCGAGGAGCTGCACTTCGGGCGCGCGGCGCGGCGGCTCTTCATTTCGCAGCCCGCGCTGAGCTTCGACATCCGCAAGTTCGAAGAGCAACTGGGCGTGCAGCTGCTCGAGCGCACCAACAAGGCCGTCGCGCTCACGAACGCGGGCTTCGTGCTGCTCGAAGAGGCGCGGCGGCTACTGGAGCAGGCCGAGGAGGTGCGGCGCATTGCGGCGCGCTCGGCGCATGGGCTTGCGGGGCGGCTGCGCATCGGCTTCGTGAACTCGATGCTCTATCGCGGGCTGCCCGAGGCGGTCCGGCGTTTCGAGGCCGATCACCCCGCCGTGGAGGTCGTGCTGCGCGAGATGAACACCATCGAGCAGGTTCATGCGCTGCAGCGTTTGCAGATCGATCTGGGCTTCGCGCACTGGGGGCGGTTTCCGGCCGAGGTGCACTCCGAGCCGCTGTTTTCCGAGCCGTTTCTCTGCTGCCTGCCGGCGGGGCACCGCTTCGCGCGGCGCAGGCGCATCGAGCTCGCCACGCTCGCGCGCGAGCCGTTCATTCTGTTTCCGCGCTCGGTGTCGCCGCATTATCACGATCAGATCATTGCGACCTGCGTGGAGGCCGGCTTCAGTCCGCAGATCCGCCACGAGGCGAGGCTGTGGCAGACCGTCGTGACGATGGTGGAGTTCGGCATGGGCATCGCGCTCGTGCCCGCCGCGCTCGGCAACATGGGCGGCGAGCGTGCGGTGTTCAGGCCACTCGCAAGCAATCCTTATGAATCGCAGGTGCTCAAGCTGGTGCGTGCTGGCGAGACCGACGCCAGCGTGCAGGGGTTCGTGGAGTATCTGGCAGTGCAGGGGCGCGTTGGTCCATAGTTAGCCGGCGTATCGGCATGCCTCGCTATGAGCAGACCGTGCCGCGCGCGGCTCAGACAATGACCTGATCGCCGCGCGCTGTATGCGACGGCCACGGCAGCGGACCGCCATCGGCGAGCACGCGCGTGATGCTTTCGGCATCGAGCGGCTTGCTGAAGCGGAAGCCCTGCGCTTCCACGCAGCCGAGCGCCAGCAGAAACTCCTGCTGCGCGAGCGTCTCGACGCCTTCGGCGATGACGGACAAGCCCAGCGCCCTCGCCAGCGTGACGATCGCCTTCACGATCGCCCCCGTGTCGCTTTCCTCGATCCGATGCACGAATGCCCGGTCGATCTTGATGCGATCGACCGGCAGCGCCCGCAATTGGCTCAGGCTCGAGTAGCCCATGCCGAAATCGTCGACCGACACGCTGATGCCGGCGCCGCGAAACTCGTTGAGGCGGCGCACGGCGATGTCGGGCTGCTGCATCAGCGCGGTCTCGGTGACCTCGAGCTCGAGTTTCGCCGGATCGACACCCGTCTCGCGCAAGATGGCCTGAAACGTCTCCACGATATTCGGGCGCTGCAACTGCAGCGGCGACAAATTGATCGCGATGCGCACAGGCGCAATCCCCATGCGCCGCCAGACGGCGGACTGGCGGCAAGCCTCCTGGAGCACCCACTCGCCGAGCTTCGCGACGAAACCCGACTTTTCCGCAATCGGGACGAACTCCGCCGGCGCGATCTCGCCGTAAATCTCGTCGTACCAGCGCACGAGCGCTTCGACGCCAAGCACCTGGCCGTTGCGCATGTCGACCTGCGGCTGGTAATGCAGGCGCAGCATGCCGTCTTCGATCGCTCTTCTGAGACGTGCCGAGAGGATGAGCTTCGCGTCGGCGTCCGCGCGCATCTCGGGCCGATAGCGTTCCCAGCAATTGCGCCCGCGATTCTTGGCCGCGTACATGGCCATGTCCGCGCACGGAATCAGCGTTTGCGCATCGCAGGCATCCATGGGAAACACACTGACGCCGACGCTCGCGCTGACCAGGAGCTCATGCCCGTCGACGAGCACGGGCTCGGCCATTGCCGCGAGCACGGTGTCGGGCAGATCGAAGCGCGCCGTGTCGCCCCGCCTGCCAGGCGCCACGACGATGAACTCGTCGCCGCCGTAGCGCCCGACGATGTCGCCCGGGCGGGCGCAGGCACGCAGACGCTCGGCGACTTCGACGAGCAACCGGTCGCCGACGCTGTGCCCGAGCGCATCGTTGACGGTCTTGAAGGCATCGAGGTCGAGGAAAACGACATGGACGGATTCGCCGTTGCGGCCGGGGGCCGCGAGCAGGGCCTGCAACTTTGCGCTGACCGCCGCGCGATTCGCGAGCCCGGTCAGGCTGTCGCATTCGCTCAGCTCGCGCATGCGGCGCGAGCGGTCGAGCAGCTTGACCGAGACGTCATGCGCCGTTTTGGCAAACAGTAGCGGATAGACGAAGATGATCGGCAGCCAGACCGGCGCGACCCGCATGCTCAACGGATAGAAGGCGATGCCAAAGGTCGCCGCCCCAGCCACCAGACCGGCAGCGCTGGCGCCCAGCCCGGCGACGAAGAGCGGCCATCCACCGATCGCCATGTTGTCGAGCGCGAACATCAACAGGATCACGACGGTCGCCACGGGCTCGAAACGAACGGCCACGATGAGCCAGCCGCCGAAGGCCGAATCGACGAGCATGTTCCACTGCTCTTTGCGGGGCGCATCGCCAAGGGGAGGGCTCACGAGCCGGTAGGCGATATGCGGCCAGACGAGGCAGACGACAGGCACGCCCACGAGGAGCCACGCCGGCGCTTGCTGCAGGTGCAGCAAGGACAGCATGGGGAGCGTGCCCATCGCGTAGCCGAGGGTCCTGAGCACGTAAATGCGCCGCACAAGGCCGATGGTCCAGGCCCTGTCGGCCTGGGCGGACGTGAGCACGGGGTCTCCTCAGTCAAGTCTTATGATTCAACGAGAGTAGCCCAGATTTATCTGTGGGTCTAACACCAGACGTTTGACACCCGCAGCAACTCCCCGCTAACCGCAGGTCCCGATCTCCCCGCAGGCGGTGCAGAAGTCGCAGCCGTCGCGCCGGATCACCGCGTTCGCGCCGCACGAGCCGCATTTGCGGCCGAGCATCGCGTGGGGCGCCGCGAGCGCCGCGTCGGCCGGCAGGGCGTTGGGGCCGTCGAGCACGCGCTCGCCCGCGCGCGTCGCGGCATCGACTTCGCCAACAGGACTTGCGCCTGCGCGCGCGGCGCCCTCGGCGCGCCGCTGCGCGAGCAGCCGCGACGGCACCTGGCGCCCCTCGGCGTCCAGAAAGCCGCGCCGGTGCAGGATCTGCTGGATCGCATAGGCGATGGCCGCGACCTCGGAGTCGTGCCACAGCGGCGTGCGCTTGCCGTCGAGCCGCTGGGTCTCGCCATAGCGCACCTGGCCGCGGTCCCATGAGACCTTGCGCAAGTCCTGCAGATTGCGCGCGACGAAGCCGCCGCGCGCGGCGAGCGAGAGCGAGCGCATCGTCGCCGTGATCCATTGCTGCGACTCGTCGCGCTGGCCGATGGGAATGAAGAATTCGATGGGCCGCTCGATCGTCATGGATTCGCCGCCCACCTGGCCCGTCACTTCGAGGAACGACACGGCCACATAGAGCGAGACCTTGCCCGTCTGCGTGAGGTATTCGATCTTCTCGATCACGGCCGGCAGCTCGCCCTTGGGCCGATGATCGATCGCCACGCGCAAGGGGTCGAGCAGGGCGTCGCTCTGGGCGTCGTCGAGCGCGTCGCCGGCGGCGGGCAGCGTCTGCAGCACCGCCCCGAGCGTCTCGTTGGGTCGATAGGTCGCGAGGCCCTTGAGCCCGCGCCGCCATGCGTCGAGATAGAGGTTCTCGAACGCGTCGAACGGATAGTCGGCGGGCACGTTCACCGTCTTCGAGATCGAGGTGTCCACGAACGGCTGCACGGCCGCCATCATCGCCACGTGCTCTTGTGCGCTCATCTGCAGCGCGCTCACGAAATACCCGGGCAGCGCATTGACGTCGCCGCCCAGCTCGCGATAGACGCGCCACGCGTGGTCCTCGACCGTGAAGGTCTCGTTGCTGCCGTCCGCCATGCGGCGCGTGCGCTGGTAGGTCCACGAGAACGCGGGCTCGATGCCGTTCGAGGCGTTGTCGGCGAAGGCGAGGCTCACGGTGCCCGTGGGCGCGATCGAGAGCAGGTGGCTGTTGCGGATGCCGTGCGCGCGGATCTCGGCCTGCAGGTCTTCGGGCAGGCGCGAGGCGAAGGTGCCGGCCGCGAGATAGGTGTTCGCATCGAAGAGCGGGAACGCGCCGCGCTCGCGCGCGAGCGCCACCGACGCGCGGTACGCCGCGTCGCGCATCGTGCGGCCCACCCGCGCGCCGAACGCGCAGCCTTCGTCCGAGTTGTAGCGGATGCCGAGCATCACGAGCGTGTCGCCGAGGCCCGTGAAGCCCACCCCGATGCGCCGCTTGGCGGCCGCTTCCGCCTGCTGCTCGGGCAGCGGCCAGAGCGTGACGTCGAGCACGTCGTCGAGAAAGCGCACCTGGGTGGCCGTGCGCGCGGCGAGCTCGTCCCAGTCGAACGCGGGCTTACCGCCGCGCAACTGCGCGAACGGCTCGCGCACGAAGCGCGTGAGATCGAGCGGGCCGAGATTGCAGCAGCCATAGGCGGGCAGGGGCTGCTCGCCACACGGATTGGTCGCGCGGATGCTCTCCAGCGCGCGCAGGTTGTTGTCCTCGTTCATGCGCGAGATGAACACCACGCCGGGCTCGGCCATGTCGTAGGTCGAGCGCATGATGGTGTCCCACAGCGCGCGGGCGCGCTTTTCCGCGTAGACCCACAGGCCGTCCTCGCGCTGCTTGAGGTCGCCTGCCGCGCGCAGCGCGGGCGAGGGCTCGGCGCGATGCACGAGCGGCCAGATTTCATCGTTCTCGACGGCGCGCATGAACGCGTCGGTCACCGCCACCGAGACGTTGAAGTTGTTCCAGCGTCCCTTCGAATGCTTGGCCTCGATGAACTCGGGCAGGTCGGGGTGATCGCAGTCGAGCACGGCCATCTGCGCGCCGCGCCGCGAGCCCGCGCTCTCCACGGTGCGGCATGAGGCATCGAACACGTCGATGTAGCTGCACGGCCCGGAGGCGCTCGATCCCGTCGATTTGACGTGCGCGCCGCGCGGACGGATGGCCGAAAAGTTGTAGCCGACGCCACCGCCGCGCCGCATGGTCTCGGCGGCCTGCAACAGCGCGACGTAGATGCCGGGGCGGCCTTCGTCGTCCACGCCCTGGATGCTGTCGCCCACCGGCTGCACGAAGCAGTTGATGAGCGTGGCCTCGATGCCGGCGCCCGCCGCGCTCATGATGCGGCCCGCGCCCAATGCGCCGTGGCGCAGGTTGTCGACGAAGCGCGCCTCCACCTCGGCGCGCAGCGCGGGCGGCTCGGCCTGCGCGACGCCGTGGGCGACGCGGCGGTAGATGTCGTCCGCGCTTTGCTCGTCGCCCTTGGCGTACTTTTCGAGCATCACGTCGAGCGAGAAGGACTGCGCGGGGAACGGGAGCGGGGACGTGTCTTCAGCCATGGCCGGGCCTCTCGGGGCGCCGCGCGCTCGCTGGACGAGAGATGACGGGTGCGAGAGGCGTGGCGGCGGTTGCGGGACGAAGCGCCGCTCGCGCAAGAGGTGCGCGGCCGGCGCCATCTTCTGCAACCTTACCGCAGCGGCGGCGGTCGTGTATCTGACAGCACGTCGCGGGGAGGCGGAACGCAGTCAGGCCGCTTCGCTGAAAGGCACATTGGCGACGAGGTCGCCGAACACTTCCGCTGCGATCATCACCGAGGCATTGAGCGGCGCCGGCCGTTCGGCCGGCTTGAACACGGCGTCGCCGCGGCGGATCTTGCGGCGCGAGACGGCGCAGGTGCCCGAGGTGTGCGCCGAGCGCCGGCGCCAGCGTTGTTCGCCATAGTGGCAGCGGCCGGGTTCGACCCAGCGGATCACGAGCGCTGAATCCGTTTGTTCGAGGATTTCGATGCGTTCACCGTTGGCTCCGTCAAGCGCAAGACACGCCTTCTTTCTCATTGTCGGCTCCGTAAGTGGGGTTTGCCCGGACTGTATTCCTGTGCGCCGCCAAGTGCCATTGTGTCGCCGTTGAAACACCATTCCACAAACGACAACAATCCCCCTGCGACACTATGCGATTAACGAAGGAATGGGGGTTTGCGGGCGATCAAGGTGCGACATGCCGGATTTGTGCAACGCAGTGTTGTGCAAAGCGCGACACGAAAATCGGCCTGGAGGGGTGGGGTTGGAACGCCGGGAGCCGGCACGAATCAGATGAAAAGCGGCCTGAGGCGGCGGCTGGCGATTCGCGTTTTCGGTGCGCCGCCCGTATGCTGGCGGCCTGGCGACTGGTCCGGGGCTGGCTTTGCGCCATGCCGGCGCGCCTCGCGTTCGGATGCCTGCAGGCTCGGCTACATGGAGACCCGGCTGCCGGCGTCTGCTTGCGGGGCCCGATTTGCTGCACCGCACGAGCCGTTTTGTCGAATTTTCACGAGGTTACATGATTCATCGCCCGCCTGCTCCCAACTCCGCAAACGAGCAAAAAATCCAGCGCTTCGCCTCCGCCGCGTTGTTCGCCGCGCTCGTCCTGCTCGCGCTGTGGGTCGTGCGCGAGTTCCTGCCTGCCGTGGCCTGGGCGTGCGTGGTCGCCATCGTGCTGTGGCCGGCCTATCAGGCCATCGAGCGCCACCGCTGGTTCAAGTGCCGCACCACGTGGATCGCCACGCTGCTCACGCTGGCCATCGCGCTGCTCGTCGTGCTGCCGATCGCGGTCACGGCGATCCAGGCGGGCGGCGAGGCACACGAGCTCTATCTGTGGGTGCGCGCGGCCCAGGAGAACGGCGTGCCGGTGCCCGACTTTGTCTCGCAACTGCCGGTGGGCAGCCACTCGCTGAGCGCCTGGTGGCAGACCAATCTCGCGCAGCCGCTCAAGGCCTCGCCCGCGATGAAGAGCCTGCACGGCGACACCCTCGTGTCGTTCGGGCGGCATTTCGGCGCGCGCGCCCTGCATGCGACGATGACCTTCGGCTTCATGCTCGTCACGCTGTTCGTGATCTTGCAGGCGGGGCCGAGGCTCTCCGGCACCGTGATGCGCGGCGCGCGCCGCGCGTTCGGCGCGGATGGCGCGCAGCTGCTGCAGCGCATGGCCTCCGCCGTGCGGGCGACGGTTACGGGGCTCGTGGTTGTCGGGCTGGGCGAGGGCGTGCTGCTCGGCATCGCCTACATGTTCACCGGCGTGCCGCATGCGGCGCTGCTCGGCACCGTCACCGCCATCGCGGCGATGCTGCCGTTCTGCGCGCCCGTCGTGTTCTGCGGCGCGGCGCTTTGGCTCGTCGTGCAAGGTTCGGTCATCGGAGCCGCGGCGCTCGTGGTGTGGGGCTTCGTGGTGGTGTTCGTCGCCGAGCACTTCGTGCGGCCCGTGCTGATCGGCAACTCGACGCGCCTGCCCTTCCTGCTCGTGCTGTTCGGCATCCTCGGCGGCGCGGCGACCTTTGGGCTGATCGGCATCTTCATCGGCCCGGCGCTCATGACCGTGCTGATGGTGCTGTGGGTGAACTGGGCGGAGTGACGCCGGCGCTTCGGGCCTGTGGGCGCATTGGGCTCCCCGGGACGCCCGGCGGCTTTAAGGGACGTCGTGCGGCTTTCATGGGCAGCGCCCGGCTTTGAGCCGAGCACGGTTCCCACGGACGCCGCGCGGCTCTTAGCGCACGCAGGCGAGCGTGTACTTGAGCGCGGCGGGCAGCAGCTCGCGCCAGACGGGCCAGACGTGGCCGCCATCGACGATGCGCAGTGCCGCGGGGTTGCCCGCCTCGCGCAGGCGCGTGTAGAGCAGCGACGATTCGGCCTGGATCACGAGGTCGTCGTCGCCCGAGGCGATGAAGATCGGCACGCGCCAGGGCCGTCCGAAATAGCCGCTCCAGAGCGCCGGATAGTTGAGCGCGCGCCAGACATGCGGATCGAACTGGTGCTCGCCGAACACGCCCACGCGCCGCGCCGATGAAGACAGTGGCGGGTCGCCCGAGTAGATCGCCGGCGAGAGCAGGAAGGTGCCGCAGAACATCTCGGGGTGTTCGAGCGTATAGCGAAGGGCGCCGAAACCGCCCATGGAGACGCCGCCGATCGCGCGCGTGCCGCGCTCGTCCTCGACAGCGAAATGCGATTGGACCTCCGGTATGAGGTCGGCAAAGAAGGCCGTCTCCATCTTTTCCTTGCGGTCGACGTACCAGTTTGTGCCGCCTTGCGGCATCACGATCACGACCGGGGGGATCTCGCGGCGGGCGATCAGCGTATCGACGGTGCTCTGCAGGTCGCCTTGCGTGACCCAGTCCATCGCATCGCCATTGTTGCCGTGCAGGAGATAGAGCACCGGATAGCGCGCCGCGTCGGTGCGATAGCCGGTGGGCAGGTAGACCGCGTACGGCCAGTCGCGGCCGAGCGCCGTTGCGTGGAAGCTGTGCAGCGCGACCGTGCTGGCCGCGGCGGGGGCGGCGAAGGTGAAGAGCGTGGTGAATGTCGCGAGGGCCGCGAACAGCGCGGTGCGAGGGTGTCTGCGCATGGCAGGAGAGCCGGTCAGGAGGGCGCGTCAGCGGCGCGGGGTCATCATGCTAGCAGTGGCCCGTGCGTGCCGGAAGCCGGGCGGCGAGCGGCGCAGGCACGGGTCCGGAAAAAACCGCGCGCGGGGCCGCGAGGTTGCGTCTGTGACGCCTGCGTGCCTGCGAAACGGACGGACCTTTGCGTTGTCGCCGGTCCGATCCACTCAGGCCGACACCTTCGCGCGTGTGGGCAACAGACGCTTGAGCGGATCGGATGCGCGCGCAACCAGAAGCAGCGCGGTGAGCGCGAAGGCGTCGGCGGCGAGGCCGAGTGGCACGTTCAGATAGCCGTCGGTGTACCAGTAGAGCAGCGAGTCGACCGTCAGCGAGATGACCGCACCGGCCACGAACGAGAGCAGCCCCTTGCGACCCACCAGTCCCACCCACGGCAGGGCGGCGGCGAGCTTCTTCGCCCAGCCGAGCCGGATCACATGCGCGGTCAGCCAGGCCACGCCGAAGAAGTTGATCGCGCGGAACCAGGCGAGATTGCGCTTGAATTCGCCATCGAGCGCGGTGTTGCCCAGATGCAGGCGGTAGATGGCGGCCCCCGCGACGATGGCGAGCGCGAGCGCCGTCACGAAGCCGCCGAGCTTGCGCTGCGCGGTGACGCTTTGGAACACCGGCTGCGTCTGCGCGATCACGCCGGCCACGAACAGCAATTGCCAGCCGAACGGATTGAAGTCCCAGTTGACGTCGGCCACGTGCGGCAGCCACGGCGTGAGGTGCGGGGCGATGCCCCACAGCGCGAGGCTGATCGCGGCCAGCAGCCACGGCCGCGTGCGCGCGAGCGGCAAGGCGAGCGGCGCGGCCAGCGCGAAGCACGCGTACATCGGCAGCACGCCAGCGAGGTACGGCTGGCGGCGCAGTAGCACGATGTCGCGCAGCGCCGCGGCGGGGGCGAGCGTGAGGTCGTCGAGATCGGTGGTGGCGAGGTTCGGCGCGTCGACGTTGCAGGCGACCAGGACCGCCGTCACGAGCAGCATGAGCAGCGCGGTGATCACGAAGGCGCGGTAGATCTCGAACGCGCGCTTGATGAAGCGCTGACGCGCGGCGGCCTCGGTGCGGCGCGCGCAGAGCGCGGCCCAGGCGGTGGCCGTGGCGAAGCCGCCGAGGAATACGAACACTTCGGCGGCGTCGCACAGCGCGTAGGCGTGCAACGTCACGCGCGAGACGATGCTGCCGCCGATGTGGTCGACGACGATGATCAACAGGACAAGGCCACGAAAGAAGTCGAGTTCGACGAGACGATTGGATGACTGTGACATGGCTCCGGCGTCAACCGGACGTGGCGCGCCGAGTAAGCCGGAAACGGCCGGGTGGCGCGCACGGCCGCGCTGGCGCGTGCAAAAAAGGTCGCTGCGGCGGCAGGTTGCCTGAGCGCGATGCTCGACGACGGCAACTGCCTCGGCTTGCCGCTCGGGCAGCCGTTGCGCAGCAACGGTTCAAGCCCATGTGACGCAAGCGCCGGGGCCGCGATAGCACCGCCTCCTGCGCAAGGCCGGAGCGGCACGTGGAGTCAAAGGCCCGGCAATCAGCGACGAGGACAACGGCGGCTCAGGAGTGACCTGTACTGGCACGCCAAGGTTCCCACGGGCCGGGTCTTACGCTTGACGGCCGCAATACTACATGAGTTTCAAATGGCTTTCAGCGGGTGCCGCGACTTAAGTTCTGGTTCAGCGCGCCGATATGTCAAGAAATGAGGGCTGGATCTCGCGCTGTTTCCGGCCGCGCAGGCGAGAAGATGGCGCATCTTTTTAAGATTTGTATCAGAGTGTTGTTGCCTGCCTGAGATATGTGAATTGCGCTTTACAATGCCAGACTGTTTTCAAGATAGAAGCGGAATTGCCGCCTCGATTTTTGCGCGACAGTGGCCGATTTTATCGGACAAAGCGCGCATTTTGAATGCAGATGGAAGTGGGGCGGACGCGAGTGTTCAGGCCGGCGAGTGGGGTGGGAGCGCGATTTGACGCTGCAGACCTGGCCACTTTGCCTGCTGTGGAGTGTCCGGCGACTCCGATCGACCGCGAAGCATGGGACCAGAGTAAGGCGCTAAAGCGCCCACTCTGGTCGACAGGAGATTAACAATCATGTTTGAGGATCGTTCAGATCCGCGCGCCAACAGTCTGCTGACGCGCCGCTTGTGGCAGCGCCTCGCAGGCCTCGGCCTGGCCGCATTGCTGGGCGCTTGCGCAAACGTTGGCCAGCAGCAGCCGGCGCCTTCGCAGCCGCAGCCCGACCCGTCGGCGGCTGTAAGCCCGGCCTCGGGTGCCGCTGCAACGGCAACCGGTGCCGCGGCGAGCCAGCAACAGGCCGCTAGCGCGCCGGTCACGCGCGTCGTCACGAAAACCACCTGGGTGCGTGTGCGCCGCGGCGATTCGCTGCTGCGCATCGCGGCGAACCACAAGGTTTCGGTCAAGGAACTGGCGGCATGGAACGGCATCAAGCCCACCAGCCATGTGCGGGCCGGCCAGTCGCTCAGGCTCGTCTCGAAGCAGACGATCACGGTGCAAGCCGCTGCGCCTGCTCAGGCAGGCGGCACGAATGCCGCAGCGAGTCCGGCGGCGGACGCAGCGGAAGGCCGCGAGGTCGCGGCCGAGGTCAAGCGCCATGCGCGCAGTGTGGCGCTGGTCTGGCCGGCGCAGGGCCGCGTCGTGGAGCCGTTCGAGCCGGGCACGACGCGCGGCATCGAGATCGCGGGCAAGGCTGGCGACCCGGTGATCGCCGCAGCCGACGGCAAGGTCATGTACGCGGGCACGGGCCTGAACGAGTACGGCAGCCTGATCATCGTCCAGCACAACAAGGACTTCCTGACCGCCTACTCGCACAACCGGCGTCTGCTCGTGAAGACGGGCGACGTGGTCCACCAGGGCCAGCAGATCGCGGAGATGGGCAGCGAGAACAACGACCGCGTGGCGGTGCTGTTCGAGGTGCGCCGCGACGGCAAGCCTGTCGATCCGATGCCGTATTTGCCGGCGTCGCCGCAGGGTTGAGCGCGTCGTTTCCGATCGCGGCGCAAGGGCGTCGCGTTTCTATTGTCCGATTTGCGCGGCGAGGCCGAGCTCGCCCGCAACCTTTCCGAGCCGCTTGTCTCGCGTCCAGATCGCGACGCCCGGCTGCAGGCGGGCGGACGCAAGCAGACTGGTATCCACGTAGCCAATGCCGCGATTGAACAACTGCGCTTGTTCGATCAGATAGAACGTCTCTTCCGGCGTGGCGACGGGCACGGCTGGCAAGTCGCGCAGCGCGCCAAGGACGAGCTCGCGCTCGCGCAGGCTGCCAAGCGAGATTTCCCCGATTACATAAGCATGTGCAAGCACGCGCTCGTCTGCGAGCAGGCCTTTCAGCAGGGGATCGGTGGCGTTGAAATGGTCGATCCAGACCGATGTGTCGACGAGAATCATTCGACATCCGTCCGACGGCGTGGCGCTGCCACGATGCCGGGCTGACTGCCGCCAAGGTTCGCAAGCCGTCGCGCGGCCTCGCGCTGGATCAGGGCTTTGAGGGCTTCGCGCACGAGCGCTGTCTTTTCTTCCAGACCGGTATAGGCCTGGGCTTTGGCGATCAAGTCGTCGTCGAGAGCGATGGTGGTGCGCATGATGGTTACCCCTCAATGTACAGGCATAAAATATAGCATCGATTGATGTGCATTTCGATGTGTCCATGACCGGTCCGATTGTTTAGCTGCAAAAGCACTGGCGTAGAGCAAAAACGCCCTGATGCATCGCAGCATCAGGGCGTCTTTTAAATCAGCGCAGGCAGCGTGCTTCTTAAAACCGCTTCTTAAAACGAATCCCCCGGCACCCGCACCGATCCCTCCATCAGCACGCGCGCGCTACGGCTCATGATGGCCTTCGTGACCGTCCATTCACCGCCTTCCTGACGCGCCTCGGCGCCCACGCGCAGCGTGCCCGACGGATGCCCGAAACGCACTGCGTTGCGCTCGCCGCCGCCTGCCGCGAGATTCACGAGCGTGCCCGGAATGGCCGCCGCCGTGCCGATCGCCACGGCCGCCGTGCCCATCATGGCGTGATGAAGCTTGCCCATCGACATCGCGCGCACCAGCAGATCGACGTCGCCGGCTTCCACGCGCTTGCCGCTCGACGCCGTATAGCCCACAGGTTTCGCGACAAAGGCGATCTTCGGCGTGTGCTGGCGCGTGGCGATCTCGTCGAGGTTCTTGATCAGGCCCATGCGCAGCGCGCCGTGCGCGCGGATGGTCTCGAACTTCTTCAGCGCCTCGGCGTCGCTGTTGATTGCGTCTTGCAGCTCCGTGCCCGTGTAGCCGATGGCCTCGGCGTTCACGAAGATCGTCGGGATGCCCGCGTTGATCATCGTGGCCTTCAGTGTGCCGACGCCCGGCACTTCGAGGTCGTCGACGAGCTGGCCGGTGGGGAACATCGCGCCGCCCGCGCCTTCTTCTTCGGCGGCGGGGTCGAGGAATTCGAGCTGCACTTCGGCGGCGGGGAAGGTCACGCCGTCGAGTTCGAAGTCGCCGGTTTCCTGCACCTGGCCGTTCGTGATGGGCACGTGCGCGACGATGGTCTTGCCGATGTTGGCCTGCCAGATGCGCACGGTGAAGACGCCGTTCTCGGGAATGCGGCTCGCGTCGATCAGGCCGCCGCTGATCGCGAACGGGCCCACGGCCGCGGAGAGATTGCCGCAGTTGCCGCTCCAGTCGACGAAGGCCTTGTCGATGGCGACCTGGCCGAACAGATAGTCGACGTCATGACCGGGCCGGCTGCTCTTCGCGACGATCACGGTTTTGCTGGTGCTGGACGTGGCGCCGCCCATGCCGTCGATTTGCTTGCCGTACGGGTCGGGGCTGCCGATGACGCGCATGAGCAGCTTGTCGCGCGCAACGCCGGGCGTTTGCGCGGCTTCGGGCAGATCCTGCAGGCGGAAGAACACGCCTTTACTGGTGCCCCCGCGCATATAGGTAGCGGGGATTTTGATCTGGGGTATATGACTCATGAGAATCCCATGTCGATGAAGTCAACGAACTCCCCTCTCCCTTGAGGGAGAGGGGCAGGGGGAGAGGGGGGAGGCGGCACCTTTCGCGACTTCCCCAACGATCACCTCGAGCACCACTTCGATGTTCAGCAATATCTCGTCGTTCCAGAAGCGCAGTACGGTGAAGCCCCGGCTCTGCAACCAGGCATCGCGCGCCGCGTCGTCGGCGCTGCCGTTGTGCTGCCCGCCATCGGCCTCGATGACCAGACGTGCACCGAAATGCACGAAGTCCACGATATAGGGGCCGATAGGCTGTTGCCTGCGGAACTTCTGGCCGCACAGGCGATGCGCACGGAGGTGGCGCCATAGTAGTTGTTCCGCGTCCGTCATGTTTTTACGCAGAAACCTGGCGAACTGGATTTGATGTGGTGCGGCCACCATCGTCCTCCTCCCCCTCTCCCCAACCCCTCTCCCTCAAGGGGAGAGGGGCTATTTGGTCATGCTGCCTGCGACGACTCGAGGAAGTCCTGTGCGAAGCGTTGCAGCACGCCGCCCGCTTCGTAGATCGAGACTTCTTCGGCCGTGTCGAGGCGGCAAGTGACCGGTACCGCCACGCGCTCGCCGTTCTTGCGGTGAATCACGAGCGTCAAGTCGGCGCGCGGTGTGCGCTCGCCGATCACGTCATACGTTTCCGTGCCGTCGATGCCGAGCGTCGTGCGGTTCGTGCCAGCCTTGAACTCCAGCGGCAGCACGCCCATGCCGATCAGGTTCGTGCGGTGAATGCGCTCGAAGCCTTCCGCCACGATCACCTCCACACCCGCAAGGCGCACGCCCTTGGCCGCCCAGTCGCGCGACGAGCCCTGGCCGTAGTCCGCACCCGCAATGATGATCAGCGGCTGCTTGCGCTCCATGTAGGTCTCGATGGCTTCCCACATGCGCGTGACCTTGCCTTCCGGCTCGATGCGCGCGAGCGATCCCTTCTTCACCGCGCCGTCCACCACCGCCATCTCGTTGATGAGCGTGGGGTTCGCAAACGTCGCGCGCTGCGCCGTGAGGTGGTCGCCGCGGTGCGTCGCGTACGAGTTGAAATCCTCTTCGGGCAGGCCCATCTTCGCGAGGTACTCGCCCGCCGCGCTGTTCGCCATGATGGCGTTGGAGGGCGAGAGGTGGTCGGTCGTGATGTTGTCGCCGAGCACGGCGAGCGGGCGCAGGCCCTGCAACGTGCGCTCGCCCGCGAGCGCGCCTTCCCAGTACGGCGGACGGCGGATATAGGTGCTTTGCGCGCGCCAGTCGTAGAGCGGGTCCGTGGTCTCGCCGCTGGCGGCCGTAACCGCGAACATCGGTTCGTAGACCTTGCGGAACTGCTCGGGCTTCACGCTCTGCGCAACGATGGCGTCGATTTCCTCGTCGCTCGGCCAGATGTCCTTCAGGTACACCGGCTTGCCGTCCTGGTCCGTGCCGAGCGAGTCCTGTTCGATGTCGAAGCGGATCGTGCCTGCAATCGCATAGGCGACCACGAGCGGCGGCGAGGCGAGGAACGCCTGCTTCGCGTACGGATGGATGCGGCCGTCGAAGTTGCGGTTGCCCGAGAGCACGGCGGTCGCGTACAGGTCGCGGTCGATGATCTCCTGCTGGATCTTCGGATCGAGCGCGCCCGACATGCCGTTACAGGTGGTGCAAGCGAACGCCACGATGCCGAAGCCGAGCTTTTCCAGATCCGGCAGCAGGTTGGCCTCTTCGAGATAAAGCTCGACGGCCTTCGACCCCGGCGCGAGCGAGCTCTTCACCCACGGCTTGCGCGTGAGGCCGCGCGCGTTCGCGTTGCGCGCGAGCAGCGCGGCGGCGATCACGTTGCGCGGGTTGCTGGTGTTCGTGCAGCTCGTAATGGCAGCGATGATGACCGCGCCGTCGGGCATTTGCCCCGGCGTTTCTTCCCACTTGCCCGCGATGCCGCGCTCGGCCAGCGCCGAGGTAGGCAGGCGCTTGTGCGGGTTCGACGGGCCGGCCATGTTGCGCACGACGCTCGAGAGATCGAACTTGAGCGTGCGCTCGTACTGCGCGTTCGCGAGCGTATCGGCCCAGAGGCCCGCGGTCTTTGCATACGTTTCGACCAGCTTGACCTGCTCTTCCTCGCGGCCCGTGAGGCGCAGATAGTCGAGCGTCTGGTTGTCGATGAAGAACATCGCTGCCGTGGCGCCGTATTCGGGCGCCATGTTCGAGATCGTGGCACGGTCGCCGAGCGTGAGGCTCGACGCGCCTTCGCCGCGGAACTCCAGATACGCGCCCACGACCTTTTCCTTGCGCAGGAACTCGGTGAGGGCGAGCACGATGTCGGTGGCGGTGATGCCGGGCTGGCGCTTACCCGTGAGCTCCACGCCGACGATGTCGGGCAGACGCATCCACGAGGCGCGGCCGAGCATGACGTTTTCGGCTTCGAGGCCGCCCACGCCGATGGCGATCACGCCGAGCGCATCCACGTGTGGCGTGTGACTGTCCGTGCCCACGCAGGTGTCGGGGAACGCCACACCGTCGCGCGCCTGGATCACGGGCGACATCTTCTCCAGATTGATCTGGTGCATGATGCCGTTGCCCGGAGGAATGACGTCGACATTCTTGAACGCTTTCTTCGTCCAGTTGATGAAGTCGAAGCGGTCCTCGTTGCGCCGGTCTTCAATCGCACGGTTCTTCTTGAACGCGTCCGGGTCGAAGCCGCCGCATTCCACGGCGAGCGAGTGATCGACGATCAGCTGCACCGGTACGACCGGATTCACCTTGGCGGGGTCGCCGCCTTGATCCGCGATGGCATCGCGCAGGCCGGCGAGATCCACGAGCGCGGTCTGGCCGAGGATGTCATGGCACACGACGCGTGCGGGGAACCATGGGAAGTCGAGTTCGCGCTTGCGCTCGATGAGCTGCTTGAGCGAATCGGTGAGCGTAGCCGGGTCGCAGCGGCGCACGAGGTTTTCGGCGAGCACGCGCGAGGTGTACGGCAACGTGTCCCAGGCGCCGGGCTGGATTGCCTCGACGGCTTCGCGCGCGTCGAAGTAATCGAGCCGGGTGCCGGGAAGGGGCTTGCGGTAGGCGGTATTCACGGCTGTGGGGACCAATGAGGTTGTAAGCGGGGTGTTGCAGGGGACTGGCGCGAAGTGCTTGCGCGCTAGCTCCGGTCGACGGAGGCGATGCCGTCACTGTACGACGCATCACCTCCGTTACCCATTAGCCGTATGGCTAACGTTGAACGATCAGCGCTTGCCGATCGGCGCGAACTTCAGATTCTCCGGACCCGTGTAATTGGCGCTCGGGCGGATGATCTTGTTGTCGATGCGCTGCTCGATGATGTGCGCGCTCCAGCCTGCCGTGCGCGAGATCACGAAGAGCGGCGTGAACATAGCCGTCGGCACGCCCATCATGTGATACGAGACGGCGCTGAACCAGTCGAGGTTCGGGAACATCTTCTTGACTTCCCACATCGTCGACTCGAGGCGCTCGGCGATGTCGAACAGCTTCAGGTTCGACTGCTCCTTCGAGAGCTTCTTCGCGACTTCCTTGATGACCTTGTTGCGCGGGTCCGAGATCGTGTAGACCGGGTGGCCGAAGCCGATCACGACTTCCTTCGCTTCCACGCGGCGGCGGATGTCCGCTTCGGCCTCGTCCGGCGTCTCGTAGCGCGACTGGATCTCGAACGCGACTTCGTTCGCGCCGCCGTGCTTCGGACCGCGCAGCGCGCCGATCGCACCCGTGATCGCCGAGTAGATGTCCGAGCCCGTGCCCGCGATCACGCGGCCCGTGAAGGTCGAGGCGTTGAACTCGTGCTCCGCGTAGAGGTTCAGCGAAACATGCATCGCGTCGACCCACGACTTCGACGGCTCGCGGCCATGCAGCAGGTGCAGGAAGTGGCCGCCGATCGAGTCGTCGTCGGTTTCCACTTCGATGCGCTTGCCGTTGTGCGAGTAGTGATACCAGTACAGCAGCATCGAGCCGAGCGAGGCCATCAGGCGGTCGGCGATATCGCGCGCGCCGGGCAGGTTGTGGTCGTCCTTCTCCGGCAGCACGGTGCCAAGCACCGAAACGCCGGTGCGCATCACATCCATCGGGTGCGCCGAGGCCGGCACCCATTCGAGGGCCGCCTTCACGTTCGCGGGCAGGCCGCGCAGCGCCTTCAGCCTGGTCTTGTAGGCGGCCAGCTCGGCCGTGTTCGGCAGCTTGCCGTGCACCAGCAGGTAGGCGACTTCCTCGAACTCGCACGCGGTCGCGAGATCGAGAATGTCGTAGCCGCGGTAGTGCAGGTCGTTGCCGGTGCGGCCCACGGTGCACAGCGCGGTGTTGCCCGCCGCCACGCCGGACAGCGCGACAGACTTCTTCGGCTTGAAGCCGCCTGCGGCCTGCGTGGTGTTGTCGGTTTCGCTCATGGTGTCTTCCTCTCTCTAATGTCCTGAATGGGGTGCAGTTACTTCTTCGCGGCGAAGAGCGCGTCGAGCTTGTCTTCGTACGCGTGATAGCCGAGGTACTTGTAGAGGTCCTCGCGCGTTTGCATCGTCGAGACGGCGGCTTTCTGGGTGCCGTCGCGCTTGACCGTCTCGTAGAAGTTCAGCGCCGCCGCGTTCATCGCGCGGTACGCGCCGCAGCAGTAGAGCGCGATGTCCACGTTGGCGCTCTTCAGCTCTTCGGTCGTGAAGAACGGCGTCGAGCCGAACTCGGTCAGGTTCGCGAGGATCGGCACCTTTACCGCAGCGCGGAAGCGGCGGTAGTCGTCGAGCGTCTTCATGGCTTCGGGGAAGATCATGTCGGCGCCCGCTTCCACGTAGGCGACCGCGCGCTCGATGGCCGCGTCGATGCCTTCCACGGCGGCCGCGTCGGTGCGCGCCATGATCACGAAGCCGTCGTCGGTGCGCGCGTCCACGGCCGCCTTCACGCGGTCAACCATCTCGTCCTTGGCGACGACTTCCTTGCCCGGGCGATGGCCGCAGCGCTTCTGGCCCACCTGGTCTTCGAGGTGCACGGCCGCGACGCCCGCCTTGATGAACGACTTGATCGTGCGCGCGATGTTGAAGGCGCCGCCCCAGCCCGTGTCGATGTCGACCATCAGCGGGATGTCCACGGCGTCGGTGATGCGGCGCGCGTCGATCAGCACGTCGTCCATGGTGCTGATGCCGAGGTCCGGCACGCCGAGCGAGTTCGCGGCCACGCCGCCGCCCGAGAGGTACACGACCTTGAAGCCGGTCTGCTCGGCGAGCTTGGCGGCATAGGCGGTGATGGCGCCCACGACCTGCAGCGGTTGTTCGGCGGCCACGGCCGCGCGGAATTTCGCGCCGGCGCTTGCGGGGGATTTCGTGTTCATATGTGCGAGTCTCCGAAGGAACGGCGCTGATATTGCAGATACCGTGCCAGCTCATAACGAGCTCGCTAATCCGTTGATTTTGCGCCGGATAGACTTGGGCGCGCTTCCTTCCCTGATTTCCAGTATGAAATTGCGATTTCAAATTTGAAATTCAGGCGCGATAATGAAATGTCGATGAAATGCCGAGCCAGCATCCCATGAACCGCTTTCCTTCCGCCTCCGAATTCCGCCCGCGCGTCTGGGCCATGGGCATCAGCCGCCTGCGCGACTTGTTCCGCGACATCGCCGGCGAATACGACGGCCTGGCCGATCTGCGCGTGGTTCCGCGCGGTTTCGAGGAAGCCGCCGCCGAAATCGCCGCCGCGCCGCCGAACCAGCGGCCCGACGTGGTCGTGGCGGCGGGCTCGAACGGCACCTACCTGAAGGCGCGCATCGACCTGCCGGTCGTGCTCGTGCAGCCTACCGGTTTCGACGTGATGCAGGCGCTCGCCCGCGCGCGCCGCGAGGCCGACCTCGTCGCGCTCGTGACCTATGGCGAGACGCCCTCCGAAGTGCGGCGCTTCGCGAGCGCCTATGGTCTGGACGTGGTGTTCGCCTCGTATCGCACCGTGCAGGACGCCGAGGCCTGCGTGCTGGACCTGCGCGACCGGGGCGTGGGCGCGGTGGTGGGCCCGGGGCACGTGAACGACCTCGCGGCGCGGCTCGGGCTCGCGCCGTTCTTCGTCTATTCGCGCTCCTCGGTGCGCGCGGCCTTCGACAACGCGCTCGAAGTCGTGCAGGCCACGTGGCGCGAAACGCAGCGGCGCCAGCGTCTGGACAGTGTGCTGCAGCATCTGCGCGACGGCGTGGTGGCGCTCGACGCGAACGGGCGCGTGGAGGCGATCAACCAGCGTCTCGCCGCCGTGCTCGGCATCGACCCGGCTGCTGCTGCGGGCCGCTTGCTCGAAGACCTCGCGCCCGACATCGCCTTCACGCTGCCCGACGCCGACGGCGAATCGCTCGAAACCGTACGCGGCGTGAGCTACGTCGTGCACCGCGGGCCGCTCGTCGACAACGGCGTGACCACGGGCGCCGTGCTCACGTTTCAGGAGTCGCGCGCGGTGGAGCGCCTCGACCGCACCTTGCGCTCGCGCCAGCGCACCCAGCAGTTCGTCGCGCGCTACCGGCTGGGCGACCTGAGCGGCGCGACGACGGGCATCGCGCGCGTGCGCCAGCTCGCGCAGCGCTATGCCCGCTCGGACGCCACCGTGCTGATCCGCGGCGAAAGCGGTACCGGCAAGGAGATGGTCGCGCAGGGCATCCATCGCGAGAGCGCGCGGCGCGATTTCCCGTTCGTGGCGATCAACTGCGGCGCGTTTCCCGAGGCGCTGCTGGAGAGCGAGCTGTTCGGCTACGAGGAAGGCGCGTTCACGGGCGCGCGGCGCGGCGGCAAGGTCGGGCTGATCGAGGCGGCGCACCGCGGCACGCTCTTTCTCGACGAGATCGGCGAGATGCCGCTGCCGCTGCAAAGCCGCCTCTTGCGCGTGCTGCAGGAGCGCGAAGTGGTGCGGTTGGGCGCAACCGAGCCCACGCGCGTGGACGTGCGCGTAGTGGCGGCCACGCACCGCGCGCTGACCGAGCAGATCGAGTCGGGCGAATTCCGCGCGGACCTGTTCTATCGTCTGAACATCCTGAATCTGGCGATTCCGCCGCTGCGCGAGCGCGGCGCCGACATCGTGCCGCTCGCGGCCGAACTGCTGCTGCAGTCGGCGCGCCGCGAGCCGCGCGTGGCGCTGCGCATCCGCACGCAGGACGACGCCATGCGCGCGCTGGCGCCCGTGGGCGAGGCGCTCGCGCGTCACGGCTGGCCCGGCAACGTGCGCGAACTGCAGAACGTGGTGGAGCGGATGGTGGTGGAGCTCGCGGATTCGGACGTGGACGTGCTCACGCCCGAGGTGTTGCGCGCGATTGCGCCGGAGGTGTTCGAGCGCCGTGGCGGCGCGGCGCGCGCGGGCGCTGCGAGGGCCGTCGAGGCGTTACAGGACGAGGCAGCCGATTGGACTGATGGGGTTGATGTGGCCGATCAGCCGCTTACCTTGCGCGAACGCAGCCTGACGGTGGAAGCCGACGAGATCCGCGCGGCGCTCGAAGCGCACGGCGGCGACCGCGACCGCGTGTGCGCGCAGCTCGGCATCAGCAAGACGACGCTGTGGCGGCGCTTGAACGCCGCCAAGGCAAAACCGCGCACCAACCACGCAAACGGTGGAAACGCTGGAGATGGGGGAGGCGACGTGCCTGCGCGGCGCAAACCGGCGCGCGAAGCATGATGCGCAAAAGCGCGCCGCCTTCAGCGCGCGCTCAGTTCTTGATGCCGTTCAGCAGTTTCGCAACCACGCCGTGCTGGTGCAGCACTTCGGGACTCTTTTGCAAGAGTGCCTGATAGCGCTCGAAAAACTCCTCCGACTCCTCGCCCGCGAAGAGGCCGGCCACGCCTTCGGCGGCGCCCACGCGGTCTTCGGCTTTCGCGTCCTTCGCGTCGAGCGTTTCGTCGACGTTCGCGATCACCGTCGAGAGCGGCATGAGCCAGCGGAACCCCGAGCCGTTGATCAACACCTGCAGGAAGGCGGCCGGCGTCGTCGGGCCAAACTCGCGTTCATACTCGGCGCGCTCGTGATCGAGGATCGCCTTGTGCAGCGTGAGGAGCGGCTTGCGGACTTCGGAGAGGAACTGGATTGCGCGGACTTCATCCATCGTGGCGGCTCCTTGATTGCGTTCGACATCGCGCGGCGCACAAGCCGCGCGCCCATGCCGACGATGGTAGCGCAACGGGGCGGCGCGCGTGGCTATGATGCAGCGCACCTGCCATGGCTTGGCTGATATGGCGTGACACAGGCGGCGTGATGGCCAGGGCGTCACTGATGCGGTGTGAATCATGCAGCGTGCCTGAGGCAACAGGCGCCCTCAACCGCTTGCCTGCACGCATCTGAAGGCGGCGCTACACTCGGCCGGTCCTCGAATGGCCGTTTTCGTGCCAGCGTGCGCGCATTTGAGCCGCGTGCAGGAACAACGCATCGGCATGGCCTTCGATTGATCGCTTGCACCGACCAATCCCCACATCGGAGAGCCGCCTCATGACGACGTTAATCATCAACGGCGAGACGCACACGATCGATGCGCCGCCCGACATGCCGCTGCTCTGGGTCTTGCGCGACATCGTCGGCCTGACGGGCACGAAGTTCGGCTGCGGCATTGCGCAATGCGGTGCGTGCACCGTGCATCTCGACGGCGAGGCCGCGCGCTCGTGCGTGCTGCCCGTCGCGGCGCTCGAAGGCCGCAAGATCACGACGATCGAAGCCGTGGGCGCCACGCCCGCCGGGCAGAAGGTCCAGAAGGCCTGGCGCGATCTGGACGTGGTGCAGTGCGGCTACTGCCAGTCGGGGCAGGTGATGTCGGCGGCGGCGCTCATTGCCGCGAACGCGAACCCGAGCGACGCCGACATCGACGCCGCCATGGCGGGCAACATCTGCCGCTGCGGCACCTACACGCGCATCCGCGCGGCCATCAAGCAAGCCGCGAAGGAGGCCTGACATGTCGCAAGGTCTCATCGAGGCAGGCAAGGGCGCCGGGGCCACACGCTCCGCGGGCAGCGCAAGCGTCTCTCGCCGCACATTTCTCAAGCTCGGCGCGGCGGCGGGCGGCGGGCTGCTGCTTGGTTTCAGCGTGGCTGCGCTTGGGCAAGGCGACACCACGGACGCGAATGCAGCGCGCAAGTCGGTGATCGGCGGCGATGGCAATGAAGCGCCGCAATCAGGCGTGTTCGAGCCGAACGCGTTCGTGCAGATCGACCGCGCGGGCAAGGTCACGCTCATCGTGCCGAAGGTGGAGATGGGGCAGGGCACCTATACGTCGCTGCCAATGCTGATCGCCGAGGAACTCGAAGTGCCGCTCGAGAGCGTGACGATCGATCACGCGCCGCCCAATGCGAAGCTGTTCACCGACCCGCTGCTCGGCGGCCAGCTCACGGGCGGCTCGACCTCGGTGCGCTACGCGTGGGAACCCATGCGCCGCGCGGGCGCGACGGCGCGCGTCGCGCTGATCACGGCGGCGGCGCAGCAATGGCAGGTCGATCCTGCTACTTGTCACGCGAAGAACGGCGAAGTGCTGCACGACGCGAGCGGAAGGCGCGCGCCGTACGGCTCGCTCGTGGATGCAGCGGCGAAGGTTCCGTTGCCGCAAAACGTGCCGCTCAAGGCGCCGAAGGATTTCACGCTGGTCGGCAAGCCCACGAAGCGGCTCGACTCGCCCGAGAAGGTGGACGGCAGTGCGCTCTTCGGCCTCGACGTGCGGCTGCCCGGCATGGTCTACGCGGCCATCGTCAACTGCCCGGTGTTCGGCGGCACGCTCGCGGGCGTCGACGACACGCACGCGAGGCAGATCCCCGGCGTCACGCAGATCGTGAAGGTCGACAACGCCGTGGCCGTGATCGGCGCGCATACGTGGGCCGCGAAACGCGGCGCGGCGGCGCTCGTCATCGAATGGAACGAGGGCGCGGCGGCCGATCTTTCGATGCGGCAGATCGTCGGCGAGTTGGCCGAGGCCGCGCAGAACGCGCAAGGCGCCGTGGCGCGTAAGGACGGCGACGTGCAACAGGCGTTCGGCAGCGCGAAAACGCGTGTCGATGCCGTCTACCAGCAGCCCTTTCTCGCGCACGCCACCATGGAGCCGATGAACTGCACCGTGCACGTGCGCGCCGACGCCTGCGAGATCTGGGTGGGCACCCAGGTGCCCACGCGCACCGTGGACGCGGGCGTGGCCGTGACCGGTCTCAAGCCCGAGCAGATTGTCGTGCACAACCATCTGCTGGGCGGCGGCTTCGGGCGGCGTCTCGAAGTCGATCACATCACGCAGGCGCTCAAGATCGGCAAAGCCGTGAATGCGCCCGTCAAGGTGCTCTACACCCGCGAGGAGGACATCCAGCACGACATGTACCGGCCGTACTACTACGACCGCATCTCGGCGGGGCTCGACGCCAACGGCAAGCCGGTGGCGTGGCAACACCGCATCGTCGGCTCGTCGATCCTCGCGCGCTTCGCGCCGCCGGCGTTCAAGAGCGGCCTCGATCCGGACGCCGTGGAGGTGGCTGCCGATCTGCCCTACGACTTGCCGAACCAGCTCGTCGACTACGTGCGCCAGGAGCCGCATACGGTGCCCACGGCGTTCTGGCGCGGCGTGGGGCCGACGCGCGGCACCTTTGTGGTGGAGAGCTTCATCGACGAATGTGCCGTGGCGGCGAAGACCGATCCCGTGCTCTACCGGCGCAATCTGCTCGGCAAGACGCCGCGCGCGCTCAACGTGCTCGACGTGGCGACGCGCGCCGCAAACTGGGGACCGCCCGTGCCCAAGGGCCAGGGGCGCGGCGTCTCGGTGATGCACGCGTTCGGAAGCTACTTCGCGATGGTCGCCGATGTCACCGTGACGAACGGCGAGGTGCGCGTGAACCGCGTGGTGTGCGCGGTCGACTGCGGCATGACCGTGAACCCGGAGACGATCGAGGCACAGGTCCAGGGCGGCGTGGTGTTCGCGATTTCGGCGGTGCTCTGGGGCGAGGTCACGATCGAGCGCGGGCGGGTCATGCAGAGCAACTTCACCGACTACCGCATGCTGCGCATCGACGAGGCGCCGCAGATCGAGGTGCATATCGTGCAGAGCACCGAGGCGCCGGGCGGAATCGGCGAGCCGGGCACGGCGGCGCTCGCGCCGGCGGTGACGAATGCGATCTATGCGGCCACCGGTACGCGCCTGCGGCAGTTGCCCGTTGGGCGTCAGCTCATGAACGCGCAAAGCGCCTGAGGGGACGACGATGACGACATTCAACGCATCCTTGGGCGTGCAAGGAAACGCTACTAACGGTCTGTCGCACGACGCGCCTTCAAATGGGGGCCGGGGCGCTGGTGTGCGACATCGAATCGATCGCTCGAAGGGCAGGCAAGGTTGGCTTTGCCAAGAGGGCCACAGTGTGCCGCGGCGGACGTCTGTGGCCACCACCGCTGCGGCGCTGGCGGCCGCGACACTCGCGCTCATGCTTACGCCGGGCGTCGCTGCGGCAGCCGCCGGCGCCGCCCCAAACGCCGCCCCAAACGCCGACGCCGCCACGCTCCAGCGCGGCGCCTACCTCGCCCAGGCCGGCGATTGCGCAGCGTGCCACACGGCGCCGCACGGCAAGCCGTTCGCAGGCGGCCTGCCGATGAACACGCCGCTCGGGCGTATCTACACGACCAACATCACGCCCGACCCGGACACGGGCATCGGCGGCTACAGCGAGGCCGATTTTGCGCGTGCGCTGCGCGAAGGCGTCGCGAAGGACGGCCACAACCTCTATCCGGCGATGCCCTATCCGTCCTACGCCAAGGTCCGCGACAACGACGTCGCGGCGCTCTATGTGTACTTCATGCACGGCGTCGAGCCGGTCAGGCAGGCCAATCGCGAGAGCGATATCAAGTGGCCGATGAACATGCGCTGGCCGCTCAAGATCTGGAACGTCTTCTTCCTGAAAGCGGGCGCCTACGAAGACAAGCCGGGCAAGGACGCCGCCTGGAACCGCGGCGCGTATCTCGTGCAGGGCCTCGGCCATTGCGGTTCGTGCCATACGCCGCGCGGCATCGGCTTTAACGAGCAGGCACTCGACGAAAGCGGCAGTGCGTTCCTCACCGGCGCGCTGCTCGACGGCTGGTTTGCCTCGAACCTCACGGGCGAGCACAACACCGGGCTCGGGCGCTGGAGCCAGGCCGACCTCGCGCAGTTCCTGAAGACGGGGGCGAACCAGCACGCGTCGGCGTTCGGGGCGATGACGAGCGTCATCAACAACAGCACCCAGGCGCTCAACGATGCGGACATCGGCGCGATCTCGGCCTACCTGAAGTCGCTGCCGGCGGCGGGCGGCAATGGCGCGGCGGCGTACGCCTACGATCCCAAGGCCACCAAAGTCTCGCTGGCGCGGCCTGCCAACGACGCGGGCGCGCGCGTCTACACGGCGTACTGCCTGCATTGTCACGGCGCCGACGGCCGCGGCTTCGCGCCCTTCTTCGCACCGCTGGCGGGCAATCCCAACGTGCTGGCGAAAGAGCCTGCGTCGCTCATCAACGTGACGCTGAACGGCACCGGCGACCTCGTGATCCAGGGCATTCCGGCGCCATATCCGATGCCGGCCTATCGCGGCCAGCTGAACGACCAGCAGATCGCCGATGTGCTGAGCTTCGTGCGTGCAGGCTGGAACAACGGGGCGGGCGCGGTCGGGGCCGCCGATGTCGCGAAGCTGCGGGCGATGACCGAGCCGGTGCAGCAGGCGCAGGGGACGCAGTGAGACGCGCGGCGGCGGGAAGGGCGCCGCTTGCGCCGGCCGCGGCGTCCGGGACGGCAGCCGGCGCGCTCTGTATCGTCGCGCTGCGCCGCGAGGAACTGCCCATCGATACCGTCGAGCTCGCGCGTTTCATGGTCGGCAAGTATCTGGTCCGCGATGCCGATGAAGGCGCGGAGGGCGCGCGCATCGTGGGACGCCTTGTCGAAGTGGAAGCCTATCCGCTTGGCGACTCGACGAGCCACGCGTTCCTTGGGCGGCGCGCCTGGAACGAGTCGATGTTCCTTGCGCGCGGCCACGCCTATGTGCGGCTCACTTACGGCAGCGCCTGGATGCTGAACATGTCGAGCGAGGCCGAGGAGGTGGGGGCGGGCGTGCTGTTTCGTGCCGTCGAGCCGCTCGAAGGACTGGCGGCGATGGCGCAACGGCGCAGCGGTGCGCCGTTGCGCGATCTCGCGCGCGGACCCGGGCGGCTTACGCAGGCATACGGCATCGGCCCATCGTTCGACGGCGTCGATCTTTGCAGCGGGCGAGGGTTATGGATCGGGCGTCCCGACGCAAGGGCGCGAAAGGCGGCCCGGCACGAGCCGGCCCGGGCGGTGGAGGTGACCACGCGCATTGGCCTGTCGCGCGAAACGGATCGGCTGCTGCGTTTCTACGAAGCGGGCAGCCCCTTCGTCAGCGGCCCGCGCAAGCTGCTGGCGGGCAGCGCCTGAGGCCGATTGTTGTGCATATTGCATTGTTGCCATGAACGAAACTGTATTTTTGAGAAATAGGTATTTGCCCTTATCGCTTGCCTCAATAAACTTCAAATCGTTGGCTGCGCGGCAAGCCGTTGCAAGCCGGCCCACAACAAGCGATGGAGGTAAGTGATCATGAAGACCCGTACCCTGATTCAAGCCGCCGTCGTGGCGGCGCTCGTTGCCGCCCCGGCGCTGACGTTCGCGCAAGACCAGAGCAACGCACCGAAGACCCGCGCTGAAGTGCGCCAGGAACTGATCCAGCTCGAGAAGGCCGGCTATAACCCGGCGACCGCCAACGACGCCGCCTATCCGGGTGACATCCAGGCCGCCGAAGCGCGCGTAACTCAGCAAGAAGGCATGGCCCAGACGCAATTGCCGACCGCCGATACCACCGGCTATGGCGGCGCGCCCATGGGCACGATGCAGTCGGGCCAGCCGGCGCCGCACATGGCACCCGCGCAGTCGACGTATTTCGGTAACTGACTCGGCGCGGCACGCAGCCCGCGTGCCCATCCTCGATCGCCACGGCCGGACGGGCTGCGCCCGCCTGGCCGGCCCGCCCGGTTTGCAATCCCTCGCAGCATTTTCATTGCGTGGAACCTCCGCCGCCGCAAGGTGGCTTCGCCCAACCCGCCCCGGATTGGGCTTTTTTTGCTGGTTTTGCTGGGCGCGCAGAGCGCCCCTGCGGGGTCAGGGGCCTGGAGGCCTGCTGACCCCGCTGCGAGCCGTCAGCTGCCCGGACCGCCGGTGATGTAATGCTCGAGCTGCGAGATCGTGAACTGCTGCTCGGCGATGATCTCCTTCACGAGGTCGCCGATCGACACCATGCCCACGAGCTTGCCGTCGGCCATGACGGGAAGGTGGCGCATGCGCCGCTCGGTCATGATCGCCATGCAGTCGTAGGTGGTCTGGTCGAGCTCCACGAAGCGCACGTGCGGGCTCATGATGTCGCGTACGGCGGTCGTCTTGGACGAACGGTCCATCAGCACGATCTTGCGTGCATAGTCGCGCTCGGTGACGATGCCGACGATCGCGTCGCCGTCGGTGACCACCAGTGCGCCGATCTGCTTGTCGGCCATCAGGCGGACGGCGTTGAACACGGAATCGCTCGCGGCGATCGTATGGACCGCCTGTTCCGGCTTGGATTTGAGTACTTGGGCAACGCTCGTCATAGGGCGACTCCAGTTCGTCCTTCTTGTCGTTCGGACATTGCGTGGTGTGGCACGAGTGGGGTGCGCACCGTTCGTGCCAGTTCAGTAAGCCATGAAAGCCATACCAGTATAGGCCGATGGACGGGTGCGCGGCGTCCGGATATGCGCGCGATGACACATGGCGCCTGGGGGCAGCGGGGCGGGATGGGCCAAATGGCGGTACACTCCGGTTCCAAACATCAATCCGGCATTGGGCCGGTTTTTGCCAGCCACTTGTTCCAGATCATGCCTACGCTTCAAGAGCCGTCCTGCGCGGACGGCGATAACGCCGACGAATGCGTCGTGCTTGACGCAGTCGCCACGCTGCCTACCCGTTACGGCACGTTCGAGTCTTATGTCTATCGGGTCAAGGACGGCGGCGCCGAACATGTCGCGCTCGTGATGGGCGACGTGGGGAGCGGCGAGCCCGTGCTCGCGCGCCTGCATTCCGAATGCCTGACCGGCGACGTGTTCGGCTCGTACCGCTGCGACTGCGGCGAACAGCTCGACCTCGCGCTGCGCTACATCGCGGCCGAGGGGCGCGGCGTGCTGCTGTATCTGCGTGGTCACGAGGGGCGCGGCATCGGCCTGTCGAACAAGATTCGCGCCTACCAGCTGCAACAGCAGGGCCGCGACACCGTCGAGGCGAATCTCGACCTCGGCCTGCCCGACGACGCGCGCGAATACGATTCCGCGGCGGCGATCCTGCGCCTGCTGAAGGTCACGTCGGTGCGGCTGATGAGCAACAATCCGAAGAAGTTCGACACCCTTTCGAAGCACGGTATTCCCGTGATCGAGCGCGTTGCGCTGGCGATTCCGATGCGCGAGGAAAACGAGCGCTATATCCGCACCAAGCAGGTCAAGTTCGGGCATTACTTCGAAGAAAACGAGTAGGTTTGGTTTGGGCGGGCAGAGCCCGTCCTGATTTGGGTGGTGTGCCCGCCTTTGCTTGATCTACAAGTATTTTTGCTGCAACAGGCCGACGTGGTAGCGCAGAGGTCTTCCAAATCTCGAAAAATAATGAGCGAATGAAAGGAAGGTCATATCCGGATTGATGAGGAGCAGTCTGGTTTTCTGGTATTCAATGTAAGAATCTGATTTTCAATGGATTATTGTTGGATGCTACGCACGAGATCCATGAGTCTCTGTTCACCTTCCCAGCTTTGAGCCAGCTACGCTGGCGCAGGTTTTCTCTTGTTGGGAAAGAACCTGCGCCATGTTTCTTTTTCCGCAAAAATCTGCGCCGGCGAGCCGTTTCGGATTTTTTTTGGATGCCTCGCGTGGAAGCTGCGCTGCACGCTTGAATGGTGAAAATATCCGCAATTGAGCGGCCGCGAGCCGCTTCATCATCGGGAACCACAGATCGTCCATAGGGCGCTATCCACGTCTAGCTGTGTCCATTTCGCATAGCGCGCCATGCCGGGCCGGCTGGCCGTCCACATCGTCATCCAGGAACTGGATGCCGGCGACGAGGACTGGCGCGAAGCGAATGGCGCGCGCGGTCATTTTCATCGGTCGGATCGTAACGCTCGGGAATTGTTGAAGGGTTATGTTCGATCGGAGTAGTGCAATCGGCATAATAGGACACTTCTCAGCACGCGTACCTTGTGCTGATAACCCCCCCGATTATTGGGTCTGGCAATATTTTCCGGGTTGCTCCTGACCTGATGTGATGCGATGAGAGATTATTACCTGAATCAGAATTCTCGCAGCTATAAGTGTCGCTTCAAAGAAATTGTTTAGAGGGGGCTATTTCAAGCGGACGTTGAATTATCAAAAATTGATCTGTACTATCCTCGCTCACTGGAGCTAATGCAAAACTCTGGTCGACAATAGCTCGGCCGATCTCGGGTTTCGTTGTGTGATCAACCAGCCCGCACCGTTCGGAAAATAGGCATGCAAAACGACGCGATCGCACGAGGCGGCGAGCAGGAACACGCGTCGCTCAGGCGGGCCGCCGCGATTTGTGTCGCGTTCGGCCTCGTGCTGGTCGCATGCGCAGCCCTTTGGGCATGGATGACGTTATCGTCCACGCGCGGGATGATCGGCACGCAAGGCACTGTGGTTGGCTTTCTGAACGATAGCCGCGATCCGCGGTTCTTTCGGCCAGTTTTCTCGTTCCTGACGCAAGACGGAGAGCGTGTGGTGGTCAGGGGCCGCACGGCTTCCGCGCCGCCCGCATACGAACTGGGCGAGAAGGTTGCGCTTTACTATCGCGCTGGCCAGCCTTCGCAGGACTACGTGATCGACAATTTGAGCGAGCGCTGGTTTCCTGTTGTCGTCCTCTCTGTGCTGGGCATCGCATTTGCCGGCGCTGGGGCGATCACACGCGTTTTGACACAAGGGACGCGCGGCAACTTTGCGGGCGCAGTGAAAATGCGCGGCAGTGTCGCGCAAAGGCGCCGCGCGTTGCACCGGCGTGATCTCATGATCTGCGCCGCGCCGATCGCGATGGGCGCTGTCGCGCTCGCCATCGCATGTGGGCTGTTCATACACGAGCGCCATATCACGGGGACGTTCATACACACGACGGGGCAGGTCGTCGATATGGTGGAGCCTCAGCGCCGTGTCAAGGGCGGCCATCTTGCCTCGGCAGTCGTGCGGTTCAAAACGGCTAGCGGGCAGGTCGTGACTTTCGTACAGGGCTCCTCATCGACGGGTAATACGCTCGCTTTCAGCGATACAGTTGGCGTGCTCTATGACCCTGACAATCCCCAGCGGGCCATTGTCGACCGGTTTGGGGACCGTTGGGGCGCGGCCGCGATATTGTGTGCGATCGGCTTGCCGATGATGGCAATCGGCTTCTATTTTCTGTTCGGCATGCTCGCGCCGGCTCGTTCGCGCAAGCGTTGAATACCGCGCGGGCCGACTCAGAAGGCGCGTTGATTGCCTTGCTTCGTCTTCGTCCGTTCAAGTCCTGGTGCCTGAAGTGCCGAGTGTGGTGGTGTGCGGGATCACCACGAGTGCCGCGCGTTCGCGCGCAAAGGCGACGGCGAGCCTGGCGTCAAAACCATCTGGCCAGGCATGCAGCGGATAGCGGACTTCGTTGCTGGCATCAGGTACATGCGCGAGGTTGAGCATCAGACTTGTGTGGAATGGAATGGGTTTTACGGACGCTTCGTCGAAGGGGCAACGGGCTACCGGAGCAGGGAATCGGATGCTTGCAAGCCATTGCCGCCCGAAATCAGCGAAGATTCGTGGCGCAGGTTTTCTCATACCAAGAGAACCTGCGCCATGGAGCCGACCCGGGTCTTTTAGATGTATCGCGTGACGTTGCGTGGCACGCCTGCGAGCGGGCCATCGCGACCCGCGCTTGCCGCACCGGTACCATCAAACGGCGATCTGGCGGGACCGTCGAACAGGCGGCGGCCGCTTTGCCGCAAGAGTGTGCGACACGCTCACCCAACCGATTCAGCTTTAAGTCCGTCCAGGCGGCCACGGACTGCGCTTACGCACGGCTCAGTTGGAGCGTTAAAAGCGAATAATGATAGTATCGGGCGGTATGATTTTCCTGTGCATCACGAGTCGACGATAAATCGGAAATAAATGCTGACTATTTGATGGTTTTCTTGAAAAATTTGACAGCAACCTGAGCGCCTGATATTTTCTGCGCGATTTTCCCGTACACGCATTTAATGTGTCACTCGTAATCCGCAGTGGCGCCATAGTCAATCTAAAACGCATATTGCAGAATTCCTAACGGGGAGCAGGTCGTGAACTTTCCCGCTATCCAGCGCGTATTTATCGGCGCCCTTCCGTCGCAGAACACGCGCCCGTTCAGACTATATTGGAGAGCCTCTCAAGCCGAACTTTCCGGTTTAATGTTTCTTCAGCGGCTGGACATTCGCGAGGACCTGTGCGGGGGCATCGAAGGAAGGCTTTTCTGCCTCTCGACCAGCAACGGGATTCCACTCCAGAATTTTCTGGGCCAGCCGGTGACTATTCAACTGGTTACCGACGCAGGGACACTTCAGTCGATTTGCGCGATTGTCACTGACGCGTATGAAGGCGAGTCTGATGGCTCGCTCGCGACCTATCAACTGGTGGTTCGCGATGCGCTTTCGATTCTCGAGCGTCGCGTCAATACCCGGATTTTCCGCACTAAAAGCACGCTGGATATTATCCAGACGCTGGTCCGTGAATGGCGCACAAGAAGCAGTACACTCGCGGCAACGTTTGATATCGACGTCTCGAAACTCGATGCGTCGAAATATCCCGTTCGTGAGCAAACCCTGCAGTTTGACGAGTCGGACGCTGATTTTATTCGGCGGCTGTGCCGAAAGGAGGGCATCTCCTGGTTCGTCAAAGCGGGCGGAGGGCAGGGCGGTTCGGGCCTTGGCGAGCAGCCGTTTCACACGCTGGTTCTTTTCGACAGCGTCATCAAGCTCGAGCAGGCGCCGGTGGGCACGGTCCCGTATCACGCCGATGCGACCGTCGGCACGAACGACTCGATCACGTTGCTGAACATGGGCCGGCAGCTTGTGGCGGGCTCCGTGCGTCGTGTGAGCTGGGACTATAAGCCGAGCCAGATGGACACGCTGCAGGCTCCCACGCGCGTTGACCAGGGCGCGGCGGGCAATGATCTCGCGCGACTGCTCTCGGACACCCGCATCGACTCCCCGCATATCGCGGACTCGGAGTCCGACAACCAGCGTCTGGGGCGCGCACGCCTGATGGCGCATGGCGCACAGGCCGTACGCATGGACGGCGCGAGTGGTGTGCGCAGCCTGACGGTCGGCGCCTGGGTGGCGGTGACGGGGCACCCCGAGCTGGACCGGTTGCAGGAGGTCGACCGCCGTGTGATCGTCACTTCGCTCCATCATCGTGGCGAGAACAATCTTCCGAAGGACCTGAACGAGCGGGCACAGTTGCTTTTCACGGCAAGCCGATGGTTGTTCGATTCGCCACCGGTGTCCGCGCAAACGCGCATGCGCCCGGCGACCATCGACGGCTCGGAGTCGAGTCGATACGAAAACACGTTTGCCGGCGTGCCGCGCGGCACGCCGCTCACACCGGTGTATGACCCGCGGGTCGACTTGCCGCGCGTGTATCCGGTCACGGGTGTGGTGGTCGTGCCCGACGGTGAAGAAGTGCATTGCGACGAGTACGGACGGATCTACGTCCAGATCCAGGGCCTTGACGAGGCCGACCATGCGCATGCAAGTGGTGCGGGCACCCAGGGCACGCCGGCCGATAGCGCCGCGGTGCGGGTCCTTGGCGGATGGGCGGGTGAAAACTACGGGCAGCACGTCTTGCCGCGCGGGGGCATGGAAGTGCTGCTCGATTTCATGAACGGCGACCCTGACCGGATGTATGTTGCGGGCGTGTTCGCAAATGGGCAGAACATGCCGGCTACGTTCAGCCGCACGGGCGGGTTGCCGGGAAATCGCTTTCTCACGGGCATGCGATCGAAGGAGATTCAGGGGCAGCGCTACAACCAGTTGCGGCTCGACGACACGCCCTCCCAGATCAGCGCGCAACTCGCGAGCGAACACGCGCATTCCCAGCTGAATCTTGGCTATCTCACGCAGCCACGCAATGACGGCAAGGGCGACGACCGCGGCGAGGGCGCGGAACTGCGCACGGATGCTGCTGCGGCCCTGCGCGCAGCGCAGGGCATTCTGCTGACGACCTACGCACGTACCCAGGCGAGCGGCGGCCAACTCGACCGCGATGAGCTGGTCAAGCTCCTCGGCGAATGCACCGACCTCTTCAAGTCGCTGGGCGATTACGCGAGTGAGCACGGCGGGCAGCCAATCGATACTGCGGGACAACAAGCTGTCGCAAGCACTTTCAGGAGCTGGTCGCCCGCGAGCGGCAACGCGGGTGCGAGCGGAACGGCGAGCTCGGACGCACTCCTCGCGTTCGGCGCGCAGTCCGGTTCGGTGAACCTCACTCCGAAGACGCATGTGACCTATGCGGGCGAGAATATCGACCAGGTCGCGCAGCAAAATTTTCAGATGACGAGCGGTCAGAGGCTCGTTGCGCATGCAGGCAAAGGGATGCAGTTGTTTTCCATGGCCGATGGTCTGACCGCTATTGCGAACCAGGGCGACGTGTCGATCCAGGCACAGGCGGGCGACGCAGTCGTGCAGGCGCAAAAGGACCTCCATCTGGCGGCGACGAAAGACGTCTATATCTACGGCGACAAGATCCACCTCGTGGCAGCGGACGGCAGCTATCACACAATCGGCGGCGGCCACGAAATCGGCTCCAGCGGCGGGCTCAACGTGAAGACCGCCGGGCATTCGTTCAATGGCCCGGCGACGGAGTCCGCGTCGCCGCCGAATTTCGGCCGCAATGGCACGAAGCAGCGTTTCAAGCTCCATTACCCCGGACATACGGAGGAGGCACCGCAACTGGCCGCGAGCCAGGCCTACAAGATCACCATGAGCAACGGGCAGGTGATACAGGGCACCTCCGACGCGAAAGGCATGACTGACCTTCTGCAAGACGACGTCATGCGTATCGCCAGGATCGATATTTTGAAGAACCCGCTCTAAGTGCGCGTGAGGACGTAAAGGCATGGGTGCCACCGAACAGACCGTGACCGCGAGCGCGAGCGCCGCCACCAATCCGAAGTACGACAATCAGCCACGCCTCGTCGAGGTGCCGGCAGACCGGCCCGGGATCGTGATTTTTCTGCACGGCGTGAACGATCCGGGCGCCACCTATGAAAAGGTCGAGCGCGGCATGTGCGAGGGCCTGAACTGGCGCCTCGATCGTACCGACCTCAAGCCCGGCGCGTATGGGGCCATGTGGAAAGCCGCAAAGGACGACCAGGCCAAAGCAGCGAAGAACGGCGTGCCGCTCAGCGAAGACACGGCGAGCGTTGTCTACGATCCGGACACGTTCCTTTATATGAGAACCGAGGACGGGCAGACGAACTCCGTGTTCGTGCCTTTCTATTGGGGCTATCGCGCAGCCGATGGCGAGATCGCGAAGGACAAGAGCGGCCAGCCCGTCGTGCTGCGAAGCCAGCATCAGGACACCCAGGGAAACCGGCTCGATGCCCACTTCGCAAAAGAGGGCGGATACTTCGACAACGCGACGAATAACCTCCCGGACATGTACGGGGAAGGCTTCAAGATCGATCTCAAGTCGGGTGTGGCGAGGCACGCAACGGATCGATATACCTATATCGGCAACAGTCCGGAACGGTTGTACTTCGTACTGGCCGCACATCGACTCGCAGCGCTGATCCGCGAGATTCGCCAGGCCAGCGAAGGCCAGGGGACGGCGGACGAGACGATCACCGTGATGGGCCACAGTCAGGGCACACTGATTACGCTGCTCGCCCACGCGATTCTCGCGAAAGACAATGTTCGCCCGGCCGACAGCATCATCATGGTCGACAGCCCCTATGCGGTCTGGGAGAACGGCGACGAAGAGCAAACGTCACAGGCAAAGATCAAGACGCTCGGAAACATCGTCGAGACGGTTGCCAAGGCGCGTCACGATCAGCCGCCGCTTGCCGATCTGTCCTCGTCCAATGACGATGTGAAGCATAAGGGGCGCGCAGGTCCCAAATGGTCTCCGGCACAAGGGATGCGCCCGCTCGGCCCCAATGGCGCGGACGTCAAGTTCGCCGAGCGCGACAATCGCGGGCGGGTGCACATGTATTTCGTGACCGACGATCAAGTGGTCGCGCTCGATAACATTCGCGGCATCGGCACGTATGGATTGCCGGATACGGTCAGCGCGCCCGCACTCGGGTCCGGCTCATGGGGGACGAAGATCGACCTCCCGGCCATGGCTGCCATCAGGAATGCACAGGACCGCTATGGGTTTTATCAGCGTTTCTGGACGAAGCTCGAGCGCGATGGCAAGTCCGTGCCGGTGGGGCTCGCGCCGCAAATCATCAAGATTCGCGAAACCAGCGAGCCGCGCTATCCGGGCGGAAACAATATCGCGTCGGCCGTGAGCCAGCATCCGTACCGCAACCTGACGAATAACGAGGGCCGTGACGGGAGCCTCGATCGCTGGATCAACGGCGAGCAGATCGATCCTCCCTGGTTTCCCAACCTCTTCGGCGGCGAGACACTCGATAAAAAGGGCAACCCGAGCGGTTTGCTGCCGGTCGATCCGGTTGCCGTGGATGTCGCGCTGGGCAACCCCATGGCGAGCTACGACTGGCGGCCGCTATCCGGCATTCCGGATACGGTGCTCTTCATGGCGCGCGAGGCGCCCAGTGCGGTAGCGCAGGGGCAGCGCGTCAAGCAGTGGTACAACGGCGGGCAACCGGACATCAATGACCAGACGTCCGATGTGGTGTCGTTCGACAACGGCCAGAACTTCTATCGTCGCGAGACCCCCAATGAGGTTCGCGAGCGGCTGACCGGAAATGACGCGACCGCGAACAACTACCATTCTGGCATCCTGAACGATTCCGACAACGTGCGGGCTGTCGCCGCGATGGATGCCGCGGTCGGCCAGGCCAAAACGCTCGACGACGCCAATTGGCGAGCGGCCTTGATCGCGCTTGCGGACTGGAGAACGGACTGGACAACGGTGCCTGACAACGTCAAGACGGTCTACCAGTCCAGATTTAGCGATGGGGCACGCAATATCGCGGATGCCACGTACAAGTATTACTCGTCCGGGATTTTCCCGGACGCGTCGCTGGTGCCTCGCACCTGGCCACCGCTTGTCGCGAGCCAGACAAAGGACGAGCGCGAACAGGGCAAGAACGATCCGGGGGTGTTGGCATGAAAACCGCAAGACTTCCTCGTCCATGGGGCTTTCTTGCCTTGTTCGCGATATGGTCGATCGGCTGGTCGGCGTACACCATGACGGGCAATTTCAACGTAGGGTCCGCAACAGGAATTGAGGCAGCAGGGATGATGAGAACACTGGTTTGGGGCATTCTGGCCGGCGCGGCCTGCGTAGCGTTGTTGTTCTTTGGTACGTTAAAGGCGCGCTCGGCGAACGCAGCAACGGTTGGCGCCGCGAGCCAGCACGAATCGAGCGACATCCCATTGGCGGCAGCAGGCACCGCGCCCGCAGGCGGCCCCGTTGCCGCCCCCGATCGGCTCGAGTTGCGGGCCGTGGGCATTCGCGTCGACAAGTGGGCGCAGACTCAAGTCTGGGATATGTTGAAGAAGCAGACAGACGCGTATCGCAGCGTGCTGCCCACGGACGCCGGCAGCTATGCGGCGTCTCGCGACCTGGTTCAGGCGCAGGCTCGCAGGGCACTGGGCTCGTCGTTCAAATACAGCGCGGGCGAGGGAGTCGAGCGCTGGCCGGTTCCCGTCATCATCTTCGGACCACCCAAGGCGCCCGATATCGACAGCAACATTGCCAACCTCATCACGACCAACCGCCAGGCGGCGAGTCTCGCGCAACACATGTTCCTGACTGCGCAGGCCGTCAACGTGACGAATCCGCAGGCGCAGATCGATTATCTCTTCGACTTCTTTGCGAAGAACCCGCAAGTGCCGCAAGTGCTCATCTACGGTTTCGACGGTGCGGCGGTGCGCACCTGGTTCGAGCACGTGTCTCTGCCCGAAGGGCAGCGCGTGCCTTCCCAGTTCGATGCGATGGTGGGGCTGCTCGTGTCGCGCACCGATCGTGTCGATGCGTACATGCGCCCATTCGTCAGCAACGACCCCGAAGACGCAGGTCCCGACGACCGCCAGTACGACACGATCAAGCTGGCCAACTTCTTCTGGAACGTCAATTCGGAGCCGAAGCCGGGTCTCGACGTATCGCCGCCGAGCGTGGCTCACTGGCAGTCGAAGCTGCCCCTGCTTGCGCAATCGCTGGACAACAAGGGCCCCGGCACGTTCAAGCCCGACCCGTGGTTTCCCGCGCGATGGGCGCGTTGGCAGCTAGACGAATTCGACCGCGAGCCGATGCTTGGCTATCTGCACAAGCCGGTTGCCGTGCGCTTGACCGATGCGAGCGGTCAGCCGCTGAAAGCCTCAGCCTCGGCCGCAGCCCTGCGCGAGGGCTGGGAAAAGGTGCAGGCCCAGTTGCCGAATAACGGCAAGGTCGCGCGGGTGTTCTTCGACAGCGTCGCCACGCCGGCCGTGTTTCCGCTGCTGCATTCGCTCGCGATGGAGGATGGCCTCGACCCGACCAGCATCACGGAGGGATTCGACGTCGGGCGTCGAATCGGCAATGTGGGCATCATGGGTTCGATGGTCGGCATTGCGATGTCTGCCATGGCCAGCTACGACGTGGGACAAGGCAGCGTGACCGTCAACATGACGCCGGACGGGCAGCTGCATTTCATTCTGGTGACGCCGCCGGACGAGGCGGAGAAGGCCGCGAACACGGAACGCCGTCAGTTGCCGGCCGATCCATTTCGGCATCTTATGCCCAGAGTGTGATGCGCACGGCAAGCATCAACCGTAATGTTGACGCCTGGAGGCGAGTGCGATGACGAGACCGTTCATTTGCGTCGGTGACGCCCATACACATGGTGGCGTGGTGGTGAGCGGGGCGCCTGCCTCAGACATCGACGGCAAGCCGCTGGCCCGGATCGGCGACCGGGCGATCTGTCGAATTCATGGCTCGGTTGTGATCGTTTCCGGCGATACCAATGTCACGTTCGACGGCAAGGCCGTTGCGCGCGATGGCGACCACCTGAGTTGTGGGGCTTTGCTCATCGCGACTCAAAGGGATGCTGTTAGCGCGTAGCGGCGGGCCAATGCGTGCGGCGGCTTACCCGCTGCGCCTTACCCGCTGCGCCCTGCCCAGAGCAGCTTGACCAGATCCTTCACGGGAAGCTGGGGCTCCGCCTGGGCCAGCGCCGAAGGGAGTGCGTGCCACGGAATCGCTGGGCTGCGGTGATGCTGCTGGTGCAGGTTGATGTGATATGGCCAAAGCAGCACGCGGCCAATCCAGCCCACACGCCACGAGTAGGTCCAGTCGGCCCATCCCGGCGTCGCGTGCGGTCCGCCGCTATGTTCGGCCATGCTGCGGATTTTCTGGATCATGACGGAGAGCGTCAGCAGCGGGCCGAACCAGAGTGCGGCGATTTTCGCGAGCGCGGATGCCGGGCATGCCCAGACGAGCACTGCGACGATCGCGAGCCAGACGGCGGCGGCGCCATAAAACGGCGTCGACAGGCGCACCCGCTTTGCCCCGGAGCGCCGGTATGCGGCCATGTTGCGCGCCATGTTCAGCACGAGCAGGTCGCCCAGCAGTTGACGCGCGAGCGCGAGTGCGCCAAGGGGGCGGAAACGCCACGGTTGACCGTAATACAGGAACTGGCGCTCGGGGTCGTCCGGCGTGCCGACGTGACGATGATGGGCAAGATGCAAGGGACGATAGAACTCGACCGGCACGAGCCCCGGCGCACCGATGGCCGTGTCGATCAGGAAGTCGTTGAGACGGCGCAAGCGCGTGAGGTGGTAATGCGTTGCATCGTGATAGAGGATGAACAGGGCGTGCTGGCGGCTTGCGACGATCAGGCCCGCGAGGACATAGAGCGGTGCCGCGTCGAGCGCCATGGCCACGCGCATCGTGGCGAGAATGCAGGCCCATTCGAGCAGTAGCGCACCCATGGTGCGCAGATTGACCTTGAGGCGCACGAGCGCTAGTGTGGCGAACGCAGTGGCGAGCCCGATGGCGCCGCCACCGATGACGTCCACAATGTGATGCTGGCCGGTAGTGAGCACCGTGATGGCCATCGAGACTGCCCACGGAACGAACAGCGCGGCGGCGCGCTTGCGCATCGCCGCGAGCGTCACGGCAATCGCCACCGGCAGCGCGACATGTCCGCTCGGCGACGCCGCGAGCGGCGCATCGATGTGCTGGAGCCACGCTATCCATGTGGCATCGGCCACGGGCCGCACGATTGCGGTCGGATGGAAGAGATGGAACAGGAGGCATGTGCCCGCCGCGCTCGCGCCGGCGAAGAACGTTGGCAACAGCCAGCCGCGCGTGCGGCCGAGCCCGATGAGCGCCGGCATGATCAAGAGATAGCTCAAATACAGCGGGACCGTGGCCGGCACAATGGGAATCGCGCGATCGAGCGCGCTGGGGGCAATGGTGTGAACCGGTCCGAACGGGAAATGCGTGACGAAGCCGTAAAGCAGGCCCGTGGAGACGAGATAGGCGATCAGCAAGGCCCAGGGGCGCGCGACGGGCAGTTCGTTGGCGTCCGCGCTTGGGGAGTCGTATTTCATGGCTGGAAACGCGCGAGTGACCGGCTATGATAGCAAGCCGTCCAGTTTTAGAGGAGTTGGACTGATGAGTCTGCGCGCCAGCGCGGTCGAGCTTTCGGCCTTGCGCCCGGAGGAGATCGAGCGCATGTACGCGCTCTACGCGGCGTCTTACTGTGACACGGCGCGGGAGCAGTTCGGCAAGGATCTGGACGACAAGACGCACTGCATCGTGCTACGCGGCGCCGACGACATGATTCAGGGGTTCTCGACGCTCAAGCGCTACACGACGCGCTGGAACGGCTCGGCGATACGTGTCATTTTTTCGGGCGATACCATCGTCGATCCGGCGCGCTGGGGCTCGCAGCAACTCGCCTTTGCCTGGATCCGCCACGCGGGCGAGATCTGGCGTGAGGCGCCGGATTTGCCGCTGTTCTGGTTTCTGATCGTGAAAGGTCACAGGACGTACCGCTATCTGCGCGCGTTTGCGCGCGACTACGCACCTCGCGCCGACGCCCAGACGGGTGACGCCGCACGCATGCTGATGGACCATCTCGCAACGGAGCGCTATGGCCGCGCTTATGACCGCGCGAGCGGCCTCCTGACGTTCGACGAACCGCAAGGGCGTCTCATGCCAACGCTCGCCGAGATACCGGCCGCGCATCGCACACTGCCTGAAGTCGACTATTTTCTGAAGCGCAATCCTCGATACGCGCGTGGCGATGAGCTTGTCTGCCTGTGTGAGCTCAAGGCGTCGAATCTGCGGCCTCTCGCGCGCCGGCTGTTCGAAGCAGGTTGACACATCGTGCTGATTCGCCAGGCCAATCCCGAAGACAACGCACGGATTCTCGAATTCCACGCGCGTCATGCGATGCAGGGTGACCTGCCGCTGCGATTCGACCGTGCCCCCGACTACTTTGCGCTGCACCGGTGCCACAGCCCCGAGCACGAGGTCTGGCTGGCCGAGGACGAACGTGAGGCACTCAAAGGTATCGCGAGCCTCGTTGTGCGCGAAGGCTATCTCGGCGGACACGCGCAGCGCATCGCGTACCTCGGCGATTTGCGGCTCGTGTCCGGGCGACGTCTGTCGCGCGAATGGACCGGCGTCGTGCGCGGGCGCCTCGAAGCACTTCACCGCGAATCGGGCGTCGAGCACGCTTTCTGCTGCATGATTCGCGATAACCGTCTCGCCATCCAGTCGCTTGCACGCTCGCGGCGCCCGGATCGCTTGCGCTTCACGCACTGGCATGGCTACGACAACGTGTCCGTCTATGCACGGCGCGGTTTGAGCTGGCGCGAAGGTACAAAATCAGGAATACGAATTGTTGAGGCGCAGACTGCGCACGCCGACGCATTGCGTGCGTTTCTCGATGCCCAGTCGCGCGAGCAGCCGTTTGGCTGCGTATTTTCGGAGCAGGAGTTCGCTCGGCGGCTAAGGACGTGGCCCGCATTCGGCCTTGCGTCGTTTTTGCTGGCGATCGATGGCCGGGGTGCGTTGGTCGGTTGCGTGGCGCCGTGGGACGCGGGCGCCATCAAGCGCATCGTGCTCGAACGCTTGCCGCTGAGCTTGCAGGCGATCCGCGTGGCCTGTAACGCAATCGCGCCGGCCTTGGGCCGCCCGCGCATCGCTGCGCCGGGCGAGCCGCTGCGGGATGTCTATCTCACCCATCTTCAAGTGCGCGAGCGGGACCCGGCCGTGTTTTCCGCGTTGATCGACGCGGCCTGGTCGCGCGTGCGAGGCACCCATGCGCTGATGCAACTGTGCCTCTTCGATGGCGACCCCTTGTGGGCCACCATGAATCGCTTCCTTTATACGCGCACGCCCATGGACCTGTACGTCCTGCCGACACTCGAAGGTCGCGCGGACAATTGGCGGCGCCGGGACGAGATTCTGGCTCAGGAAACGCCAGGATTTGAAATCTATCTGGTCTGAGTCGAGGTGACGTGCAAGAGATCCGCGAGCGCGAGCCAGAAGCGGCCTGCGTCGAAACCCAGGCCGCCGAGCACGGGCTGACCGTGATCGAGTCGAGGCAGGCAAATCTGCGGGATACCGGGTAAAACTTGATGCTCAAGATAGAATTGGCCGTCGTGGGCGCAGTCTGGACGATACCCGTTCAGCCGCGTGTGATGCGAATCGAAACGCGTGGCAGGCTCGATCGACCAGCTCACCGCGTGGACGAGGTGGAGCTCGCCCGGGATGGCGCTCAGCATCGCCGCCACGCGCGGGTCGCGGTCGCTGCTGATGTCGCGCGTGCCTTGCGCGGTCCAGCGTGTGCGCATGAGTCGGCGCGCGGCGCGTTCGAGCAGCGGCATGCGCGGAGTGGGCGCGCCAAAGAGCCTGTCGATGATCGCCGAAGGACCGACAGGCGGCTGAACGAGCGCGATGCCGGTGCACTGGCCCATCAGTGCGGGATCGCTTATCACCGCCGCGAGCGTATCGATCCCGCCCTTGCTATGTGTGAGCGCGATAAATGCTTCGCCGGGAGCGAGGTGCCTGCGCAGCCAGGCGGCGATGTGCGCACCCTGCGTCATGACCGTGCGCGAGGAGCGTACCGGCACCGTCACGACGCGATAGCCGGCGGCACCGAGCGCGCGCCGGGCATCGCGATGGCAACCCGGCAGACATTCGGAGTAGAGGCCCGCAACGAGCACGACCGTCGTTGTCGTGGGCAGTCCTGCACGCTGCCGGTTCCAGCAGTCGATAAAGCATGCGGTCCAGTCGCGCGCTCCCGCATGGCGAGCGAAGGGCGTTGAAGGGTAGTGGCGTTGCCAGTCGTCGAAGCCCGCCGGCGACCATGCGGGCCGCTTCACGAGATGCTTCATGGCCAACTTCCCGGCAGCGCCGCGCATGTGTTGTATCCTCCCGAACTATCAACCGTAATTTCGAGGCTAATGCGAGCCAGAACCTCATCCTCCGCGTCCGCCCCTTCGGTGGCGCGCAACCGCCGCTATGATCGTGGCAATCTGATTGTCCTCGTGCTGCAGAGCGTCGTGTGGGCCGGTACCCTCACGTGGCTCTCGCATACCCAGGCAGGCCCTGCGAAGTGGCTGATGCTGATCCCGTTCTGCCTCGTCATGCAGGGCGTCTTTTCGATGATGCATGAGACATTTCATGGGTTCGCGCATCGGCATTCCCGTGTCAATTATATGATGATGGCGTGGGCTTCCACGATGTTTGGCGCTGCGGCGACGCTCATTCACGTGAATCATCTCGGCCATCATGTGCGCAATCGCACGCCTGCCGAACGCGCCGATTTCGCGATGCCCGGCGAATCGCTCGTGCGCAAGCGCGTCGAATATTACGCCGCGATTCTCGGCGGAATATGGCTTGGCGGATTCGCAGGCAGCGTCGTGCTGGCGCTGCTGCCCGCGCGGGTGACGCGGCGCCTGGCGCAAGGCGGCGGTGACAGCACCTACGCGGTTGCGTTTGCGGATTTCCGCGCCGCGGATTTCCGCCGCATTCGCATCGAGACGTTTGTGGCCGCGGTCATCTGGCTGTGTGCAGGCTGGATATTCGACTGGTCGGCCAGCGTGGTCTTGATCGCCTACGCGGCCTTTGCGTTCTCGTGGTCGTCGCTGCAATGGGTTTATCACATGCGTACGCCGCTCGACGTTGTCGAAGGCACGTACAACATGCGCGCACCCACGCCGGTGCGCTGGCTGTTGCTGAATTTCAACTATAACCTCACGCATCACCGGCAGCCCGCCACGCGTTGGCAGGACATGCACGAGGCTTCGGATCTGCGCGAGACGCGTCCGCTGTGGTACGGCTGGCTTGCGATCTTCGCGCCGCCACGCCGGTTGCCGGACGATCTTTCGCAACTCAGGAAAACTTACTTTTGATGGCCGCATCCACTTTCGATCCGGTCGGCGCATGGCGAGCCTTTGCCCGCGCCGCGCAGCCGGACGTCGAACATTGGCTGGCCCAGCTCGACGCGCCCGAACAGGCACAGTCGCGGCGGCTGATGGAACTGCTCGCGGCGAATCGCGAGACTGCCTTCGGGCGGCATCATGGATTCGCGGACATCGCGAGTCCTGAGCAATTCCGCGAGCGTGTCCCAATGCAAGGCGCGGCAGGATATCTCCCATGGCTCGAGCGCGCTTCACGTGACACGCAGCCCGTATTGACCGCGCAGGCGCCGCTCTTTTTCGAGCGTACGAGCGGGAGCACCGCGCGCCAGAAGCTGATCCCCTACACGCCGGCGTTCCTGCGCGAAATGCAGTCGGCGATGGTCGTCTGGCTCGCCGACATGGTTCGCCTCTGCCCGGAGATTGCTCTAGGCCGTGCCTATTGGTCGATGTCGCCCGCGTTGCAGCCCGCGGGCGTCGCGCCCAACGGCATTCGAATTGGCTCTGCCAGCGATCTGGAGTATCTGGGCGGCAGCAGTGCGGCGGCGCTCGCCGCGACGCTGCTGGTGCCACCCTTCTCGGGCAACCCCGCAACGTGGCGGTACGAAACGCTGCGCGCGCTTATCGCCGACGACTCTCTGGCGCTACTTAGCGTTTGGAGTCCGACCTTCCTTGCGAGCGTGCTGCGCCCGTTGTTCTCGCCGGAAGACGCGAGCAGCGCGCGTGAACTCGCCGCGCTCGAAGCGGAGCTGCCTGGGCCGCGCGCGGCTGCGTTGCGCGGCGCGCTCGCCGATGGTCATTGCGGCCGGCTATGGCCGCGTCTGGCTGCCATCAGCTGTTGGCTCGACGGGCCGAGCCGCGGTTACGCACAGGCGCTACGCGAACGATTTCCGCAGGCGCGGTGGCTGCCCAAAGGACTCTTTGCAACCGAGGGCGTGGTGAGCATTCCGTTTGGCGAGGCGCCTGACTGCACGCTGGCGGTCGGCAGTCACTATCTGGAGTTTTTGCGTGACGATGGCCGTATCTGCGATGTCTCTGCGCTTGTCCCAGGCGACAAGGCGCAGGTCTTGATGACGACCGGTGCGGGCCTGTACCGCTATGCGCTTGGCGATCGCATCCGCATCACAGGCATGACCGGTCGGACACCACGCGTGACTTTCCTCGGCCGCGCAGCGGCCAGTTGCGATCTGGTTGGAGAGAAGCTCGACGAGGGAGCCGTGGGCGAGGCGTTGGCGCCGGCGCGTGCGCGCGGCGCAACGGCGTGTCTCGTACCTTCCCCACAGGCCGATGCGCCGCACTATGTGCTGCTGCTTGCTGGGTCGGGAGAGCACAGCGTCGAAGCGCTGCGCAACGAGGTCGAGCAGCGACTTGGCCATATTTTTCACTATGCGCAAGCTCGCCGTCTCGGGCAACTCGGGCCGCTGCGCGCACGGCTGATTCCCGGCACACAGGCGGCGCTCGGCGACCTGCTGCAGCGCGCGGCCGAACGCACAGGCATGCGCGCGGGCGACGTCAAGCCGAGCGGACTGGTGACACGGCTGCCGCTTGCCGAGGCCATGCTGGCGATCAGCGCAGCGTGATGCGAGGACCAACGCCATGAGCAAGGAAACCGTCGAAGAGATCAGTGAAGCGCGGCGCGCCGCGCCCGGAAGCGAGGCGTGCCAGCGTGCGTGCGCATCCGCAGACGCGGACGAAGAAGGCGTCACGGATGGCTTGCGCGAGCAATGGTTCGTCGCCTGCACCGAACGCGAACTGCGGCGCGGCAAGCCGCTGGGCGTCAGGATGCTTGGCATCGGGATCGTGCTGTTTCGCGAGCAGGACGGCCGGATTGCAGCGCTGATCGACCAGTGCGTGCATCGTGGCACGCGCCTCTCCGCAGGCAGACTGGACGGCGGCCAGCTTGTCTGCCCGTACCACGGGTGGCGTTACGACGGACAGGGGCAGGTCGTGCACGTGCCGAGCATCGACGGTGCGCGCGCGACGGCAACGTCAAACCCGTATCCGTTCCGGCAGCGCGCGCTGCCGGTGCGCGCGCTCGATGGCCTCGTGTGGGTGTACCTGGGCAGCGGCGATGCCTCGGCGCGTCCGGTGTTTCGTATGCCGATGCGGGAACAGGCGCCGTGGCAGTCGTACTACATGGTCAACACTTTCGATGGCGACATCTCCATGCTCGCGCAGAATTTCATGGACGTGCCGCATACTGTCTTCGTGCATGACGGCATTTTCCGCAGCAGTCGTGGCAAGCCGATGGAGGCGACCGTCGCAACGACGCCGGAGAGCGTTGAGGTCACCTATCACGACGGCGACGACAGTATCGGCTTTTGCCTCGCCTGGCTGACGAATCCCGACCGGGTAGCCCTCGAGCACACCGACCGCTTCATCGCGCCGAACGTGACACGCTGCGAGTACCGCTGGGGCATTCGTTCTGGCTTCCTGATCGTCAGCCAGATTACGCCGATCGATGCGCGGCGCTCGCGCGTCTATACCTATATCGCCTACCGCTTCAGGTTGCCGCGCTGGCTTCTGCGCCTGCTGCGGCCGATGCTGCATCTCTACACGCATCTGGTGATCCAGCAGGACGTGCGTATCATGCGCGCGCACCGGGAGGGGCTCGACAATGCGCCGGGCTTCCGGCCGCACAACGTTCGCGCGGATGTCGTGCATGTGGCGATCGACCGATTGATCGACGCGGTGAAGCGCGGCGAACGTGTGAGCGTTGCGCACCTCGGCGAGAAAACGGTACGGTTCGAGTTGTAGCGGTGCGGGCGCGGCCTGCTGAAGCACATGCCCCGGCCGACGCATCAAGTCCTGTTAGCCGTCGAACCGGTTGAGGCGATGCCCTGGTTTATGTGCGTTTGCAGATGGTGATGGACCGCCGGTAGATGTTCAAGCGCGAGCGCCGGATAAGCGTGGTGGACCTGATGGAAGCCAATGTTGCGCGGATAGAGCACGAGCTTGCCGAACCAGCCGAAGCCGAGGGTCCGCGTCATCGACCAGATCGTTTCGGGCGCGCGTTCGCCCACTTCCACGTGTTCATGCTCGAGCAAAACGCGGTTCGCATTCATGATGCCGCCGAGTACCCACGGCAGCCCATAGTAGGCCATGAACGGTAGATCCCAGTGGACGACTGCGGTGATCGCCAGCCAATACGCCACGCAATGCGGGAGATCGTGGCGCGCGCACGCAATGACCTCCGGATGACGCCTCAATTCGGCGTGCGAGCGGTCTTGCAGGAAGCCGCGTGCGTACCAGGAGCGGAACGCAGGCCACGCCAGCGCGACCGGCGCCATCAGGGCGCGTAGCGGCCACCATAGGGGAAGCAGCGCGCCACGCAGCATCATGACGCGGCGTACCCAGCCGCCGCGCGCGGAGAGCCGGTGCAGGTAAGGGTCCTGCCGCGTGCCGACGGCACGGTGGTGGCGCAAATGGTGATAGCGCATCGCGGCGATTGATGAGCCGATGGTCCACCCCGCAAACGCTTCGACGAGAGCAAGCGGTAGCGACAACCGCCGCGCAGGGAGGTGGCAAGCGTCGTGCAGAATGACGCCGAACGACTGCAGGCGGCCCGCGATCAAAAGCACGCCCACCGCGTATGCGAACGGGTTCGGCATTGCGCGCATGGCTGCCCAGCACAGTACAATGATCGTCCAGTCGATGCTGGCATAACGCACGAGCCGCCACGGCTGCGCACTGTCCACGAAGGGGAGTGTTAGCCGGAGTTCGGCGAGCGTCGGCAGACGGAACGAAGACATGGGCGATGAGATGTGCGGTTACGTGCGGTGAGTGGCTCACGCGCGGGAGCGGGGTAGAGACATCGGCTCGTGCCCTGAAATATACACCAGTGGATTGCGTCACTGAGTTAGCCCCATCTGTGCTCGGATACAGGTCACGGGGAAGATCAATTGACGGATGCCGGGTGCGAACAACTTGATATGGGCAGGCGCGGCGGGTGACCGCCGGGTCTGATGCCCCAACGACAATGTACTCCTCGAAAGAGACCCCGCTCAGCGATATGTGGTGACGTGGCGAGCTGGTGCCCCATGAACGATCTTATCCATAGTTACGAACGAGAGCTCGCGATCCTGCGCGTATCGCTTGCTGAATTTGGCGTCCGGTATCCGCGGGTCGCAGCTCGCCTTGCTATTTCGGGTGAGCGGTCAGAGGACCTCTACGTGGAGCGCATGATTCAGTCTGCGGCGCTGATCAACGCGCGCATACACGAGCAACTCGACGACGATTTTTCCGCATTTACAAAGCCACTTCTCGAGGTCCTGTACCCCGAATTCCTGCGGCCGTTCCCATCATGTTCCATCGCCTGCTTCGAGCCGGGCGCGGCCGTCGAACGGCTGACGAGGCCAGCCGTGGTCAGGCGTGGCAAGCAACTCACGACCCGTTCTGGCGCTTACGGTTTCCGGACCATCTACGATGTGACGCTGTCCCCCCTGCGCATCGACGAGGCGATCTATCGGTTGCCGTCGGCGGTGCCCTCCAGCGTGCAGCTGCCCGAGGGTGCGAGTGGTGTCTTTTCGATCAGCTTTGCCGTGCCGTCGGAAGCGATCGCATTCGCTGATGCGATACCCGGGGTAGTGCGGCTTTTCGTCGATGCACCCGGAATTGCTGCCGCGTCGGTCATCGACGCGCTCATCCACGGGGCCGGGACCGCCTTTGTCGAGGTGGATTCGAGTGGGCGCTGGAGCGTGCTGGATGCAGTACCCGTCTCAGCAGTTGGCTTCGGCGATGAAGAAGCGCTGATCGAGCGCCCGCACGGAGGGCAGTCCCAGTATCGACAACTGCTCGAGTATTTCGCCTATCCACAGAAGTTTTACTTCCTGGACGTCCATCTCGGACAGGTTCCAGGTTGCCGGGGAGTAAAAAGGCGGCTGACCATCCATGTGCCGGTCAGCGGTCTTCATCCTGATGCGGCTGCCGCGGCGTCGTTGACGGGATTGTCGGCGCGTAACTTCCGGCTGGGTTGTACTCCGGTAGTGAACCTTTTCACCTGTGCGGCGGAACCGATCGCACTAAAGGACGTGACGCGTCCCGTCTATCCCTTGGTGCCGCAGACTGTCACGCCGGCCGCCGCCGCTGTCTGGGCGGTGCAATCGGTGCGGCTCACGACGGAAGGGGACAGTAGCTCATCGTCAAGAGAGATCAATCCGCTTTACTCGCTTGGGCATCATGCGGGCTTCGGTAGCGCCGCGACCGGAACGCGGGATCTGTACTGGCTAGCGGCCCATGAGGCTGGCGTTGACTGGCATCCCGGCAGGCAGGAGTGTGTCCTCTCTTTCGTTGACGGACGCGGCAAGGAAGCCGAGCCACCGCGCGACGAACAGATTGACGCCATGCTCGTCTGCAGCAACGGCGACTTGCCGTCGTCCATGCAATGGGGCGAGCCGCGGGGTGATTTTGTTTACCCGGACAGATCCCATGTGGGCAAAATCACGCTCATCCATAGGCCAACTGACAGCACGCCACGACCAGTCGCGCGCAACCTCCACTGGGACCTGCTTCGAAGCCTGTCGGCCGGCCCATTTAGCCTCGACCAGTCCGGCCTGCCCGCATTGAAGGCATTGATGAACGGCCACGTGCCCGTTGGCGCGCAATCGGGCGCTCAACAGGTCAACGCCATTGTCGGACTGGCCCGTGAGAGCGCGATGGAGTGGGTCGTCGACGAGCTTCAGTCCCGTATGGTTCGCGGGCTCAGGGTGCGGCTCGTGATCGATGAGGGCGCGCTGAGCGGGGTGTCCCTGACCGTCTATGTGCGAGTGCTCGAAAGTGTGTTCCTCCGATACGCGCCAGCGCATAGCTTCGTCCAGCTGATCATGATTTCGGCCAGCAACGGAGCGGAGTTGGCGCGGGGGCGGCTCTTGCCCGGCGCCGTGCCGCTTGTCTGAAGCGGTCCCGGCCTTATGGCACGAGCACCGTCGACCCAACCGTCCTGCGCGACTCCAGCGCGCGATGCGCATCGGCGGCCTCGGCGAGTGCGAACGTCTGCCCGGGTTCACTGCGAATCTTGCCGGCCAGTACGAGATCGAATAGCTCGCTTGCCATCGCGAGCATATGCGATCGCGGCGTCGCGTAATGCACCATCGCTGGCCGCGTCACCCAGATCGAGCCCTTGCGGGCCAGCACGCGGGTGTCGAGCGCCACAGGACCGGATGACGTGCCGTTGCTCACCAACGTGCCGCGTACCTGCAGGCTATCGAGCGAGGCGTCCAGCGTATCCTTGCCGACCGAGTCGAATACGACCTCCACGCCCTTGCCGTCGGTGAGTTCGCGCACGCGTTCGGCAATGTTTTCGCGCGAGGTCACGATGGTGTGCGTGCAGCCGTTGCGTTGCGCTATTTCCGCCTTTTCGTCGGTGCTGACTGTCCCGATCATGGTGACGCCGATCGCCCGCGCCCACTGGCTGGCAATCGACCCCACCCCGCCCGCCGCGGCGTGGTACAGGATGGTTTCTCCGCCTTTGAGCGGATAGACCTGCCGGAACAGGTACTGTGCGGTCATGCCCTTCATGATCAGTGTCGATGCGGTCTGGTCGCTGATGCCGTCGGGCAGGGGGATCAGCACGTCGGCGGGCATCACGCGCACATCCGAATAGGCCCCCTGGGGTCCCAGCAGGTAGCCGACTCTGTCGCCCACCTTGATGTCGGCCACGCCCTCGCCGACGGCTTCGACCACGCCCACCGCATCGGAACCCAGGCCATTGGGCAGGGCGAGCGGGTATTGGCCGGTACGGAAATAGATGTCGATGAAATTGACGGCAACATACGTGTGCCGCACCCGCGCCTGGCCGGGGCCTGGCTCACCCACCGAAACGGTTTCGAGCCTGAGAACTTCGGGTCCTCCGGTCTGGGCGAATCGAATCGCTCGTGCCATATTCAGTATTCCTTTGTGAATGTCGATGATTGCGCGGCCGCCTGGCCACGCGGCCCGTCTTCGCGTACGTGTGCTCGCGGCGACCCGTGCAGGGCAGGGCGTATCGCCCGCACTCGGGAAACTTCAGTCCGGCTTGCGCAGGAAGCCCTGGTTGCCGCCGTTTCGATTGGGTGCGAAGCCGTTGGCCTGCAGCGTCTCTTCCGCTGTGTCGTAGAACACGCCGATCTTGCAGATCTCGCGTGCCTGCTTCGCGGTCGCGATCGGGCGACCGAATTCGCCCGCGATACGCACCAGTTGCCTGACTTGCTCCACCGAGCTCATCTTGCCCGTGCGGGTCTGGTTCCACAGCACATCCTCGATACCGCACCGGACATGCAGGCCCAGGGCAATACCGATCATATTCACAGGCAGCACATTGAGAACCGAGCTTTCCACTGTCACCACCGCACCGTCGGGCACGGCGCGCAGCATGTTGGCCAGGTTGTAGATGTTCGCCTGATCCATGCCGCCGCTGATGGCCACCCAGTTCATCACCAGCGGCCCCTTGTACACGCCGCGGCGTATCAGGCGTTCGATCGTTTCGAAGCTGTTGATGTTGTAGACCTGGAACTCGCTTTGGATGCCGGCGGCCGACAGGCGCCGGATGTGCTCCTCGATAAAGCTGGGATTCGAGGGCACGATCATGTCCTTGTAGGTCCCGTAGAGGTGCGGGAATCCGCGCGATACACCCTTGAAGTCGTCGATGCCGGCGTGCTCCGTCACGTTCATCTGGGTGGTGTTGACGGTGACCGTGACCTGGTCTGGTTTCGGATCGAGTTCGGCCAGCATGTGCCGCGTGTCGTCGGAGAGCCATTTGGCCGCCGCGCCGTCGCTCTCGGGCGCGAAGCTGATGGAGCCGCCCACCTGGATGATCATCTCCGGCACGCGCTCGCGCACGCCGGCGATCAGCTCATTGAACATGGACAGGCGCTTGCTGCCCTTGCCATCGGGTTCGCGCACATGCAGATGCAGTACGGTGGCTCCGGCTTCATAGCAATCCACCGCCTTCTGAATCTGCTCTTCCATCGTGACAGGGATATCTTCGGGGAAGTCCGAGGGAATCCAGCCCGGCGCATAGGGCGCGGCCGTGATGATCAAGGGCTGCTGGTTCTCGGGATACAGGTGACCGTCAAGAAAATTCATGATGATGGATCTCTACGTGAAAGATAGATGATAAGGATATCGAACGACATATCTGAATCGCTCGCGTGATCGACAGGGCGGCAATAGCGGCTGCACTTTTCCTCCCCACCGTGACTCGGGTTCGGCCGTACGCTGGCACAAGGCCAGTGTTGCTTTCAGTGTAGTCTCGCAAACAAATAATGTCGACAAGAATATTCGCGGCGAGGTACGATGCGGCTGAGAACCTTCGGACTGCGTCGATACAGGCAGGATCCGGTCCGTAGTAATCGGGTACCTGGTGTAATTATTGATGTCGACAATAATAAAATTTAGCGATCATGGCGCAGCCGACGTTCGACCGAACGATCGGACCATGGCCGGCGGCAATGGGAGCCGACGGGTGTCTGGCTAATCGCACAACGCAAAGAAAACGGAGGAGACGCAATGAAGCTGAAATGGGGGGCGGTAGCCCTGTCCGCAGTCCTGGCAGGCGCTGCGCACGCGCAATCGTCTGTGACGCTGTATGGCGCCATCGACACGGGGCTGCTCTATCAGAGCACCTCGGCCGCGTCGTACGCGGGCAACGCGAAGAACCTGGGGCATCTCTATTCCCTGAAAGACGCCGGCATCTATGCCAGCTTCTGGGGAATCAGGGGCACCGAGGACATCGGTAATGGCTACAAGGTCAATTTCCGGATGCAAGGCGTGTTCAATTCCGGCACCGGCAAGTTTGGCCTTGCGGATACGACGGGGGCCTCCGCGATCTTCGGCATGCAGTCGAGCGTGGGCGTGTCCGGGCCGTTCGGTTCGGTCGACCTCGGGCGGCAGTACGCGCCAATGATCTTCGCGATGGCCGATACCGACGTGCGCGCTGCGCAGTACTTCGGCAGCGTTCTCGGGGCGTGGCTCGGCCTGAACCAGGCCGCGCACTGGACCGGCACGAATACCAACGTTCCGATCGGCGCGCTGTATGACGATAACGCGATCGTCTATCAGTCGCCGAAGTTTTATGGCGCCTGGCTTGCGCTGGAGTATGCGCCCGGTGGCGTGGCGGGGCAGTTTCAGGGCGGCACGCGCGAATCCGCCGTGCTCCGCTATTCGAACTACGGTCTGAACCTCGCGGCAGCGTACTACAACGGGCACGACACCAACCTGGCCGCAGCCACGCCCACTGGCCTCGACAACAACCGCTTCTACTACGTTGGCGGCAAGTACACCTTCCACGGCGTGTCGGTTTCGCTCGGGTATGGTCTTGGGCAGAATCCCTCAGACAAGGCCTCAGCCAACCTCGAATTCATTTCGGCTGGACTCGGCTATCAATTTACGCCGTTCTTCAGGCTGACCTCGGGCTTCTACTATATGAAGGACCGCAACGATTCCGCGAATCATTCGAGCGAATACGCGCTGGGTGCGGAATACAGCGTGTCCAAGCGCACGCTGCTCTATGCGCAGGTGGGCTATGTCGACAACCGGGGCACCATGAATCAGGCCATCACGTATGGAGCACCGGTTGCACCGGGCGTTTCCACAACGGCGGCGAATATCGGTATCCGCCACACTTTCTGAAGACATGAAATGCAACCGGAGCATGCAATGGCAAAGAACATGATCGTGGGCATTTCGCTTTGCGCGGCGATTCTCGCGCTGCTGGCAGGGCTGAGCGTCGATGCGAATGCCCAGGACAACGCCATGCCGACGGCCTCGACGGCGATCCCTGCCACGCCGACGGCAAGGGAGGTCAGGAAAGCAAACCGGGCGCTGAGCCGCAAGGTGTATGCCGCGCTCGCGAAGCACAAGGAAATCAACGCCGGTGACATCAGCATCGTCGCAAGAAGCGGTGTTGTCACCCTCAATGGCACCGTCACCGAGTCTTCGCAGATCGGCGCCGTGGTGGAGATCGCGAAGGGGGTGCCTGGCGTGACTTCCGTGACGAACCGGCTTTCGGTTCAGCGATCCTTTGGCGAGTAGAAGGCCGCCGCACCTGCCGCGTCGATTGCGGAGGTGTACGTGAATCCATGAAGGAGACCGAGTTGAATCTTTATACGAGCCCTGCCGCGTCGACCGAGTCATCCAGGGTTGCCGGCGGTACCCGCGCGTATGCGTGGTTGGTGTTTGCGTTGATGTTTTGTCTGCTGTTGTCCGACTACATGTCGCGGCAGGCGCTCAACGCGTTGTTTCCGATGCTGAAGCTGCAGTGGGGCCTCTCCGATACCCAGCTCGGATCGGTCAGCAGCATCGTGCCGTTGGCGGTTGGCGTGCTGACGCTGCCGTTCTCTCTCGTCGCGGACCGCTGGGGGCGCGTCAAGAGCATCACGCTGATGGCGGGCTTGTGGAGTGTCGCCACGCTCGGATGCGCGATTGCCGCCAATTACCACGAGATGTTTGTCGCACGCATGTTCGTCGGTGTCGGCGAGGCCGCTTATGGAAGCGTGGGGCTCGCCATGCTCATCGGCATTTTTCCGAAGCGCATGCGTTCCAGTATCGTCGGCGGCTTTACGTCTGCGGCGGCCTTCGGGTCGGTGCTCGGCGTTTCGCTTTCGGGCATCATTGCGACCCATCTTGGGTGGCGCTGGTCAATGGGCACGATGGCGATATTCGGACTGGTGCTGGTCATCGTTTATGGCTTTGTCGTCACGGAAAAGCGCATGGCGCGCGTGTGTGCGGACGAGACCGATGACGCTGCGGTGCATGACCGCCTCGCATGGGCTCCCCGGGCACTGCTCTCCAGCCTGTTTCCGTCACGTTCGGTGCTGTGTGCCTATCTTGGCAGCGCGTTGCAGCTCTTCATCCAGGGCACGCTGTTCGTGTGGCTGCCCAGCTACCTGAATCGCTACTGGGGGATGCCTGTGGGCAAAGCAGCCGTTGTGGCGGCGGGTCTTGTGCTTGTCAGCGGTCTGGGCCAATTCCTGTGCGGCGTGATGACCGACTGGGTGAGCGGGAATTCGTCGCTCAGAAGGTGGAACATGGCGATTGGCTATTGCCTTGCGCTCGGCGTGCTGCTGGAGTTCGCGTTTCGCTTGCCGCCCGGCAACCTGCAGCTCGCATTGCTTGCGCCCGCCGTGTTCTTTCTGGCCAGCTCGTTCAGTACGTGTGGCGCGATCATCGCGGGAGCCACGTCACCGACGATCCACGGTTCGGCTTTTGCCACGCTGACGCTGTTCAACAATATCCTGGGGCTCGCAGCTGGCCCATTCGTCACCGGGATGGTGTCCGACGCGGTCGGTCTTCAAATCGCCCTGCGGTGGCTTCCCGTTGCGGCAATCCTGCCTTTGACGATGTATCTCCTTGGCCGATGGTGCCACTGCGCGCAAGCGCGGCGCCAGGACGAGGTCGACCACTGCACGGTATCTGGAATTCCCGGAGAGAAGCATGAACATTGTGGATGATGAACCCATAGCAACTAATCAGGATGCCTACCTGATAAGCAAGCGGCAGGCATGGTTTGCCTTTGGGATGACGTTCGCACTCATGTTCTTCGATTTTATCGATCGACAGGTGATCGTCTCGCTGTTTCCCCATATCAGGAGCGAATGGGGTTTGAGTGACAAGGAACTGGGCGCGCTCGTGTCCGTCGTCTCCGTTGTCGTGGGAGCGGGCGGTATACCTGTCGCGCTGGTGGCGGACCGGATGGGCCGCGTGAAGAGTATCGTCGCGATGGCCGTCTGCTGGAGCCTGGCGACGATCTCATGCATGTTCACGGCCAATTTCAGTCAATTGTTTGCGGCACGCGCCGTGGTGGGCATCGGCGAAGCCGGTTACGGCTCCGTAGGCGTGGCCCTGATCTCGACATTGTTCCCCGGCCGCTTGCGCAGCGCCGTGCTCGGTGCCTTTTACGCTGCGCCGTCGCTGGGTTCTGTCCTCGGGGTGGTGCTGGGCGGGGCCATTGCGGCCAGGTGGGGGTGGAAGTCGGCTTTTGGCGTGGTCGGCCTGCCTGGGCTCGTATTGACATTGCTCTATCTGTTCGTGCGTGACTACAGGACCTTGCCGCTGGCCGCCGATTCAAACAAGACGGCGCAGTCGCTGGCGGAAACGCTGAAACACATTTTCGGCACCCTGGCACGCACGCGAACCCTGCTATGGGTGTGCGTCGCTGCTGCGGCACAACTGATTACCGTTTCGGCCATCTGGTCGTGGCTCCCCAGCTATTTGAACCGCTTCCAGGGCATGTCCCCGGAAGCCGCGGCGAGGGCGGCGGGACTGGTCGTGCTGGTCGGCGCCGTGAGCTGCACGGTCTGGGGCGCGGTGGTGGGGCGCCTGGCTCTGCGCAGGCCGCGCAACAAGCTACTCGCGCTGTCTGCGCTGTGTCTGGTCACGTCGGTCGTTCTGGCGGGCGCGTTTGGTGGAACCTACGCGGCGCATGTGCGGTTCGACCTGATCGTGCTCGGGGCCTTTTTCATGAACTGCACGGTGGGTGTGGTTGCCGGGATTGCGATGGACATTATTCATCCAGGCGTTCGCTCCACGGGTGCAGCGGTGCTTTCCCTCTTTCAAAATATTTTCGGCCTGGCCGTGGGGCCCTTTCTGACGGGCATCGTGTCTGACCAATGGGGTTTGCAAAGCGCCTTGACGGTCATGCCCTTGTTTAGCGTGCTGGCTGCGGTGTGTTTCGTCATCGCGATGCGCAGTTACGACGCAGACGCTGCCCGAGTTTCCGCCGTCGAGCTGGAGAGGGAGCCGCTTGGCGGCGATGCACTGAACGCAGAAGTACGAGCCTGACCCAATCATTCAATGTCGATATGAATAGTCGAGGAACAAGGAGTAACCGCTCATGATCAAGATCGAAAGGCTGACCGCCTGCATTGGCGCAGAGGTGTCCGGTGTGAACATCGGAGACGCTGCAAGAGATGCATCGTTGTTTGCAGAACTCAAGGCACTGCTGCTTAAACATAGGGTTCTCTTCTTCCGGGATCAACGGATCTCTCGCGAGGAGCACATTGCTTTTGCGCGCAGATTCGGGAAGCTGGAAGATCATCCTGTCGCCGGAAGCGACCCGGACCATCCTGGCCTCGTGCAAATCTACCGGTCGGACGAGAAGAACCCTTATGAAAACAACTACCATACCGATGGACTCTGGCGAGCGGCTCCGTCCATGGGTGCGGTCCTGCGCTGCATCGAATGCCCGGAGGTCGGCGGCGACACCATCTGGGTCAACATGGTCGAGGCGTACAGGCAATTGCCGGATGACATCAAGAAGCGCATTGAGGGATTGAGGGCGAAGAGCAGCATCGAGCATTCGTTTGGCGCCGCCATGGGGCTCGAAGAGCGCAGAAAGCTGGCCGCGCAAAATCCGGAGGTGGAACACCCGGTCGTGCGGACCCATCCTGAGACTGGCGAAAAGGTGCTGTACGTCGGTAGTTTTACGACCCATTTCGTCAATTACCATACCGTCGAGAACGTGCGGTATGGCCTCGACAAGACGCCCGGCGCCAGTCTTCTGCTCAATTATCTGCAGAGCCAGGCATCGATCCCCGAGTATCAGGTTCGCTTTCGCTGGAAGCCCAATAGTGTGGCGGTTTGGGATAACCGGTCGACCCAGCACTACGCGGTCATGGACTATTGGCCGGCTCCGCGCAAAATGGAAAGAGCCGGGATCGAAGGTGACAGGCCTTATTGACGGGATTCCTGCTCAAGATCGCTTCGGCTGAACGTTATGGCTCGCCACAAGACGCAAAATCTTCCCGATCTTTCCGCACTCCTCACGCCGAAGAATTCGTTGATGCTGGCAGTGGAGCGGGCGGTGCTGCGCGGGCAGGACTGGGCGTATGCTTCGGTGCCCATCGCCGAGCAGATCGCTGCCCGCCTGGCCGGCGTCATTACGCTCGATCTCGTGAAATCGGGGCAGCGCTTGCTGGAAGCGGATATCAGCGCAGTGCTGCACGTCAGCCGCGCGCCGGTCCGCGAAGCCTTGCGCATCCTGGAGCGGGACCGGTTGGTGGAATTTCAGGCGAGACGCGGAGCGATCGTGACGGCGCCCGACGAGAACGAGCTCAGGGATATTTTCCGGGTGCGCAGTGTGCTGTATGTCACGATGCTGGAGCAGGCGACCCGTGAGAACTTGCCGGAACTCGAAGCGCTATTGACGGCGCATATTCCCAGATTGGCCCAGGCTGCCGAGGCGTCGATAGACGCTTATGCCGTGGAAAGTTTTCTCCTGAATTTCGCCACGATCGGTCTGTGCCATAACCGGCTTCTGGTCGATATCCTGCACTCGATCTCATTGCGAACGCTGCGTTACGTCCGGTTGGGCATGGTGGCTGCGCCGCAAACGATCCGCACATCTTTGGAGGTCTGGCGTGCGATGCAGGACGCCGCCATGAGGCGGGACGGCCCACTCCTGCTGGCCCTTGCCACTTCGCGTCTGGACGAGGCACGGGATGCTGCTGTTCGCGCAGTCGTGGAACAGCCGTTTTGACCGTGTGAGGCGAAGCGGCACGCGAGCCGCTTCGCCTCTCGGGGCGTCCGCAACTTCATGCGACGCGCTCACATTGGCTGGAAGCGATTTCCTGCCGGAACAGGTCGGCGAGCTTGTCGGCCGCGAGCGAGAGCGGCGCGTCGCGCAGCTTCATGATGCCAAGCCGAAGCGGCGGGAACTCGAGACGCAGCGGCACGCGCGTCGCCTGCTGCGCATAGGGCTCCACCTCGAGCATGCCCACGGGCACCGCGAGCAGCGCGTCGCTGCGCGCCATCAGGTTCCAGCTCACACCGAACGTGTTCGCGCGGATGATGCGTGTGGGCAACGGCAGCCGGGCGCGGCGCAGGTAGTCCAGCAGATTGCAATGGTGGCTGCCGGGCGAGAGGGTCATGGCCCACGTGCACTCGGCCACCTGACTCCATTCGGTGGCACTTGCCATGGGGTGCCCGCGGCGGCAGACCACGATCGTCTCGAGCGTGCGCAGCGGCTCGAAGTCGAACTCGCCACTGACTTCCTCCTCGGCCGGCGCGGCGACCGCGAAGTCGATCGAACCATCGCGCAGCGCGTGCAGCACGTGAGGCATCAGGCCTTCCTCGAAAGTCAGTTCTGCCAACGGCATGATCTTGGTGAAGCGCTCGATGACCGTGGGCAGCGCGCCAAGGAGCACCATCGGCGTCACTGCGGCCGCCACATGCCCGCGCTTGCCACCAAGCAGCTGCTGGATGTCTTGACGCGCGAGCGCAAGCTGCGCCTGGGCGAGGCGCGCGCGCGAGGTGAGCTGACGGCCGCATTCGGTCAGCTGCACGCCGCGCGAGCTGCGTACGATGAGCGGCGCGTCGAGATCCTGTTCGAGCTCGCGTACCGCTTTCGTGACGGCGGCCTGGCTCAGATGCAGATGGCGCGATGCACCACGAATGCTGCCGGTTTCGACCAGGGCAAGCCAGGCCTTCAGGTGATGGTCCTTCATGTCTCGTCCGCCGCGTCGCGGTCCATCGGCCGATGACGATGCAGCGTAGTCTCCTTCGTGATTTAGATGTTGCCGACTCGCGCGACTCAGCCGCAACGGCCCAGGGTTACTCCTGGGAGAGGTGGCAGCGCGACAACCTGTGGTGGTCACCGCGAACAATATATCGTCTTTTGCGATCGGACTGTCCCAGTTAGCCTCTTTCCAGTCCCTGACGTTCGCCCGAGCGGTCCGGCGGGCATAAAAAAACGAAAGCCAATCGAGAGTCCTGGAGGAGCACATATGAGTCAAGCATGGTGGCGCCTGAGCGCAACGGAAATGGCCGCCCTCGTCGCGCGCCGCGACGTTTCGTCGAAAGAACTCGTGGAGAGCTGCCTCGCGCGGCTGGAGGAAGTCAATCCGCATCTCAACGCGGTCGTGGACGTGCTCGCGGATAGCGCGCTCGAAGCCGCCGCGGCGGCCGATGCCGCCGTTGGCCGGCGAGAAGCGACTGGCCCGCTGCATGGCGTGCCGGTGACGGTCAAGGTGAACGTCGACATGGCGGGGCGCGCGACGTCCAACGGCGTGGTGGCCTACAAGGATCTGATCGCGCGCGAGGACAGCCCGGTCGTGGCGAATCTGCGCAAGGCCGGTGCAGTCATCATCGGCCGGACCAACGCACCCGCGTTTTCGTACCGGTGGTTCACCGACAATGATCTCTACGGCAGAACGCTGAACCCCTGGGATGCCGGCTTGACGCCGGGTGGCTCCAGTGGCGGCGCATCGGCTGCGGTGGCGGCCGGCATCGGCGCGATCGCGCACGGCAACGACCTGGGTGGATCGATTCGTTATCCTGCGTATGCATGTGGCGTGGCCGGGCTGCGGCCGACCACGGGGCGCGTGCCCGCCTACAACCCGACGCAAAGCCGCGACCGCACGCTTGCGGTGCAGCTCGCTTCGGTGCAGGGGCCGCTCGCGCGCACGGTGGGCGACCTGCGCCTCGCGCTCGCGGCCATGGAGGGCGGCGATACGCGCGACGCCTGGTGGATGCCGGTCGCGCCGACACAACGAGATGCCTCGAACGCAACGAAGGGCGCCTTGGCGCCGTTCCCCACGCGGGTGGCGGTGTGCGCGCAACTGCCAGGCATTCCCACCGACCCGGTGGTGATCGACGCCGTCCAGCAGGCCGCGCGCTGGCTCGAGGAGGCCGGCTGCGTCGTGGAGGAGGTGGTGCCGCCGCGCTTTGACGAAGCCTCAGAGCTGTGGTTGAAGCTCGTGACCAACGAGGCGCTCACCGGTCTCGACAAGACCATCGAAGACTGTGGCGACCGCGCCATCCGCACGGCGTTCGGCAGCCAGCGCCGCATCGCGCCGACGCTCGACCTGGCCGGCTACATGGACGGCCTCTCGCAACGCACGGGCCTGTTGCGCGAATGGCAAGCCTTCTTCGCGCGCTATCCGCTGCTGCTGATGCCGGTGTCGTGCCAGCGCCCGTTCGCTATCGATGCCGACCAGCACGGTGACGACGCGATGCGCCGCATCCTGCAGGCGCAAGGCCCGCTGCTTGCGACAGCGGTGCTCGGTTTGCCGGGCTTGAGCGTGCCGCTCGGTGTGGCGGCGTCCTCCGGCACCAGCATGCCTTCGGGTGTGCAACTCGTAGCGGGCCGCTATGGCGAAGCGCTGTGCCTCGCGGCGGGCGAAGCCATCGAGGCGCGCGCGGGCGTGTTCACTCCGATCGATCCACTTGCCGCTGCTGTTCGCAGCATGGGGTGAGCCGATGCTCAGGATACTGATCGGGCTTGGATTGCCCTATGCAGGCGTGCTGGGGCTGCTGCCCTGGATCGCTTCCGCCGACGTCTACGTGCTGGGCGTACCGCTCGTGTACGCCTGGATGTTTCTGTGGTTCGTACTGACCTCGGCGTGTCTGTTCGTCTGCTGGCACGGCTTCGACAAGCACGTCGCCGACGCCACGCAGGACGATCTCTGATTGCAAGGGAGCACGCGCATGTCAACCGTAGTCTTCGCCGGCTTTATGCTGGCTTCGTTCGCTCTTGCGTTGCTCTCGCGTCGCGGCGTGGGCACGCAGAGCGTGCAGGATTTTTTCGTCGCGTCGCGCCAGTTCGGCAGCGTACTCGTCTTTTTTCTCGCTGCGGGAGAGATCTACAGCGTCGCCACGATGGTGGGCTTCGCGGGCGGCATCTACGCGAAGGGGCCGACTTACGGTGTCTGGTTTCTCGGCTATATCCTGCTTGCCTATCCGCTCGGCTATTTTCTCGGGCCGCGCATCTGGGAGGCTGGCAGGCGCTTCAATGCGATCACACTGCCCGACCTTTTCAGGGGTCACTTTCAGGACCGCACGATCGAGTGCGTCGTCGCGCTCACGTCGATCCTGTTCCTGTTGCCGATGGCGCAACTCCAGTTCACCGGGCTTGCTGCCGCCTTGCGCGGGCTGGGCTGGCAGTTCGAGACGCTGCATCTGGTCGTCATCGCGGCGGTGTTCGCGCTTATCTATATCATGATCGCCGGTATCCGCTCCTCGGCTTACGTCGCGGTGCTCAAGGACACGCTCATGGTCCTCGCGATCGTTGCAACCGGGGTTGCCGTGGCGCAGCGCGTAGGCGTGACTGCGGTGTTTCACGAAGCCGGGCTGCAGGTGAGCAACCGCATGGATGCCACGCAATTGCGCTTTGCCATGAGCACGATTCTGTTCCAGTCGCTCGGCTTTCTCGCCATGCCATTCGGTGCGCAGATGTTCTTCACCGCGAAGAGCGCCAACACGATCCGGCGCAGCCAGATCGCCATGCCCCTGTATATGCTGATGTATCCGTTTCTCGTGATCGCGTCGTACTATGCGCTCAGCCAGCACTACAGCCTGAAGTCGGCAAACGAGGCGTTCTTCGTGGCGGCCAACGACTTGTTGCCGCCATGGCTGCTCGGGCTCGTGGCGGCCGCCGCCGTGCTCTCCGCGTTGCTGGTGCTCACCGGCATGTGCCTGGCTATCGGGCCCATCGTCAGCCGCAATTTGTTGCCGGGCCTGGGCGGAGCGCAACAAAAGGCGGCCGCGAAGATCGTCATCGTGATCTATCTGGCCGTGTCGATCGTCATGACCAGCGCGACGCCGACATTGATGCTCACGCTCATTAACACAACCTATTACGGCGTCGGGCAATTCTTTCCGGGGCTGATTGCCGTGCTGTTCTCGCTGCGCATCCGTCCCGCCGCGGTGACGGCCGGCATTCTCGTGGGAGATTGCCTGGCGCTCGCGTTCTACCTGGGCCGCTACGATCTCGGCGGCTTCAATCCTGGCTTGCTGTGCCTGGTCGTCAACTGCATGGTGATCGCGGTGCTCGAGTACGTGTTGCGGGCCACGCGGGCGAGTGGGGCGGTGCGGTCCTGAAGGCCTGACGAGGAGGCGCCGATATTCGGGCGCGCCATCGCGCGCCACCTCGCATCGCGCCGCGTCGATCAGTGACGGTGTTGCCGGCGCCTGTCATGGATAGTCAATCGACTGGCGCGCATGATCAAGCGGGGAAAGGGCCCAAACCGGACAATGGCACGCATCACTATCGGGCGGCGCGCTGGACTCGCCAACGCGCTCGCCTGCGGATGCGACAGCCGCCTTTCCCCGGAGACCCCGCATGAATTTTCTCGACGGCCACCTCTTTCCCGAGAATCAACAGCCCTTGATCATTACCGCGGCGCCTTACGCGCCAGGCTGGTTGCCCTCGGACTTTCCCGAGGACATTCCGGTCACCATGGAGGAACAGATCCAGAAGGCGGTGGATTGCTACAACGCGGGCGCCACGGTGCTGCACCTCCATGTGCGCGAACTCGACGGCAAGGGCAGCAAGCGCCTGTCGAAGTTCAACGAACTGATCGCCGGGGTGCGCAAGGCGGTGCCGGAAATGATCATCCAGGTGGGCGGCTCGATCTCGTTCGCGCCGGAAAACGAAGGGCAAGCGGCGAAGTGGCTCTCCGACGACACCCGCCACATGCTGGCCGAGCTCGAGCCCACGCCTGACCAGGTCACGGTGACGGTCAATACTTCGCAGATGAACGTCACCGATCAGGCCGAAGACGCCGACTTCAAGGGCACCTCGCGCGAGAACCCGACGCTCTTTAACGCCTACAAGGAAATGACCGTGCCCGCGCAGCCGGGCTGGGTCGAGGAGCACGTGCGCCGGTTGACGGCCAGGGGCATCCAGAGCGCGTTCCAGTGCTACAACCTCAACAGCTTCGAGTCGGTGGAGCGGCTGATGCGCCGCGGCTTCTACAAGGGCCCGCTGGTCATGAACTGGGTGGCGATCGCCGGCGGCATGGATACGCCGAACATCTACAGCCTCGGCAACTTCATCCGCGCGGTGCCCGACGGCGCGGTGGTCACGGTGGAGAGCAATGTACGCAACGTACTGCCCGTCAACATGATGGGCATTGCGATGGGCCTGCACGTGCGTTGCGGCACGGAAGACTGCCTGTGGAACCAGAAGCGCACTGAAAAGATGAGCACCGTGAAGCAGATCGAGCAACTCGTGCGCATCTCGCGCGAGTTCGGCCGCGATATCGCGACCGCGAAAGAGGCGCGCGAGATCAGCAAGATCGGCGTGTTCTACGACACGGTGGAGGAATCGCTGCACGCGAACGGCTTCGCACCGAACCGCAACGGCGGCACGCAAGGCTTCTTGCGCAAGACGGCCTGAGGCAGCGCCCGCGTAGCACGCATTTCATGCCGCGCCGGTATCACCTGTGCTTGCGCGGCGGCGCTTCGCGAGCGACTGAGGGTAGGGCCAAGTGAACGCGCAATGCGTCATGGGGGAAAAAATCGCTTGCAGCGGCCATAATGGCCCGCTATCGTTGCACTGTTCGATGAACTGCAGCGGGAGAGACTGTCACTGCGAAAGCAATTGACGGCGCCGACGGAGCAACCGCCCCGGAAACTCTCAGGCACAAGGACCCTGCAGCGAGAACACATCTGGAGAGCGGCACGCAGTTGCCCACCGAAGGAGATTTCCGCCCGGCGCGTTGGATGCCGGCGCGGAAAGAAACTCTCAGGTACATGGACAGATGGGGCACGGATGTCGGAAACGACAGTGCTCAATCTAATCTGGACCATGTCATGTCACGAATCGCCATCATTGGCGCCGGGATCACCGGCGTCACGACCGCTTACGCCCTTGCAAAGCGCGGCTTTCGCGTTACCGTGTTCGAGCGCCACCGCTATAGCGCCATGGAGACGTCGTTCGCGAACGGCGGCCAGCTCTCGGCCTGCAATGCCGAAGTCTGGAACAACACCGCCACCGTCCTCAAGGGCCTGCGCTGGATGCTCACGCGCGACGCGCCGCTGCTCGTGAATCCGCGGCCTGCCTGGCACAAGTATTCGTGGATGGCCGAATTTCTGCGGCAGATCCCGAACTATCGGGCCAACACGCTCGAAACCGTACGCCTCGCGATGGCGGCCCGCGAACACCTGTTCGAGACGGCGCGCAACGAAGGCATCGAGTTCGACCTCGAGCGGCGCGGCATTCTACATATCTACAAGGACCGCAAGAGCTTCGACGTGGCCACGAAGGTCAACGCCATCCTGACCGAGGGCGGGCTCGATCGCCGGTCCGTGACGCCGGCTGAGATCCGGGAGATCGAGCCGGCCCTGGAGGGCGCGTTTTTCGGTGGCTTCTTCACGCCCTCGGATTCGACCGGCGACATCCACAAGTTCACGCGCGGCCTCGCGAAGGCGTGCGTGCGGCATGGCGTTGAATTCCGCTACGACACGCAGATCGCCGCGATCAGGCGCGACCCGGGCGGCACGTTCACGCTCTCCACGCTGTCGCAGGATGCTTCGCATGACGAAATATTCGATCGTATCGTCGTCTGTGCGGGCGTGAACAGCCGTGCATTCGCGTCGATGCTCGGCGACCACGTGAACGTTTATCCGGTGAAGGGCTACTCGATCACCGTATGTCTCGACGACGAAAAGAGCCAGCGCGCGGCACCCTGGGTCAGCTTGCTCGACGAGAGCGCGAAGATCGTCACGAGCCGGCTCGGTGCCGACCGGTTCCGCGTGGCGGGCACGGCGGAGATCAACGGGTTCAACCGCGACATTCGCGCGGACCGCATCGCGCCGCTCGTCGAATGGACCCGCCGTCTGTTCCCGCAGGTCGACACCTCGCGCGTGATTCCGTGGGCAGGCCTGCGGCCCATGTTGCCGAGCATGCTGCCGAAAGTGGGCAGGGGGCGCATGCCGGGCGTGTTCTACAACACGGGGCACGGGCATCTGGGCTGGACTTTGTCGGCCGCAACGGCGGAGAACGTCGCCGCGCTGATCGAGGGCATGGCCGGCACGGCACATGGCGTTCGCCTCGCGGCAGCCTGAGCCTGCGGCGTGCCGCGGCTACTTGCGGCGCGCGGGCTTTGTTACGTCTCCGTTTTCGCCTGAGCGGTCATTCAGCCAGACTTCCTGCAGGTCGATCATGAACGCCTGCAGGATGGACGGCACGGCGGAGGCCCGGCGCGTCACCGCGCAAAAGGGTGACTGCATGCCGAACTGCTCGGGGCCGATGCGCCGCATGTCGTCGCGTTCCACCCAGCGCGCCGCATAGTGGTTGGGCAGGAATCCAATATACGCGCCGGAAAGAATCAGGATTGCCTGCGCCTCGACGTTGTCGACCGTCGCGGCGGCCTTGCTCGCGCTGAGCATCTTCAGATCGTGCTGCTGCAGGTAGCCGCGCGCCGCGATGCGGCTCGCGGCGATGGCTTCGACCTGAACGCCGCCTTCCCCCGCCCCCGCAAACAGAGGGTTCCCTTTGCCGCAATAGAGCCCATCGGGCTCGAGATAGAGCTCGGTATAGGTGAGGCCCGGCACGTGGATCGGGAAGTGCCCGATCGCGACATGGAGCCTGCCGTCGAGCACGCGCTCCTCGAGCTCCGCCGGCGTGCCGATGTAGACGTCGACATGCACGTCTTCGCCGCGCGAAACGAACTTCTGCAAGGCCCGCGGCAGCGGCGAGGCGGTGTCCGTCACCGTGTTGTCGATGATGCCCAGATAGAGTCGGCCCGCGATATGTTGCTTCAGCGCGTCCGTATCCATGCAGAAGGCCTCCACGGCAACCTGCAGGCGCTGAGCCGCCTCGTACGTCGCGAGGCCGTGCTCGGTCAGGCGGAAGCCGCCGCGGCCGCGTTCGCACAGCTTGAGGCCGAGGCGCGTCTCGAGCGTGGTCATCTGCTCGCTGATGGTCGACTGGCTCACGTTCAGCGTTGCCTGGGCCGCCGAAAAGCCGCCGCATCGCACGACATGCATGAAAACCCTGAGTAGCTTGAGATCCACGTCCTGCAATTGCGTCATTGCCCGCGTTCTCCATGATCGCTTGCTTCGGAAATTCCGATATGAATATCTGAACCCCGGGATTTTTGGTCAAAAATAATACCCACATAGTGTCTCAAAGCGGCGGCCCGACAAAAACCGGGTCGTTCACCGATTCCTGACTGGATGACCCAGCGGATCACACATGGAGACACTCATGCCGGGCAACACATACGAAAGCGGGCGGCTGGATTTGCCGTTCGTGGGCCATTGCACGTTCGCAAAATCGCCGGTCTGCCTCGACTGGGATCGCATCGACGCCGATGTGGCGATCCTCGGCGCGCCCAACGACATGGGCACGCAATGGCGCTCGGGGGCGCGCTTCGGGCCGCGCAGCATCCGCGAAGCGTCCACGCTGTTTTCGTTCGGCCACGCGGGCGCCTACGATCACGAAGACGACGCGCTCTATCTGACGCGCGACCAGGTGCGCATGGTGGACGTGGGCGACGCCGACATCGTCCACACCGACATGGCGGCGAGCAACGCCAACATCGAAAGCGCGGTGCGCAAGATCCTCGCGAATGGCGCGATGCCCGTGACGCTCGGTGGCGATCATTCGATTCACGCCCCGGTGATCCAGGCGTTCGAGGGACGTGGCCCGATTCACATCGTGCACTTCGACGCGCATCTGGATTTCGTAGACGAACGCCACGGCGTGCGCTATGGACACGGCAATCCGCTGCGGCGCGCTTCGGAGATGCAGCACATCAGCGGCATGACGCAGCTCGGGATCCGCAACGTCTCGTCGTCGAACCGCAGCGACTACGACGCCGCGCGTGCTGCGGGCTCAGACATTCTTTCCGTGCGCGACGTGCGCCGGCTTGGAGCAGAAGGCGTACTGGCACGGATTCCCGAAGGCCGCGCCTACTACATCACGATCGACATCGACGGCTTCGATCCGTCCATCGCGCCGGGCACGGGCACGCCGAGCCATGGCGGCTTTACCTACTACGAAGTGCTCGAAATCATCCAGGGGCTCGCGCGCCGCAGTCACGGCAACGTGGTGGGCATGGACCTCGTGGAAGTCGCTCCGGCATACGACCCGGCGGGCGTGACGCCCATTCTCGCGGCGCAACTGCTGCTCAATTCGATCGGCTTCATCTTTCGCGCTCGCAGCCAGCATCGGCGCTGAGGCATTGGGGCATTGAGGAACCGGGCCAGCGACGCAGGCAACGGCACGAAACATCGACACGCGCGACGTGGGCGCACGGCGCCGCACGAGATCAGGAGACAAGCTTGGATTCCATCGTACGAAACTATCTGGAGCAGTTCGGCGTGCGCGAAGCAACGCGGCGCTTTCTCGAGCAGCCGCAACGCATGTTCATCGCCGGCGCGTTCGTGCCGGGCAGCGAGGGCGAGGTGCTCGACGTGGTCGAGCCGTCCACCGAAGGCATCATCACGCAGATTCCGCTCGCCACGGCAGGCGACCTCGACCGTGCAGTCGCGGCGGCCCGCGCGCAGTTCGACGGCGGCGCGTGGCGGCGCCTCAAGCCGCTCGAGCGCGAGCGCCTGCTGCATCGCCTCGCCGATCTGATCGAAGCTCACGCCGACGAGCTGGCCGAGATCGAGTCGATCGACGTCGGCAAATCGGTGGCGAACGCGCGCGATGTGGATATCCAGGGAACCGTCGACACGTTCCGCTATTTCGCGGGCTGGGCTTCCAAGCTGCACGGGCGCACCGTGGAGCCTTCGCTGCCCGGCCACTACCTCGCCTATACGCGCAAGGAGGCCGTGGGCGTGGTGGGGATCATCGTGCCGTGGAATTTCCCGCTGCAGACGCTGGCGTGGAAGCTGGCCGCCGCGCTCGCGGTGGGCTGCACGGCGGTGATCAAGCCCGCTGAGCTGACCTCGCTGTCGACGCTGCGCTTCGCCCAGCTCGTGCCGGAGGCCGGCATTCCCGACGGGGTGGTGAACGTCGTGACCGGGCGCGGCAACGTGATCGGTGCCGCCATGGCGCGCCACCCCGGCATCGACAAAGTGACGTTCACGGGCTCCACGGCGGTGGGGCGCGAGGTCGGCAGCGCGGCGCTCGATGGCGTCAAGCGCGTCACGCTCGAGCTGGGCGGCAAGTCGCCGGTGCTCGTGCTCGACGATGCGGACATCGAGGCCGCCGCGCGCGCGGTGGCGAACGGCATGTTCTTCAACTCGGGGCAGGTGTGCGACGCCGGCAGCCGCCTCTACGTGCAACGCAGCGTGCACGAGCGCTTCCTCGCCGCGCTGATCGACTACACGCGCACGCTGAAGATCGCGCCGGGCCTCGATCGCGACTGCTTCATCAGCCCGCTCGTCTCGGCGCAGCAGAAGGCGCGCGTGACGTCGTATATCGAGGCGGGTCGTCGCGAAGGCGCGGAACTGGTGTATGGCGGGCGCAACGTGGAAGGGTCGGGCTATTTCGTTCAACCGACGATCTTCGCGCATTGCCGTCCGGATATGCGCATCGTGAAGGAGGAGATCTTCGGCCCCGTGCTCGTGAGCGCGCCATTCGACGACCTGAGCGAGGCCGTCGAGCTCGCAAACGACACGCCGTATGGGCTCGCCGCAGCGATCTATTCGCGCGATCTGAACCGCGTGCACGCACTGGTGCCGAAGCTGCGCGCCGGCAGCGTCTACGTGAACGCGCACAGCACGATCGATCCGGCCATGCCATTCGGCGGCTTCAAGGCATCGGGCTTCGGCAAGGATCTCGGCGCGGAGCAACTCGACGCCCTGATGGAGACCAAAGCCGTCTGGATCACGCTGAACGACGCATAGCGGCGCGTCGGTATCGAGTCTTCGATACGCGGCGGACCGGCCCGCTCTCGCGGGCCGCGCTCCGGGCGTCCTGTTTTTATGCAGCATCGTCCATTACGACATGGAGCACACGATGGAAGCAAACGAAAGAGTCGCGGCACCGATTGCAGCACCCAGCGCCGCCATCGGCGAGCACGGCGCGATCGAGGGGCATTCGATCGACTTCATTCCCGAGAGCGAGCGCACCGACCGGCTCTCGCGTCAAGGGCCGTTCTGGTTTCTCGGCAACTTCACGTTCTTCACGATGACCATCGGCTTCGTGGGGCCGAGCGTGGGGCTCAACGCCCTCTGGACGACCGTGGCCGGCACGCTCGGCATCATGTTCGGCACCTTGTTCATGGCGTTCCACGGCTCGCAGGGCCCACATCTGGGCCTGCCGCAGATGATCCAGTCGCGCGCGCAGTTCGGCTATCGCGGCGTGGTGCTCGTGCTGCTCGCCACGCTGTTCGTGTTCGCGGGTTTCAATATCGTCAATCTCGTGCTGATGATGCAGGGCCTCAAGGCGCTGTTCGGCTGGGACCCGCTCAAGGTGGCGCTCGTGGTGACCGTGCCCGCAGCGGTCCTTGCCATCCTCGGCCACGACTGGATGCACCGCAGCTTCAAGTGGGCCTTGTATCTGTCGCTGCCGCTGTATGGCATCGTCACGCTGGCGGTGCTCATGCACTGGGTGCCCGATCTGCCGCTGCCGGCAGCGCTGCCCGGCACGCCGCCGCCCGCGCCGCTTGGCTTCTGCTGGACCGGGTTCATCACGCAGTTCGCCGCTGCCGCGAGCTACAACATCGCTTACGCGCCCTATGTGTCGGACTATTCGCGCTATCTGCCGAAGAACACGCCGAGCGGCCGGCTGATCGCCGCGGTGTTCCTCGGGGCGTCGCTCTCGGGCGCCTGGATGATCGCGGCGGGCGGCTGGCTCGGCGATCACCTGCACGCCACCGACGTGCTCGTGGCGCTCAACCAGGTCGGCAGCGATTTGTCGCCGCGCCTCGGGAGCGTGGTGGTGGCCGTCACGATCGTGGCCTTCCTGCCCGTGATTGCGATGAACATCTACAGCGCCAAGCTCACGGCCATTACGGGCGTCGATTCGTTCAGGAAGATCGAGCCCACCGCCCGCGTGCGCGTGCTGGCGATTCTCTTCGTGGTGGTGCTTCAGCTTGTAGTCGCGCTCAGCATCTATACGTCGGGCAAGGGGCTCTCGGTGCTGAACATCTATCTCGTGGTGATGCTCTACTTCCTCGTGCCCTGGACGGCCGTGAACCTCACGGACTACTTCTTCGTGCGCAAGGGCCGTTATGCGATTCCGCACTTCTTCCTGCCGCACAACAACATCTACGGCACATGGGGCGCACGCGGCCTGATGTCGTACGCGATCGGGTTTGCCGCGATGATCCCGTTCTTCTGCATCTTCGACGGCGCCAACGAAGTCTATGTCGGCCCGTTTGCGCGGGCGATGGGCAGCGTCGACCTGGCCTGGCTCGTGGGGCTGTTCGTCTCGGGCATTGCGTATTACCTGCTGAGCCGTTCGCTCGATCTTCGCCGCGAGGAGGCGCTCATCGCGCAGATCGAAAAGACCATGCCTCAGTACACCACGGGCGAGCAGCGCTTCTGAACGCCATATCGTCAGGATAACGAATCAGGAATTCATCATGGAAAGCGGGCAATACGACTACATCATCGTGGGCGCGGGATCGGCGGGCTGCGTGCTGGCCAACCGGCTCACCGAGGATCCAGCAGTGAGCGTGCTGGTGCTCGAGTACGGCGGCAGCGACCGCAGCATCATCATCCAGATGCCAAGCGCGTTCTCCATGCCGATGAACACGCGCAAGTTCAACTGGAAATATCAGACCGCGCCGGAGCCGCATCTGAACGGACGCCAGCTCCATTGCCCGCGCGGCAAGGTGCTGGGGGGATCGTCGTCGATCAACGGGCTCGTCTACATTCGCGGCCACGCTTACGACTTCGACGAATGGGAGGAACTGGGCGCGCGCGGCTGGGGCTACCGCAACTGCCTGCCGTACTTCCGCCGCGCCGAAAACTACAAGTTCGGCGGCGACCAATACCGTGGCTCGAACGGGCCGCTCTCGACGAACAACGGCAACAACATGAAGAACCCGTTGTACGGCGCATGGATCGAAGCGGGCGTGCAGGCCGGCTACATTCACACGGACGACTGCAACGGGCACATGCAGGAAGGCTTCGGCGCGATGCACATGACGGTGAAGGACGGCGTGCGCTGGTCCACCGCGAACGCGTACCTGCGTCCGGCGATGACCCGGCCCAACCTGCATGTGGTCACGAATGCGATGACGCGGCAGGTGATCGTCGAGGGCAAGCGCGCGGTCGGCGTGATCTACGACCGGGGCGGCATCACGCACACGGCGCGCTGCCGCGCCGAAGTGCTGATTGCGTCGGGCCCGATCGGCTCGCCACATCTGCTGCAGCGCTCCGGCATTGGACCTGCCGAGGTATTGCGCCAGGCGGGCGTGGAGGTCAAGCACGCGCTGCCGGGCGTCGGCATGAATCTGCAGGATCATGCGGAGATCTACATCCAGTACGCCTGCAAGGAACCGGTCACGCTCAACGGCAGCATGGATCCGTGGCACAAGTTCCTGATTGGACTGCGCTGGCTGCTGTTCAAGGACGGACTCGGCGCGAGCAACCATTTCGAGGCGGGCGGTTTCATCCGCTCCGAGGCGGGGCTGCGCTGGCCCGACATTCAGTTCCATTTCCTGCCGGCCGCGATGCGCTACGACGGCGACAAGCCGTTCAAGGGGCACGGCTTCATGGTGCTGACCGGGCCGAACAAGCCCAAAAGCCGGGGCCACGTGCGGCTCACGGCGGCGGATCCTTACGTGCATCCCGAGATTCGCTTCAACTATCTGGACCGCGAAGAAGACCGCGAGGGCTTCAGGCGCTGCGTGCGGCTCACGCGCGAGATCATCGGGCAGCCGGCGATGGACCGCTTCCGCGACGTCGAGCTCGCCCCCGGACCCGACGTGCAGACCGACGACGAGATCGACGCATTCGTGCGGGCGAATCTGGAAAGCACCATGCATCCGTGCGGCTCGTGCCGCATGGGCGAGGACGACATGGCCGTGGTCGATTCCGAGTTGCGTGTGCGCGGCATGACGGGCTTGCGCGTGATCGATTCGTCGGTGTTTCCAACCGAGCCCAACGGCAATCTCAATGCGCCGACCATCATGCTCGCGGAACGCGCATCCGATCTCGTGCGCGGCAAGCCGATGCTGCCGCCATCGCATGCGAAGGTGGGGCTCGCCGAAGGCTGGGAGACGCGGCAACGCACACGGGAACCCAAACGGCAACTGTATCGCGTCGAGTACAGCGATACGCAGTCGTAGACTGCACAGCACGAAGAGCACAAAGCGGCCTCGCGAGGGCCGCTTTTGTTTGGTTCGTATAATGTCGACAAAAATAGAGAAGTGCGCGCCGAATGGTATACTCCCCGCCTCGCGGCTGCGATGCGTCGCGAGGCAGTGAACCGCTTGGAGCGCAACCTTCCCGACCAGGTAACACCGACATGGCGAGACAACGAACGCAGGAACTTCCGGATCTCGGTATCTTGCTCAAACCGAGGGGCCAACTGATGCTGGCGGTGGAGGATGCTGTCTTGCGGGGGAAGGAGTGGGAGAGTGCGTCCATGCCCGTGGCGGCGCAGATCGCCGCCCGCATCGCGGGAGCCATCACGCTCAATCACATCGAGGCGGGCAAGCGTCTTCTGGAAAGCGACATCGGCGAGATCCTGCACGTGAGCCGTGCGCCGGTGCGCGAGGCGTTGCGCATTCTGGAGCGCGACCGGCTGGTCGCGGTCGAGGCGCGGCGCGGCGCAATCGTGACGCAACCGGACGCGCGCGAGCTGCGCGATATCTTCGCGGTGCGCACGCTGCTGTACTCGGCGCTCATCAAGGATCTGCTGGCCGAATCGCCGGCGCAGCTCGGCAAGGTGTTCGACGAGCACGTGAAGGCGCTCGAGCAGGCGATGAACGAATCGCTGGATGCGTACGTCCTCGAGGGTTTCCTGCTGAATTTCGCGGTCTTCGACCTGGGCAGCAACCTCGTGCTCTCGGACATGCTGAAATCCATTTCGTTACGCGTGCTGCGCTACAACCGGATGGCGTTCGCCGCGCATCCGGAGGCCATTACTCAGTCGATTCGCGGCTGGCGCGAGCTGCGCCGCGCGATCGCGGCGCAGGATCTGCCGCGCGTGCTCAAGTGCGTCGAGACGCGCATGAACACGTCGCGCGACAACGCCATTCGCGCAATCGAAACGCCGGAGCACGGCGCGCCCGCGCGCCGCAAGACGCGCGCCGCGTGAGCGCTGCACCGCGTGCGGCGATCTTTGCAAGCCCACCCCGGCTTCCAGGAATGGAATATGCTGGATGCTTCTCCATGATCACAGAACAAAAGAGGGGAGCATGACTAACCGACAAACGAAGCCGCCACGCAGGCTGGCCCTGCCGATCGCGACGGTCTGCGTGGCTGCGGGGATGGCGTTCGCGGCATCCGGCGCCAACGCGCAAACCGAGGCTTACACGAGCGAGCCGGTCGATCTGTTTGCCGGGCCGTCCGACGCCTATCCGGTCGTGAGCGAGCTCGGTCCCAACGTGCCGGTCGAGGTGATGGGCTGCGTGAGCGACTACTCCTGGTGTGACGTCGCGCTCCCCGGCCTGCGTGGCTGGATCTATGCGGGCTATCTCGTGTACCCGTATCAAGGCGACTACGTGCCGCTGACCGGCTATGGCGCGGCCATCGGCCTGCCGATCGTCACGTTTGCCGTCGGCGCGTACTGGGGTAGCTTCTATCGCGATCGGCCCTGGTACGGCGACCGCGATCGTTGGGAGCACGTCCCGCCGCCGGGCCGCGGCCGTCCGCCGGAGCCGCCACGCTATCAGGGCGGCCCGCCGGGAGCGCCGGGACGGCCACCGCCGCCACAGATGGGCGGCCCACGTCCGCCGATCAACGGCGCTCCGCCGCCTGGCCGCCCGCCCGTGAACGGCGGCCCGCCCGCCCAGATGCAGCATCCCCCGGCCGAGATGCCGCGCCCACCCGCGGAAGTGCAGCGTCCGCCCATGCCGCAACCCAATATGGGCCGGCCGCCCGCACCGCAAGGCGCGCCCGCGTACAATCGGCCGCCCGGCCCGCCGCCTGGCGGAGGGCGCCCGCCACAGGCGCCTGCCGAGCACGGCCGCCCCGAGGCGTCGCCACAAGGCGGCCATTCGTCCGGCCAGGGCGGAGGCCACGGCGACCAGCGGCAGCAGAACTGAGGCGCGACGCCTCCGTGTAACGCCGGGGACGCCCGCAACGGGCGTCCTCCCGCTTCTGCCTTTTCAGGGGAAGCGGCGTGCGGCTACGCCTTGTTCATGCGAGCAAGGCCAGTTTTCCTCCCTGGCGGCTAGTTAATTAGGATTGCGTTTCATATATCCGAGTCCATCCCGGCTGGCGTGGCGCACGTATTCCGGGTGGCCGCTAGCCGCCCGCGGCTGAAGTGCTCACGCCCGGCGCAAGTCCTCGATCGGCTAAATCCGGCGAGGGCCTGCCGCATCCGACGAATTTAACAATCCCTGACAGTACCTTTGCGAGCTTGCAGCGACAATAGGTTGTCGCGGCCTGTCGATGGTTGGACCGCATCGAACGTGGCGTGCGGCACATGCACGCCGGGCAACGAAATTGGGCTACGGGGGCCGGTGCAGTCGGGGCATGGCGACGCACCGTTAGTGGGGAAGTCAGAGCGGACTCGAGTCCGCCGGATAACGCTGACAAACAGCGCCTGGAAGTACGGGGAGTGGCGATGGCAGCGGGAAACGCCATGGTGTGAGATCGGCAGCGGTCTGCGGGCGGGTGTCGGGCGGTGATGCCCGCCTGCGCGTGACGCGCCGGCTCGGCGGCGCCTGCGCCGGCGGCCCGAGTCCGGGGGGGAGGGACGCCGGAGACCACGCGATGCGTAGCCCGCGGCTATCGCCACTCGTTTTTCATACCAGAGCCTGTCGTTGGTGCGACGAGGCTTGGGCTACGCCTTCATGCATGCGCTTTTCGCGCGCAAGCAGGGCTGCGCCGCCGGGCGCGCACGCTGCAAGTCCGGCGGATCTGGAGCTTGTCTGCTACACGAGGGAGTTCATGTTTTTTCGTTTCGGCAGCATGCGGTTTCCGCCTGGCTCACGGGTGAACGGCTCGGGCCGCAGCCGCGATCTCGAGCGCATCGAACTCGATCTCGCCCGCGATCGGCACGCGCGCGCGGCCATGGAAGCCTATGCGGATTCGTGCGAAGCCGAACTGCCGTGGCTGAGCGAGGCGTTGCGCCAGTCACGCTTCGGCCGCTCGGATAGGCTGACGCAGTGCTCGTCGACAGTCATGCGTACCTTCGTGTTCGCCCAGGCGCGCGCCGCGGTTCAGCCCGATTACGCGCACGCCGCGTGGGAGCATGTACGCGCTCAACTGGCCGCCTTGCTGGCCGGCGAGCCTGTGGTCGAGCCAGCGGCGCATGACGCGCGGCGCGAGGCCGACCCGGCGGCGGCCGGCGACGCAATGCAAGCGGACGGCACGGTAGCGGACTTGGGTGCGGTGATCACGACTGACATGAATGGCGCAGCGGCCGACTTGCAGCCCCGCCGCGGCGGATGAGGTCCGGCCGCGCGGGGGCGGTTTCGGTCGGGCTACGGTCGGTCGGGGGCGTTTTCGACTACCATGTGCGAAAACTGGTTCCCGATCTCTTCAGGCGCATTGTTGCGTAGCGTGCTCCCATTCATTTCAAGACGCGGCGAGAGTGGCGCCCTGGTTGTGCGGCAGGGGCCGCGTGGCATGGGATTGGGGATGGAGGCCGGGCGTTGCAGAGCCGGCCCATCCCGGGAAGATGAATAACGACACTGGGTGCAGGACACTATGAGAATTGCCGTACTCGATGACGATCCGGCGCAGACCGATTTCGTCTGCCAGACGCTGATGGCGGCTGGCCACGTCTGTCACGCGTTCGCCAAGGGAGGCGAGCTCGTCAAGCAGCTCCGGCGGCAGACGTTCGACTTGCTCGTGCTCGACTGGAACGTGCCTGACATGGCCGGCGACGAGGTCCTGCACTGGGTCCGCCAAAGCCTGTCCACGCGCTTGCCCGTCCTCTTCATGACGAGCCGCAGCCGCGAAGTCGACATCGCGCTGATGCTCAACAGCGGCGCCGACGACTACGTGGTCAAGCCGGTCTCCGCGCCGGTCCTGCTCGCGCGCGTGGGTTCGCTGCTGCGCCGTGCCTATCAGCTGCACGCGCCGTCGCAAAAGGAAGTCTTCGGCGAGTACGAGTTCGATCTGAAATCGCGTCAGGCATCGGTCAGCGGCAAGCAGGTGGCGCTCACGCAAAAGGAGTTCGAGCTTGCGCTGCTGCTGTTCCAGCATCTGAGCCGGCCGCTCTCGCGCGCGCACATCCTCGACGTGATCTGGAAGCAGTCCGACGACATTCCGTCGCGTACCATGGACACGCACGTCTCCATGCTGCGCTCGAAGCTCGGCCTGCGCCCGGAGAACGGCTATCGTCTCACGCCGATCTACGGCTACGGCTATCGCCTCGAACGGATCGAGGGGGACGCGGCGTGAGTGGTGCTTATTCGGCGCGGCCGGCTCAGGCGCGGCCGGCTCAGGCGCGGCCGGCCGCACCTGGGCGCGTGACGCTTGCCGTTGCGCTGTCCTGGCCCGGCCCCGCTTGTCACGCTGGCCCGGCAACCCTCCCGCGCATGCCGCGCGCGCGTGCACCGCTTGCCAGTGCAGTTGCCTGTGCGCTGGCATTGGGCCTGCTGCCCGCCGCGGGCCGCGCCGAAGCCCGCAAGCCGCATCTCCCGGCGGCCGAAATGGCGATTTACGTCACGCGTCCGGGCGACTCGCTCTACGACATCGCCACGCGCTATCTGCGCAATCCCGCCGACTGGACCCGGCTCGCGCGCATCAACCGCGTGAGCGCGCCGCGCCGCCTGCAGCCGGGCACCTCGCTGCGCGTGCCGGTCGCGTTGCTGCGCCAGGATCACCTGAGCGCACGCGTGATCGCCACGTCGGGACCCGCGGGCCATGCGTTCGGCAATGGGCCGTTGCTGCCGCTCGTCGTCGGCGGAACGCTCGTCGAAGGCGATCGCGTGCAGACCGGCCAGAACGGCTTCGCCACACTCGAGCTGGCCGACGGCTCGCATCTCGTCATCCCGCCGGGCGCCTCGCTCGATCTCGCCACGCTGCGCCAGACCGCGCTCACCGGCGCGACCGACCGCGTGGTCAACCTGCATAGCGGCCAGGTGAACACCGAGGTCACGCACGCCACCCGCAAGGACGACCGCTTTCAGATCCGCTCGCCTTCGGTGGTGGCCGGCGTGCGCGGCACGAGCTTTCGCGTGAATTACGACGGCGACAAGGGCTCGACGGCCGTCGAAGTGCTCGAAGGCGCGGTGGGCGTGGACGCGGCACCGCACGGCCCCGCCGCGTCGGTCGCCCCCGCGCCGGGCACGCCGCTGGCCGCATCCACGCAGCTGGTCGCGGCGCGCCACGGCAGCCTCACGCTGGCAGGCGGCGCGGTGGGCGGGCCGGTCGCGCTGCTCGACGCGCCCGATCTGCGCAATCCTGCGAAGGTCCAGGACGACGAGACCGTCGCATTCGATCTTGCACCGATGACGGGGGCGCACAGCTATCGCGTGCAGGTCGGCCGCGACGCGGGCCTGCTCGATCTGATCGGCGATGCGCGCTCGGACGGGCCGCATATCGAGGTGGGCGCGCTCGAGGACGGCACGTATTTCGCGCGCTTTTCCGCCATCGACGAGAACGGCCTCGAAGGCATGCCGTCGACCTATGCGTTCCAGCGCCGGCGTGTTTCGCTGGGCGCCTCGGCCGGGCGCGTCGAGGGCACGCGCGACTATGCATTCCGCTGGTTCGTCGATCAGCGCCGCGCCGGCAGCACGCGTTTTCGCTTCGTGCTGGCCACCTCGTCGGACCTGCGCGCGCCGCTCGTGGACCGCACCGACATCACGGACGGCGAGGCCGTCGTCAGCGATCTGCCCAAGGGCGTCTACTACTGGACGGTGATTGCCGAGCAGTTCGAAGGGGGCCGCTACTTCCAGAAGGCGAGCCCCGTACAGTCGTTCCGTCTCGACTGGTGAGGCTTCGGCGCATGAGCGTGAGCGCGCGCCCCCGCTCCCGCCTCGGCCGCCCGGTCGGGCGGCGCTTTCTGTTCGAGTGGCTGGGCGTCGCGTGCGCGGGCATCGCCGTCGTCCTGTTGAGCGTGGTGTGGCAGTGGACGCTCAGCGCCGATCATCTGGTCTACGACCGCTTCCTCGCCGCGCGCGAGCGGCCGGTCTCGCCCGACATCGTGATCGTCGAGATCGACAATGCGAGCGTTGCCGCGCTGGGCCGCTGGCCGTGGCCGCGCAGCCTGCACGCGCAGCTCGTCGATCGGCTCGCGAAGGCGGGCGTGGCGGCGGTGGTCTACGACGTGCTCTTCACCGAGCCCTCGCCCGACGACACGCGTTTTGGCGAGGCCCTGCGCGAGCGTTCCTCGTATTTGCCGGTGCTGCTTTCGCCCGCCAACGAGGCCGACTACGGCCGCCGCGAGGTCGTGGAGCCCGTCGCGCCGCTGGCCCAGGCCGCCGCGGGTCTCGGCCACATCAACCTCGAAGTCGACGGTGACGGCATCGTGCGCAGCGTCGCGATGTTCGAAGGCGATGCGCGGCAGCGCTGGCCGCAGTTGATGGTGCCGCTCTGGCGCGCGGTGCGCGAAGGCAAGATCGCGCTGCCCGATCTCGCCGGCGCGAGCAGCGCCGCGGCCGCTGCCGCCGACGCGAAGCTCATGCACGCGGGCGGCCCCGATAGCGAAGCGCGTTTCCTGCTGCCGTTCGGCTCCAATACGCAGACTTATCGCAAGGTGTCGTTCGCACAAGTGCTCGAAGGGCATCTGCCGCCCGATCTGCTGCGGGGTCGCGTGGCGCTGGTGGGCGTGACGGCCTCGGGCCTGTTCGACCGTTTCGCCACGCCGCTCTCGGGCACGCTCGGGCCGATGCCCGGCGTCTACATTCACGCGCTCGTGCTCGATACGCTGCTGGCGGGCACGGCCATCGAGCCGGCCTCGCAGCTCACGGTGGTGCTCGCCTCGCTGGTGCCGCTCGCGCTGCTGCTGGCCGGCTTTCTCGTGCTCTCGCCGCTGCGCACGCTGCTCCTGCTGCCGCTGCTCGCGTTCCTTTCGCTGGCCGGTAGCGCCGCGCTGCTCTATTACGCGCGGATCTGGCTCGCGCCGGTGCCCGCGATCGTCGCGCTCGGGCTCGTCTATCCGCTCTGGAGCTGGCGGCGCCTCGAAATGACGATGGCGTATCTGCGCAAGGAGCTGCGCCAGCTCGCCGACGAGCCTTACCTGCTGCCCGAGGCGCCCACGCCGCCGCGCGAGTTCGGCGGCGACGTGCTGGCCCAGCAGATGGCGCTGATGGCGCAGGCCGCGCAGCGCCTGCAGGACATGCGGCGCTTCGTGTGGGACAGCCTCGACTCCGTGCCGGAGCCGCTTGTCGTGGCCGACCTGCGCGGCGTGGTGCTGATCGCCAACCATGCGGCGCGCGCCTATTTCGCACACCTGAACGTGAGCGCCGCCGAGGGCCGCGCGATGCAGGAGGTGTTCGGCGATCTCGCGCTCGTCAAGCCGATCGACCCGAATCCCGAGACGCTGGCGTTCGCTTCCGCGCATTGGCCCGCGCCGCTCGATCCCGGGCGCGGCGAGTACGCGCAGCTCATGGAGCGCGGCGTGGAAGTGCGCGCACGCGACGGCAGCGATTATCTGCTGCGCTACGCGAGCTGCACGAACGCGCAGGGGCAGGCGGTGGGCTGGATCGCGGGCCTCGTCGACGTGACCGCGCTGCACGATGCCGAGCGCCAGCGCGAGCACGCGCTGCGCCTGCTGTCGCACGACATGCGCTCGCCGCAGGCTTCGATCGTGGCGCTCGTCGAGACCGAGCGCGAGCGCGGCACCCTCGAAGCCGCTCCGGTGCGCGAGGTGATGGACCGCATCGAACGCTACGCGCGCCGCTCGCTCACGCTCGCCGACGACTTCGTGCAGCTCGCACGCGCGGAATCGCAGGTGTACGCGCTGGAGCCGACCAGCCTCACGGAGCTTGCCATCGACGCCAGCGACGAAGTCTGGCCGCAGGCGAGCGCCAAGCACATCCAGATCGAGACCGCCTTCGAGGGCGAGCAGATGGGGTGGATCAACGCCGACCGCTCGCTCATGACGCGCGCGCTGGTCAATATTCTGAACAACGCAGTGAAATACAGCCCACCAGAAACAAGAATTGTCTGTAGTATCGCAGTCGCGGATGGCCTGACGCCGCGCGTGATCTGCTCGATTCGCGACGAGGGCTATGGCATTCCGCTCGAAGATCAAGCCAGGCTGTTCCAGCCGTTCCGCCGCTTTCATGCGGGCCAGCGGCCCGAGGTGAGCGGCGCGGGGCTCGGCATGGCGTTCGTGAAGACGGTCGTGACGCGTCACGGCGGCGAGATCCATGTGGAGAGCGCGCCGGACCAGGGCACGACGGTGACGATGTCGCTGCCGGCGCTCGATGCCGCGGCCTGAGGGCGCCGTTGGCGTGCGCGCCGCCACTTCGCGGCGCGTCGATGCGCCCCGGCCGGCGCTGGACTCCGCTTGATCCTGTTTGATCCCTGTCCGATCCTGTCAAATGGCGCCAGTCGTGGCTGGCAATGATTCCGATGGAGTTCCCCGTGAAAGTCCTGATGACGATCTGCACCTTGTCGATGCTGGGTGCGCTCGCCGGCTGTGCAGGCGCGAGCGCCGACGTGCGGGCCAGCGGCGACCTGAGCGCGACCGACGCGGCGGCCGCGACGTATCAGCTCGCGCGCACGCCCGCGCAGGCCGACTCTGCAGAGCCGCTGCCTTACGAGCGGCTGCTGGGCGCCGGCCTCGCTCAGCGCGGCTTCCAGGAAGACACGTCCGGGAAGGCGCGCTACCTCGTTTCCGCATCGTGGGCTTCACGGCCCGCCGACGTCACCGTTGCCACGGGTAACGCGGCCAATTGCGCGGGCGGCTGCGTGCCGTCCGAAGGGCCGGCGTTTCCGTGGTTCGGCCAGCGCTATGTGCATACGCTCACGTTGCGCTTCTTCGCGCTGCCGGACGGCCACGAAGCCTACAAGGTGAGCGCGGAAAAACGCGACCGCAACGCCGACGCGCAGCAGGCCCTCCCGTATCTGGTCGCCGGCGCGCTCGCACGGCTGCCGTATGCGGGCGCGCCGCAATGGCGCGTGAAGCTGAAGGAGGCGGCGCCCGCTGCCGGCACGTCCGCCACGCCCGCGATGCCCGACGTGATCTCCGTGACGCCGCTCGCGCAATGACGCGTTGGCCGGCTCGGCCACGCGCGGACGGGGGCAATTTTCCCCAGGCCGGGGCCGGGGTTGTGGACTAAGCTGATTTCCACGTGCTGCGGCAATGGTTGCCCGCAGGCGACGCCCTTTGCATGGGACGGGAGACAGACATGTACGACCACGTGGGTCTGCGCGTGCAGGATCTTGCACGCAGCTTGCGGTTTTACGAGGCGGCGCTGGCGCCGCTCGGTTATGGCGTCTGCGTGCGCTATGGCGACGACGTCGGCATCGGCAAACCTGGCACACCGAAATTCTGGCTCCACACCGTGGCGGCCAGCAACACCGACAAGCCGCGCGGCGCGCACGTGGCGTTCGCTGCCGCGAGTCGCGCCGAGGTCGACCGCTTCTACGCTGCGGGGATCGAGGCAGGCGGCGTGGATAACGGCGCACCGGGCCTGCGGCTCGACTACAGTCCCGACTACTACGGCGCCTTTCTCATCGACCCGGACGGCAACAATATCGAGGCGGTCACTTTCGGCGCCTGACCTCGATGTGTTCCCGGCATGGCCTGGTCAGGCATGCCGGGCTAGTGGTCAGCCGTGCCCGCGTTCTCGCCTTGCGGCGCGTCTTCGGCCTGCACGTCCGGCCAACGATTGTCGTACACGCATTCGCCGAGTGCCCGGCGCTCTGCCCAATGCTCGATCTCGAGCATCGGTTTCGGATAGAACTCGGCGACATGGCCCACGCAGAGGATCGCCACGGGCTTCGCGCCGGCCGGCATCCGCAGCAGCGTGCGCACCTCATCCACGTCGAAGATCGACACCCAGCCCATGCCGAGCCCTTCGGCGCGCGCCGCGAGCCACATGTTCTGGATCGCGCAGGCCACCGAGGCGAGGTCCATCTCCGGCAAGGTGCGGCGGCCGAAGATGTGCGTCTCGCGGCGGTCCATCAGCGCGACGACGAGCAACTCGCCGCATTCGCGCATGCCTTCCACCTTGAGCTTCATGAACTCGTCGCGGCGCTTGCCGAGCGCGTCGGCGGTGGCGAGGCGCTCGCGCTCGACGGCCTCGTGCAACTGCTCGCGCAATGCGGCGTCGGTGATGCGCACGATGCGCCACGGCTGCATATAGCCCACGCTCGGCGCGTGATGGGCGGCGTCGAGCAGGCGCGCCATCACCGCGGCATCGACAGGGCCAGGCGTGAAGTGCCGCATGTCGCGCCGTTCGTAGATCGCGCGGTAGACCGCCGCGCGCTCGGCTTCGTCAAAAGGCTGTGCCATGGAAGAGTGCGGCCGTGAAGGCCGGGTTGGAAGGCCAATAGGCGTGCATGTAGGTCGCGACGATCGAGCCGTGCCGATACAGCGGCTCGCCGTCCGCGCCCGTTTGCGCATGGCGTGCGCGCAGCGCAGGCGCGAGCGGCGTGCTCACGCGCGAATAGTGGAACGTGTGGCCGGTGAGCATGCCGTGCGTGCCGTCGAGCCGCTGCATGCCGAGCGCGGCAAAGCGCTTTTGCATGACGGCCTCGCCCGGCAGGAGGCCGAGCATGGGCGTGCGCGTGCCGTCGACGCTGGTGAGCGCATCGAGCAGATACAGCATGCCGCCGCATTCGGCCACGAGCGAGCGCCCGGCAATTGCATGCGCGCGCAACGAGTCTGCGCTGCGCGCGTTGCGCGCGAGCGTTGCCGCGTGGAGCTCGGGATAGCCGCCGGGCAGGTAGATGGCATCCGCCGACGTGGGCGCGGGTTCGTCGGCAAGCGGCGAGAAAAAGCTCACGCACGCACCCAGCGCTTCGAGCAGCGCGAGATTCGCCGGGTAGATGAACGAGAACGCGGCATCGCGCGCGATGGCGATGTGCATGCCGTCGAGCAGGCGAGGCACGCTCGCGAGGGCATCCGCCTCGCACGCCTGAAACTCGACCGCTGGCGGCAATTGCGCGAGCGCGGTTTGCGCGAGGGCGTCGGCGGCGCGTTCGATGCGCGCATCGAGATCGTCGATCTCGCTGGCCTGGTGCAGGCCGAGATGCCGGTCGGGCAGCGAGAACGCCGCGTCGCTCGCGACGTGCCCGAGCCAGCGGATATCGGCGGGCAGCCCTTCCTGCAACATTTGCGCGTGACGCGGCGAGCCTACGCGGTTGGCGAGCACGCCATGAAACGGCACGTCGGCGCGATAGCGCGCGAGCCCGAACGCAATCGCACCAAAGGTCTGCGCCATCGAATTCGCGCCGATCGCGGCGGCCACCGGCACGCCGAACTTCGCGGCGAGATCGGCGCTGCTGGGCGTGCCGTCGAAGAGGCCCATCACGCCTTCGATCAGGATGAGATCCGCTTGCGCTGCCGCTTGCGCGAGCAATGCGCGGCAGCCCGCTTCGCCCACCATCCACAAGTCGAGCGACATCACGGGGGCGCCGCTCGCGCGCTCGAGGATCATCGGATCGAGAAAGTCCGGGCCGGTCTTGAATACGCGCACGCGCCGTCCCATGCGCCGGTGCAGGCGCGCGAGGCCGGCGGTCAGCGTGGTCTTTCCCTGGCCCGATGCCGGCGCGCTGATGAAGAGCGCGGGGCAGGCGAGCGCGGCTGCCGTTGCTGCGATCGCTGCCATCGCGTCAGAACTCCACGCCCTTTTGTGCCTTCACGCCTTGCTCGCGATACGGATGCTTCACGAGCCGCATTTCGGTGACGAGGTCGGCGGCCTCGATCAGCGCATCGGGTGCGTGACGGCCCGTGACCACGACGTGCTGCATGGCGCCGCGCGCGGTGAGCACGCCGAGCACTTCGTCGAGCGGCAGGTACTCGTACTTGAGCACCGTGTTGAGCTCGTCGAGGATCACCATGCCGTATTCGCCGCTCTCGATCATGCGCTTCGCGGCGTCCCAGCCCTTGCGCGCCGTGGCGATGTCGGCGTCGCGATTCTGCGTGTTCCAGGTGTAGCCGTCGCCCATCGTGACGAAGTCGCAGTGCGCGATGCTGCCGAGGAAATCGCGCTCGGACGTATGCAGCGCGCCCTTGATGAACTGCACCACGCCGAGCTTCATGCCATGGCCCAGCACGCGCACGGCCATGCCGAACGCCGCCGTGCTCTTGCCCTTGCCGTTGCCGGTGTTGACGATGAGCAGGCCCTTTTCGTGCGTCGCGGCGGCCTGCTTCTTTTCGTGGCCTTCGCGGCGGCGCTCGGTCATGCGTTGGTGCGATTCGGGATCGGTTTTCATCGTCGCGGGTGTGTCCTGGGTTGGGGCCTTCGTCGCGGTTCTTCTTGCGATTCGGGCCGGGAATGTTGTTTAGATTGCGGCGCGCCGTGGTGCGTGACTGTGCGCGCCTGCAGCGTGTCCGATTTATGCGGGGGCTCGTGCGCCGGTTTGGGTGTCTGCCTGTGACGCTTCGGCGAAAGCCGCGATCGCGACGGTCACGCCGTCGAGCGCGAGCTTGCCGCGCACGAGCGGGCCGCCTCGTGCGGCGAGCCGTGCGCACGGCTCGCATACGCCCTCCACGCCAAAGCGCGCACTTGCCGCCACGCTTGCTCCGGACTGCACGCCCATGGCGTTCACGCTTTCGCGCGCGAAAGCCTGCAACGGCAGCGCATGCCTCGCGCAGAACGCGAGCAGGGCGGCTTCCGTGGCTTTCGCATCGAGCGTGGCCACGGCCTTCACGCGTGCGAGCGGCCAGGCGCCGAGCGCCGCATCCACGGCCGCCTCCACCTGCGCGAGCGTCACGCCGCTGCGGCAGCCGAGGCCCAGCGCGAGCGGCGCTGGATTGTGCACTGATGCGGGGGCGGTGGGCAAGGTGTCGGCAGGCAGGGAGCGGTTCACGGGAATGCGCGAGTTCGAGGGCGTGGCGTGCGCGGAGCGGGACGCGTTGCCTGGCGTGGCCGCCACGGCGGGCATGCGATGCGCTCCGGATGCGCGCATACGATAGCACACGCATTCCGGCCTTCGCGCACGGGCTGTGGCGCGCCAAGGGTAAAACCGGAGCGCGCGCAATGGGCTCTGCGAAGGGCTTGCATGGGCCTCGCGAGCGGCCGCCGCGCGGCTCGTGCAGCGCACTCGCCGGTTGACGCGCGTGCGGCCCGCGCCTAAACTCGCACGCACTCTGGTGCCCGCGTGCGCGTACGTTCTGCACGCAGTTAAACGGGAATCAGGGAGCCATCCCGCCACGGGCATGGCCAACCTGAACTGCACCCGCAACGGTACAACGAGCGCATCGGCCGCAAGGTCGATGCAAGCCGCTTCAAAGCATGCATGGCATGTGTGATGCCACTGCGCAGGCGGGCCGCAAGGCCTGCCGCGCGGGAAGGTGGAGCGGCGCTTCGTCAGTCCGGATACCGGCCAGATACGAGGGACGCGCGCTGCGGGGTTGCGGCGCCGGGTCCATGATTTCCATGCGTCAGCCGGGCATTGCTCGTCGCGCGTCTTTGCGTTTCACCGTTGTGCAAGCCTCGCGGCACGCCACGCTTCGCCTTCGCGCAGCCTTGCTGCCGGTGCGCCTTGTGTGGGCCAGCAGGCGCGCGGTGCAGGCCGCACCGTATGTGACGGCGCCAGGCAAGGACGTGTGCGCGAGCGTTACGCGGCGCATCCCACCTGCGGCCGCGAGCCGAAGGAGCACTTCATGCAAACGCAGCACATGCGCAAGATCCCCGTCACCATCGTCACGGGCTTTCTCGGCAGCGGCAAGACCACGCTGCTGCGGCACATCCTCCAGCACGCGGGCGGCCTGCGCGTCGCCGTGATCGTCAACGAGTTCGGCGAGCTCGGCATCGACGGCGAGATCCTGCGCGGTTGCGGCATCGGCTGCGACGAGAACGGCAACGAAAAGGCCGGCGCGCTCTACGAGCTCGCCAACGGCTGCCTGTGCTGCACCGTGCAGGAAGAGTTCTTTCCGGTCATGGAGCAACTGCTCGAGCGCCGCGGCGAGATCGACCACGTGCTGATCGAGACCTCGGGCCTCGCGCTGCCCAAGCCGCTCGTGCAGGCCTTCAACTGGCCGTCGATCCGCAATGCGTTCACTGTCGACGCGGTCGTGACCGTGGTCGACGGTCCCGCCGCCGCGAGCGGCCAGTTCGCGGAGAACCCGCAGGCCGTCGATGCGCAGCGCAAGGCCGATCCGAATCTCGATCATGAGTCACCGCTGCACGAGCTGTTCGAAGATCAGCTCTCGGCGGCCGACCTCGTCATCCTCAACAAGACCGATCTCATCGACGCCGCAGCGCAGGAAGCGCTCATCGAAGACCTGCGCGAGGAGCTGCCGCCGCAAGTGAAGATCGTGCGGGCCCAGCATGGCCAGCTCGATCTGCACACGCTGCTCGGCCTCGAAGCGGCTTCGGAGGAGAGCATTCATCTGCGCCACGACCATCACGGTTCCGCCGACGATCCCGACCATCATCACGACGACTTCGATTCGGTCGTGGTGCAGGGGAGCACGAGCTCGCGCGAGGCCGCGATCGAGGCGCTGCAAAAGCTCGTGGACGCCCACACGATCTATCGCGTGAAGGGCTTCGCCGCGCTGCCGGGCGCACCGATGCGCCTCGTGATTCAAGGCGTGGGCCGCCGCTTCGACAGCTACTTCGACCGCCGCTGGAATGCCCAGGAAAGCGCGGCGCAGCCGCTCGCGAGCCGCTTCGTGCTGATTGGCGAGGATCTCGACGCAGCCGTGCTGCAACGCGCGTTCGACGCCGCGCTCGCTTCGGTGCAGACCGCGCCGGCGCAATGAGCGTGCGTATGCACTCGAACCTGCACGTCCACTGACTCACTGATACCCAGAAGCACACGAGAACGCCATGCATTTGCTGCGCACCACGCCGGGCGGCTTCGTCGACGACACGCAGGGCGTCGTCCGCATCGACCAGCAGCCTGCCGAGATCGTCGTGCTCAGTTCCGCCGACACGACGCTCGCCTTGCTCGCGAGCGTCGTGCCGCGCCTGCCCGCAGGCTTCCCGAGCGTGCGGCTCGCGAACGTCACGTATCTGCGCCAGCCCGCCTCGGTGGACTTTTATGTCGACGATGTCCTGCAGCATGCGCGCGTGGTCGTGGTCGATCATCTGGGCGGCGAGACGTACTGGCCTTACGGCATCGAGCAGGTCGTCACGCTCGCGCAAAAACGCGGGCAACTGCTCGCAATGTTCTCGGGCGACTTGCAGGAAGATCCAAACCTGATCGCGAAGAGCCGCGCTGAGCCCGAGTTCTGCCGGCTGTTGTGGCGCTATCTGCGCGAAGGCGGCGCGGCCAACGCCGAAGGATTTTTGCGCGCGCTCGCGTGGCAGGCGTTCAAGTGGGGCAGCGAGCCCGCGCCGCCCGTGGCGCTGCCCGCCGCCGCGCTGTATCACCCGCAGCGCGATATCGCGACCATCGACGACTGGCGCGCGCGCTGGCAGCCGGGCGCGCCCGTGGTGGCGATCCTCTTCTACAAGGCGCATTTGCAGGCCGCCAACACGGCCGCATTCGATGCGCTCATCGACGCGCTGGCCGAACGCGGCATCAATCCGCTGCCGCTCGCCATCACGTCGCTCAAGGACGCGCTGAGCCGCGACGTGCTCGACCGCCTCGCGCTCGAGCACGATGTCTCGCTCGTGCTCAACACCACGGCGTTCGCGGCCTCGTCGCTCGACGACCCCGAAACGCTCGCGATCGCGGGCGATGCGCCCGTGCTCCAGGTGATCCTGAGCGGCGGCAACCGCGACGACTGGCTCAACGACAATCACGGCCTCAATTCGCGCGACATCGCCATGCATATCGCGCTGCCCGAAGTCGATGGCCGCGTGATCACGCGCGCGATCAGCTTCAAGGGCCTCGCGTACCACTGCAAGGCGACCCAGGTGGACGTGGTGCGCTATCAGCCCGATGCGGAGCGCGTGGCGTTCGTCGCGGAACTCGCGCGGCGCTGGTGCAGGCTGCGCCAGTTGCCGAACGCGCAGAAGAAGCTCGCGCTCGTGCTCGCGAACTATCCGATGAGCGAAGGGCGCATCGGCAACGGCGTGGGGCTCGATACGCCGGCATCGGTCGTGGGGATACTGCGCATGCTGCGCGACGAGGGCTATCGCGTCGCCGATCTGCCCGAGGACGGCGAAGCGCTCATGCACACGCTCACGCAGGGCGTGACCAACGATCCCGATACGCGCGCGCTACGCCCCGCGTGGCAGAGCCTCGCGCTCGACGACTACCGCGAGCGTTTTGCGCAATTGCCCGTCGAAGCGCAGAACGCGCTCATCGCGCGCTGGGGCACGCCCGAGCAGGACCCCACGATGCGCCGCGGCCGTTTCATGATCGCGGGCTGGCGCTGCGGGCAGGTATTCGTCGGCATCCAGCCCTCGCGCTCGCGTGGCGACGACAGCTACGCAAACTATCACGATGCCGAGCTCGTGCCGCCCCACGCGTATCTCGCGTTCTATTTTTGGCTGCGTGACACCTTCGGCATCGACGCGATCGCGCACGTCGGCAAGCACGGCAATCTCGAATGGCTGCCGGGCAAGAGCGTGGCGCTTGCCGAGACCTGCTGGCCCGACATGGTGCTCGGGCCGCTGCCGCATTTGTACCCGTTCATCGTCAACGACCCCGGCGAGGGCAGCCAGGCGAAGCGCCGCGCACAGGCCGTGATCGTCGATCACCTGATGCCGCCACTCACGCGCGCGGAGAACTACGGCCCATTGCAGGATATCGAACGCCAGGTCGATGAGTATTACGAAGCCATCATGGTCGACCCGCGCCGGGCCAGGCTGTTGCGCAAGACGATACTCGCGACGATCATCGAGCATCGCCTGCACGAGGAGTTGAGCGTCGCGGCGCCGCAGGATCAGCAGGCCGAGGACGAACTCCTGACGCGTGCCGACGCGTATCTTTGCGAGTTGAAAGAAGCGCAGATTCGCGATGGCTTGCACACCTTCGGCATTTCGCCGCAAGGCACGCAGCGGCGCGACACGCTGCTCGCGCTGGGCCGCTATCCGTGCGGCGACGGGCAGGGCGCGAACGCGGGGCTGATCGACGCGCTCGCGCGCGATCTCGGCATCGAGCATCTGCTCGATCCGGCGAGCGTCGACTGGGCCGCGCCATGGACCGGGCCGCGGCCCGCGCTGCTTGCGCAGGCGAGCGACGCGCCGTGGCGCCATGCGGGCGATACGCGCGAGCGGCTTGAAGCGCTGGCGGCGTCATGGCTCGCCGGCGTTTGCGACGGCAAGCCGGATGCGCTCGAAGAAGCCATGCAAGCGTTGCCGCACGCGGCGCGCGTCATCGCGCGCCTGCGCGACGACGTGCTGCCGCGCCTCGACGCCTGCGGGCCCGAGGAGTTGCGCCAGTTCCGCCGTGGCCTCGAGGGCCGCTTCGTGCCGCCCGGCCCGAGCGGCTCGCCCTCGCGCGGTCGCCCGGATGTGCTGCCGACGGGACGCAACTTCTATTCGGTCGACACGCGCGCGGTGCCCACGCAAGCGGCGTGGTCGCTCGGCATGAAGTCGGCGCAGCAACTCATCGAGCGTCACCTGCAGGAACACGGTGACTATCCGCGCGCGGTGGGTCTTTCCGTATGGGGCACGGCGACGATGCGCACGGGCGGCGACGACATCGCCCAGGCGCTCGCGCTGATCGGCGCACGCCCGAAATGGGCGGCGGGCAGCCAGCGCGTGATCGACTTCGAGATCATGCCGGTGGAGGCGCTCGACCGTCCGCGCATCGACGTCACCTTGCGCGTCTCGGGCTTCTTTCGCGACGCCTTTCCCAATGTGATGCATCTGTTCGACGCCGCCGTGCAGGCCGTGGCCGAGCTCGACGAGCCCGAGCATCTGAATCCGCTGCGCGCGCGCATCCTGCGCGAGCGCGACGCGCTCGTGGCCAAAGGCATGGACGCGGACGAAGCGCGCCGCCGCGCGGGCTGGCGCGTGTTCAGCGCGCGCCCCGGTGCCTATGGCGCGGGGCTGCAATCGATGATCGATCATCGCCAATGGCAGACCGACGCCGATCTCGCGAAGGCGTACGAGGCCTGGGGCGGCTATGCGTATGCACAGAAGAGCGCCGGCGACGAGGCGCGCGACGCCTTCCGCGCGCGCCTTGCCAGCATCGATGTCGTGTTGCAGAACCAGGACAACCGCGAGCACGACCTGCTCGACTCGAACGACTACTACCAGTTCCAGGGCGGCATGGCTGCGGCGGCGCGGCACTTCTCGCAGGCGCAGCCGAGCCTCTATCACGCCGATCACAGCAATCCCGCCGCGCCGCGCATCCGGCCGCTGCACGAGGAAATTGCGCGTGTGGTCCGCTCGCGCGTGGTGAACCCGAAGTGGCTCGAAGGCGTGAAGCGTCACGGCTACAAGGGCGCGGCCGAGATGGCGGCCACCGTCGATTACCTGTTCGGCTATGACGCAACCGCGCGCGTGGTGGGCGACCATCAATATGCGCTGGTCGCAGACGCCTATGTGCACGACGACGACACGCGCGCCTTCTTGCAGCGCCACAACCCGCACGCCTTGCACGCGATCTGCGAGCGGCTGGTCGAAGCGATGCAGCGCGGCCTGTGGCAACATCCCGGCGAGCATCGCGCGCAACTCGAACACCGCCTGCTCGAAGCCGGGCAGCATCTGGAGGCATCCTGAACATGAGCGAAGCGCGCGTGCGTGCCGCATTTCCCTTTACGGCGCTGGTCGGCCAGGCGCCGCTGCAGCGCGCGCTGCTGCTGGCGGCCGTCGATCCGGCGATTGGCGGCGTGCTCGTGAGCGGGCCGCGCGGCACGGCCAAATCGACGGCGGCGCGCGCGCTCGCCGCGCTGCTGCCCGATGGCGCGTTCGTCACGCTGCCGCTTGGCGCGAGTGAAGAGAAGCTGATCGGCACGCTGGACCTCGAAGCGGCGCTGCGCGAGAGCGCGGTGCGCTTCTCGCCGGGCCTGCTCGCGCGCGCGCATGGCGGCGTGCTCTACGTGGACGAAGTGAACCTGCTGCCCGACGCGCTCGTCGATGCGTTGCTCGACGCCGCCGCGAGCGGCGTCAATACGGTCGAGCGCGACGGCGTCTCGCACACGCACGAGGCGCGCTTCGTGCTGGTGGGGACGATGAATCCCGAGGAAGGCGAACTGCGCCCGCAGTTATTGGATCGCTTCGGGTTGACGGTCGAGCTGAACAACAGCTTCGATGTGGGCGAGCGGCAGCGCATCGTCAAGGCGCGGCTCGCGTTCGATGCGGACCCGCTGGCGTTTTGCGCGGCGCACGAGGCGGCGCAGCGCGAGCTGGCACAGCGCATTGCCGCCGCGCGAGGCGCGCTTGATGCGCTCGAACTGAGCGACGCGGTGCACGAGCGGGCGGCGCGGCTGTGCGTTCAGGCCGCTGTCGACGGCATGCGCGCCGATCTGGTGATGCTGCGCGCGGCGCGCGCGCTGGCTGCGTTCGAAGGCGCGGCAAAGGTGGCGCCCGAGCACGTCGACGAGGTGGCGGAGGCGGTGCTTGCGCATCGGCGCCGCGTCATGCCGGATCAGCGGCCATCAAGCAGTGAACGCGGCGAGGGTGGCGCGCCAAACGAACCGGGACAGACATCGCCGGAAACATCGGCAGAAAACTTGCAGTCCGAAGCAAATCCGGATTGGGGCGAGCTGCCGCCCGAGCCGGTTGCGGCGCGGCAAGTGAAAGGCGTGATCCCACTGCCCGCAAAAAAACGCTGACCCGCCGGGCAAGGGCTGCCGCCCAGGTACAGGGCGGTGCACGGCGGCGTGAAGGCCCGGGGGGCGCGCACGCGCGCGTCGTCCGCGACGCGGCGCAGGGCGCGCGCATCGCCTGGCCGCCCACGCTTGCCGCGAAGCGCGGCGGCGCGCTGAGCGCTGCGCATCTGCGTTTTGTGCGACGTAGCACCGGCACCGGTGCGCTCCATTGCTTCGTGCTCGATTGCTCGGCCTCGATGCTCGCGCATGGGCAGCTTGCGCTGGCGAAGGGCCTGCTGATCGCGCTGTTCGACCGCGCGCGCAGCGAGCGCGTGGAAGTGGCGCTGATCTGCTTTGGCGGCGCGCGCGCCGAGCTGCGTTTCGGGCCGGCGGTGCCGCGCTGGTGGAACGAGCGCTGGCTCGAGCCGATTGGCGGTGGGGGCGGCACACCGCTCGAAGCCGGCATGCGCCGCGCGGCGCAACTGCTCGAAAGCGCGGCACGCCGCGACCCGGCGCGCGAGCGTCATCTCTGGCTCTTCAGCGACGGCCGCACCACGCAATGGCCGGCGCGCCCGCGTCATGCGGACCACGTCAGCGTGGTCGACTGCGAAGGCGCGGCCGTGCGCGTGGGGCGTTGCCGCGCGCTCGCGCAGGCGTGGCAGGGGGCATGCTTCGACGCCGAAGCGTTGCTTGCCTGAGCGTGCGCGTGCGCGGCAAACGTGTGCCGCGCAGCCATCAGCGCGGACTGATGCTCCAGTAGATCACGTCGTCCTGACGATCGAACACGTAGACCTTCATCGCCATCTGCTCGGCGCTCGTGAGGCTGTCGAGTTCGAGGCCGAGCGTGGCCTGCCCCGGCGCGCCGTCTTCCTGCTGCACGTTGCGAATGACGGCGCTGGTTTCGATGGCCGTGTCGATATCGCCGGAGCGCAGGCTGAAGGCGATGCGCAGCCGCTCGCCGATCTGACCGAGCGCCCAGGGCGCCGTGAGCGAGAGGCCCAGTGCGCTGATGCCGCGCGCAAGCGCGACGCCCTGATAGCCTTCGTCGCCGATGCCAAAGCGCACCGGAAAGCGCGCGTTCACGCGGATCGACTTGCGCTCGCGCAGCAGGCGTATATTGGCGGGCTTCGAGACCACGAGATAGCCGAACGGCGCCTGGTATATCGCGTGAATCGTGCAGACGAAGCGATAAACGGCCTGGCTCGCGATCGCCACGATTTCCACGTTTTCCCCGGGCGTGATCTCGATCGGGCGGCCCTTCGCGTAGGGCAGCGTCACGAAGATCGATTCGTTCGGCGCAAAGCCGATCAGCTTGCACGGATGCATGGGCGCGCCGCTTGCGCCTTGTTGCGGGCGCAGACCCATCGATGCGCCAATGGTCAGATGCAGGTCGCGCACGCCCGGCGTGGTTTCCGGCTCCTGCGGCCTGGTGTGCGCGAGTGCCTCATCGGGCGTTTCGCGGCCGCCGCACTGTGGGGCGAAATGGCGGAACAGGAAATCGCGCTCGATCTCGCCCACCAGCGTTGCGCCGCGCTCGAGCAGCAGTGTGCCGTCGTGGTCCACGAGGGGCCATTCGAGCGGCTGGCCAAGCGGGATGTCCGCGGGCGTTAGCAATGCGGCGCCGGGCGTGGCGTCGGGGGCCTTGCCGGGCGCAGCGTCGTGGGCGGCTTCGAGGGGAGTGTCGGTCATCGGCGCACGTAATGGGGCAGAAGCGAGACAGGATCGGGTAATAACAAGATCACTGCGTTTACGGCACGCTGCGCAAAAGGTTGAATCAGGGAGAACGCGAGGTTCGCTCCCGTCGATGCGCGCTCAACCTTTCACGCCCCCATCCTGCGCATACCAGCGCGGCGTGTAGATCCATTCGCCGTGCTTTTCGCCGCTGCTGGCGCCGCGCGCGAAGCCCCGCGTGGCCGACGACCCGACGATGACCATCGTGCGCATGTCCACCTGCGATGAATCCAGCTCGCCCAGCGTGGTCGTGCGCAGAGTCTCTCCCGGGCGGCCCACGTCGCGGCCGAGCACGACGCGCGTGCCGGGAGCGCGCACTTCGCGCACGATTTCCAGTGCGCGGTCGAGCTGCCACGGCCGCGCGCGCGAAATCGGGTTGTAGAAGGCCATCGCGAGATCGGCGAGCGCGGCGTGGCGCAGGCGCTTTTCGATCACGTTCCACGGCTTGAGGTTGTCCGAGAGCGAGAGCATGCAGAAGTCGTGGCCGAGCGGCGCGCCAACGCGCGCCGCCGTGGCGAGCGCCGCCGAGACGCCGGGCACGATCTCGAGCTCGACGCGGTGCCAGCGCGGCTCGTCCGAGGCTTCGAGCGCTTCCAGCACGGCGGCGGCCATCGCGAACACACCGGGGTCGCCCGACGACACCACGGCCACGCGCCGCCCTGCGCTCGCGAGCTCGAACGCATGGCGCGCGCGCTGCAGCTCTTCGCGGTTGTCGGTGGCGTGGCGCACCTGCCCCGGACGCAACGGACCCGCCATCTCCACGTAAGTCGCATAGCCGACGATATCGGTGGCCTCGTCGAGCGCGGCGCGCGCCATGGGCGTGAGGAGGTCGGCGCGGCCCGGTCCGAGGCCCAGCACCGTGAGCTTGCCGCGTGCCTCGCCGAGCGTGCGCGCGTCGAGGGGTTCATGCGCGACGCTCAGCGCGATGCCGTGTTCGGCGGCGAGGCGCTGCGCGGATGCAGGCAGCGCGAGCGCGTCGAGCAGGGCGGCGGCGCTAGCGTGCGCACGATGGTTGGCTTGCTCGCGAGCCGCGTTGGCCGAGTCGGCAGCTTCGGCGGGACCCGCCATTTCGGCAGCATGGGCCGCATCGCCGGCATCGGCAAATCGCAGCGGCACACCCAATGCGCTCGCCGCCTGCTCGAACCCGGCATCGCCCATGCGCGCGGCCGGGGCGACGAGCGCCGCGAGCGCCTCTTGCGCGATGCCGTTCGCGCTCAATGCCTCGCGCACATGCTCGGCGAGCAGCGCATGCGCCACGCTGGCCGCCGCGACCACGCTGCGCGGATGAATCACGAGATGCTCGGGATTGCCGTCCCAGGCATGCGGGCTCACGCGGATCGCATGGCGCGCCGCCGGATCGCGCGGCAGGTTCACGGTCTCGAGCCAGGGCGCGGCGCCGTCGATGCGCGTGGCCTCGCCCGCGAGCAGATCGGAGACGAAGCGCTTGCCCTGCGCGAGGCTCGCAAGCGCGTAGCCTTCGGGCGGATTGAGCAGGCACGTGCCGAAGCGCAGCTCGCCGCTCGTGGTGATGGCGGGCGCGGTTTCGAGCGCCGCGCCAATCTCGCGCGCCATGACGTTCACGCCGGTGAGGCCGCCGAGCAGCGGCACGACGGCGCTGCCGTCCTCGGCGAGCGCGAGCACGGGCGGCTCCACGCCCTTGCTGGCGAGCAGCGGCGCGAGGCAGCGAATCACGATGCCGGCCGCGCACAGCGCGACGATGGGCGTGCCGCGCCGATACAGCTCGCGCAAGTGCTCGCTCAATCCGCTGAACGCGATGTCGCCTTGCGCGCGTTCCTGCAAGGCGTGAATCTGCGCGCCCGCATAGAGCGCTTTCACGCGCTGCGCGGTCGCGAGCGCGCCGGGGCCGAGCACGACGATCGCGGGCGGCATCAGGCTTGCCATTTTTCCCCCGGCACGACGAGCAGCGAGAAGTACGGCGAGGCCATCGGATCGACCTCGTCGAGCGGCACGATGCGCTGGTTCGCCATGGTCGCGCGCTCGACATAGAGCGCGCGCTGCGCGAGGCCGAGCTCGGCGAGCACGCGGCGCACCTTCTCGAAGTTGCGGCCCAGTTTCATGATGACGGCGGCGTCCGCGTCGGCGAGGCGGCGGCGCAGTTCGTCCTCGGGCAGCACGCCCGAGAGCACCGCGAGGCTCTGGTTGCGGTAGACGAGCGGCACGCCCAGCACGGCCGCGCCGCCGAGCATCGAGCACACGCCCGGCACCACCTCGGCTTCGTAGCGCTCGGAGAGGCGATCATGCAGGTACATGTACGAGCCGTAGAAGAACGGATCGCCTTCGCAGATCACGGCCACGTCGCGGCCCGCGTCGAGATGGCCGGCAACGACTTCCGCGGCGCCGTCGTAGAAGTCGGCGATGATCGCCTCGTACGAGAGCGGCGGCTCGAGCGCTTCGGTCGTCACCGGATAGACGAGCGGCAGGCGTTCCTGCTGCGCGTGCAGATGGTCTTCCACGATACCGAACGCATTGCCTTTCTTGCCTTTGGCGACGAAGTACGCGACCACGGGCGCGGCCTTCAGGAGGCGCAGCGCCTTGAGCGTGAGCAGCTCGGGGTCGCCGGGGCCAACGCCGATGCCATGCAGACGGCCTTTGAGGGACATTTATTCGATCTCCGAAGCAAGTGCGTTGACGGCGGCGGCGGCCATGGCGCTGCCGCCGCGCCGCCCGTGCACGGCCACGAACGGCACGCCGTGCGCGGCGGTGGCGAGCAGGGCCTTCGACTCTGCGGCGCCGACGAAGCCCACCGGCATGCCGAGGATCAGCGCGGGGCGCGGCGCGCCGGCCGCGATCATGTCGAGCAGGTGAAAGAGCGCGGTGGGCGCATTGCCGATGGCGACCACGCTGCCTTCGAGGTGTTCGCGCCACAGTTCGAGCGCGGCGGCCGAGCGCGTGTTGCCGAGCTCGCGCGCGAGGCCGGGCACGGCGGGGTCGTCGAGCGTGCAGATCACGGCGTTGCTGGCAGGCAGGCGCGCGCGCGTGATGCCGAACGCGACCATCTTCGCGTCGCAGAGGATGGGCGCGCCGTTTGCCAGCGCCGTGCGGCCGGCGTGGCCCGCGCCGGGCGAGAACGCCAGCTCGGCGGCCACGTCGACCATGCCGCAGGCGTGGATCACGCGCACGGCAAGCTTTTCGAGGTCGGCGGGAATGTGCGAGAGATCGGCTTCGGCGCGGATCGTCGCGAACGACTCGCGATAGATCGCCTGGCCGTCGCGAATGTAGTCAGACATCGGGGGTGCTCCGGGGCCGTTGCGCGAGGGTACGCGCGGCGGCTTCGATCGTCAGGTTGCGCGCGACCAGGCGCCCGAAAGGGGCGGCAGTTGGGTCGCGCTCGTAAAGGTCATAGTGGCCGTGTGCGGCGGCGAGCAGCGTGAAAGGTGCCTGATGCGCGGCCGCGCACGAGCGTTCGCAGCCGCTCAAGTGCACATGCACACCGGGCGGTAGCTGCGCGGCGAGGCGCAGTGCGTCGGCCTTGGTATCGGCACGGCTCTTCACACAGCCCGCCGAGCCCGTGCAGGCGATCGTGCGCGCGAGCGGGTCGGCGCTATCGCACACGAGGCCGAGCGCGCGCAGGCGGTCGAGGATTTCCGGCATGGCGCGTTGCGCCACGTTCGGCAAGATCGCGCCTTGCCAGGGCGTGATGCGCAGCGTCGCGTCGCCGTGCTGTTCCGCAAGCGTGGCGAGCGCGTGCAACGTCGCGGCATCGAGCCGTGCGAGCGGCGGCTGGCAGCCTGCGTAGCCCCTGGTGTCCGCATGAGCGAAGGCGCGTCCGTCGAGTGCATCTGCACCGAGGCGCAACGAAAGGTCAACAGGCTCGCGTTTCCATGCGTGCAATGCTGTCTCATTGCCTGCACCGTTGCACGCGATGGGGCAATCCGCGTGACGAAGTGCGCGTTGGAGCACCGCATCGGCATCGTGCGATGCGAGCACTTCGCGCATGCGCGTCTGCCCGGGCTCCGCGAGGTCGAGGAATGCATGCAGCAGCGCGCGAATAAGGGCGGGCGCGTGCGCGGATGCGACCGCGCCGAGCGCACCTTCGCCAACGCAGCCGGCGAGGCCGAATACGAAGCGCACGCCGTTTGCGCCGCGCGCGGCCGCGAGCCAGATGTCATGCGGATGATCGAGCGCGGCGAGACGCTCGCCACCGTCGAGCAGCAGCGCGAACTTGGGCGAGAGCGCCGTGAAGCGCGGCTCGCTCTGCAGCATCGCGACGATGGGCGCGGCGAGCGTGTTGGTGTCGATGAGCGCATCGGGATCGAGTCCGGCCAGCGGGCTCAGCATCAGATTGCGCAATTCGTCGGCGGCGCAGAGATCGCCGTGCGCATGCGCCGATGTCTTTGGCCCCAGGCCCGCCGCCACTAGCGCCTCGGTGAGTGCCGCCTCGCTGCCCGCGCGCACGCCGCGCACCTGCACGTTCGCGCGGTTGGTCAACTCGAGCGTGCCGCTCGCATGGGCGAGCGCGGCCTCGGCGATCGCATGCGCCTGCGCGGCCGTGAGCGCGCCGCCCGCGAGGCGGATGCGGCACAGTCCGCCGTCGCGCGCCGCGACCACGCGCACGAGACCCGGGCACGCCGAACGGCGGGCCGCGGCCAGCGCAGCAGGAGACAAAGCGGGCTTCGAGTCGTGATTCAAGGGACACCGTGCATGCATCGCGCGCTCAGGCATGCCGCCGCGGCTGCGCCGCGAAGGGGCGATTGCGGGGCGCCACGCGGGAGCGCGAAAACGCGAAACCATCCGCGCGCCGCGATCGAAGCCGGTACACCCCGCCAGGCTTCGGACGCGCGCGAACACACTTTCGGCCGGCAGGTCTCCTGGCTCGCAGGTCGTCAACCACATCGGCCTTCCCGGTAAAACCAGTGGCCCGGATGGATGCGGTCTCGCTGCTCACAGTCGCGGGGGCGGCCACAGCTTCGCTGTGTTCCCTGTTTGCGATCCGGAGTTAGCGCTTCAGCTGTCGGTTGGAGTTAGTGCTTCAGCACATACTCCAACCCCATGCAACGCGCTTACTCCGGTCTCATGCAAAGCTGCCTGCGGGCTTTCGCCCTTCAGGCGCCGGCGGAAGCGGTATTATGCCCGTTTTCCAGCGCGTTTCCGCGAATCAGTGCGGCCCGCGCGCAATGCGAAACGGAGAGCGGATGCAGGGCAGGCGGGCGTGGCTGACGGTGATCGGCATAGGCGAGGATGGATATGCGGGACTCGGGCGCGAGGCGCGGCGCGCACTCTTCGCGGCGGCGGCGGTAGCGGGCGGCGCGCGCCATCTGGCGATGCTGCCCGCGCGCGTGCCGGCGCGCCGCGAGCCCTGGCCGCAGCCGTTCAGCGTCGAGCCGCTGCTCGCGCTGCGCGCCACGCACGAGCGCGTCTGCGTGCTCGCGAGCGGCGACCCCATGTTCTACGGCGTGGGCGCGACGCTCGCGCGTCACGTGGCGCCGGGCGAGATGGACGTGCTGCCTGCGCCTTCGTCGCTCTCGCTCGCGGCTGCGCGCCTCGGCTGGGCGCTCCAGGAGACGGCCGTGGTCTCGCTGGTCGGCAGGCCGCTCGACGGGCTCAGGCGTCATCTCTACGCGGGCTCGCGCGTGCTCGCGCTGAGCGCCGATGGGCGCACGCCCGCGGCGCTCGCAGCGCTGCTCTCGGCACAAGGCTACGGCGCGACGCGGCTCACGGTGTTCGAGCACCTGGGCGGCCCGCTCGAGCGGCGCATCGAAGGTCGCGCCGACGCATGGCATGCCGATGAAACCGCCGCGCTCAACCTCGTCGCGTTCGAATGCGAAGCCGATGCCGATGCCGAGGCACCGGCGCGCGCATGGACGCTTACGCCCGGCTTACCCGATGACGCCTATTTGCACGACGGCCAACTCACCAAGCGCGACGTGCGCGCGCTCACGCTGGCGCGCCTCGCGCCCACGCCTGGCGCGCTGCTCTGGGACGTGGGCGCGGGCAGCGGCTCGATCGGCATCGAGTGGATGCGCGCGCACGCGGCATGCCGCGCGATCGCCATCGAATCGAACGGCGAGCGTCAACGCTTCATCGAACACAACCGCAACGCACTCGGCGTGCCGGCGCTGCAACTCGTGGCGGGCCGCGCGCCCGACGCACTCGACGGTCTTGCCGCGCCCGACGCCGTGTTCATCGGCGGCGGCGTGACCGTGCCGGGCGTGCTCGAAACCTGCTGGGCGCGCCTTGAATCCGGTGGCCGCCTCGTGGCGAATGCCGTGACCGTGCAGAGCGAGGCGGCGCTCGTGGCATGGCGCGCGCAGCATGGCGGCACGCTCACGCGGATCGGAATTGGCGAAGCCGAGCCGCTCGGGCGCTTCGATACGTGGCGCCAGGCGCTCCCCGTCACGCTCTACGAAGCCGTGAAGCCATGACGGCGCGCATTCTGCTGCTCGGCGGCACCGGCGACGCATTGCGCATTGCCCGCGCACTTGGGCCTGAGCATGTCTACAGCCTTGCGGGCCTCGGCCGCGTGCCTGCCGATCTGGCGTGTGCCGTGCGGGTGGGCGGCTTCGGCGGCGCCGAGGGCCTCGCGCGCTATCTCGCCGATGAGCGCATCGCGCTGGTGCTCGACGCCACGCATCCCTACGCGGCGCAGATCAGCGCGAACGCGGCGCGCGCGTGCGCGGCGGCACGGGTACCGTACTGGGCGCTGCGCCGCGCGCCGTGGCAGCCGCAGCATGGCGACGACTGGCGCATGGTGGACGGCTGGGCGGGCGTGATCGAAGCTATCGCGCCGTTTTCGGGCGTGCTTTTCACGCTCGGCCGCGAGCCGCTTGCGCATCTCGACGAGGTTCCCGCGCATCAGCACTGGACGGTGCGCTGCCTGGACGCGCACGCGGGACACGCGCGTGCACGCGTGATCGATGCGCGCGGGCCGTTCACGCTCGAGGGCGAGCGCATGCTTTTCGAGGCGGGGCGTTTCGATGTGATCGTGAGCAAGAACAGCGGTGGTGACGCCACCGAGGCGAAGCTCGCCGTTGCACGCGAGCTGGGGCTGCCCGTGGTGATGATGCGGCGGCCCGCGTTGCCGCAAGCGCAACGGGAATTCACCACGGTGCAAGACGTGATCGACGTGCTTGGCAACGTAGTGCGGCACATCTGACCCATTCAGGGGAGTTTCAACGCATGACTGTTTTCTTCATCGGCGCGGGGCCGGGCGACCCCGAGCTGATCACCGTGAAAGGGCAGCGCCTCGTGCGCAGCTGTCCCGTGATTCTCTATGCGGGCTCGCTCGTGCCGCTTGCCGTGCTCGAAGGACATTGCGCGCAACAGGTGGTGGACACTGCGCCGCTGACGCTCGATGAGATTGTCGCGCTGCTGGAGAGCGCGCACGCCCGGGGCTATGACGTCGCGCGTGTGCATTCGGGTGATCCGTCGCTTTATGGCGCGATTGGTGAGCAGATTCGCCGGCTGCGTGAGCTTGGGATTCCTTATGAGGTTGTGCCTGGCGTGACTGCGACAGCCGCGTGCGCGGCGGCGCTTGGTAGCGAGCTTACGCTGCCCGGTATTTCGCAGACGCTGATTCTTACTCGCTATGCGACGAAGACTTCGATGCCTGAGGGTGAGGCGCTAGGTGACCTGGCGCGACATCGCGCGACGATGGCTATTCACCTGGGTGTGCGTCATATCGCGCGTATTGTCGAGGAATTGCGGCCGCATTATGGGGATGATTGCCCGGTGGCCGTGATTTATCGCGCGAGCTGGCCGGATGAGGAACGCGTGACCGGTACGCTTGAGGATATCGTGGTTAAGGTGCAGGGCACTGATATTGAGCGCACGGCGCTGATTCTTGTGGGGCGCGTGCTTGCTGCAGAGGGGTTTGCTGAGTCGACGCTTTATGGCGCGTCTAAGCGGTGAGGGGCTTTTTTTGAAATTTTGATTTCTGGAATTTGGGGTGGTTTATTGCGGTTTACGCGTTTGC
>NZ_BAYD01000014.1 GCF_000685075.1 Paraburkholderia oxyphila NBRC 105797
CGCCTCGGCTGGCTCGCGGCCGGCGGCGCGTTCGACGAGGTGCTGACGAAGGCGCCCGTCGCCGCCGAATACACGCCCGATGCCGCGCGCCACGCCGCGCTGCGCGAGCGGCTCGAAGCCTATCGCTCGCTCTACCGGCACGTGCGGCCGCTGTTCGATCCCGCGCGCGAGAGGCTCGCCTGAGCACGGCACCAGGTTTCCAGTACACTCGCTCGAACAAGGCAAACGTAAGCTCCCAGGCCTTCCCGCTCACGCAGACGCACCGCAGCCCGCCCCGACGAACACCGTGCCCAAGTCCACCGAAAAACTCGATCTCGCCACCCGCGCCGCCTGGCTCTACTACGTGGCCGGCAACACCCAGAACGAGATCGCCGAAAAGCTCCAGGTGTCGCGCCCGGTCGCGCAGCGCCTCGTCGCGTTCGCCGTCGAGAAGAACCTGATTCGCGTGCGCGTCGATCATCGACTGGCCGACTGCCTCGCCCTCGCGGACCGGCTCTCGAAACGCTACGGCTTGTCGGTGTGCGAAGTGGTCCCCGTGGACGGCGATACGCAGGAGGCGATCGACCGCAAGCTCGCGGTGGCCGGCGCGCAGGTGATGGAGCGCTATCTGAGCGAAGAGCGGCCGATGGTCGTGGCGGTGAGCAGCGGACGCACCTTGAAGGCCGCCGTCGATCAGATCGCGCAGCTCGAGCGGCCGCAGCACCGCCTCGTTTCGATGGTGGGTGCGATCGCGCAGGACGGCTCGTCGAACCGCTACGACGTGGCTCTGCACATCTCCGAGAAAACCGGCGGCAAGCACTTCCTGCTGCCCGCGCCGCTGATCGCCGACACCGAGGCCGAGCGCGCGCAATGGTGCAATCACCGGCTTTATCGCATCGTCGAATCGCTCTCGGGTGAAGCGGATGTGGCCTTCGTCGGCATCGGCAATATCGGCGAGCATTGTCCGCTGCATGAGGACGGCTTCCTTACCACGGACGAGGTGCACGAGTTGATGGGCCTGGGCGCGATTGCGGAAATGCTCGGCCTGCCGATCGATGCGAGCGGCAAGCGCGTGGACTCGCCCACGGGGCGGCGCGTGACGAGCCTTTATCTGGATTCGCCGCCCAAGCGTCCCACGATCGGCTTCGCCGGCGGTGCGCGCAAGCGCGAGGCGGTGATCGCGGCGCTCAAGGGCGGCTGGCTTTCGGGGCTCGTGACCGATGAGGAGTGCGCTCGGGCGGCGTTGGGGGATGAGGGCTGAGGGGGCTGCAGAGTGGCGCCATCACTGAACGTAAAAGCCGGATGCAAAAAAGCCCGCTCGAAAGCGGGCATATAAGGCCTCGTCGAGGAGGCCCCCTCTGCGACAACCGTTGCTGCGCCACCTCGCCCTGCGAGGCGGCGCCTGTGTCTCAAGCCGCCATTTGCTGCGCGAACCGGCGCTCGAACGCGAGTCCCTCGGCATCGAACAGATGGCAATGATCGGGCGTTGCGCCGAGCTTCATCGTTGCGCCGCGTTCGTGCCGTTCCAGCGGCGGAATGCGCGCAATCAGGCCATCGGGCGCCACGGGCGACTCCGCGTATAGATAGGCCGCATCGCCGAGCGACTCAACCGTGTTGGCCTTCACGCTCACGCCATACTCCCCCGAGTCCACGTGCATATGCTCGGGACGAATACCCACCGTGACCTTGTCGCCTTCGCGCGCCCCACGCGGCTCTACCGCCACCTTCTGCGTCTCGCCCGTCTCATAGCGCACGACGATGCCGTCGCTGGCGACCTGCTGCACGACGCCGTCGAGGAAGTTCATCTTCGGCGAGCCGATGAAGCCGGCCACGAACCGGTTCGCAGGCGCATGATAAAGACGGTTCGGACTCCCGACCTGCTCCACGTTGCCCGCCGAAAGCACGACGATCTTGTCGGCGAGCGTCATGGCCTCGACCTGGTCGTGCGTCACGTAGATCATCGTCGTCTTCAGTTCGTCGTGCAGGCGCGCGAACTCGAGGCGCATCTTCACACGCAGCGCCGCGTCGAGGTTCGAGAGCGGCTCGTCGAACAGGAAAACCTTCGGCTTGCGCGTGATCGCGCGCCCGATCGCCACGCGCTGGCGCTGGCCGCCGGAAAGCTGCTTCGGCTTGCGGTCCAGCAGATGGTCGATGTGCAGGATCTTCGCGGCATTCTTCACCGCCGCGTCGATCTCGTCTTTCTTCGAGCCCGCGAGCTTCAGGCCAAACGCCATGTTGTCGTAGAGCGTCATGTGCGGATAAAGCGCGTACGACTGGAACACCATCGCAATGCCGCGCTTGGCCGGGGGCACGTCGTTCATGCGCGCGCCGTCGATCATCAGGTCGCCGCCGCTGATGTCTTCGAGTCCCGCGATCATGCGCATGAGCGTGGTCTTGCCGCAGCCGCTCGGCCCCACGAACACGACGAACTCGCCGTCTGCAATATCGAGGTTCACGTCGCGCAGCACTTCGGTTTCGTCGTAGCGCTTGAGTACGTCTCTCAGGATCACGCTTGCCATGATGTGTGTCTCCATTCGTTGCGGTGTCCCAGGGCTCACGCCCTGCCACCGCGACTCGATCAAAATACGATCACAATTCGATCACGATTCGGTTTACCGCGAAGCCGCGCTCAATGTGCGCGCGCCTCCGCCTTCTGCATCCAGTGCGCCGCGAGCGCGGGCAGCATGCGCATGTCGTCGAAAATCTCCTGCGCGCCCACGTCGCGCAATTCGAGCGCATGCGCCTCGCCACCCACGTGCGCGCCGCCCACGAAGCCCAGCACCGTCATGCCCGCCGCGCGCGCCGCGCTCACGCCCGCCACGCTGTCTTCCACCACGAGGCACGCTTCGGGCGTCACGCCCAGCCCCTGCGCCGCCGCGAGATAGACGTCCGGCGCGGGCTTCGGCTTTGCCACCATGTCGGCGCAATAGATGCGCTCGCCAAAGAAGCGCGTGAGGTCATTGCGCTCCAGCACGCGGCGCACCACCGCCGCATAGCTGTTGCTCGCGCAGGCCCTGGTGAGCGCGACGGCCTCCAGGGCCGCGCTCACGCCGGGAAAGAGCGGCGCTTGCGCCGCCTCCGTTTCGGCCACGGCGCGGATCGCATCGACGTCCGCGGGCGTCAGCCGCCGGCCGAGCGCCTCGCTCGCGCCGCCGAGCACGCGCTCGATGCGCTGCCCGAGCAGCGGCATCAGCACCGGCGCGACGGCAGCGCCTGGCCAGCGCGCTTCGAGCTCGCGCACCAGCACGCGCGCGGCCACGGCCTCGCTGTCGATCAGCACGCCGTCGCAGTCGCAAATCAGGACCTGAATGGTCATGGGCTTCGTCCTTGTGTTTCTTGTTGGTAGCCGCTTTATTTGACCGCGCCGAACGTGAGGCCGCGCACGAGCTGCTTCTGCGAGAGCCAGCCGACGATCAGCACCGGCGCCACCGCCAGCAGCGAAGCCGCCGAGAGCTTGGCCCAGAACAGCCCCTCGGGACTCGAGTACGAGGCAATGAACACGGTCAGCGGCGCGGCATTCGAGCTCGACAGATTGATGCTCCAGAATGCTTCGTTCCACGAAAGGATGATCAGCAGGAGCGCGGTGGACGCGAGCCCCGGCACCGACATCGGCATGAGCAGATAGACGATCTCCTGCCATGTGGCCGCGCCGTCCATGCGCCCGGCTTCCAGAATGTCCTTGGGGATCTCGTTGAAGTACGTGTAGGCCATCCACACCGCAATCGGCAAATTGATGAGCGTGTAGACGATCACGAGCCCGCTCACGGTGTCGAGCAGCCCGGAGTTCTTCCACAGCAGGTAGATCGGTACGAGCACGCCCACCGAAGGCATCATCTTGGTGGACAGCATCCACAGCAGAATCCCCTGCGTGCGCCGGTTCGGGAAGAACGCCATTGCATAGGCGGCGGGCACGGCCAGGATCAGGCAGACGATCGTCACGCCCGCCGAGATCAGCACCGAGTTCCATGCGAACGCGAAGTAGTTGCTGCGCGCGAAGACCTCACGGAAGCTGTCGAGCGTCGGGATGAAGAACAGCGACGGGATATACGCCTGCTGCTCGGTCTTGAACGCCGTGATCGTCATCCAGAAGATCGGGAAGAACAGCGCGAGCGCGATGACCCATGCAAGCAGCCCCGGCACCACCCGCCCGATGAACTGGAGCGGTGAAGAACGGTTGACGGCATGCGGCGACTCGGGTGCGCGTACGGGCGAAGCGGTGACTTGGCTCATTTTTCGTACTCCCCTTTGAGGTTGCGTGCGAGCATGCGCACGAGGAAGAACGACACGATGTTCGCGAGCACGACGGCGAGAATGCCGCCCGCGGACGCGATGCCCACGTCGAACTGCTGCAGGCCCATCGAGTAGATCAGGTAAGTGAGGTTGGTGGTTGCGTTGCCGGGACCGCCGCTCGTGGTCGTATAGATCTCCGCGAAGATCGAGAGCAGGAAGATGCTCTCCATCATCACCACCACCGCGATCGCGCGGCGCAGGTGCGGCAGCGTGATGTAGAAGAACATGGCGATCGCACCCGCGCCGTCGATCTTCGCCGCCTCCTTCTGCTCCTGGTCGAGCGACTGGATCGCCGTGAACAGAATGAGGAACGCGAACGGCAGCCACTGCCACGCCACGATCATGATGACCGCGGTGAGCGGGTAGACGGCGAACCAGTCGATGGGAGTCATGCCCATCGCGCGCATCGCGATGGCCACGAGCCCGTACACCGGATGCAGGATCATGTTCTTCCAGATCAGCGCGGAAACCGTGGGCATCACGAAGAACGGCGCGATGGCAAAGAGGCGCGCGATGCCCTGCCCGACGAACTTGCGGTCGAACAGCACCGCCATCAGCACGCCGCCGACCACGGTGATCACGAGCACCGCCACGATCAGCTCGACCGTGTGGAAGATCGACGGCCAGAACGACGGGTCGGTGACGAGGAACTTGTAGTTGTCGAGGCCGGCGAAACCCTTGAGATCGGGGTTGAGCAGGTTATAGCGCGTGAACGAATACCAGATCGTCATCGCGAGTGGAATGGTCATCCACAACAACAAGACCGCGACGGACGGCGAGACCAGCCAGCGCGACGCCGAACGGCGTGTCTCCACGTGCTGCGGCTGGGGCGCTCGCGCTCGATTGAATATAGGCATGGGAAGATGGAGATGACGCATGAGGACCACCCTTCTCTGTTACGCGGCGGCTCGGGGCGCGGCGCCGCATCTCTTTCGCGAGAGCTGCGCCGTGCCTTGCGGCCCGGCGCGCTCCGCGTTCCTGCTGTACTGCCACTGCAATGGCGCTGCAATGCGGCGCCTGACTACGCTCACTTCTGGTAACCGGCCTGCTTCACGGCGCGGTCGGCGGCGGCATTGCCGGCCGCGAGCGCCTGATCGACGCTCATCTGGCCCGCCACAGCGCCGGCGATACTCTGGCCGACCACGGTGCCGAACGACTGGAACTCAGGAATCCCGACGAACTGCACACCCGTGTACGGCACCGGCTTCAAGGTCGGGTGAGTCGGATCGGCGGTCTGGATCGCCTTCAGCACGAAGTCCGAGAACGGCGCGGCCTGCTTGTACTCGGGACGCTGGTAGGTCGAAACGCGCGTGCCCGACGGCACCGACGCCCAGCCCTCGTCCTTCGCGACCATCTCGACGTATTGCTTCGACGTAGCCCATTCGATGAACTTCTTCGCGGCATCCTGCGACTTCGACGACTTCGGAATCGCGAGTGCCCACGACCACAGCCAGTGCGCGCCGTTCGGCGTGACTTCCGTCGGCGCCGCCGCGAAGCCGATCTTGTCGGCCACCTGCGACTGCTGCTTGTTATAGAGGATGCCCGCCGCGACCGTCGCGTCGATCCACATCGCGCACTTGCCCGAGGACATCAGCGTGAGGTTCTCGTTGAAGCCGTTCGAGCTCGCGCCCGGAGGGCCGTCCTTCTTCAGCAGATCGACATAGAAGTTGACGGCCTTCTTCCACTCGGGCGTGGTGAGCTGCGCCTGCCACTTCTCGTCGAACCAGCGGCCGCCAAAGGTGTTCACGACGGTCGTCACATACGCCATGTTCTCGCCCCAGCCAGCCTTGCCGCGCAGGCAGATGCCGTAGGTGCCCTTGGACGGGTCGTTGAGCTTGTCGGCGAACTGCTTGATCTGGTCGTAGGTCGGCTGCGCGGGCATCGTCAGGCCCTTCGCCGCGAACAGGTCCTTGCGGTAGTACGTCATCGAGCTTTCGACGTAGAACGGCAGCGCGTAAAGCGTGCCGTTGTACGAGAGACCGTCGCGCGCCGTCTTCACGACGTCGTCGAGGTCATACTCGGCCGGCAGGTTCGTCATGGGGACGATCCAGCCGCGCTTGCCCCACTGCGGCGCCTCGTAGGTGCCGATCATCATCACGTCGAACTGGCCGCTATTGGTCGTGATGTCGGTCGTGGCGCGCTGGCGCAGCACATTCTCTTCGAGGATCACCCAGTTCAGCTTGATGCCCGGATTGGCCTTCTCGAAAGCCGGCGAGAGCTTCTTCAGCTCGAGCATGTCCGGGTTGTTCAACATCGCGATCGTGACGTTCTGCGCATGTGCCGCGCCCGCCGCGGCAACGAGGGCGAGCGCGCCTGTCGCGCGACCTATGCGCCAGGCGGCGCTCCGAATGGATGGTTTCATGGCGTTGTCTCCTTTCGTTGTTTGCTGCGTTATGTCGTGCTGCATGGGTTGAAGTCGCCGGACAAGCTCCGGAGGGCGTTCAGCTCATCCAGTTTCCGCCGTCGACGTTGAGCGTCTGCGCGGTGATGTAGTCAGCGTCGGCCGACGCGAGAAAAAGCGCCGCGCCGGTGAGATCCTCGGGCAAGCCCATGCGGCCGAGCGGCACTTCCTCGCCCACGAGCCGTTTCTTTTCGCCCAGCGGCCGGTGCTCGTAGCGCGCGAACAGCGCGTCCACCTGATCCCACATCGGCGTGTCGACCACACCCGGCGCAATGCCGTTCACGTTGATCTTGTGCCGCGCGAGCGCGAGCGCCGCCGACTGCGTGTAGCTCAGCACCGCGGCCTTGGTTGCACAGTAGTGCGAAACGAGTGCCTCGCCGCGCCGGCCCGCTTGCGACGACATGTTGATGATCTTGCCGCCCTGCCCCTGCTCGACCATGTGGCGCGCGACTGCCTGCATCAGGAAGAACATGCCCTTCACGTTCACGGCGAAGAGACGGTCGTAGATGTCCCAGGATTCGTCGAGCAACGGGCGCATGTCGAAGAGCGCCGCATTGTTGAAGAGGATGTCGATACGGCCGAAGCGCTCGAGCGTGCCAGACACGATGCGCTCGATGTCCTCGCGGCGCGTGACGTCCGCGCTGAGGGGGAGCACGCGATCAGGAAATGCGGCCGTTAGCGCTGGGGCGATCGAGTCGGCGGGCTTCACGTCGACCAGCACGCAGCGCGCGCCTTCGTCCAGATAGCGCCGCGCGACCGCCTCGCCGATGCCGCTCGCCGCGCCAGTGAGCACGGCCACCTTGTCCTGCAAACGTCCTGCCGCCGGGTTCGCGGAATGTGCCACAGGGGTTGTCTCCATTTGCGTTCGTCGAGCCGCCGATGCGCTGCCGCGGGCAATCGCGTGAACTATCGCTCGATGTGTGAACATTTGCTCTGTTGGTGATCGAATGATCGGACACGGGCGCACACATGTCAAGGCGGACATACGCGATCGCATCAGATTTCGATGGTGCGACGCGCAAGGGGCCGCTCGACGGCGCAGGAGCATTTGGCGCGCCCGCTTTGCGAGCTGGGGCGGATCGGAGGGGCGTTCGGGCCGGCGCTGCGTATGGAGGGGCTGCCCGGCTGTTTGCCGGGGAGACTGACTCGCCAACTGATGTGATACGTTATATCATCTCGCTTCCGTGTCGCTCAGCCCGTTCCGGACGGCGCGGCGTCGCGTCCGGATGCCATCCAAGCCACGTTCTCACCGCTCATTCAAGGATAGAACCATGCCCTCTATCACCCGTGCAGTCCGCCTGACTCCGCGCCTGCCCGGCCGGCTCTCCCACGCCGCCACCGCGCTCAAGCGCGCCGCCACGCCCTTCGTGGCGGCATGCCTTGCGCTCGGCGCGCTGCTCGGCCCGTGCTCAGCCGCCCACGCGGCAGATGCGCCGGGCGCCGCCCTCACCGTGGTGGCGGCGGAGAACTTCTACGGCGACGTCGTCAAGCAAATCGGCGGCACGTACGTGAACGTGACGAGCATCATGAGCAACCCCGACCAGGACCCGCATCTGTTCGAGGCGAGCCCGAAGACCGCGCGCGCGCTGCAGCACGCGCGCGTCGTGGTCTACAACGGCGCCGATTACGACCCGTGGATGACCAAGCTGCTCGGCGCCACCGGCGGCGGCCAGCGCACCGTCATCGTCGCGGCGGATCTCGTCGGCAAGAAGGCCGGCGACAATCCGCACCTCTGGTACGACCCGCAAACGATGCCCGCGGTCGCGCGCGCCGTGAGCGCCGCGCTCGGTGCGGCAGACCCGGCGCACAAGAGCGTGTACGATGCCAACCTTGCGACGTTTATCGGCTCGCTCAAGCCGCTCGACGACAAGGTCGCGGCCCTGCGCGCGCAGTACAAGGGTCTGCCCGTGACGGCGACCGAGCCGGTGTTCGGCTACATGTCGGACGCGATCGGCCTCGAGATGCGCAATATGCCGTTCCAGATGGCGACGATGAACGACACCGAGGCCAGCGCGTCGGACATCGCGGCCTTCGAGCGCGACCTGCGCGAGCGCCGCGTGCGTGTGCTGATCTACAACAGCCAGGCAACGGAAGCGATGACGCGACGCATGCTCGGCATCGCGAAGCAGTCGAAGGTGCCGACCGTGAGCGTGACCGAGACGCAGCCCGCCGGCATGAACTTCCAGCACTGGATGCTCGCGCAGCTCGACGCGCTGCAAACGGCGCTGGCACAGAAGTAATGACCTAACCATGTCCGTACAGGGAACCCAGGCAATGACCGAGGCCTCGCCCGCTCACCGCGCAACCGAAGTGCGCACGGCTGCGGCACACGACACGCACCGCGCGCCGCAGCCGGTGCTCACGCTCGCGGGCGTGACGCTCACGCTCGGCGATCGCACGATCCTGCGCGACGCGAACTTCGCGGTGAACCAGGGCGAGTTCATCGGCGTGCTGGGCCCGAACGGCGCGGGCAAGACCACGCTGATGCGGGCGATTCTCGGCCTCGTGCCCGCTGCGCACGGCGCGATTCGCGTGCTCGGCGAACCCGTGGCGCGCGGCAACGCGAAGATCGGCTACATGCCGCAGACACGCACCGCGCTCGCGAGCCGCCGCGTGCGCGGACGCGATTTCGTGGCGATGGCCGCCGACGGCCATCGCTGGGGCCTGCCGCGCGCCGACGCCGCCACGCGCGCCGACGTCGCGCGCGTGCTCGATCTCGTGGGCGCCTCGAAGCTCGCCGACCGCCCGCTCTCCGAGCTTTCCGGCGGCGAGCGCCAGCGCCTGCTGCTCGCGCAATGCCTGCTCGGCGACCCGAAGCTGCTGCTGCTCGACGAGCCGCTCATCAGCCTCGACCCGCATCACCAGCGCGGCGTGGTCGAACTCGTGCGCCGCGTGCAGCGCGAGCTTGGCATCGCCGTGCTGTTCTCGGCCCACGAGCTCAATCCGCTCCTGAACTCGCTCGACCGCGTGCTCTATCTCGGCAACGGCGTGGCAGCGCTCGGCAGCGTGGATGAAGTGATCACGGCGCCGGTGCTCTCGCGGCTCTATGGCTCGCCTATCGAGGTGATGCGCATGAAGGGCCGCATCTTCGTGATGTCGGGCGACGTCGAGGTCGAGAAGCACGACCACGAGCATGAGCACGACCACGCACACGAGCATGGCCACGCGCACGGCCACAGTCACGATCACGGCAGCAACGACAACAACAACGCCCACGGCCACACGCACGATGCTTGAATACGATTTCATGGTGAACGCCTTCGCGGCGTCGGGCATCGTCGCGGTGCTCGCGGGCATCGTCGGCTACTTTCTGGTGATGCGCGGACAGACCTTCGCGGGCCATGCGCTCTCGCACGTCGGCTTCACGGGCGCCACGGGCGCCGTGCTGCTCGGCGTCTCGCCGATGTGGGGCATGGTGGGCTTTACGCTCGTCGCAGGCGTGTCGATGGGCGCGCTCGGCGAAAAGCTCGCGGGCCGCGACGTGGCCATCGGCGTGATCCTCTCGCTCGCGCTCGGCTTCGGCCTGCTGTTCCTGCACTTCTTCACGGCGTACGCCACCCAGGTCACGGCGCTGTTGTTCGGCAACGTGCTCGGCGTGAACCGCGACACGCTCGGCATCCTCGCGGCGCTGGCCGTGGCGAGCCTCGCCGCGCTCGCGGCCATCATGCGGCCGCTGCTGTTCGCCTCATTGCAGCCGGAGCTGGCCGAGGCCAAAGGCGTCTCGCTGCGCCTCGTCTCGGTGCTGTTTCTCGCCATCACCGCGCTTGCCGTGGCCGCGTGCACACAGATCGTCGGCGTGCTGCTCGTCTTCACGCTGATGGTGGGCCCCGCCGCCGCCGCGCAGAATCTCACCACGCGCCTGTCAACCGGCGTCGTGCTCGCCGCACTGCTCGCACTCGCGCAGGCGTGGATCGGCGTCACGCTCGCCTACTACACCGACTGGCCGACGAGCTTCTGGATCACGGCGCTCGCGGCACTGGTCTACGGCGCGAGCCTGATCGGGCGGCGTTGAGCGCTTTCGGCGCGCGCATACCCATACGACGACGCGAAAGCGACGATACGAAAACGGCGTTGCTCCTCACGGAGCAACGCCGTTTCGCTTTCCGGCTTGCCGACGGTGCGGGCTCAGGTCTCGCCGTCGCCCATGATGAAGCGCAGACGGCGCGACTCGTCGGCCCGCGCGCAGAGCGCCTCGAAGCGCTGATCGGCGAGCCGCGTGAGCGCCACCGTGGCGTCGGACGTCGCCATGTCGAGATCGCGCAGGATCTGCTGGTCGCCGCCCACCTCGCTGTTCAGATGCAGATAGCTTGCCTTGAGCTCGCGCATGCAGGTGGCCTGCGCCATCCGCTCCTGCGCCTGCATGCTCAGATCGAGCGCGGGCTGCGCCCAGTAGAGGCCGCGCAGCGGCAGGCGGCTCGGCACGCTCTTGTGATGCACGCCCGTGGTGCCCACGCCGAGCATGCGCACCGGCACGCCGCGCCGCTGCGCTTCGCCGAGCGCGTGCGCGTCGGGGCAGTTCGCGGCGAGCCCGCCGTCCACGTGCCAGTCGTCGTCGAGCATCAGCGCCGGGAAATGCGCTGGGGCCGCCGAGGTCGCGCGCGCCGCGTCGAGCAAGGTGCAGGTGTCCGCCGCGTCGCCTGCGAGACCTCGGCTCCTCAAGAGGCGCAACTCGCCCAGCGACCAGCTCACGGTCGTAAGCATGAGCGGCTTGTCGATCTCGGCAAGCGTCTTGCCGGCCCAGCCGTCGAGACAGGCGACGATGGCCGCCTCGAGCGGCTCGGCCGCGTAGACCTTCTTGCTCAAGAGCTTCTGCAACTTGCGCAGCGAGAGCTTCGGAAAGATCGACGGCCCCCACTGCGCGAGCATCGCGTATAGCTCGCCTGCGGCCACGCCGGCCGCGAGCCCCGCCGCGAGAATGCCGCCCACCGAGGTCCCGGCGATCATGTCGAAGCGCGCGCCGATCGGCCCCGCTCCGAACTTCTCGCTGGCCTCGATACGGGCGAGCAGGCGCGCCGTGTAGAGCCCGCGATAGCCGCCGCCCGAGAGGCTCAGCACGCGCAGACAGTCGGGGGCCGGCGTGAGCCGGCCCTCGGGCACGCGGAACGGATCGTCCAGCGCGGGGTTCGACGGGGTATTCGAGGGACGACTCGAGGGACTATTCGATGGGCTGCTCAATGGCCTATTCCTCGAGCAGGGAGACGACGCCCACCTGGAGCTTGCGCAGCTCCCGGTGGTACACCTCTTCGGGCTCGACGAGCGTGCAGCCGTTGGCCACCGCGGTGGCGATCACCATGCGCGTGTCCTGGCCGACCGGATGTCGCGTACCGGCCTTGTCGATTTCGAGCGGATGATGACCGCGCCACTGCTCCCATTGCGCGGCCTCGCTTTCGCCGAACGGCAGCATGACGGAGCCGTCGTCGACGAGCGCAGCGACGCGCGCATCGAGCGCCTTCCTGAACGCCGCGCGACGCGGTTCGCTCATCTTGTGCCGGGCGATCACCTGGCGCGCGGCCGCGACGCTGACGACGCTCAAGTTGATGTCGCGCGCCTTCACCCCGCCCTCGATCCATTTGCGCGAGGCGGTGTCTTCAACGCACATGTCGATGAGCGTATTCGTGCCCAACAAAAATCTCGGCATGGACGGCCTTTATTGGTTTTTTGCGTGGCGTGCCTCTGCGGCATGCCGACTGGCGTACTGATCCGATGAACTGCGCCGCCAATTTCAGCGCGGCACGCGGTAGTGATCCACGGCCTCGATGGACACGTCGCGCGGCAGCTTGCCCGAGGCCGGCACCGAAGGGAGCCCGGCGAACACCTCGGCCACGGTGCGGTCGCTGACCGTGTTGGACATCAGCGCGACGGCCTGATCGAGGCCGAGAATAATGAATGGCTCCGGGCCCTGGTTGACGATTTCGACCGAGCCCGATTTGACGCGCCTCAGGACGCTCGAATAATTCGTCTTGAATGCCGAAATGGGCGTGCCCACCGCGTTGACGTCGGTTGCGCCCACGCGCGCGGCAATCGCCTTCACGGCCGCCTGGAAATCATCCATGCGCCGCTCGGCGGATTCCTTGCTGGCTTCGGGATCGATGAGGGATGCTCGCATGACTGGATGACTCCAAAGAAGACCTACCTGACCAGATTCTAGTACCAACCTGACCAGATATCAAAGTTTCACGCGGGGTCGGATACGCGAATAAAAAAGGCCTCGACGCGCAGCGTGGAGGCCTTTTCGAACATCGTGAGCGCGTTAGCGTTACTTCAGCAGCACCCGCGCGTGATGCGCCAGATGGTCCTCGATAAAGCTCTGGATGAAGAAGTAGCCGTGATCGTAGCCCGCATGACGGCGCAGCGTGAGCGGCTGCCCCGCCGCCTTGCACGCGGCTTCGAACACGTCCGGGTTCAACTGGTTCGGCAAGAACGCGTCCGCCAGGCCCTGATCGACGAGGATGCCGGCCTCGAACTTGTGCGCGGCCTTGCCCACCAGCTCGCTCGCGTCGTACTGCTTCCAGGCCTCGCGGTCCTCGCCCAGGTAGCCGCTGAACGCCTTCTCGCCCCACGGGCAGCGCGTGGGCGCCGCGATCGGCGCGAACGCCGAGACCGAGCGGTAGATATCGGGGTTGCGCAGCGCGAGCGTCAAGGCGCCGTGCCCGCCCATCGAGTGGCCGAAGATGCCCAGCCGCGCGCCGTCCACGGGCAGGTTCGCCGTCACGGCCTCGCGCAGCTCGTCGCGCACATACGAATACATGCGCCAGTGCTTCGACCACGGCTCGCGCGTGGCATCGACGTAGAAACCCGCGCCCACGCCGAAATCCCAGGCCTCGGCTTCGCCAGGCACGTTCGCGCCGCGCGGGCTCGTGTCGGGCGCAATCAGCGCGATGCCATGCTGCGCGGCGAAGCGCTGCGCGCCCGCCTTGATCGGGAAGGTCTCCTCCGTGCAGGTCAGACCCGCCAGATAAAACAGCCCCGGCACCTTGCGCTCGCGCGCCTGCGGCGGCAGATACACCGAAAAGCGCATCGGCAGGCCGATCGTTTTCGAATCGTGTTTGTAGATGCGCTGCACGCCACCGTAACAGGCGTGCTCTTCAATCTGGTCCAGCATCTCAAGCCCTCGCTATGGGTAAAGGACAACAGAGCGAATCGACTCGCCCTGCTTCATCAGGTCGAAGCCCTCGTCGATCCGGTCGCGGCACAACGCGTGAGCGATCAGGTCGTCGATGTCGATCTTACCTTCCGTGAACCTGTCGGCGAGTTTCGGCACGTTCGTGCGCCCCTGCCCGCCGCCATCGTTCAGTTATGCGATGCAATTGCTACGACACCGGCGCGAACCACGTCCGCACACGGCCATACAGATCGATGAAGCGCGCGTAACGCTGCGCCAGCGCGGCGTCGGCGCGCGGCTCTGCCACGCGGGTTGCGGCGGGCGCGAACGCCGTGAGTTCGTCCATGCGCCAATGCCCGCAGGCGACGCCGCCCAGCATCGCCGCACCGCGCGCCGCCGCATTCGGACAGTCGATGGCGTCGAGCTGCGCGCCCAGCACGTCGGCGAGCAATTGGCGCCAGCGCGCATCGACGGAGCCCCCGCCCGCGAGCTTGAGCACGGTGATGGTGATCGGTGCATGCGGCGCGCCTCCTTCATCGATATCGCCCGCGCCGACCGCCGAGGGCACGCCGCGCAATGCGTCGAGTCCCGCGCGCAACGCGAACGCCACGCCTTCGAACGCGGCGCGCATCAACACGCCGCGCGTGTCGCCAAGGCCCGCGCCGAGCCAGCCGCCACGCGCCGCGGGGTCGAGCCACGGCGAGCGCTCGCCGCTCAGGTACGGCAGGAAAGCGAGCGTCTGCGAAGGCGGCGCGGCGAAGGCTTCTTCGTAGGCTTGCGCCCAATCGCAGGACAGCCAGCCGCGCGCCGCTTCGAGCGCGACGCCGACGTTCTGCATCGCGGCCATCGCGTACCAGCCGCCGCTCGCCGACCGGTAGCGATGCAAACCGCGCCGCGCAGGCGGCTCTTCGATCGAAGTCACGACGATCTGGCCGCCCGTGCCCGTGGTCAGCAGCGCGTCGCCGTCTTCGTGCAGGCCGCTGCCGAGTGCCGCGCACGGCGTGTCGCCGGCGCCGGTCGCGAGCACGATGCCGGCGGGCAAGCCGAGGGCGTGCGCGGCCTCCGCGCAAAGCGTGCCACTCGGCGCGGACGACGCCGCGAGCGGCGCGAACCAGCGTGCCGCGAGGCCGAGCCGCTCGATCAGCGCGACATCCCACGCGCCGTCGGGCGCGGCGAGCGCGGTCGCGCAGGCGTCGGACGGATCGGCCACGAAGGCTTCGTCGGACGCGCCAGAAAGCCGGACGCGCAGCCAGTCTTTAGGCTGCAATGCCCAACGCGCGGCCTCGGCCGTCGTGCGTTCGTGCAATGTCAGCCAATAGAGCAGCGGTCCCGCCATGCCAGGCGCCACGGGATTCGGCTGAGGATTCGCTTCGCTATCCGGCCAGGCATCGAGCAACGCGCGCGCACGCGTGTCGGGCCAGAGCATGGCGGGACGCAGCGCACGGCCCGCTGCGTCGGTCAGCACGACGCCATGCATCTGGCCGGAGAATCCAATCGCGCGCACCCACTCGCGCTCGCTCGCGGGCAAGCGCTCGCACGCGCGCACGAGCGCGTCCCACCAGCGCTCGACGTCGATCTCGGCCCAGCCCGGCTGGGGCGTCTCGAGCGTATAAGGAATGCTCGCGGCGGCACGCTCGGCGAGCGTCTCATCGACGATGGCGACTTTGAGCGAACCGGTGCCGAGATCGATACCGAGAAAGCGCGTCTGCGATCCGTTCATGCGAAGTGGCTGGCTTGGGGAAAGGGTTGAGGTTGGCGCCTGCCGCTCATCGATGCCGCTCACCGAACAGGGCGAACCGGGACAGCCGCGCAGAACGATAAAAGGGCCATGATAGCGGCCAGAAATTCATGCCGTGAGACCGTCTTATAGGCGAGGCCGGCGGGGGTGAATCGGGGTGCGCGCAGACACCTCAAAATCATGCGAAATGCATGCATTCGCGGGTTAACCCAGGGGTCTATCTCGACATGCGAAATGGCTCACATGCGGAAAGCGAAATATAGATCATAATGGGTCGGCCATATGTACGAGGGACCGACTGACGCTTGACTTCTCGCGACATTGCCCATTCATGTGAGCTGACGGCACCGCCGCTTCCACGGCACGCAAAGCGGCGCAATGCTGTCTAACGCCTGAAACCGCCTGAAAAGTGGGCTTAATGCCGCGTCCGAACGTCGCACAGGCGTTTCCACGATGCGGCGCAGCATCGCCATCCGGGCCTGCGCCGTCCTCCGAACCGTCTGATCCTACCCCGATATGACGGGCCGCGCACCCCGCGCGCATATCGCCCCCGGAAAGCACGGAATAGTCTCCAGTGGTCTTGTTGCTTCTTTTCGTCGCGAATACCTTGGAGGCCATATTCTGAAACGAAAGACGGAGAGAGACGACATGCATCCCCAGGGTATCGAAAGGGCAGCAGCCGGCCAGGCGCGCACCCAGGTTCACCCGGTAGACGAGCGCCTGCCGTTCGGCCAGCTTCTCACACTCGGCATTCAGCACGTGCTCGTGATGTACGCGGGCGCGGTCGCCGTGCCGCTCATCGTCGGCGGCGCCATTGGTCTGCCGAAAGACCAGGTCGCGTTCCTCATCAGCGCCGACTTGTTCGCCTGCGGTATCGCCACCCTGATCCAGACGCTCGGCCTGTGGATCTTCGGTATCCGTCTGCCCGTCATCATGGGCTGCACGTTCGCTTCGGTCGGCCCGATGATCGCCATCGGCACCAACCCGCAGCTCGGCATTCTCGACATCTTCGGCTCCACTATCGCCGCGGGGGCGATCGGCATCGTCATATCGCCGATGATCGGCAAGCTGCTGCGCTTCTTCCCGCCTGTCGTGGTGGGCACCGTGATCGCGGTGATCGGCCTCTCGCTCATGGAAGTGGGCATCAACTGGGCCGCCGGTGGCGTGGGCAACCCGAACTACGGCGACCCGGTCTATCTCGGTCTGTCGCTCGCCGTGCTGATGCTGATTCTCCTCATCAACAAGTTCGGCCGCGGCTTCATCTCCAATATCTCGGTGCTGCTCGGCATCGTGGCGGGCTTCGCGATCGCTTTCGCAATTGGCCGCGTGAACCTCGACGGCGTGGCACACGCACAGTGGGTGGGCTTCGTGATGCCGTTCCACTTCGGCCTGCCGAAATTCCACGTCCTGCCGATCGTGACGATGGTGATCGTGATGTTCGTGACCTTCATCGAGTCGACGGGCATGTTCCTCGCGGTGGGTGACATGGTCGATCGCCCGGTCGATCAGGCAACGCTCGTTCGCGGCCTGCGTGTCGACGGTCTGGGCACGATGATCGGCGGCATCTTCAACTCGTTCCCGCATACCTCGTTCTCGCAGAACGTCGGCCTGATCGGCGTGACGGGCGTGAAGAGCCGCTTTGTCTGCGCAACGGGTGGCGTGATTCTCGTGACGCTCGGCCTGTTCCCGAAGATGGCGCAGGTCGTCGCTTCGGTGCCCCCCTTCGTGCTGGGCGGCGCAGGCCTCGTGATGTTCGGCATGGTCGCCGCAAACGGCATCAAGGTGCTCTCGAAGGTGGACTTCGTGAAGAACCACCACAACCTGTTCATCGTGGCCGTGAGCGTGGGCTTCGGCATGGTGCCGGTTGTCTCGCCGAAGTTCTTCTCGCAGCTGCCGCCCGCACTCTCGCCGCTCCTGCATAGCGGCATCCTGCTGGCCTCGGTTTCGGCAGTGATCCTCAACCTGATTTTCAACGGCGCAAAGAGCGAGCGCGCCGCAGAACACGACATCCACCAGGTCGGTCACGACTTCGACGGCACCCAGTCGCACGAAGCCGATCAAGCACCGGAAGCGGGACAGGGCATGCCGCGCACCGCGGCACACTGAGTCGACGCGAGAGGCGCCCCGGCCGGGTGACAGACACACGTGCCGGGGCCTTTTGCTGGTTTGGCGTCACGGGAAACCGTGACGCCTTTTTTGTTTTGGGCGGGCTGCATTGCGGATGGCCATAAAAAAACGCCACGGTCTCCCGTGGCGTTTTTCGTTTCTACTCCGTCAGACACAGCCTGCGTTCACATCGCTCAACCCGCCGTTGCGGCCGGCGCCGAAGCCGCCGTCGGCGCGCTGGCCGCGCCGTAGTCGACCGGCGCATCGGCCGGGCGCGGCGCCTCGCCCGCGTGTTCGATCCAGCCACCGCCCAGCGCACGATACAGATCGACGAGGTTGGTGAGCCGCGCGAGCCGTGCCGTGACGAGCGCCTGCTGCGACGTGTACAGGCTGGTCTGCGCGGCCAGCACCGGCAGATAGCTGTCCACGCCGTTCTTGTAGCGCAGCTCCGCAAGGTCGAGCCCGCGCTGGCTCGCGAAGGTGCTGCGCTCGAGCGCCCCGATCTGCTGATCGTAGGTGCCACGCGCCGCGAGACCGTCGGCCACTTCGCGGAACGCCGACTGGATCGCCTTCTCGTAGTTGGCGATCTCGATGCGCTTTTGCACGTTCGCGAGCTGCAGGTTCGCGATGTTCGCGCCGCCTTCGAAGATCGGCATCGTGATCTGCGGCGCGAAGCTCCACGCCGCGGTGCCCGCCTTGAAGAGGCCGCCGAGCGAAAGGCTTTCGGTGCCGAACGCCGCCGTGAGCGAGACCTTCGGGAAGAACGCCGCACGCGCCGCGCCAATATTGGCATTCGCCGCGAGCAGGCTCTCCTCAGCCTCCATGATGTCCGGACGCCGCGTGAGCAGGTCGGACGGCAGGCCCGCCGGGATGTCGGTGAGCAGGTTCTGGCCATCGAGCGGCAGGCCTTGCGCCAGATCCGCCGGCAGCGGCTCGCCAATCAGCAGCACGAGCGCGTTTTCGGCCTGCGCGCGGGCGCGCATTTGCTCCTGCAGGTTGGCCTGCGCGTTCTCGACCACGGTCTGCGCCTGGCGCAGATCGAGCTCGGTACCGGTGCCGGTGTCGAACTGTGCTTTCGTGATGTTGTACGAGTCCTGCGCCGTCTTGAGGGTGTCCTGCGTGACCTTCAGCAGGTCGTCATCGGCGAGCATCGTCAGGTACTGGTCGGCGACCTGCGAGACGAGCGAGATCTCCGCCGCCTTGCGCGCCTGCGCCGTCGACAGATACTGCGCGAGCGCCTGGTCCTTCAGGCTGCGCACGCGCCCCCAGAAGTCGATTTCCCAGGACGCCTGCACGCCCACGTTATAGACGCTGTACGGATTCGCCGGCGTGGTCTGGAGCGCCCTCGGCACGCGCGTGCGCGTGTCCGTGCCCACGCCGTTGATGGCCGGGAACAGATCGGCGCGCGTGATCTGATACTGCGCGCGCGCCGCCTCGACGTTGAGCACCGAGACGCGCAGGTCGCGGTTGTTCTTCAGCGCGATCGCGACCAGCTCCTGCAGGCGCGCATCGACGAAGAAGTCGCGCCAGCCGATGTCGGTGGCCACGGCGCCGTTGGCGCTGCGGCCGGACTGGCCGTTCTCGCCGGTCGCGCCGGGCTGCGTCGCGTAGACGCCGCCCTGCGGGAAGCTCTGCGACACCGGCGCATCGGGCCGGTGATACCGCGGCTCCATCGTGCAACCCGCGAGGACGGTGGTGGCCACTGCAACGGCCACTGCAATTACCGATAGTTTATGCATCTCAATGTCCTTCCTTGCCCTGGCCATTGCCGCCGCCAGCCGGTCCACCCGAGCCGCCGCCGCTTGAGCCGTTCGAGCCGCCGGGGCCACCCGAACCACCCGTGCCGCCCGCGCCACCACTCGAGCCGGCGTTGCCGCCGTTCTCGTCGTCGTGGTCGTGTGCGTGGTGCTCTTCGTAGTGTGCAAGCGCCGTGTCGGCGTCTTCCTTCTCGCCGGCGAACTTCGCGCGGATCACGACGAAGAACATCGGGATCATGAAGATCGCGAGGAACGTGGCGGTCAGCATCCCGCCGATCACGCCCGTGCCGATCGCGTGCTGCGAAGCCGAGCCCGCGCCGTTACTGATCGCGAGCGGCAGCACACCGAGAATGAACGCCATCGACGTCATCAGAATCGGCCGCAGACGCAGTCGCGAAGCTTCGAGCGCCGCCTCGATCGGTCCCATCTTCCCGTCCGCCTGCAGGTCGCGCGCGAATTCCACGATCAGAATCGCGTTTTTCGCCGAGAGACCCACGGTGGTCAACAGACCCACCTGGAAGAACACGTCGTTCTCGAGGCCGCGCAGCGTCACCGCGAGCAGCGCGCCGAGCACGCCGAGCGGCACCACCATGATGACCGCGAACGGAATCGACCAGCTTTCATAGAGCGCCGCGAGACACAGGAACACGACGAGGATCGAGATGCCGTAGAGGATCGGCGCCTGCGAACCCGACTGGCGTTCCTGGAACGACAGACCCGTCCACTCGTAGCCGATGCCCGCCGGCAGCTTCGCCGCGATCGATTCCATGGCCGTCATGGCCTGGCCGGTCGACTTGCCCGCGCCCGCCTGCCCCTGGATTTCCACCGCCGAGATGCCGTTGTAGCGCTCGAGCTTGGGTGAACCGTAGGTCCAGTGACCGGCCGAGAACGCGCTGAACGGCACCATTCCGCCCGCGGCATTGCGCACGTACCAGGTATCGAGGTCGGTCGGCGTCATGCGGAACGGCGCATCGGACATCACGTACACCTTCTTGATACGGCCATCGGTATCGAGGAAGTTGTTCACGTACGCCGACGCCCACGCAACCGAGAAGGTCTGGTCGACCGCCGCCGCCGTGATGCCCAGCGCATTCGCCTTTTCACGGTCGATGTCGATCTTGAACTGCGGCGTGTCGTTCAGGCCGTTCGGGCGCACGAGCGCGAGCGTCGGATCCTTCGCCGCCATGCCGAGGAGCATGTTGCGCGCTTCCATCAGCTTCTCGTGGCCGAGGCCGCCGCGATCCTGCAGTTCGAAGTCGAAGCCCGACGCCGTGCCCAGTTCAGGAATCGAAGGCGGATTCACCGGAATCACCATCGCGTCCTTGTAGCCCGCGTAGCGCATGAACATGCGGCGAACCAGCGCCTGGACCTTCTGGTCCGCGTGCTGGCGCTGCTTGTAGTCCTTCATCCGCACGAACACGAGACCGGAGTTCTGGCCGCGGCCCGCGAAGCTGAAGCCGTTCACCGTGAACGCCGACTCGACGATGCTGCCTTCGTCCTTGAGCAGGTAGTTCTGGATGTTGGCGAGCGTGCGCGCCGTGGTCTCCTGCGTGGAGCCCGAGGGCGTCTGCACGATCACGAACATCGTGCCCTGGTCTTCATCGGGCAGGAACGACTTCGGCAGGCGCACGAACAGCATGCCGACCGCGACGATCACCGCGAGATAGATGATGAGCCAGCGCCCCGAGCGCTTGATCACGTGGTACACGCCGCTGTGATACTTGTCGCGGCTCTTGTCGAAGGTGCGGTTGAACCAGCCGAAGAAGCCCTTCTTCTCTTCGTGGTGGCCCTTCGGGATCGGCTTGAGGATGGTCGCGCACAGCGCCGGTGTGAGAATCAGCGCGACCATCACGGACAGCACCATCGCCGCCACGATCGTGAGCGAGAACTGCCGGTAGATGGCGCCAACGGAGCCGCCCGAGAACGCCACCGGCACGAACACGGCCGAGAGCACGAGCGCCACGCCCACCAGTGCGCCGGTGATCTGGCCCATTGCCTTGCGGGTGGCTTCCTTCGGTCCTAGCCCCTCTTCCACCATCACGCGCTCGACGTTCTCCACCACCACGATCGCGTCGTCCACCAGCAGACCGATCGCGAGCACGAGGCCGAACATCGAGAGCGTATTGATGGAGAAGCCCACCACCCCCATGACCGCGAACGTGCCGAGCAGCACCACCGGCACGGCGATCGTCGGAATCAACGTCGCGCGCAGATTCTGCAGGAACAGGTACATCACGAGGAACACCAGCACGATGCCTTCGAGCAGTGTCTTGATCACTTCCTCGATCGACAGGCGCACGAACGGCGTCGTGTCGTACGGGTACTTCACGACGAGACCGTGCGGGAAGTACTTCGAGAGGTCGTCGATCTTCTGGCGCACGAGCTTCGCGGTCTCAAGCGCGTTGGCGCCCGTCGCGAGCTGAATGCCGAGACCGGCCGTGGGCGCGCCGTTGTACTTCGTGTCGAAGTTGTAGTTCTCACCGCCCAGACCGATGCGCGCCACGTCCTTCAGGCGCACCTGCGAGCCGTCCTGGTTCACCTTCAGCAGGATGTTGCCGAACTCTTCCGGCGTCTGCAGCAGCGTGGACTCGGTAATGGTCGCCTGGAACGACTGCCCCGCGACCGACGGCGTCCCGCCGAGCTGGCCGCCCGCGATCTGCACGTTCTGCGCGGAAATCGCGGCCGTGACGTCGGATGGCGTGAGCTGGTAGTTCGTGAGCTTGTTCGGATCGAGCCAGACGCGCATGGCGTACTGCGTGCCGAACAGCGTGACCGTACCCACGCCGTCGATACGGCTGATCGGGTCCTTCACGTTCGACGCCACGTAGTTCGCGAGGTCGTACTTGGACATGCTGCCGTCTTCGGACACGAACGCCAGCACGAGCAGGAAGCTGCTGCTCGACTTCGTGACGCTGATACCGAGCTGCTGCACCACCTGCGGCAGAATCGGCGTGGCGAGCTGCAGCTTGTTCTGCACCTGCACCTGCGCGATGTCCGGGTTGGTGCCCGCGGCGAAGGTCAGCGTGATGGTGGCCGTGCCCGAGTCATCGGAAGTCGAAGAAAGGTACAGCAAGTGGTCGAGACCGCTCATTTGCTGCTCGATCACCTGGGTGACCGTATCTTCCACCGTCTTCGCCGACGCGCCCGGATAGTTGGCGCTGATCTGGATGGACGGCGGCGCGATGGTCGGATACTGCGCGACCGGCAGCGTGAACACCGACGCCACGCCCGCCAGCATCAGAATGATGGCGATCACCCATGCAAAAATCGGGCGATCGATAAAGAACTTTGCCATGAAGCAGGCTCCCTGTTATTGCGCAGCGGAGGCAGCGGGTGCGGACGCAGCGTTGGCCGCGGATGCGCCGGACGCACCTGCGTTCGCATAGCCCGAGGCCGTCGCCTCATCCGCCGAAGGCGCGCCCGGCGGGGGCGGCGGCGGCAGGTGCGCGTCCACGGCCTTCACGGTCGTGCCGGGGTGGACCTTCTCGGTGCCCTGCACGATCACGCGGTCGCCGGGTTGCAGGCCGCTTTCGACGACCCAGTCCTGGCCCTGCGTGCCCGACGTGACGATCGGATGGACCACGACCTTGTTCTTGCCGTCGACGACCAGCACCGTGGCCTGGCCCTTCTGGTCGTGCTGCACGCCCACCTGCGGCACGAGGTACGCGTTGTCGTTGGTGCCTTCGTCGATGCGCGCGCGCACGAACATGCCCGGCAGCAGCACGCGGTCGGGGTTCGGGAACAGCGCGCGGATCGTGACCGAGCCGGTGGTCTGGTCGACCGTGACGTCGGTGAACTGGAGCTTGCCCTGCTGCGCATAGGTGCGGCCGTCTTCGAGCACGAGCGTGACCTTGGCCGCATTCGGGCCATTGGTCTTCAGGCGCCCCGACTCGACGTCGCGGCGCAGCTTCAGGCCGTCGAGACTCGACTGCGTGAGGTCCACGTACATCGGGTCCATCTGCTGCACGGTGGACATCAGCGTGGCCTGGCTCGCCTGCACGTAGGCGCCCGGCGTGACCTGCGAGATGCCGACCTTGCCGGTGATGGGCGAGAGCACGTCCGTGTAGCCCAGATTGATCTGCGCGGTGTCGACCGCGGCCTTGCCCGCATCGACGTCGGCTTGCGCTTGGCCTTGCGCGGACACCGCGTTGTCGTAGTCCTGCTTGCTGACCGCATTGGCCGCGACGAGCACCTTGTAGCGCGCGACGAGTGCGTTCTGCGTGACGAGATTCGCCTTCGCCTTCGCAAGCGTGGCCTTGGCGTTATTGAGCGTGGCGATGTAGGGCGCCGGATCGATCTTGTACAGGCGCTGGCCCGCGTTCACGACCGCCCCTTCGGTGAACTCGCGGCGCAGCACAATGCCGTCGACCCGCGCGCGCACTTGCGCGACGAGGAAAGCATTGGTGCGGCCCGGCAGCTCGCTCACGACCGGCACCGAGGTGGGCTGGACGGCGACGACACCGACTTCGGGGGTTTGCGGCGGCGGCGCGGACTGCTTTTGCCCGCACGCTGCGAGCACTACGGCAGCCGTCGCGAAGGTAATAAGGCGGAATGGAACCCGTTCGACGCGCATGGAGCGACCTCTGTCTATAACTGACAATAAAAGCAGCGTGCGGCGCCCGTTCCGAAGAAGGGCGACGACGCACGCCAGCATCTGGCGATACCTGACGGAAAACCCGGCACTTCCGGAATGGCGCGAGACCGGTCAGCAACATCCGTCCCGGCGATTTCTCGACGCGCAACGTTAGCGAACGGCGCGCATTGGGGTTTCTACGACCACTTGACCAGTGACGGATATTAACCGGACATCAATTCTCGAGGTGCCCAGGTGGTGGGGTGGTATTATAGATACATTCGCGAATGAATGTATAAGAACGAATCATTCCGCTAGAACGTTCACTCAAGAGCTTTCGGCACACAGTGTCCGTATTACAAATCAATAGTTTGCCGATCTGGCTCTTATATGAATCCCAACCCTCATAACCCACATACTGAGCAGTAACCCGCCATGGTCCGACGCACGAAAGAGGAAGCGCTGGAGACGCGCAACCGCATTCTCGACGCCGCCGAGCACGTCTTTTTCGAAAAGGGCGTCTCGCGCAGCTCGCTCGCCGATATCGCCCAGGCAGCCGGCGTCACGCGCGGGGCGATCTACTGGCATTTCGAGAACAAGGGCGATCTCTTCACGGCCATGTTCGACCGCGTGATCCTGCCGCTCGACGAAATGAAGGCGGCCACGGTCGACCCGGACGAGCCCAACCCGCTCGGGCGCATCAAGGACCTGTGCGTGCTGTGCCTGCGCGACACCGCCACCGACGCGCGGCGGCGCCGCGTGTTCGAGATCCTGTTTCTGAAGTGCGAGTTCGTGGAGGAAATGGGGCCCGTGATGGCGCGCCATCAGGGCAACATGCGCGAGGGTCTCATGCGCATCGAGGAAGGCTTGCGCAACGCGATGTCCAAGGGGCAGTTGCCGGCCAATCTCGATGCCCCGCGCGCGGCGCGCGTGCTGCACTCGTTCATCACCGGCGCGCTACGTGACATGGCGACCCTGCCGGACATGTTCGACGTCGCGCACAACGCGGAGCAGCACGTCGAGGCCATGCTCGACGCGCTGCGCTACAGCCCGGCGCTGCGCGTCGATCCGGCGGCGAAGGAATAGCGCTGCGCCGCAAGCGCGGCGCAGCGGGTGAGCCCGCGAGGGCGGCCGCACCTGTGGCCGCCGCCCGCCCGGCCGGCCGGCATCAAGCCGTCACTTGATTCGCGCGGGCGCGCTGATTCGAGGCGTAGATGTTGTCGCGCTGCAGCGGCACACCCGCTTCGAGCGCGGCAATCCATGCATCGGTGCTCGCGACCGCGGCGAAGCGCGAGTGCATCACCACGCTGAACACGCGATGGATCTCCGCGGCGCTCGCGGCGCCCGCCGCGTTCTCGTAGGGCACCGCACCGGTTGCGTCCTCGAGGAACTCGACGGCGAGACCGGCGTGCGTCGCATCGAACACGGTCGACGCGTCGCAGTTGTGGGTCATGTAGCCGGCGACGGCCAGCGTGTCGATGCCGCGCGCGGCGAGCCATGCGGCCAGATCGGTGCCCGCGAACGCGCTCGGCAACGCCTTTTCCACGTAATGATCGCGTTCGCGCGAGGCCACCACGGGGTGCAGCTCGGCGCCGACGCTGCCGCGCGCGAACAGCGGCGAGTCGGCGGGCGCGAAGTTCTGCACCACCACGACCGGCACGCCGGCGACGCGCGCGGCGTCCATTGCGCGGCCCACGTTGGCGAGCGACGTCTGGACGTCCGGATATTCGATCGGCAGGTCGCCGGTGACGTATTCGTTCTGCACGTCGATGACGACCAGCGCACGGCGGGGGGTTGCGGACATGGCGATACCTCCTTCTTCGATATGAGCCTGGCGGGAATCCGGGTGGGAACCCGGTGGAATTCGCGGCTGGCCAGGCGGCTCGGCTGCGATGGAGGCATTGTTGACCGCCGCGCCGGACGCGCCCAGTGGCCCGAATGACAACTTTCGCTAGAATTGGGCCAAATGTGGGCCAACGCTGCACGCCCACGCCCCTCCCGACTCGCGAGGCGATCGATGTCTACCGTTCCCCGTACCCGGCCGCCGGGTTCCGCACCCCGCGCCAGCGCCGCAGCCCAGCCGGCACCTGCCGCACCGACGGCACAGGTGGCACAGGCGGCACCGGCCGCGCGCCGCATTGCCGTGGTTGCGTTCGATCGCGTCATCCCGTTTCATCTCTCGGTGCCTTGCATCGTGTTCGGCGAGCCGCGCCCGGAGGGTGGCGTGCCGCCGTTCGAGCTGATCGTTTGCGCAGCGGAGCCGGGGCCGCTCGCGACGACGGCAGGCTTCACGATCGGCGCGTCCCACGGCCTCGACGCGCTCGAAGACGCCGATGTGGTCGTCGTGCCGAGCTGGCGTGACGCCGAAGAAGCGCCGCCCGGCGCCCTGTGCGATGCACTGCGCGCGGCGCATGCGCGTGGCGCGGTGCTCGTGGGCCTGTGCTTCGGTGCATTCGTGCTCGCGCACGCGGGCCTGCTCGACGGCCGCCCCGCCACCACGCACTGGGCCGCCGCCGACGTCTTCGCGCGCCAGTTCCCGCAAGTGCGCTTCGACCCGGACGTGCTCTATGTCGACGACGGCGACATCCTCACCTCGGCGGGCACGGCGGCGGGGCTCGACTGCTGCCTGCATCTGCTGCGGCGCCTCGCCGGCACGCAGGCCGCGAACTACGTGGCGCGGCGGCTCGTGGTGCCGCCGCATCGTCAGGGCAGCCAGGCGCAGTACGTTCAGCAGCCCGTGGCGGCGCGCGGGCGCGGCGACCGGCTTTCGAGCCTGCTCGACTGGATCCGCGCCCATCTCGACACGCCGCATACGCTCGACTCGCTGGCGCAGCGCGCGCTCATGAGCCGCCGCACCTTCACCCGCCAGTTCCGTCTGACGACGGGCGCCACCGTGAGCGCGTGGCTCCTCGGCGAGCGGCTCGCCCGCGCGCAGCAACTGCTCGAGACCACCGACCAGCCGATCGACGCCATCGCGCAGTGCGCGGGCTTCGGCTCGGCCACGTCGCTGCGTCAGCATTTCGTGGAGGCGTTCAGAACCTCGCCGTCGGCATGGCGGCGGGAATTTCGCGGGACGTGATGGCGCGCGGACTCAGCTTTCCGCGAAGTACCGCGCCACGTAGAAGAGCAGTGCGACGAAGAAGATCATCGCGGCCCAGGCCCAGTTCGGCATGGCGTGCGGCGCGCTCTCATGATGCAGCGTGCTTGCGGCGCGGCCCGACAGCGTGCCGCCCGCGTGCGGGAGCAGATGCGCGCGCCGCGCGACCGCCGCGAGATTGATCGGCCGCAGAAACACATGCTGGCGCCGGGGCGTGTCCCCGCGCACGCGGTTCGGCGCTTGCCCGTGCTTGGCCTCCACCACGGCGCAAAACTCGGTGAAGAACTCGTCGGCGAGCTCGTGCAGGGCGTTTTCGATCTGGCGCGGCGGCAACTCGCCCAGCGGCCCGGTCAGCGTGGCCCAAACCGAATAGTCGATGCGCGTGCTCGCGACCTCGCCCTCCCCCACGGGCTCCTCCTCGCGCAACGCCACGTCGATCTGGCCGCGCAGCGAGCCGATGCCATCGGCGCGCGCGCGAAAGCTCAGCACGCGGCGCGGCGTGAGCGGCACCGTCGCGACATCGCTGGCGATGTGAGCGCGCACTTCGTAGCGCGCGCGCAGCGGCCCGAGCGGCACGGTGAGCGTGAGCGCGTATTCGCCGGCGCCAAGGCGCCGGAACGACTCGCAATGCTCCAGACTCGCCCGCACGAGCGTAGCGTCCTGCAGCGCCTGCCAGACGGCAGACGGCTCAAGCGGAATCCTCAACGCGTCGTTCAGTTCCATGGCGGCTCCCCGGTGGCAGTTCGAGAAGTTCGTTTGCGTCGCTCGGGTGAATCAGTTTGCCCGGGTCGTTCGGGTTGTTCGGTACGTCAGCACATCTATCGGCTGTCAATTTCGGTTCTTGAGGCTAGCGGGCGATGCCGGGCGCTCTTCCCGAGGCGCTCAGGAGGTTTGATCGATGCGGTCCACGAGCCCGAGGTGGAACGCCAGATAGCCCTTGATGCCGCGCACGGCATCGAGCGGCGCCTCGTAGCTCCAGGCGGCGTCTTCGATGCGCCCATCCTCGGTGTGCAGGTGGTAGTACGACGCCTCGCCCTTGTGCGGGCACGCCTCGGTGCGCGCGGAGCGTTCGAGCCGCGCCATGTTCACGTCGGCGCGCGGGAAATAGTAGACGTCGGGATTGCCGGTTTCGACGAGCGTGAGCGCCGCGAGCGTGTCGGCGACGGTGATGCCGCCGTGGATTACGCGCACGCGGTGACGGTTCACGACAATATCGATGCGATGGCCGGCATCCGGTTCGACCGCCATGGTCTGCTCCCTGATCGATGGGCGCCGCCGCGCTCACAAGAAGCCACGGCAGACCCGTGGCTTCATTATCGGCGAAACTCTGGCGGCTTGCGCGAATTCGGAACGCCGCGCGCGCCGCCCCGGCTCACCAGATGAAGGACGCGCGGGCACTGCCGTTCGCGCCTACGGTCACGGCACTCGTCTTGTCGATGCCGTTGTGGCTCACGTGCACGGTATAGCGTCCCGGACGCACGCGCACGAGCATGTAGGGCCCGCGCGAGGTCGTATCGAGCACGCTCGCGCCGTGGGCGTCGACGATCTGCACATGCACGTCGGCGAGGAACTCGGCGTTGCGGCCCGTGAAGCGCAGCGAGAGCGGCCATTGCGAGCGCGCGGCCTGCAGCGCCTTCGACTCGTCGAGACCGACACCACCCGAGACGAATTCGACGCCGCCCTGCTGCTGCACTTGCGGCATGCCGCCGCCGTTGGTGTTGCCGGCGCTCGAGTTATCGGTGGACGTTCCGCCCACCGTGCCGTTGGTGGGATTCATGCCATTCATGGCGCCATTGGCGCCGCCTGGCTGCATCGGCATGGATTGCATCGGTGCGCTGCCTTGCTGCGCCGCCGCGCCGGCCGAGAAGCCGAGTGCCAGAGTAGCCGCGAGCGCGACGCTCGAAAGGACAGGACGCGTTTTATGAAACCTCTTCATCGTGACTGCTCCTTACAGGTTGGTCCGGTACAGAACCCGCGCAAACCGCATGCCCGTTTGATCGGACGACAGCCACACCCAGAATACGCCGCAGCAAAGAAAACTGCCGCCGGGGCGCGAGGCCCACGGCGGCAGTGAAAAAGCGGCCCGGAAATCCCGGTATGAAGCGCACCAGACCGCTGGAGCGATTCGAGACTTCGATCAGCCGAGATCGACCGGCACGAAGATCTGCGCGTCGTCGCGCTGGATCAGGAGTGCGATGCTGTTGCCCGCGTGCGCGATCATCTGCTTGAGCTGATCGGCGCTCGTCACCGGGCGGCCGTTCACCGCGAGGATCACGTCGCCGGGCTGGATGCCGGCGTTTTCCGCCGCACCGGCCGCCTGTTCGACGAGCAGGCCGTGATCGACCGAGCTGTTGCTCTTCTCTTCCGGCGTGAGCGGACGCACCGCGACGCCCAGACGCCCTTGCATCTGCGACTGCGGCGTGTCGTTCGAGGCGACCTTGCTGTCGCTGAGCGAGCCGATCGTCGCCGAGAAGTCCTTGGTCGACTTGTCGCGCCACACCTGAATGTCGGCCTTCGTACCCGGCTTCATGCCCGCGATCAGCGAAGGCAGGTCGGACGAGTCGCCCACTGGCTCGCCGTTCACGGCAAGGATCACGTCGCCGGGCTTCAGGCCCGCCTTGGCGGCCGGACCGTTCGAATCCACCGAGCTCACCAGCGCGCCGCGCGGCTTGTCCATGCCGAACGAGTCGGCGAGCGTCTGGTTCATCGACTGCACCGCGACACCGAGGCGCCCGCGGCTCACGTGGCCGGTCTTGACGAGGTCGTCCTTGACCTTCATCGCCTCATTGATCGGGATCGCGAACGAAAGGCCCTGGAAGCCGCCCGTCTGCGAGTAGATCATCGAGTTGATGCCGATCACTTCGCCCTGCAGATTGAAGAGCGGGCCGCCCGAGTTGCCGGGGTTCACCGGCACGTCGGTCTGGATGAACGGCGTGTAATTCTCGTCGGGCAGCGAGCGCGACTTCGCGCTGATGATGCCCGAGGTCACGGTGTTGTCGAAGCCATAGGGCGAGCCGATCGCCACCACCCACTGGCCGACCTTGCTCTGGCGCGGGTCGCCGATCTTCACGGTCGGCAGATCCTTCGCATCGATCTTGAGCACGGCGACGTCGGACTGCTTGTCGGCGCCCACGACCTTGGCCTTGAATTCGCGCTTGTCGGTGAGCTTCACGGTCACGACGTTCGCGCCGTCCACGACGTGCGCGTTCGTGAGGATGTAGCCGTCCGGGCTGATGATGAAGCCGGAGCCGAGGCTCGTGCTCGGCGTGTCGGGCTGCATGCCGCCGCCGTCGCCGCCGCCCATGCCGGGCATGCCGCCGTAGAAGTGCTTGAAGAACTGGTAGAAGGGATCGCTCGGATCGATCGGCAATTGCTGCGCACCGCCGCCACCGCCGCGCAGGGCCGTCTGCTTCACGACGTGCTTCGCGCTGATGTTGACGACCGCCGGGCCGTAGGTTTCGACGAGGCCCGAGAAGTCAGGAATGCCGGTCTTGGCCGCGGCTTCGGCGGGCATCAACGCGGCGGCCTGCGCCTGCGTGATGACCTGGGGCGGCGGCACGTCGCGGCGCCCGGCCACGTAGCCCGCCGACAACGCGACGGCAACGGCGATGGCCACGGCACTGCGGGTAATGACTTTGGTATTCATAGCGGACTCCTTGCGCGGGATACTGTCACGACGTAACGAAGATTAAGCGGTATCACTTAAAGGAGTCTTAAGCGGGGAACCAAACCGCAAAGTCCCGTGCACAGGGCGTTTGCGGGGGCCTTCGAGCTGCGCCGCGAGGGCTGCGGCGCGGCCGTCACGCGCACACTGAAAGCAAAAAGGAAGCTTCAATGCGCGCCGCGCAGGCAATGCTCAAAACCGCACGTCCACCTGCAAGCCGCCCGCCGGCGAATCGCCGAGCGTGATCGTGGCGTCGTGCTGATCCGCGATACGGCGCACGATCGCGAGACCGAGCCCCGTGCCCGATACATCCGTGCGCGCGCGGTTCGCATTCGGACCCACGCGATAGAAGCGGTCGAACACGCGCGGGCGTTCCTCGACGGGAATGCCCGGCCCGCTGTCCTCGATGCGCACGAGCGGATGCCCATCGTCCACGATGAGCCTCACGTCCACGCGTCCGCCCGCGGGCGTGTATTTCGTCGCGTTGTCGAGCAGGTTGTTGAACATCACGCGCAGGGCATCGGCGTCGCCATGCACGTGCGCGTCGACGCTCTCCTCGATGCCGAGGTCCACGCCGCGCTGCTGGGCGAGCGGCGCATAGTTGAGCACGCAATCATCGAGCAGCGCATGCAGGTCGACGCTTCGCGCACGCGCGTGACCGTCGGGCTCCGAGCGCGCGAGCGCGAGCAGTTGCTCGGCGAGGCGCGTGGCGCGCGTCACACCCGCCTGCAGGTCGCCGATCGCTTCGCGGCGCGTTTCGTCATCCCTTGCGCGCGCAACGAGTTGCGCCTGGATCTGCACGGCCGCGAGCGGCGTGCGCAATTCGTGCGCGGCGTCGGCCACGAAGGCCTTTTGCGTATCGATTGCCTGCGCGAGGCGCTCGAGCAGCGCGTTGAGCGCATGCACGAGCGGCGTGACCTCGCGCGGCAGGCGCTGCTCGGGCAGCGGCTCGAGCGCCTCCGGGTGGCGCGTGTCGAGCGCGCGGGCGACGCGCGAGAGCGGCTTGAGGCCCCGCCCCACCACCATCCACACGGCCAGACCGAGGAACGGCAGCAGCACGATCAGCGGCCAGAGCGTGCGCCACGCGACGTTCGCGGCGAGGCGGTTGCGCACCGTCATCGGCTGCGCGAGCTGCACGACGTTATCGCCGACGATCGCGCCATAGACGCGCCAGTCGCCGCGGTCGGTGCGCTCGGTCGAAAAGCCGAGCTCCGCGCGCGGCGCGAGCGGCGCGCGCGGATGCGAGTAGTACATCAGCACGCCATTGCGGTTCCAGATCTGCAGGACGATGCCTTCGGTGCCGGTGTCGCGCGAGCTGAGGATCTCGTTGAACGGCTCGGAGGGCAGCGCGGCCGCAATCTCCTGCAACTGGTAGTCGAACAGCTCATTGGCTTCGGCCAGCGCCTGGCGATAGATCAGCCAGCCCGCGAGGCTCACGCCCGCGACGACGATCGCGAGCAGCCAGAACAGCAGTTGTCTGCGGATCGAACTCATCGGGTGGCGCTCGTCCTCACGCGTCTTTCGCGATCATGTAGCCGAGGCCGCGCACGTTGCGGATCAGATCGGCGCCGAGCTTCTTGCGCAGCGCATGGATATAGACCTCGACCGTGTTGCTGCCGATCTCCTCGCCCCAGCCGTACATCTTTTCTTCGAGCTGGGTCTTGGAGAGCACCGCGCCCGGGCGCGCGAGCAGTGCCTCCAGCAAGGCGAACTCGCGCGCGGAGAGCGCGACGGGCGAGCCGTCCTGGGTCACCTGGTGCGAGGCGGGATCGAGCGTGATCGAGCCGTGGCGGATCGTGGAATCGCTGCGGCCCGACTGGCGGCGGATCAGCGCGCGCATGCGCGCGCCCAGTTCGTCGAGATCGAAGGGCTTGATGAGGTAGTCGTCGGCGCCGGCGTCGAGGCCCTTCACGCGGTCGGCAATCGCGTCGCGCGCGGTGAGGATCAGCACGGGCAGCGCCACGCTGCGTGCGCGCAGCGTGCGCAACACGTCGAGGCCGTCGCGCTTGGGCAGCCCGAGATCGAGCAGCATCAGATCATAGGTTTCGCCGCTCGCGGCCGAGAGCGCGGCCTCGCCGTCCTCGACCCAGTCGACCGCGAAGCCTTCGCCGCGCAGCGCCTTGCGCACGCCCTCGGCAATCATGCGGTCATCTTCGACTAGCAGTATGCGCATCGTAATGAATTGGCCAGGCGGCGCGCGCGGCGCCGCGCCTGAAGTGAATGTCGATGGCTGCATTCTAGCGCCTCGACACGCGCCGCATGCCGTCGGGGCGGACGCGACGCCCCGCGCGCCTGCCTGGAACGGCGGCGCGCAAGCGCGCCCCGTCCTGCGCTGACACGACCTTTTCCCACATTTCTCGCCGCCAATGCGCGCACGCCACGCGAGGTCTTTACAATGTGCGCTTTTGCGGCGCGCGGCGCCGCGATGCGAACGCGCCCTTTCAGTTGTCTCCGGTTGGCATGCAAGGCGACGCGCGCATCGCAAAAGCCACGCGCCAGCCGTATTCCGCGTCCGCGCACGACACTCGCGAAAAGCCCGCCCGGGCGAGCAGCGCCGCGCGCGGCCCCCGCATTGCCTGCCCTCGTCCAACGCTCTTCATGCCGCCCGTTTCGCTGTCCCGAATTCGTACCCTGTTCCGCCTGAACACCCCGCGCACACCGTGTGCCACGCGCGCGGCCAAGGCCGCCGCAAAGGCCGCCACCGTGACCTCGGCCGCCAACTCGGCCGCAACCATCATCGTGGCAGCCGCAACCGTCGGCGTCGACGCGCGCCGCCGCCGTGCGCCGCGCCCCCTCGCGCTCGCGCTGGCTTGCGCGGCGCTCACGGCGGCCTTTGCCGGCGCGCCGGCCCACGCCCAGCCCGCCGGCGCGCGCGTGCCCACGGTCAACGTCAGCACCGTCTTGCCGCCCAGCGTGATGGCGGGACTCGAGCGCGCGCACGTGCCGCTTTCGTCGGTGAGCGTCGTGATCGAAAAGGTGGGTGACCGGCAGCCGAGCGTCGCCGTCAACGCGGGCCAGCCGATGATGCCCGCCTCGACGATGAAGCTCGTCACCACCTGGAGCGGCCTCTCGATGCTCGGGCCCGACTACCGCTGGAAGACCAGCGCCTACACCGACGGCGAGGTGGACGCGAGCGGCACGCTGCACGGCAACCTCTACATCAAGGGCACGGGCGACCCGAAGCTCGTCCCCGAGGAGCTGATCGATCTCGTGCAGAAGATCCGCGCGACCGGCATCGTGCGCATCGAAGGCTCGCTCGTGCTCGACAAGAGCGAGTTCGACGCCTCCACGCGCGATCTGCCCTCGTTCGACGGCGACAACAGCGCGCCCTACAACGTCGGCCCCGATCCGCTGATGTACGCGTTCAAGGCGGTCTCGTTCACGTTCTCGCCCTCGCGCGACGGCGTCTCGATCGACGTGGTGCCGCCCGTCGCGCAATGGCAGATCGACAACCAGATCCGCGAGCGCGGCGGCAAGTGCGGCGGGCTGCTGCCGAGCCCGCAAGTGACGCCGGGCGCGAACGGCGTCGTCACGGCGAGCTTCGCGGGCAACTACGCGTTGGGCTGCGGCGACCGCACGCTCAACATGGCCGCGCCCGTCGATCACAGCACCTTCTTCGCCGACGGCTTCCTCGCGCTCTGGCAGCAAGCGGGCGGCACCTTTGCGGGCACGACCCGCGAAGGCGTCGTGCCGCCGCGCGCGCGTCTGCTGGGCGTGCATCAGAGCCCGCCGCTCGCGGACGTCGTGCGCGACATCAACAAGTTCAGCAACAACGTGATGGCGCGCAATCTGTTCCTCACGCTCGGCGCCGTCGAGGAGAAGCCGCCCGCGACCACGGCGAAGGCCGCCACCGCCGTCACCACATTCCTGCGCAAGAGCGGCCTCAACATGCCCGAGCTCGTGCTCGACAACGGCTGCGGCCTCTCGCGCGAGGAGCACATCAGCGCGCTTTCGCTCGCGAGTCTGCTGCAAGCCGCCAACGCGAGCCCGGTGGCGCAGCCGTTCATCGACTCGCTGCCGATCGCGGGCGTGGACGGCACCATGCGCAACCGCCTGAACAACGCGGGCGTGGACGGCAACGCGCACATCAAGACCGGCACGCTGCGCGACGTGCGCGCGATCGCGGGCTACGTGGCCTCGCAAAACGGCGAGAGCTGGATCGTCGTGAGCCTCATCAACGACCCGCGTGCCGAAGCCGCGCGCGCCGCGCATGACGCCCTGCTCGAATGGGTCTACCAGGGCATGCCCGAGGAAAAGCCCGTGTACGTCGACCCGCATCCGAAGCGCGCGCCGAAGGCGGCACGCGCCGGCCACGTGACGAAGGCGGAAAAGACGAGCCAGGCCGCCGAGCGCAAGGCTGCGAAGAGGCAGCGCGGCGCGCATTGATGGCATGAGCGCGCCAGACGGATCCTGGCGCGCTTACCTCCCCGTTCTCCACTCACGATCTCCTTTCTCGATCGCGTGCCCTCATTCGTGCGCGCCACTCACACGGATCGGCTTGCCGATCTGAGCGCACTACACCCCGCCAGGCAGACCGAACGCGCATATCGAGCCACTGCCCGAATGCCGCTCAAAGCCGTGCCGCTCGAAGATTTCCTCTAGCAAAGCCCCGCGCGCCGCATGCGTCGGACGTGTACTCTGACGGGCAAAGTCGGGTAGCGCGCAAGAATATGCGCACACCCACGGCTAACCGCACCATGTGTGGATCCACATCAACGCGCATGCTGACGTGTTGTGCCTGGGGTCCCGCGAGGTGCGATCGACAAAACACAACAATGCCGCGCTGACTCGCCAGCGCCGGTCACGGGACAAGGAGGACGAGATTCGTGCAGTTCGACGCTGAATGGCTGCTGCTCGCCCTCGCGCCCGTCTTTCTCGCCTGCATCGGCTGGGAGGCCTGGCATCTCGCCCGCACCCGCCCCGGCGCCGCGCTCTACAACTGGCCCGACACGCTCTGCAACGCCGCGCTCGCGCTCATGCACCAGTGCGCCGACAAGCTCGCCTGGCTCGTGGCCATCCCCGTCTACGCTTACGTCTATCGCCATTGGCGCATCGTCTCGTGGCAGCCCGGCCTCGGCGCATGGCTCGCGCTGTTCGTCGCCCAGGACCTGCTCTACTACGTGTTCCACCGCGCGAGCCACCGCGTACGGTGGCTCTGGGCCGCGCACGTCGTCCATCATTCGTCGGAACGGCTCAATCTTTCCACCGCGTTCCGCCAAAGCCTCATGTACCCCATCGCGGGCATGTGGGTCTTCTGGATCCCGCTGGCCGTGCTCGGCTTCCCGCCGATGCAGATCGTCGGCATCGTGCTCGTCAATCTCGCGTTCCAGTTCTTCGCGCACACCCAGGCCATCGGCAAGCTCGGCTGGCTCGAATACGTCTTCAACACGCCGTCGATGCATCGCGTCCATCACGCGCGCAATGCGCAATACATCGACCGCAACTACGCAGGCGTGCTCGCGATCTGGGACCGACTGTTCGGCAGCTACGTCGTGGAGGACACGCACGAGCCGCCCGTCTACGGCATCGTCAAGCCGCTCGACACCTACAACCCGCTCAAGGCGAGCTTTCACGAATGGCTCGACATGGCGCGCGATTTCGCCCGCATGCCTGACTCGCGCACGCGGCTTGCTGCGCTATTCGCGCCACCGGACTGGTGCGCGCGCTGGGACGCGGCACAGCTCGCCTCGGGCTTACGTGGAATACGAACATCCGTGTCGGAAAACAACACCAAGGGTGACATCGGGTCGCACAAAACATGACAGATTGCGTAGTCTGATGGCGAGGACCTTGGGGGACCACGCCACTTCGACTCAACACAACGCGCGGCAAGACCTGGCGACACAGGCATCCGCAGCATTGGCAGCACCAGAAGCTCGCATCAGGCAATGGCAACACAAGCCACAAACAGAGGAGATGAAGTGAATATGAAGCAACAAGGACCGAGACACCGTACGCTCGTGCGCGCCACCCAGATCGCTCTCGCGAGCGCCGCTTTCGCGCTCCTCGCCGCTTGCGGCGGCGGTAGCAGCAGTAGCAGCAGCGCGAGCACGCCGCCGCCGTCCGGCGTCAACCTGCAGGTGGTGGCATTCGGCACGAGCCTCACCGACGCCGGCACGTATTCGGAGCAGATCCTGCCGGGCTACGGTGGCGGCCGCTTCACGACCAACCCGGGCGAAGTCTGGGCGCAGAAGGTCTCCGAGTATTTCGGCAATTCACTGACGCCGGCCTTCGAAGGCGGCTTCGGCCTGCCGTTGACGGCCACGGGCGGCCTCGACTACGCGCAGGGCGGCGCTTTCGTCTCCACCGGCGGCGTGGCCAATACCAGCGCCGCGATTCCGACCGCGAGCGAGGAGCCGCTGACCTGGCAGGTCAGCCAGTATCTGGCGCAACACGGCGGCTTCAATGCGAATCAGCTCGTGCTCGTCGAAGGCGGCTCGAACGAAATCCTGGCGCTGCTGAACAACAACGGCGCAGGACTCACGGCGTTCGCCACCGGGCTCGCCAAGGCCAACTTCAGCGCGGCCGCCAGCGACCCCGCAACCCAGCAAAAGGCACTTCAGCAGCTGGTGGCGGAAGGCTTTACGGCCGCACAGGCCCAGGCACTCGTGCCCGCCGCCATCGCGTTGACCATCGTCAACACGGACACGAACGCCAGCACGGACTTCGCGTCGGTCCTGCCGATCATCACCGCTGCCGGCGCGCTTGCGGACCTCGTCAACACGCAGATCGCCGGTACGGCCAAGGTCGCGGTCGCGACGGTGCCCGACGTCGGCAAGGCGCCGGCAGCGTTGGCCGCCGATTCGAGCGCCGGCGCAACGCCGGGCTCCGCGAACGCGCCCGACCAGGCACTGTCGCTCGTTTCGGCCATGTACAACCTCACGCTGCTGCAGGGTCTTCAACCCTCTCTCGCGGCCAAGAAGGTCATCCCGATCGATACGTTCTCGTGGGTCGACCAGACGATCCAGAATGCGGCCAGCCTCGGCTTCACCGTGACGAACACGGGTACCGCCTGCAATCTCACGCTGATGGAAACCGATGCCACCAACTATGCGCTGGCCAACGCGCAAACCGTGCTGGGCCTGAACCCGGCCACGACGCCGCAGGCCGTCATCGATGCAGCAGCACAGCAATACGGTCAAGCCTTCGGTAATTCGCTGTTCTGCTCGCCGCAAACGCTGACGACGCCCAACGCGCCCACGACCTACATGTTCGCGGATCTGTTCCACCCGACCACGGAGCTGCACGCGCAGTTCGCCACGTACGTGGAAACCCAGCTGGCTGCCGCAGGCATTGGCAAGGCACCGCAGTAAGAGCCTCACGCGCCGGGCCTCCCGGCAAAAAAACACCCCACGCACCGTCAAGGTCGTGGGGTGTTTTCATTGCGCGAGAGAAATGTGCTCAGCCCTGCTGCGCCTCGAAGGCGGCGGCCGCCCGTCCGAGGCGGTCGTTCACGGCGATCCACTCGAGGGTCGCGGGCAGCTTTTCGATCAGGATGCGCGAGACGTTCGCGCGGTCGAGCGCGCGCAACAGGCCGTAGAGCTCGCGCGCATAGACCTGCGGCTCTTCCGGCGCGGCCACGAAATGCACGTTCGCCGCGCTCGCCCAGGCGCCCGCGCGCGAACCGCGCGCCACCAGCGCCACCGTTTCGCCCGCGTCGCGCGCGGCGGCCAGCAGCGGCTCCAGCGCCTCGAACGGCAGCAGCGCGAGCGGCGTGCGCGGCGCGTAGTGCGCCTTGAGCGTGCCCGAAGCGCGCGGCGCCGTGGCGTCCGAGCCGTCGGGCAGGCGCGGCGCCTCGCCCAGCACGCGCGCGATATCGAGCGGGCTCACGTGGCCCGGCCGCAGCAATGCCGGGAAACCGCGCGAGAGGTCGAGAATCGTCGACTCGATGCCGACGTCGCAGGCGCCGCCATCGAGCACGTGCACCGCCGCGCCGAACTCGTCGCGCACATGCTGCGCCGTGGTCGGGCTCACGTGGCCGAAGCGGTTCGCGGAAGGCGCCGCCACGCCGCCATGTCCGCCACGCCGCTTCGAGAACGCGGCCAGCAGCTTCTGCGCCACCGGATGCGAGGGGCAACGCAAGCCCACCGAATCCTGGCCGCCGCTCACCGCGTCGGGAATGCGCGCATGGCGCTTGACGATCAGCGTGAGCGGGCCGGGCCAGAAGGCCTCGACGAGCTTCTGCGCGGCCTCTGGCCACTCGGCGGCCCAGTACTGCGGATCGCCGCCCGGCGGCAGATGCACGATCACCGGATGATTCGCGGGCCGGCCCTTCGCGGCGTAGATGCGCGCGACGGCTGCAGGGCTCGCCGCGTCGCCGCCGAGTCCGTAGACCGTCTCGGTGGGAAACGCGACCAGCTCGCCGGCGTCGAGCAACGCGGCGGCCTGCTCGATGTCGGCTGCGGTCACGTGGCCGCCTTGTTGCGGATCGGACATAGTGCGACCCAACTCAGCTCGTGACGATGTGCAACAGCCGCGCGCAATCGCGTGCGGCCGCGCGCGCTTCGTCGAGCGTCGGCGCGGTGAAGTTCACGTGGCCCATCTTGCGGCCCGCGCGCGCGTCTTCCTTGCCGTACAGATGCAGACGCGCGGACGGCATCGCCGCCACCTGGTCCCAGGGCGGCGTGATGGGCGCAGCGCCTTTGGGCGCCTTCGCGCCACCGGCCCCGGCGGGAAACCACACGTCGCCGAGAATGTTGAGCATCACGGCCGGCGAGTGCTGGCGCGTGTCGCCGAGCGGCATGCCCGTCATCGCGCGCACCTGCTGCTCGAACTGGCTCGTCGCGCACGCATCGGTCGTGTAGTGGCCCGAGTTGTGCGGGCGCGGCGCCATTTCGTTGGCGACGAGCGAGCCGTCTTCGAGAATGAAGAACTCCACGCACAGCACGCCTACGTAGCCGAGTCTGGCCGCAATCTGCAGCGCGGCCTGCTGCGCCTGCTGCACGAGCACCGCGCTCGCGTCGGGGGCGGGCACGATGGTGTGCGAGAGCACGCCGTTGCGGTGCGTGTTCTGCGCAAGCGGATAAACCACGCTCGCACCGCTCACGCCGCGCGCGATCAGCGCGCTCACCTCGAACTTCAGCGGCAGGCGCTTCTCCAGCACGCACGGCACGCCGCCGAGCGACGCATGCGCCTCGCGCACTTCTTCGGCGTTGGTCACGCGGATCTGGCCTTTGCCGTCGTAGCCCATGCGCGCGGTCTTGAGGATGCCCGGCAGCACGGCGGCAAGCGCCTCGTCGCCGATGGCGGCGAGCGCCTGCGACGACTCGATCACCACGTGCGGCGCGACCGGCACGCCCGCAGCCGCGATGAAACGCTTCTCGGCGATACGGTCCTGCGCCACGGCCACGCAGCGCCCGGCCGGGCTCACGAAGGTCGACTTCGCGAGCGTGTCGAGGCTCGCCGCGGGCACGTTCTCGAATTCGGTCGAGATAGCCGCGCACAGGCGCGCCAGCTCGGTGAGCGCGGCTTCGTCGTCGTAGGCCGCGCAGATATGGCGGTCGGCGACGGTGCCGGCCGGGCTCGTCGCGTCGGGATCGAGCACGGCCACGCGATAGCCCATGGCCTGAGCGGCAAAGCAGAACATGCGGCCGAGCTGGCCGCCACCCACCATGCCCAACCAGGCGCCGGGCAGGATCGGTGAAACCGGAGAGTTGTCAGGAGTCATCTTCGTGGTCGGTCAGGGCTGGCCGCGGCGCGCGGGGGACGGCGCGCGGGCCAGACCGAGGTTTAACGTCGCAACGGCAACAGGCGGGAACGCGCTGCCCCGCCAGTTTCCGCTTCGACGATGTCACTTCATGCGCTATTCGCGCGCCGCAATCACAGCGCCGGCAGCACCATCGCATGCGCCGCTTCATTCTGGCGCACGCGGAAGGCCGCGAGCTTGTTCGCGTATTCGGGATCGGTCACGCTGAGCATCGACACGGCGAAGAGCGCCGCATTGGCCGCGCCCGCCTCGCCGATGGCGAAGGTCGCGACCGGCACGCCCTTGGGCATCTGCACGATCGAGTGAAGCGAGTCCACGCCCTTCAGATACTTGCTGACCGCGGGCACGCCGAGCACCGGCACCGTGGTCTTGGCCGCCAGCATGCCCGGCAGGTGCGCCGCGCCGCCCGCGCCCGCGATGATCGCGCGCAGGCCGCGCTCGCGCGCTTTTTCCGCGTACTCGAACATTTCGTCGGGCATGCGGTGCGCCGAGACCACCTTCGCCTCGTACGCGACGCCGAACTCCTGCAGGATCGCGACCGCGTGCTTCATCGTATCCCAGTCGGAGCTGGAGCCCATCAACACGCCGACGAGCGGCGCCGCATGCTGGTGAGCCGTCTGAACTTCACTCATTGTGCTTCCTTCTTCCCTCTTTGCGCCGACTTACGCCAGCCTGATTTACGCCAGCTTCTGACCCGTCAGGCGCTCGAGCGCCTCTTGATACTTCGCCGAGGTCTTCGTGATCACTTCGTCGGGCAGCTTCGGCGCCGGCGGCTCTTTCTTCCACGGCTGGGTTTCGAGCCAGTCGCGCACGAACTGCTTGTCGAACGACGGCGGGTTCGAGCCCACCTGGTATTGATCGGCGGGCCAGAAACGCGACGAATCGGCGGTGAGCGCCTCGTCCATCAGGTAGAGCTGGCCGTTGTTGTCGAGACCGAACTCGAACTTGGTGTCGGCGATGATGATGCCGCGCGTGGCCGCGTAGTCGGCGGCTTCCTTGTACAGCTTGATCGAAATCTCTTTGATGGTGCGCGAGAGCTCGGTGCCGATGCGGCGCTCCATCTCTTCGTAGGTGATGTTCTCGTCGTGATGGCCCATTTCGGCCTTGGCTGCCGGCGTGAAGATCGGCTCGGGCAGCTTCTGCGCGTTTTGCAGGCCCGGCGGCAACTCGACGCCGCACACGGCGCCCGTCGCCTGATAGTCCTTCCAGCCGCTGCCGGCCAGATAGCCGCGCACCACGGCCTCGACGAGGATCGGCTCGAGGCGCTTGACCACCACGGCGCGGCCCTTGACCTGTTCGACTTCGTCGGCGGCTACAACCGTCTCGGGTGCAATGCCGGTGAGGTGGTTCGGCACGACGTCCTTGAGCTTCTCGAACCAGAAGTCGGCCATCTGGTTGAGCACCTCGCCCTTGCGCGGAATCGGCTCGCCCATGATGACGTCGAACGCCGAGAGACGGTCGGTCGTGACGATCAGCAGCTTGTCGTCGCCCACGGCATAGTTGTCGCGGACCTTGCCGCGGCCGAGGAGCGGCAGCGAGCGGAGCGTGGATTCGTAGAGGGTAGACATCGTCGTGATTCGCTAAAAGGACAATCGAAAACGGGCAAATCCGGAAACCTCGCGGCCCGCAAAACGCGGCGTGGATCCGCGGCGGGGCACCGGATTCTGAAGGTACTGCGAGGGTAAACCAAAAACTAGCCAAAAAACCCAGAAAAGCCCATCGCCGTTCCCCCAAAACAGGCGGAAACGGCGATGTTTTTTACGACTTCAGGCGCGGCCGGACCCAGCCGGCGCGCCTGGCACAGAGAGCCGCTTTAGCGGACGATCTGTGCGAGTTCGCCCGACTTGTACTTCTCAGCGATCTTGTCGAGCGAGACCGGCTTGATCTTGCCAGCCTGGCCTTCGCAGCCGAACGCGAGGAAGCGGTCCACGCAGACCTTCTTCGCGGCTTCGCGGGCCGGCTTCAGGTAGTCGCGCGGGTCGAACTTCGACGGGTTCTCGTACATATAGCGACGGATCGCGCCCGTGATCGCCAGACGCAGGTCCGTGTCGATGTTGATCTTGCGCACGCCGTGACGGATGCCTTCCTGGATCTCCTCGACCGGCACGCCGTACGTTTCCTTCATGTCGCCGCCGAATTCGCGGATCTCAGCCAGCAGTTCCTGCGGCACCGACGACGAACCGTGCATCACGAGGTGCGTGTTCGGAATGCGTGCGTGAATTTCCTTGATGCGCTGGATCGACAGAATGTCGCCCGTGGGCTTCTTCGAGAACTTGTAGGCGCCGTGCGAGGTGCCGATGGCGATCGCCAGTGCGTCGCACTGCGTGAGCTTCACGAAGTCGGCGGCCTGCTCCGGATCGGTCAGCAGCTGCTCGCGCGTCATGGTGCCTTCGGCGCCGTGACCGTCTTCCTTGTCGCCCTTCATCGTTTCCAGCGAGCCGAGCACGCCCAGCTCCGCTTCGACCGTCACGCCGATCGAGTGCGCCATTTCCACGACCTTGCGCGAAACGTCGACGTTGTACTCGTACGAAGCCACCGTCTTGCCGTCGGCTTCGAGCGAGCCGTCCATCATCACGCTGGTGAAACCGCTGCGGATCGCGGCCATGCAGACTGCCGGCGACTGGCCGTGGTCCTGGTGCATCACGACCGGGATATGCGGATACGACTCGACCGCCGCTTCGATCAGGTGGCGCAGGAACGGCTCGCCCGCGTATTTGCGCGCGCCGGCCGAAGCTTGCATGATCACCGGCGAGCCGACCTGGCTGGCCGCTTCCATGATCGCCTGAACCTGTTCGAGGTTGTTCACGTTGAACGCCGGCAGACCGTAGCCGTGTTCAGCCGCGTGGTCGAGCAGTTGACGCATTGAAACGAGAGGCATTGTTGCTACTCCTATGATTTGAAACGAAATGCTTCGTGCCGCCGGCCGTCTTGTGCGACCGGTCGAGGGCGGCCTGGCGGCCACCGCCCGCGCCACAAGCCGCGGGCTCAATGTCGTGATTTTATCGCGAAGCCGCCGTGTTCCCGCCGCCAAAAAAACGAACTGGCATGAAATTGGCGTATCAGGACGTCAAATCGGCTAGAAGATGCAAAAAGAGTTGACAGCCCGCGCGCTGCCTCAAGCGCACGCGGGCCGCAATTGCATCGAAAAGACGCCTAACTGACACCTATCTGGCACCGATCGTATACCATTTTGATACCAATCGATGCCAGCGCTGATTCTTGCCTGGAGGTGTCAACCCCACGATTTCGCGAGTCTCAAAAATAAAGCGAAAAAAATCGCCGCGAACTTAGAAAACGTCGCCGACCCGCACGATCTTCAGCGTGTTGGTGCCGCCCGGCTGGCCCATCGGCTCGCCCACGGTCAGCACGATCATGTCGCCGCGCGCAGCATACCCCTTGCTCACCAACACCTCGATGGCCTGCTGGAGCGCCGTGTCACGGTCGCTGCTGGTATCCAGATGCAGCGGCGTGACATTGCGGTAGAGCGACATGGCCCGCTCGCTGCCGGTGCGCGGCGTGAGCGCGAAGATCGGCACGTGGGTCCAGTGACGCGACATCCACAGCGCGGTCGAGCCCGACTCCGTGAGCGCGACGATCGCCTTCGCGCCCAGATGGTAGGCCGTGAACAGCGCGCCCATCGCGATCGACTGGTCGATGCGCGTGAAGGTGCGGTCGAGGAAATCCTTGTCGAGCTCGGACTGCTCCGACTTTTCCGCTTCCACGCAGATCGCGGCCATGGCCTCGATGGTCTGCACCGGATACTTGCCCGCCGCCGATTCGGCCGAGAGCATCACGGCGTCGGTGCCGTCGAGCACCGCGTTGGCGACGTCCGAGACTTCGGCGCGCGTCGGCACCGGCGCGTGGATCATCGACTCCATCATTTGCGTGGCCGTGATCACGAGCTTGTTCGACTCGCGCGCCATGCGGATCATGCGCTTTTGCAGCGCCGGCACCGCCGCGTTGCCCACTTCCACGGCCAGGTCGCCGCGCGCGACCATGATGCCGTCCGACGAATCGAGAATCTCCTGCAGTGCCGGAATGGCCTCGGCGCGCTCGATCTTCGCGATCATCTTCGGCTTGACGCCGTAGGGCGCGCCCGCGATGTTCGCGAGCTGACGCGCCATTTCCATGTCGGTGGCGTTCTTCGGGAACGACACGGCGACGAAATCCACGGAGAGCGACATCGCCGTACGGATGTCTTCCATGTCCTTGGCAGTGAGCGCAGGCGCCGTGAGGCCGCCGCCCTGGCGGTTGATGCCCTTGTTGTTCGAGAGCTCGCCGCCCACGCGCACGGTCGTGTGGATCTCGCTGCCGATCACGCGCACGACGTCGAGCACGAGCAGGCCGTCGTTGAGCAGCAGCACGTCGGCGGGCTTCAGGTCACGCGGCAGGTCCTTGTAGTCGAGGCCGACACGCTCGTCGTTGCCGAGCTCGCACTCGGCATCGAGGATGAAGGGCTGGCCCGGCTCGAGCATCGTCTTGCCGTTCTCGAACTTGCCTACGCGAATCTTCGGACCTTGCAGGTCGGCCATGATCGCAACTTCGCGGCCGGCCTGGCGGGCGCATTCCCGCACCATTTCGGCGCGCTGACGGTGGTCGTCGGCGGTGCCGTGCGAGAAGTTGAGGCGCACCACGTCCAATCCCGCGCGGATCATTTTCAGCAGGATGTCCGGCGTGCTGGAAGCCGGACCGATGGTGGCAACAATCTTGGTGGCGCGATGCATGAGTCTCCTCGTCTGGAAAGGATCGCTGGAAAAACCGTTGCTGCGAGATGTGCTGGCCGGCTCAGGCGCCGATACGGCGTGGCCGGAACGCGCACCGGTCAAACCCGGCGTCGCTTTCTTCGAGGGCGCGGCATCAGTCGGCGAGACTGGCGCGGCGTTTCTGTTGCTTGTGTCCTGGTCCGCGGCGGGCGTCGCGTTCGCCCGCGCGGTATCGGTATCTGCGAGGGGCGCTGCGCGCTCCTGCTCTTTCGCGTCTTTTACGTCATTGACGTCCGTTGCGGCCCCGGCAGCGGCGCGCGGCCTGGCCGCGCTGGCGCGAGGAGGCCTGGCCTTGGCGGCCTGAGTGGCGTTTGCCACCTTGGCTGCCTTTGCCGCTTTACCGGCCGGGGCGCGCGGCGCCACTTAACCAGCCGCCCGGGTTTCGAGCACTTCGACTGCCGGCAGCTTCTTGCCCTCGAGGAATTCGAGGAACGCGCCGCCGCCGGTCGAGATGTAGCTGACCTTGTCGGCAATGTTGTACTTCGCGATGGCCGCGAGCGTGTCGCCGCCGCCGGCGATCGAGAACGCGCCCGAATTCGCGATGGCGCTCGCGAGCGTCTTCGTGCCGTTGCCGAACTGGTCGAACTCGAACACGCCAACCGGGCCGTTCCACACGATCGTGCCGGCCTGCGCGAGCTGCGCGGCCAGCGCGTTGGCCGTGACCGGGCCGATGTCGAGGATCATGTCGTCGTCGGCCACGTCGGCCACGTTCTTCGTCTCGGCCTTGGCCGTCGGCGAGAACTCCTTGGCGGTCACGACGTCGGTCGGGATCGGCACCGAGGCGCCGCGCGCACGCGCCGCTTCGATGATCGCCTTCGCATCGTCGATGAGATCGACTTCCGCAAGCGACTTGCCGATCTTCAGGCCCGCGGCCAGCATGAACGTGTTGGCGATGCCGCCGCCGACGATCAGCTGGTCGACCTTCTCGGCCAGCGACTTGAGGATGGTGAGCTTGGTCGAGACCTTCGAGCCCGCGACGATCGCCACGAGCGGGCGCTTGGGCGCGCCGAGCGCCTTGCCGAGCGCGTCGAGCTCGGCCGCCAGCAGCGGGCCCGCGCAGGCGATGCCCGCGTACTTCGCGATGCCGTAGGTGGTGGCTTCGGCGCGGTGCGCGGTGCCGAAAGCATCGTTGACGTAGATGTCGCAGAGCTTCGCCATCTTCTGCGCGAGCTCGTCCGAATTCTTCTTCTCGCCCTTGTTGACGCGGCAGTTTTCGAGCAGGACCACGTTGCCCGGCTCGACGTTCACGCCATTTTCGACCCAGTTGGCGACGAGCGGCACGTCGCGGCCGAGCAGCTCGGCAAGTCGCCTGGCGACAGGTGCGAGCGAGTCTTCCGGCTTGAACTCGCCTTCGGTCGGGCGGCCCAGGTGCGAGGTGACCATGACGGCCGCGCCGGCGTCGAGCGCCGCCTTGATGGCCGGCACGGAAGCGCGCACGCGGGTGTCTTCGGTGATGTTGCCCTGGTCGTCCTGCGGTACGTTCAGGTCGGCGCGGATGAACACCCGCTTGCCCTTGAGCTTGCCTTCGGAGATCAGATCGGAGAGACGCAGAACCTTGTTCATGGACATGTCAGCTTGATGGTGGGAAGGCGGTGTCAAGCCGATGCGGGTGCCGCGCGCAACGAGGGCGCGGGCGGCGAAGGCGCGGTGGGCGCGGCGCGGGATCCGCGCGGCTGCCGGGCCTGGCGCCGCTGCGGGTCGCTGCTCGGCGCCGGGCGCGAGGCCAGCATCGAATTGCGAGATCGGTATTTTAGCCGATAGCCAGGATGATCTGAGGCGTGCTCAGCGAATCTCACGTATTTGCGCGTGCGCCGCGCCGACCTTACGCGACCTTACAGATCTGGCACCCGCGTCCGGCCCCGATGGCGGAGCCAGCTGCCCCAAGGCCACGAAAGCGCCCCGAAACCCCGCCACACGCGCCCGCGAGCGCGCGTATGGCGCGCAAATGACGTTAAAATGCATCTCTTTGCCTGGCGCACGCGTGAGTGACGCGCGCGACCCGGCATGGCGCGACAGACAACGAGACATGCGCGCACTGGCGCGCGCTGGTCCGACGACCCGCCGCCTGCGCCCCATTGATACACAGAGAATCATCCTCATGAGCGAACTCAAGGAAATGCCGCTGGTCGAGTTGAAGGCCAAGGACCTGCCCGCGTATTGCCCGAATCCGTCGATGCCGCGCTGGAGCAATCATCCGCGCGTCTTTATCGACGTGACGCACGGCGAAGCGAAGTGCCCGTACTGCAGCACCCGCTACAAGCTGCGTGACGGCGAGGTCGTGCACGGCCACTAAGCCGGCCACTTCGGCGACTCGAGGCGCGCCTGCGGGCTAGCGCCGGCTTCGGCCGGGGCGCGTGCACGCCGGCGATGTGCCGGGTTTCTCGCGTTGTGTCGCATCGCACGCACCAACCGCGTCCCTGTCTCCCCTAACCGCGTTTCGCGCACACGCTCTGGCCCGAAGTGGCCAAAGCGCGCGCGAAATCCTTGCCCTTTTTCCGGACCCTGACTCCCGATGCGCCGCGCGCTGGTAATTGCACCGAACTGGATCGGTGACGCACTGATGGCGCAGCCGCTCCTTTCGCGGCTCGTAAAACTGCATCCGCGTATCGATATCGATGCGCTTGCGCCCACCTGGGTCGCGCCCGTGCTCGAGCGCATGCCCGAGATACGCGACGTCTACGCCACCGACCTCGCCCACGGCAAGCTGCAGCTGCTGCGCCGCTGGCAACTGGCCGGCGACCTGCGCGCCGAGCGCTACGACGCGGTCTACGTGCTGCCGAATTCGCTCAAGTCCGCGCTGATCCCGTGGCTCGCGAACATTCCGCTGCGCATCGGCTACACGGGCGAGAGCCGCTACGGCTTCCTGAACGTGCGCCACACGAATCCGCCCAAGGACGAGCGCCCGCCCATGGTCAGGCACTACGCGGCGCTCGCCTACGCGCCCGGCGCCACCGTGCCCGACGATCTGCCGATGCCGCGCCTCGAAGCGGATCCTAACGAGGCCTCGCGCGTCTCGGCGCGCTTCAATCTCGACACGCGCGTACCGCTGCTGGTGTTCTGCCCCGGTGCCGAATACGGTCCCGCCAAGCGCTGGCCGCCCGAGCATTTCGCGGCGCTCGCGCGCATGGTCGGGCAGTCGTTCCCGTATACGCAGATCGTCGCGCTCGGCTCGCCCAAGGACGCACCGCTCGCCCAGGCCATCGCCGACAAGGCCCCGAACGTGCGCAACCTGTGCGGCCAGACCGCGCTCGGCGAAGCCTGCGCGCTGATCTCGCGCGCGAGCGCCGTGGTCACCAACGATTCGGGTCTCATGCACGTGGCCGCGGCACTGCGCCGGCCGCTGGTCGCGCTCTACGGATCGACGGATCCGCGCCACACCCCGCCCTTGTCCGAGCTTGCAAAGGTACAATGGCTTCATCTCGACTGCAGCCCCTGCTTTGCGCGCGAGTGTCCGCTCGGGCATCTGAACTGCCTGCGCGAACTGAGCCCGGAACAGGTCTTCGACGATTTGCGCGGTATGCTGGTCGCCCAGCGCTAGCCGCACCGAACCCGGCGCGGTGGCGCGTGTCGCGCGTGCCCCATCCGGTTTGCCTTCAGCCCGCCTGGCGGCTGACGACACCCGGCACGCCTTACGCGCTTCGCGCTGCGGATGTGCGGCACGCCACCGACGCGGTGCCTCGAGCGCGCGCCCAATTCAGGTAACGCGCAACGAAGCGGGGCGTCACAGGCCTGTCTCGCGATCGCGGCATGCTCGCGGCTGCCAGCCGCAACGCAGGTCTCGCGCATCGCAACTGAAGCAATCGCCGAAGCAAACGCCAACCCGCGCAAGAAGCGCATCAGATCAACGAGCCATGCCACGTTTTGCCCACATCTTCGAAGCCGCCGCGGACACTCTCAACGCGTACTACCAGGCCATCGCGGAGGTCAATATCGACGCGTTGATGGGCCTGTGGATCGATGAGGAGTTCGTGAGCTGCATCAGCGCCGAGGGCGCGCATCTGCACGGCCTGTCCGACATTCGCGCCGGCCTCGCCGCGGAGTTCGAAGCGGCGCCCGTGTCGATCGAGCCGCTCGACATACGCGTCTACGACAGCCTTGGCACGGTGGTCTACGCAATCGTGGAGGCGCATCGCCCCGTGGATCCGAACGCGATTCCGGCGATGGTCTTCACGACCTATGTGATGGTGCATGAGCGTGGCGAGTGGCGCATCGCGCACATTCACGCGAGCCGCATGCCCGACGACGCAGCCAGCCAGTTCTCCGCGAAGCTGCGCCACGGCCAGGGCGCGTTGCACTGACACGGATAGAAGCGGGAAGCAGGGAACGGGCGCGCCACGAAGCAGGACAGCAGTAGATGAAAGTGAAAGCGCAGTAGAAAGCAACACGTTGCACGGGACCAGAGCCGGAGCGCTGCATGGGACTGGAGTAAGCGCTAAAGCGCTAACTCCGGCCGACAGCCAAAGCGCCAACTCTGATCGACCGCGAAGCATGGGATCAGAGTAAGGCACTTTGCATGGGACCGGAGTAAGCGCTAAAGCGCTAACTCCGGCCGACAACCAAAGCGCCAACTCTGATCGACAGGGGATGGCCATGAGCACGACAGGCGACGAAGCGGCGATGAGCCCAAGAAACGACGAAGCGGCAAGACGCGCCGCAACGTCGGTCCTGAACGGTGCGAGCGGTTACACGCAGGCCGGCTCGACCTATCGCGCGCCCTTCTGGCTACCGGGTGCGCACATCCAGACCATCATTCCCGCGCTGTTCTCGCACCTGCCCCTGCCCGCCTACCGGCGCGAACGCTGGGACACCCCCGACGGCGACTTCATCGACCTCGACTGGGTCGACGCGCCTGGTAGCGCCACTGCGGGCACCAATGCAAAAACGACGGCGGGCGCCCCGCCCGATGCCCCACTCTTCGTGCTGTTCCATGGCCTCGAAGGCAGCTCGGGCTCGCACTACGCCCGCGCGCTCGCGGCGGCCGCGCATGCGCGCGGCTGGCACGCGGTGATCCCGCACTTCCGTAGCTGCAGCGGGCCGATGAACCTCCTGCCGCGCTTCTACCACCTCGCCGACGCCGCCGAGGTCGACTGGGTCCTGCGCCGTCTCGCGGCGCGTCACACGGGCCCGCTCGTGGCGGCAGGCGTTTCGCTCGGCGGCAACGTGCTGCTGCACTGGCTCGCGCAGCAGCGCGAGGACGCACGGATCGTGACCGCCGCAGCCGCGATCTCCGCGCCGCTCGACGTGCACGCGGGCGGCAAGATGCTCGCAAGCGGCTTCGGCATGATCTACACGCGCAGCTTCCTGAAGACGCTGAAAGTGAAGGCGCTGCAAAAGCTCGAGCAGTATCCGGGCCTGTTCGACGCGCAAGCCGTCCTGGCGACCCGCAACATGTACGAATTCGACGACGTCGTGACCGCGCCGCTGCATGGCTTTCAGAGCGCGCACGACTACTACACGCGGGCGACGGTCCGCCCGAGGCTCGGCGAGATCGTCGTCCCGACGCTGCTTATCAATGCGCGCAACGACCCGTTCCTGCCCGGCGACGTGCTGCCCGTGTGCCACGAAGTGAGCGCCGCAGTCGAGCTCGACCAGCCCGAAGGCGGCGGCCACGTCGGCTTCATGACGGGACCATTTCCGGGCCGCAGCGACTGGCTCGCACAGCGCGTGACCTGCTATCTCTCGCCTCACCTCGCCACGACTCATGGATGACATCGTCAAGCAGGCGCTCGCGCGCTGGCCCAACGTTCCTCATTGCACCGGCTGGCTGCTGCTCGACGCGCGTGGCCACTGGCGCCTGCGCGACGAAGCCGACCAGGCGCAAGGTGCGCCCGGCACGCCGGTCCGCCACGAGGCGCTGATCGGCTTCATCAACCGCAATTACGAGCGCGACGCAATCGGCCAGTGGTTCTTCCAGAACGGGCCGCAACGTGTCTATGTCGAGCTCGAATACACGCCGTGGGTCGTGCGCCTCGCGAGCGCGAACGGCGGCGCGCTGACGCTCACCGATCAAACGGGCCAGCCATTCGAGCCGGCCGCCGTGTACGTGGATGAACACGGCAGCGTGCTGTTCGAGCGCGCGCTGCCGGATACGGCGGGCGGGAGCGCCGATGTCGCCGATGTCGCCGATGCAGCCGCTGCCGCACATGCAAATGTGGCCCTGCTGCACGATCACGATCTCGACGGCTTCACGGAGCATGCGACGCTCGCCGAGGATGGCGCGAGCGGCACGTTTCACTGGCGCGCCGGGAGCGCGCTGCCCTTGCAATCCATCGCACGCGATGACGTGCCGGCGCGTTTCGCGTTCGTGCGGAGTCCGGAGCAAGCGGAAAAGGCTGCGCGATGAGCTGAGGCGGCGAGCGCTATGCGCCAATCCGCGCGCGCCGCTCATCCGCTGCCCTTGTCCTCCGCGCGCTCTTCCTTGTAGCGCGCCTCGAATTCGTGCAGGCGAGCGTCGATCGTCGACAAATCGTAGAACCCCACCGACTTCATGTCGCGCGCCTCCTTGAGCTGCCGGATCGCCGACGGCCAAGCCCCATCGAGCGCGAACTTCTCGGCGAGCGCGCACCGCTGCGTGAGCAGATCGCCCAGACCCGCGCTCGACTGCGCGAGGTACTGCCACCATGCCCCCTGACGCGGCTCGGACTCGGCCTCGCTGCGCGCGAGCGTCTGCGCCTCCTTGAAGCGGCGCGCGCCGATCAGCGCCTGCAACAGGCTGTCAGTGCCCGCGTGGGACGCGGGCCACGCCGCATGCGCGGCCTGCGCGAGCCGCACGGCTTCGTCGGTGCGGCCCGCGCGCCGCGCGATCTCGGCGGCCAGCACGTCGAGGCTCGGCGAGCTAGTCGGTGAACTGCTCAGCAAGCTAGCCGGCAAACTCCTCGGCGAACCGCTCCGTGAACTGCTCGGCAAACTATTCGGCGACCCGCTCGGCGAACTAGTCGACGAACTACGGGGCGCACCACGCGTCTTGCCGCCATCCACCGCCTCGAACCGGGCAAATGCCGCGCGCGCATTGGCCAGCGACGCCGCTGCATCGTCGTAGCGTTCGACCTGCAGTTGAGCAAAGGCGATGCCGTACCAGTTCGCCGCCACATTGAGCGCAACGCGATCCTCGATCTCGGCGCGCAGCCGCGAGATCTCGTCGAGGTAGTCGCCGCGCGAGCGGTTCTGCAGCACGCGCACGCGGGCGCGCACGAAACCGTATTCGGGCGACTGGCGCGGCTGCCGGTAAGCCGCGCGGCGGGCGCGATCCTGCATGTCGGCGATGCGCGAGACGGTGAGCGGATGCGTGCGCGCATAGGCCGGCACGCCGGCGTCGCTCATCGACGCGCGGTCGAGCCGCTCGAAGAACGCCACCATGCCCCACGGATCGTAGCCGGCGCCGGCCAGCAACTTGAAGCCGACGCGGTCCGCCTCGTGCTCGGCGGCGCGCGAAAAGCGCAACTGGCTATCGACGGCATAGGCCTGGCTGCCGATGGCGATCGCGCTGCCGAGGTCGCCGCTTCTCGCCAGCACGCCCGCGAGAATGCCGAACAGCATGCCCGCGAGCGCGGCGTAGCCGCTGCGCTCGCTTTGCGAGAGCATGCGTGCGATATGCCGCTGCAGCACATGGCCCATCTCGTGGCCGAGCACGGAGGCGAGCTCCGACTCGGTCTGCGTGGCCACGATCAGCCCCGTGTCCACGCCGATGAAGCCGCCCGGCAGCGAAAACGCATTGATCTGGCCATCGCGCATGGCGAACAAATCGAAATCCGGCCGATAGCCGCCGATGAACTGCGCCGCCGCCGACTCCGCAAGGCGCTCCGCAACCGAGTCGAGATAGTCGCGCACGAGCCAGTCGCCGATATAGTCGGGGTCGCGCCGGATCTCGCGCATCACACGCTCGCCGATGCGGCGCTCGGCCTGCGGCGTGAGCGCGCCGCCCGAGCCGTCACCGAGATCGGGCAGTTGCGGGACCCAGGCCGGCGAGCGTGCGGAGGTGCCGGCAGTGCCTGACGAATTCGCGGATTGCCCCGATCCGGCTGCGCCGAAGCGGCTCTGCGCGCCGCCGTACGTGCCGAATACGCCCTGTGCGATCGAGGCGGGAATGACGGGGTCGGCCTCGTCGTCGAGCGGGCCGCTCACGAGCGCGGACGCCCGCGCAGCCGATGCCCCCGCCCCATCGCCCGGCGCCTGCGCGTACGCTTGCGGAGGCATGGCGAGCGTTGCGCACAGCGAGGCAGCAAGCAGCCGTTTCAGATGCATCGATGACAGGATCGAGGAATGCAGGACGCCGGCCCGGCGACCCGAACACATCGCATGCCGCCTGTACCGGCAGGCTGATTGTAAGCTGGCGCGGCAACCCGTGAACGCTGCGCTAGCTGAACGGATGCGCTCGCTGTTCCGCCGCTCCCTTGCGCAGTGGCTAGCGGGTGCCCAGGTCGAACGACGGGTTCGGCGCACCCGGCTCGCGTTCGGACGCCAGCCATGCTTCGAGCGCGAGTCTCACACGCTCGACCACCTCGGCCCAATCCTCCGGCTGCGCCTGGCGAAACAGCCGGGTGCGCGGATACCAGGGCGTGTCGTCGCGATCGAGCATCCAGCGCCAGCAGCCGTTATAGCGCGAGAGGAGCCACACGGGCTTGTTGAGTGCACCCGCCAGATGGGCGACGGAGGTATCGACGGTAATCACCAGGTCAAGTTGCTCGACAATGGCCGCCGTATCGGCGAAGTCGCGCACGTCGTGCATCGGATCGAACGGACGCAGCGCCGCCGGCAGGGCTTCGATCTGGGGTTGGGTCGCCTCGCCTTTCTGGAGACTGACGAAGGTCACGCCCGGCGCGCGCAACAATGGCAAAAAGGCGGATGCGGCTAGCGAGCGGCGTCGATCGATCCGGTTTGCGAGCGGGTTATAGGGACGCGGTTCGCCGGCCCATACGAGCCCGATTTTTCGCCCATGCGGCAAGCGCCGCCGCCATTGCGTCCGGCAGGTTTCCGGTACATCGAGATAGGGCATCGACGCGGGAATGGTCTCGAGTGTCGTACCCATCCGATGAGGCAAGCTCAACATCGCGCAGCAATAGTCGTGATGGGCGAGCGCCTGCCCGCTCATCTCGATACAGGCATCGACCCCGTCAATCCGCTCGAACAGCCTGCGCAAGCCCGGCTGGACCGCAACCGTGAGCTTCGCCGCGCCAAGGCGCTCGAGCATCGGCAAATAGCGGCAAAACTGGAGGCTGTCGCCGTAACCCTGTTCGGCCCACACGACGATGGACTTGCCGGCCAACGGCTCGCCCCTCCACGGTGCGAACGGTAGCGCAACGGCCGCGCGCTCGAGGCGGCATTCGTACAACGCCCAGCCTTCGGCGAATTGCCCCGTCCTGAGCAAGACGTTCGCGAGATTGAATTGGGCGTCCAGATCGCCGGGGGCGTGTTTCAGGCAATGGCGATAATGCTTCTCCGCTTCGCTATCCTGCATGCGCGTTTGCATCGCGATGCCAAGATTAAAACTCGCTTCGGCAAAATCCGGCTGGATAGCCAGCGCCTCGCGCCAATGCGCGGTCGCCTCATCCATGCGGCCGAGCGCTTGCAACGCGGCACCGAGGATGTTGTGCGCTTGTGCGTCGTGCGGCCGGAGCTCGAGCAGCGTGCGGCAAGCCTTCTCGGCCTCGGCCCAGCGCGCCTGCGTCTTGAACAGGCACGCGAGAGCGAACTGCGCACCGGCGTGACGCGGCTCGATTGCCAGAGCCTCGCGATACGCGCGCTCGGCCTCGTCCCAGCGCCCGAGTTTTTCCAGCACGACACCGAGATTGTTATGGGCGTTGCAGTGCCCGCGATCCATTGCCACGGCACGGCGCAAGAAATCCTCCGCATCCGACCAATGGCCAAGAGCACACGAGAGGCCGCCGGCGAGATTCAGCGTCTGCGCCGACGGATGTTCTGACGCGATCATCGGCTGCAATATGGCAAGGCCTTCCGCATAATGGCCACCCTCGTAAAACGCGACGGCGGCTTTGATGCGCGCCTCGTCCGTCGGTTCTGGGCCCAAGCCACGATGGTGGGCAAAAGCATCGTCATGGCCTTCAGACATCACCGCCGCATCTTTCACCGAACGGCCAAGCAGCGCCTGCACGTGGGCCAGGTTTGCATGGATGCCCGCGCGATCCGGCGCGATCGATAGCGCCCGACGGTAGCAGGCCTCGGCCTCCGTCAAGCGGCCGGTCTCTTGCAGTAAAGCGCCGAGGTTGTTGTGCGCATCACAGCCGTCGGGATCGACCTCGATCGCGCGCCGCCAGTGCGCCTCAGCGTCGTGCAGACGTCTAATCGAAAAGCAGCAGGCGGCGGCCAGATTCAGCATTCGCGCATCCGGTCGTGGTCCAGTCAGCAATGGCTCAATCAGCGCGAGCGCCGCTTCGCAGCGCCCCGCGCCGTACAGCGCCGCTGCACTCGCATAAAGGCCGATAGCTTCGTCGAGCTTGTTTGGATCGTCGGATATCACTGGAAACTACCCAAAAATAAGGACTTCTGCGGCCTCAGGAATACAGCGGCGGCCCCATCTGCGCCCAAAATTGCCGTGCCCTTTGATTGACCAAACACTCCTATGGAGCGAGTGCGTGCTTAAATATTTCCCGTAATATATCGCCGCGAAACCTCGGATCCGCGCTTACAATTCCCGAACCTTGGGGCAGCATCAAACTCGATAGAAAAATCCACGCACCCTTACCGGCACGTCAGAGATCGATATCTCTCGTCAGGCCGCGGGCGTGCCGAATCTCGCGATCGTCGCCGAACAGTGGCGCGTGCCGAACGAGAACCTGGCGGCGCTTGCGACAGCACACGCTGCAAACCTGGCTCCAGGGACATTCGAGATTTTGTGAAACCTCGCTACACTGAGGTTGTGTTGCCCACTGTGTAACGCCAGGCCGCACGCCGCAGCCAGGGCTCTGAGGAGCCGGACCCTCCGATGTCATCGGGCCTGCACAGCCCCCCATCACGAAAGAATTCACCATGCCCGAACTCACGCATTTCGACGCCGCCGGCGACGCGCACATGGTCGACGTCGGCGCCAAGGCCGAGACCAAACGCATCGCCGTAGCGAGCGGCACGATCCGCATGCTGCCCGCCACGTTCGCGCTGGTGCGCGACGGCAACGCGAAGAAAGGCGACGTAATCGGCGTCGCGCGCATCGCCGCGATTCAAGGCGCCAAGCGCACCTCCGATTTGATTCCGCTGTGCCATCCGCTCGCGATCACACGCGTTAAGGTCGACTTCGCGCTCGACGAGGCACTGCCGGGCGTGCATTGCACGGCGCAGGTGGAAACGCTGGGCCGCACTGGCGTGGAGATGGAAGCGCTGACCGCCGTGCAGGTGGGCCTCCTGACGGTCTACGACATGTGCAAGGCGGTGGACCGCGGCATGACGATCACCGATGTGAAAGTGCTGGAGAAGCACGGCGGGAAGTCGGGGGATTGGGTGGCGCAGGGGTAAGGCACTGCGCTGCGCGCCAGGCGTATCCGGCTGCGCCGCGGCGAGCGAGTGCTCAGCCGCGGCGCCCAATCATCAATCGTCCGAATCGTCTTCGTCTTCGTCGACCTTCGTTGTGGGTGGGCCGTACTTCTTGAGCAGCGCGGCCTTGAAACCCGCGAGCGTCGGCTCGTCGTCGCACAGGCTGTAGAGCGAGGCCAGTTGCGTGGGCCAGTCATGAAGCTCCAGCGCGAAGATCTTCAGGCGCTCGACCGTATCGAACGCACCATCCATATTTCCATCCAGTGCCTGCAAGGCGGCATAGCGGCGCAAGACGGTCTCGCCCGGCAGCAGTGCAATCGCGCGCTCGTGCGCAGCGAGCTTGGTGGCGAGCTCCGCGGCGTTGATCGGCATGAGGGTCGCCATGCCGTAATCGCCCCAGGCGCGGAACAGGAACGATGGCTCATCCGCATACTCTTGCGCGGGATGCGAGCCGTAATAGAGGACCTCTGCGCGGTTGTAGTCGCGCACCACCGGCCACAGCGACGCGATCCCGCCGAACACGACCACCGCATACACGGCGCTCGAGACGCCAGGGGACACGAAGCGCAGCGGCCTGGTCTCGAGCAGGCCGAACACGAACATCGCGGGCAGCAGGAAGAACATGTACTGCTGCGGATACTCGACGAGCGCGTGCATGACCAGCGCGCCAATCAGCGCGAAGCCGAAAATGCGCTCTGCCGTATGCGGCGCACGTAGCGCGCGCACAAACCAGGCGACGAGCCCGAGCACGACGATCGCACAGCCCAGCAAGCCGGTCTTGGCCAGCAAGTCGATGAAGATGTCGTGCGAGTTATTGGCGATCTCGACGCCGCCCAGCTTGCGCGCAAGCTCGAACTGATGGATCGGGAAATCTCCCCAACCCACGCCCAGCAGCGGATGCGTCTTGAACATCGTCCAGCCGTAGCGCCATAGGGCGATACGCGGCGCGATCTGGCCGGCATCCTTGAAGCGGTCGGCCGCCGACTGGTCGAGCTGCAACTGATAGTGGACGTTGGCCCAGCGCACGAGCCCATTCACGGCGAAAAAGATCGCGAAAAGCACGACTGGCACGACCCAGGCACGCGCGCTGCCGGCCCACGCCGCTGCGCCGGCGGTATTGCCTGCCTCGCCTTCGGCTCGCACGCCGCGCGTCGCGGACAGCGCCATCCAGAACCCCGCGACCACGATCACGGCCATCTGCAGCCACGGGCCGCGCGACACGGTAAGCGCAAGGCCGCCCGAATAGATGGCCGACAGCACGACCCACAGCAGCACGTTCAGCCGGCGCGTCTGCACGAGATACAGCGCCGCTGCCGTCGCAAACGCGATATAGGTCGCGAGGTGGTTGGCCTGGGCCATGTTGCCGAACGGCCGCCGGTCGAACTGCACGTTATAGGCAACGACGAGCGGCGTGACTTTGGCTTCGAGATGCAGGAGCTGGATGACCTGGCAGAACACCGCAAACAGGCCACCGATCACGAGCGCCCAGGCGCCCCACACCATCGCGGCGCGCGTGAGGTTCACGCGCGTGATGCCGTAGCCCGCGTGAACGGCCATGAAGGCAGCCAGCAGATAGCCCGCGCCCAGCCAGTTCATCGAAGGTTCTGCGACCGGCAGCACGAAAGTCTGCGCGATGAGCAGCAAGCCGAAGGCGAGCGGCACGAGCGCGACTACGGGCGATCTGAACTCGATGGTCGGCCGCGCGGAACGCACCAGCAGCCAGACCCCGGCGCCGACCATCAGATAGAGCGCGAGCGCGGTGAATTCAGCGTAGAACGTCGGGATCGGATAGGTGTGTGCGACGACCGCATAAGGCAGGATCAACGCAACGGCCAGCAAGACGAACGTAAGGTAACGCGCAAAAGGAGAAGGCATGGGTATGGGGGGCGTCAGCAACCGGCGCACTATACAAAACTTTTCCCTCCCTGTGCTGAAGGTTTGCGGACAGCAGACGGACGAAATTCGCCCGCACGTGCCATGGCTTCGATATTTGCGCCGCGCATTGCGCGCCGGCCCCGCATTGGTGCAGCGTGCGTAGCGCATAGCGACACGCACACGCGCGAGCGATCGCGCACCGGACGCCCTCACGGCGTTCGGTGCGCTTGCAAGCGGTCACGCGTGCCTTATACGTACCTTATGGCGTTCCCTATGCGTGCCTGAAACGTACCCTACGCATACCTTTTGCGTGCTCAGGCGCGGCACTCCGGCGGCGCCAGGTTGGCAGGCAGCGTGGCCGCCTCTGCCGGCGTCGGTCCCAGACCCGGTGCGCCAAGCGACGAAGCCGACTTGCCACCCGCGAAGCACTCCCACGTGAGCGTGCCGCCCTGCACGCTGCCTTGCGCGAGCGCTACGCGCGCCGTGGGCGAGTCAGCGTTGTCGGGCACGGAGGGCACCAGCACGATCGTATTGCTGCCCTCGGGTGCGATGCGCGTAGTGAACGCCACGGTGATCTGGCCGGTTGTGTCGTCCACCTGCACCGAGGTGACGTTGCGGGTGGCCGGCGGCGTCGTGTAGCCCGCGCCGAACGCATTGCCGCTCGCAGCGTTCTCGGCCACCGCGAGCCGCGCCGCGGAGGCGAGCGAGAGGCCCTCGCCTACCCGGCTGCGCGCGAGATAGTCCTGATACGCAGGAATGGCATAAGCGGCGATCACCCCGACGATGGCCAGCACGATCATCAATTCGATTAGCGTGAAGCCAGGCGCGGTCCAGCGCCTCGCGAGACGCACGAACGCCCGGCAGGACCGCACGAGTGAAGCCGCGGCATGGGTGGCAAACGCATGTGTTGCGAGAGCGGGCGTTGCAACGGCGGGCATGGCGAAAGCCTCCACAGCACAGACGCGCGAAGCACACGGCCCGGCGGCACGCGAAGCGCGCGGGCCGGAAGCGGAAACGGATGGAGATACGATCATCATCAGGGCTCCTGAAACGAGAAACGCCTGCTCACGAAAAGGTGAACAGGCGCTTCGATCGTATCGGCGGCCCCGTCTGCGCAGCAGTCGGCCGGATGGCTTAGGCGCAGTGCTGTCGGTGCATCGATCGGCGCGCTGGCCGACGCCGTGGTCCGCACGGTGGTCCGCTCAGGACCGCCGGTAAGGCTCCATCATTGCGCTCAATGCGAGCCCTGCGCGCGCCGCTCATGACGGCGCTTGAGCAGATGGCCGAGGGCGACCACGAAGAGCGCGCACGCCACGCTCATTCCATATTCGGCGAGCGGCGTATCGAGCAGCGGCCAGCGGTCGCCGGCCGGATCGTTGATGATCAGCCCGCCCGCGATCCAGCCGAGCAGCGCGGCGCCCAGCGTGATTACCACGGGATAGCGGTCGAGCAGCCTCAGCACGAGCTGGCTGCCCCACACGATCAGCGGGATGCTGACCATCAGGCCGAAGATCACGAGCGCGATGCGGTGGCGCGGATCGGCGGCCTCGGCGGCGCCCGCGATGGCCACGACGTTATCGAGGCTCATCACTGCGTCCGCAACGATTATGGTCTTGATCGCGCCGATCAGCTTGTCGGAGGGCTTCACGTCCGCATGCTCGAGATGCGAAGGCGCAAGCAGGCGCACGCCGATCCACAGCAGCAGCAAACCGCCCGTGAACTTCAGATACGGCACGTTGAGCAGCACGACCGCGAAGGCGATCAGCACGACGCGCAGCACGATCGCGCCGACGGTGCCCCAGACGATGCCGCGCAGGCGCTGCTGCGCGGGCAGGTCGCGGCAGGCGAGCGCGATCACCACGGCGTTGTCACCGCCGAGCAGGATGTCGATGACGATGATCTGAATAACCGCGCCCCAGTGGAGCGACGTGAAGAACTCGAGCATGAAGGCGGGAGCGTGAGTACTGCGATCAGGCGCGACCGCGCGAAAACGCAGCGGCGCACGCCAATAAAAAAGCGAGGCAGCCATGACTGGCTCCCTCGCTTTTCTCCGGAAACCTCGCGAAAGGATTCCGCAAGCATATCAAAAAACGCCTGCGCCCAGCGCGTACGGGACGCGCGAGCACTGGCGAATTTCGAAATTTACAGCGTCGACATTACAGCACCGACTTCAGCAGACGGCCCATTTCCGACGGGTTGCGCGTCACCTTGATGCCGCAGCCGTCCATGATTTCCAGCTTCGCGTCGGCCGTATCCGCACCGCCCGAGATCAGCGCGCCGGCGTGGCCCATGCGCTTGCCCGGAGGCGCCGTGACGCCCGCGATGAAGCCAACCACCGGCTTCTTCATGTTGTCCTTGATCCAGTAAGCGGCGTTCGCTTCGTCCGGACCGCCGATCTCGCCGATCATGATCACGGCGTCCGTATCCGGATCGTCGTTGAACATCTTCATGACGTCGATGTGCTTCAGACCGTTGATCGGGTCGCCGCCGATACCGACTGCCGACGACTGGCCGAGGCCCAGTGCCGTCAGCTGGCCGACTGCTTCATACGTCAGCGTGCCCGAACGCGACACCACGCCGATACGGCCCTTGCGGTGGATGTGACCCGGCATGATGCCGATCTTCAGTTCGTCCGGCGTGATCGTGCCGGGGCAGTTCGGGCCGAGGAGCAGCGTCTTGCGGCCTTCGCGGCGCATACGGTCCTTGACTTCGATCATGTCGCGAACGGGGATGCCTTCCGTGATGCAGATCGCGAGATCGAGGTCGGCTTCCACCGCTTCCCAGATCGCAGCCGCTGCGCCTGCGGGCGGCACGTAGATGACCGAAACGGTCGCGCCGGTGGCTTCCTTCGCTTCACGCACGTTCGCGTAAATAGGAATGCCTTCGAAATCTTCGCCGGCCTTCTTCGGGTTCACGCCCGCGACGAAAGCTTCGCGGCCGTTGGCATATTCACGGCAGGCGCGCGTGTGGAACTGACCGGTCTTGCCGGTGATGCCCTGCGTGATGACCTTGGTGTCTTTGTTGATCAGAATCGACATGTATTGACCTCTGTTCGTTTGGCGTCAAGCGTCGCGCCAGACCGCTTCTTGCGTTGCGGTGTTCGCGCCGTCATCACGCCATTCGTGTCCGCTGAAAATTACTTGCCTTCGGTAGCCGCGACGACCTTCTGCGCAGCCTCTTCCATGCTGTCCGCCGAGATGATCGGCAGGCCCGAATCGGCCAGCATCTTCTTGCCGAGGTCCTCGTTCGTGCCCTTCATGCGCACGACGAGCGGCACATTCAGGTTCACGGCCTTCGAACCGGCGATCACGCCTTCCGCGATCACGTCGCAGCGCATGATGCCGCCGAAGATGTTCACGAGGATCGCCTTCAGGCCCGGGTTCTTGAGCATGAGCTTGAACGCTTCGGTGACCTTCTCGGTCGTCGCGCCACCGCCGACGTCCAGGAAGTTCGCCGGCTCGCCGCCGAACAGCTTGATGGTGTCCATCGTGGCCATTGCAAGGCCCGCGCCGTTCACGAGACAGCCGATGTTGCCGTCGAGCGAGATGTACGCGAGGTCGAACTTCGAGGCTTCGACTTCAGCCGGATCTTCTTCGTCGAGGTCGCGGTAAGCGACGATTTCCGGGTGGCGGAACAGCGCGTTCGAGTCGAAGTTGAACTTCGCGTCGAGTGCGATGACCTTGCCGTCGCCCGTGACGTTCAGCGGGTTGATTTCTGCCAGCGACGCGTCGGTTTCCCAGAATGCCTTGTACAGGCCTTGCAGGATCGCGCGGGCTTGCGGAATCGAAGCAGCCGGCACGCCGATCTTCGCGGCGAGGTCGTCGGCCTGAGCGTCGAGCAGACCCGTCGACGGCTCGACGATGACCTTGTGAATCAGTTCCGGATGCTTTTCCGCAACTTCTTCGATGTCCATGCCGCCTTCGCTCGAACCCATCAGAACGATCTTTTGCGACACGCGATCGACGACGAGGCTGACATACAGTTCCTGCTTGATGTCAGCGCCTTCTTCGATCAGCAGACGATTGACCTTCTGGCCTTCCGGACCGGTCTGGTGCGTGACGAGCTGCATGCCGAGGATCTGGCTCGCGTATTCGCGCACTTGATCCAGCGACTTCGCCACCTTCACGCCGCCGCCCTTGCCGCGACCGCCCGCGTGAATCTGCGCCTTGACGACCCACACCGGGCCGCCCAGCTCTTGAGCGGCCTTGACCGCGTCATCCACCGAAAACACCGGGATGCCGCGCGGGACGGCGACTCCGAATTTCCGCAGGATTTCCTTACCCTGGTACTCGTGAATCTTCATGCGTGATTCCTTCAGTCTGAGAGTTGGAGTGAACTTCGATTCCGCTGTTGTTATTCATGCGCGAGAACGTCGGCCTTGCCCTCCTGGCTCGGGCCTGGGTTGTCGCGCACGCTGGCGGTTTCCGCACCACGCTCTATTGAACGCGGCGCATGGCCATACCAGCGCGGATAAAACTGCTTGACCGCCTCGCCGTCGAACCGCAGCGCGTGGCAGCGGCCGAGCTGGAAAGGCGGCTTTTCGCCGGCGGCTGCGCCGTCGGCAGTCTTGCCAGATTCCGGTCCGGACGCTTCGCCCGGCATTGCGTTCGATGTATCCCACACTGCTCCAACGAACGCCTGGATCGCGACAGTCGGCAACACGCCCAACATTTCGGTGAGGTGCGTGCAACCGGCCGTGCCGGCGAGGAGCCGGCCCGCTTCGCGGCGGAAATTCTGGAGGAGATTGAGCCCGATAAGGGCCCGATAGGCGGGATTGGCGTTCTGGCACTGACCGTCATAAGGCACCCAGTCGGACGACGCTTCTGCGTCGACGACGTTGAGCTTGCGATCGATCGTGATGCGGAGCCAGAGTTCATGGATCGGCAAACCGTTGGGCCGGACACCGGCGGCGAGCGGCACGTCGCGTGGCTTATGGTCGGTCAGACACGCGTCGATGTCCCATAGACCGTCTTCGCGCTCATAGGCGACTGCCCGGATAGCGCGCTGATGACGCAACTGGCGAGGCGCTGGCGAAGAAAGCGGCATGCTAGAGGTAAGACCGGACAGGAAAACCTCTGGATTTTAGCATACCGGGTATTTGAGACAGCGGCGAACCCACAGCGCCCAGCGGGACATGGCCGCAAGCGATTTTTGAGCCAGCCGAATCAGTTTTCCGGCCACTCGCCATCGAAGCTGTCTTCCATGCCCTTCAAAATCTTGCCGATGATCGACATCGAAAAGCCGCGCGCGGCCAGAAAGCGGGCCTGACGGGCACGCTCGGCTGGCGTCTCGGGTAGCTGGCCGTACTTCTTCTGCCAGACGGCGCGGGCACGCGCGAGCTCGGTCTCGCGCAACTGCGCGTTCACTTCTTCGATGAGCGCGTCGCCCACGGCATGACGCTTGAGCTCGCTGACGATGCGCCCCGCCCCCACGCGCGCGGCGCGGCGATACACGACGCTTTCCGCAAAGCGGGCGTCGGAGAGCCAGCCTTCGCGTTCGAGCGCGTCGAGCAGCGCTTCGAGTTCGTCGGCGTTTTCGGTGTAGGGCATGAGCTTGCGCGAAAGCTCCGCGCGGCTGTATTCGCGGCGCGAGAGATAGCCGAGCGCACGCCCCTTGAGCGAGCGCTCGGGACGCTGCTTGCTTGATGCCTCGTTCTTGCGAGCGTTGCGCGACATGCGCGAGGTGGAGCTGCGCTCGAAGCGGTCGGCTTCCGGCGCCGGGGGTTCGTGGTGCGCTTCGTGGTGCGCTTCGTGGTGCGCTTCGTGGTGCGCTTCGTGGTGCGCTTCGTGGTGCGCTTCGTGGTGCGCTTCGTGGTGCGCTTCGTGGTGCGCTTCGTGGTGCGCTTCGTGGTGCGCGTCGTGCTGCGATTCGTGTGGTGCTTCGGATGACCCCGCTGCGGACGCATCGAAAAATGCCTCGAACGGCACTTCGAATACCGCCCCGCCTTCGTCGTCCAGATCGTGGGGGGTTGAATGCGCAAAGCCGCGAGCGCCCGCATGGGCGTCGCGGCTTGGTGTGTCGGTGCGCTGCGTGTCGGTGCGCGCGGGAGCGCGGCGCGTGGCGCGCCGCGCCTCACGCGGGTGTTCCGCCTCGTCTGAAGCGGGAGAAGGCGCCGCGGATGTTGCCGCAGGACTGGCCACATCATGCGGCACCGAGGCGGACCCACCCTTGCGCATCACGGTAGTGCTGACTCTCTGGTGCCGATTTCAGAACTCAACTTCGGGACTTATTCTTCTTCGTCCGCGATTTCCACTTCGCCGGTGTCGTTGGCGCCAGCCGGCATCGTGCTCACGCCAAGCGATTCGCGGATGCGGTTTTCGATCTCACGAGCGATGTCCGCATTCTCACGCAGGAATTCGCGCGCGTTGTCCTTGCCCTGGCCAATGCGCTCGCCGTTATAGCTGTACCACGCACCGGCCTTGTCCACGATCTTGGCCTGCACGCCGAGGTCGATGATTTCGCCCTGACGCGAGATGCCTTCGCCGTAGAGGATGTCGAACACGGCTTCGCGGAACGGCGGCGAGACCTTGTTCTTGACGACCTTCACGCGCGTTTCGCTGCCGATGACTTCGTCGTTCTTCTTGATCGAGCCAATACGGCGAATGTCCAGACGCACCGACGAGTAGAACTTGAGCGCGTTGCCGCCCGTGGTGGTTTCCGGGTTGCCGAACATCACGCCGATCTTCATGCGGATCTGGTTGATGAAGATGACCATGCAGTTGGTCTTCTTGATCGTGCCCGTGAGCTTGCGCAGCGCCTGCGACATCAGACGCGCCTGCAGACCCGGCAGCGAGTCGCCCATTTCGCCTTCGATTTCGGCCTTCGGCACGAGCGCCGCGACCGAGTCGATCACGATCATGTCGATCGAGCCCGAGCGCACCAGCGCGTCGGTGATTTCGAGCGCCTGCTCGCCCGTGTCCGGCTGCGAGATGAGCAGCTCCGGCACATTCACGCCGAGCTTGGACGCGTATTGCACGTCGAGCGCGTGTTCCGCGTCGATGAACGCCGCCGTGCCGCCGAGTTTCTGCAATTCGGCGATCACCTGCAGCGTGAGCGTGGTCTTGCCCGACGATTCCGGACCGTAGATCTCGACCACCCGGCCGCGCGGCAAGCCGCCCACGCCGAGCGCGATGTCGAGGCCGAGCGAGCCGGTGGAGACCACCTGGATGTCCTCGACCGCGTCGCCGTCGCCGAGTCGCATGATCGACCCCTTGCCGAACTGCTTTTCGATCTGCGCGAGCGCGGCGGCCAGCGCCTTGCTCTTTTCAGCAGTCAGCCCAGCCGAGCCTTTCTTGCTATCTTCCATGAATCGTCCTTTGCTATGATGAACGGCGTCTGGTGACGAGGCGTGCGTGCCGCTGGTGACAAACCCCGGGCACATACGCGTGAACGCAGACACTGTATAAAAAAACAGTAGTTTTGGCAAGCGTGTTTTCATCAAACCTGCGTGCCGAAACCGCGAATTTTCGGAGACCGCCGCCCGACGCTCACCGGGCTCGCCCCCTGCCGGGAGCGCTGCGCGCAAACGCGAAGCGCAAAACGTGCAGCCAAACGCGGGCTTCAAAGCGCTTCGTTGGCGACGCTGGCGCACATGCGAATTCTCATTGCCGAAGACGACAGCATACTCGCGGACGGCCTCGTCCGATCACTCCGCCAGTCGGGCTATGCCGTCGATCACGTGCGTCACGGCGTGGATGCCGATACAGCGCTGTCGATGCAGTCGTTCGACCTCCTGATCCTCGATCTGGGCCTGCCGAAAATGCCGGGCCTCGAAGTGCTGCGCCGCTTGCGCGCGCGCAATTCCACCCTCCCCGTCCTGATCCTCACCGCCGCCGACAGCGTGGACGAACGCGTGAAAGGCCTCGACCTCGGCGCCGACGACTACATGGCCAAGCCCTTCGCGCTCAACGAGCTCGAGGCGCGCGTGCGTGCGCTCACGCGGCGCGGCGCGGGCGGCGGCCCCACGGTCGTGCGCCATGGCGCGCTCGCGTTCGACCAGGTCGGCCGCGTGGCGCGCATCAACGACCAGGTGCTCGATTTGTCGGCGCGCGAGCTCGGTGTGCTCGAAGTGCTGCTGCAGCGGCTCGGCCGGCTCGTCTCGAAGGAGCAGCTCGTCGATCATCTGTGCGAATGGGGCGAGGAAGTGAGCAACAACGCCATCGAGGTCTATGTGCACCGGCTGCGCAAGAAGCTCGAAACGGGCGGCGTGCGCATCGTGACCGTGCGCGGGCTCGGGTACTGCCTCGAAAAAGAGGCGAATCCGGCGAACGCGCCTGTGAACGCACCGGCAGCGGCCACGGAAAATTCCGCAGCGGCGGCGCGCACCGATACGCCAGGCGCCAATGTCCCGGGCGACGCCGCGCCACCCGCCATGCCGGCCAGCCACTACTACAAATAGCCAGGCGCAACGATGGCCGAGCCCGCTCCCGCCGCACGCCCTGCGCCGGCCACGTCCGGCGCCTCGCCAAGGTCCGCAGGCGAGGCCGGCGCGCTCGACGACGAGGCGCGCGACGCCCGCTACGCCAACCCCTTCGCCCCACCCGACGAAGCCGAAGCCGCCGCGGCGCGCCCGCGCTCGCTGTTCGGCGAGATCCTCGACTGGATGCTCGCGCCGCTGCTGCTGCTCTGGCCGATGAGCATCGCGGTGACCTATCTTGTCGCCAAGTCGATCGCCAACGGTCCGTTCGACCGCGCGCTCGAAACCGACGCCTACGTGCTCGCGCGCCAGATCCATCCGGTCAACGGCGTGGCGGAGCTGACGCTGCCCGACTCCACGCGCGATTTCCTGCGCGCCGACAACGTCGACAGCGTGTACTACCAGGTGCTCGGCAGCCGCGGCGAGCTGGTGGGCGGCGACCGCGAGATGCCGCTGCCGCGCGACGACGACCGCCCGCCCGCCGGCCTCGTGGAGTTCCGCGACGACATGCTGCACGGCATCGACATCCGGGTGGCCTATACGACAGTCGAGCTGCCGAATCTGGCGGGCTCGCAACCCGTGCTCGTGCAGGTGGCCGAGACGCTCGACAAGCGCCGCACGCTCGCCAACGACATCATCAAGGGCGTGATCCTGCCGCAGTTCGTGATCCTGCCGCTCGCGATCCTGCTGGTCTGGTTCGGGCTCTCGCGGGGCCTCGCGCCCTTGCACGCGCTGCAGTCGAACATCCGCATGCGCCGCCCCGACGACCTCTCGCCGCTCGAAGCGCGCCGCGCTCCGCCCGAGATCGAGCCACTCGTCACGTCGTTCAACGACCTGCTCACGCGCCTCGAACAGAACATGCAGCTGCAAAAGCGTTTTATCGCCGATGCCGCCCACCAGATGAAGACGCCGCTCGCGGGCCTGCGCACCCAGGCCGAGCTTGCACTGCGCCAGGACGCGCCCGCCGAAGTGCACCGCTCGCTCGAGCAGATCGCGACGAGCTCCGAGCACGCCGCGCGGCTCGTCACGCAACTGCTCGCGCTCGCGCGCGCCGAGAACCGCATGACGGGGCAAATCTTCATCCCCGTCGACATCGCCGACGTGGCCCGGCACGCGGTGCGCGACTGGGTGCAGCCCGCGCTCGCCAAGCAAATGGACCTGGGCTACGAAGGCCCCGAGCAAGATTCGCACGACAACTACGATGAGAGCGGCGACCACGCCGCGCAGAACCGCGTGGCGCCGGTGCAAGTCGATGGCAACCCCGTGATGCTGCGCGAGATGCTCTCGAACCTGATCGACAACGCGATCCGCTACACGCCCGCCGGCGGCCGCATCACGGTGCGCGTGCGGCCCGAGCCCATGGCGCACGTGGTGCATCTGGAGGTGGAGGACACCGGCATCGGCATTCCCGCGGCCGAGCGCGAGCGCGTGCTCGAACGCTTCTATCGCATCCTCGGGCGCGACGGCGAGGGCAGCGGCCTCGGACTCGCGATCGTGCGCGAGATCGCGACGATGCACGGCGGCACGCTCGCCATCGAGGACAACGTCTACCAGCTCGAACCGCGTCTTGCCGGCACGCTGGTGCGCGTGACGCTGCGTCTGCGCGGCGCAAGCTGACGCCAGCCGGTCGAAACTGACGGCAAAGCGGCCAGAAATGGGGATGGGACTTACCCTTAGCGCGCGCCCACCCAGCCCGCATGAACCCGTCAGATAGAGACAGATGACCGAATGTTAACCACTGTCCGCTGTTAATTTCCAGAAATTAGCGAATCATCGAACGTCGGGAACACGTCTCAAAAAAGCCCCTCCGCCGTCAGAACCCCGTAAGTTTCCATTCCAATAATGCTTCGCAGGACCGCCTCTCGGGCGGCCCCGACCAGCACGTCGGCATATCAAAAAATGGAGACACATATGGCAACCGTTGGCGGACAAGTCTCACACACGCCGATGACCAGCGACGAAAAACGCGTGATCTTCGCGTCGTCGCTAGGCACGGTGTTCGAGTGGTACGACTTCTACCTGGCCGGCTCGCTCGCGGCCTACATCAGCAAGAGCTTCTTCTCCGGCGTGAACCCCACTGCGGGCTTCATCTTCACGTTGCTCGGCTTTGCGGCGGGCTTCGCGGTGCGGCCGTTCGGCGCGATCGTGTTCGGGCGCCTCGGCGACCTCGTGGGCCGCAAGCATACGTTCCTCGTCACCATCGTCATCATGGGCCTGTCCACCTTCGTGGTGGGCTTCCTGCCGGGCTACGCGTCGATCGGCATTGCCGCGCCCGTGATCTTCATCGGCATGCGCCTCTTGCAGGGTCTCGCGCTTGGCGGCGAGTACGGCGGCGCGGCCACCTACGTGGCCGAGCATGCGCCGCCCGGACGCCGCGGCTTCTACACCTCGTGGATCCAGACCACGGCAACGCTCGGCCTGTTCCTCTCGCTGCTCGTGATCCTCGGCGTGCGCACGACGGTGGGCGAAGAGCAGTTCGGCGCGTGGGCATGGCGCATTCCGTTCGTCGCATCGATCCTGCTGCTCGCGGTCTCGGTGTGGATCCGGCTGCAACTCGACGAGTCGCCGGCCTTCAAGCGCATCAAGGCCGAGGGCAAGGTCTCGAAGGCGCCGCTCTCCGAAGCGTTCGGCCAATGGAACAACCTCAAGGTCGTGATCCTCGCGCTGATCGGCGTGACGGCGGGCCAGGCCGTGGTCTGGTACACGGGCCAGTTCTACGCGCTGTTCTTCCTCACGCAGACGCTCAAAGTGGACGGCGCGAGCGCCAACATCCTGATTGCGCTGGCGCTCCTGATCGGCACGCCGTTCTTCCTGTTCTTCGGCGCGCTCTCGGACAAGATCGGCCGCAAGCCCATCATAATGGCCGGCTGCCTGATCGCCGCGCTCGCCTACTTCCCGCTCTTCAAGGCGCTCACGCACTTCGCGAACCCGGCGCTCGAAGCCGCAACGGCCCGCGCGCCGATCGTGGTGATCGCGAACCCGGACGAATGCTCGTTCCAGTTCAACCCGGTGGGCACCTCGAAGTTCACGAGTTCGTGTGACATCGCCAAAAGCGCGCTCTCGAAGGCGGGCCTGAACTACTCGAACGTGGCCGCGCCGGCGGGCACGCTCGCGCAGATCAAGGTGGGCGACACGACCATCGATACGTTCGACGGCAAGGCGCCTGGCGCGAAGGAGGCGGGGGCAACGTTCGAGAAGACGCTCTCGGGTGCGCTGAAATCGGCGGGCTATCCGCACAAGGCCGACCCGGCGCAGCTCAACTGGCCGATGACCGTGGTGATCCTGACCATCCTCGTGATCTTCGTGACGATGGTGTACGGGCCGATCGCGGCGATGCTCGTGGAGATGTTCCCGACGCGCATCCGCTATACGTCGATGTCGCTGCCCTATCACATCGGCAACGGCTGGTTCGGCGGCTTCCTGCCGGCGACGGCCTTCGCGATCGTGGCGGCCAAGGGCGATATCTACTCGGGGCTCTGGTATCCGATCATCATCGCGCTCGCAACCTTCGTGATCGGCATGCTGTTCGTGAAGGAAACCAAGGACTCGGATATCTACGCGCAGGATTGATGCGTTTGTGTTTGTCGTTCTCCGCCGGGTGGGGCCTCTGGCTTTGAGTTTTGCCATGCCTCGCCGGTGGGTTCGGAGAATCTTGAAAAAAGATGGCGATGGGGGTTGACAGCCTCCGGGCGCATTGTCATAATTCGTCTTCTTCGGCGAATTAGCTCAGCCGGTTAGAGCGACGGAATCATAATCCGCAGGTCCGGGGTTCGAATCCCTGATTCGCCACCAAATGTGGAAGCCCGGTAGATCTTTGATCTACCGGGCTTTTTCATTTTCACTTCCGGATCGCCTGATTCGCCCTACAGCAAAGCTAGGTCGATCCGTCCGGATTGCAGCCACTCGCGCAAGCATCCGCCCCAATCCTCGACTCGCTTCAGCCCCACCGGCATCCGCAAGCACCACCCTCGCGCGCTCCAGCAATCAGGCTGCCTCCACGAACCTGATTTACGCCTGTCTGACCGAGCGCATCCTCGGCCTGCCCAGCTCGTTCTGAGACGGAGCCATCATCACGGTGCGACCGCTACCGATCGTTGGGCGGCAAGCATGCCCCGCCGGTGCGTGACCTCCGGCGACACACCAATAAAAGGAGACCAGTCCGTGACCCTTTTTGAACTTGCAAATCCAACGGAGCAAATTCGCGCTCTCCCCGTTGCTCGACGCATTCGCGCCATCGTCGGCGCCTGCTCCGGCAACCTGGTGGAGTGGTACGACTTCTTCATTTACGCCTATACGGCGATCTATTTCGCGTCCCAGTTTTTCCCGAAGGGGGATCAAACCAGCCAATTGATGGCAACTGCCGGCATTTTTGCCGTCGGCTTTCTCATGCGCCCGCTGGGCGGCTGGATCTTTGGCGCCATTGCGGACACCCACGGCCGCAAGCGAGCGATGATTCTGTCCGTCTTTCTGATGTGCGCGGGCTCGCTGGGCATCGCCGTCATACCGACCTATGAAAGCATTGGCGGCTGGGCCCCCGTGCTGCTGCTGATCGCCCGGCTGGCCCAGGGTCTGTCGGTGGGCGCGGAGTATGGCGCCGGTGCCACGTACATCAGCGAGGTGTCCAGCAAGGGCAACCGCGCTTTCTATGGCTCGTTTCAGTACGCCACCATCATTGGCGGTCAACTTTTAGCATTGCTGACCATTACGCTGCTCCAGCATCTGTTCAGCAAAGACGCCATGCATGAATGGGGCTGGCGGATTCCGTTTTTCATCGGCGCCATCTCGTCAGTCGTGGTCGTCTATCTGCGCCGCTCGATGATCGAAACGCTGGACGCCAAGGAAGCCAAACGCAAGGAAGCGGGCTCGATTCGGGGACTTCTGCCGCACAAGTGGGCCGTGTTCGTGACGCTGTTCATCACCATGGGCTGCTCGCTGTTCTTCTACACCTTCACCACCTATATGCAGAAGTTTCTGGTCGTGTCCTCGGGTATCGACTCCAAGACCGTCAGCTTGATCATGACCTCGGCCCTGGTCATCTTCATGTTGCTGCAACCGGTGTTCGGCCTGCTGGGCGACCGCATCGGGACACGCGCGATGATGATGCTGTTTGGCGCACTGGCTGCGGTGGTCGTCGTGCCCCTGATGATGGCGCTCAAGCAAACCACCAGTCCCTGGATCGCATTCGGGCTGGTCATGGTCGGGATGGTGATCGCGGCCTTCTATACCCCCGTCACCGGCATTCTCAAGGCGGACCTGTACCCGCCAAGCGTGCGCGCGCTGGGCGTTGGCTTTCCCTATGCGATTGGCAACGCCCTGTGCGGGGGCACCGCCGAATACGCCGCCCTCTGGCTGCGCTCCGTCAACGTTGAAAGTGCCTTCTTTTACTACGTGGCAATCATGGCCACCCTCACGTTCCTGGCGGCCTGGCTGATGCCCGACTTGCGCAGGCACGGTTATCTGGATGGTGACGGCCAGGTCGAGCAAAACGCAGGCTTACGCTAATGCACGCGCTGGCGCCCGTGTGGAGGAAGATGCTTGCTCCCGCTGACACATGAGACGACTCGCTCCGCTCAACCCTTGATGATCTCGACCCATGCAGCTCTACGATCCTTACTGCAGCGACATCCGCGATGAGATTGCGGTTCTGAAAGACGCCCTCGAGCCGCTACACGCGCAGGGACAATTGCGTAACGTGCTGGAAATCGGCTGTGGCACCGGCGACATGACGCGTCGAATCGCCGACACCTGGCCCGACGCCAAGGTCTGCGGATTGGAGATCGACGCGATACAACTCGAGAAGAACCAGCTGCGCAATCGCCACGGCAACATCACGTATCTCAGCGGACCCGCCGAAGCCATACCGTTTGCAGCGCAGATGTTCGATGCCGTGCTGATGTTCAAGTCGCTTCACCATGTACCCGGCGCATTGCTCGATCAGGCACTGGACGAAATTCACCGCGTGCTGCGGCCGGGCGGTGTCGCGTATTTCGCCGAACCTGTCTTTGCGGGGGAACTGAACGAAATCATCCGCCTGTTTCACGACGAGGAAAATGTCCGGCAAGCCGCGTTCGACGCACTCGTGCGCGCATCGGACGATTCGCGCTGGGACCGCGCGAGAGAAACGCACTACCGCGTTTCCGTCCGGTTTCTGGACTTTGACGACTTCGAGCGCAAGGTCATGCGCGTCACGCACAGCGATTTCCAGCTCACGCCAGAGCGAATCAGCAAGGTCCGGTGCGCGTTCGAGCAGCACATGACGAACGATGGGGCGCATTTCGTGAGACCCATGCGTGCTAATACCCTGGTTAGTGCCCTGTCCAGGGAGCAGCGCTAGCGCCACTCGCAAGTTCCTTCAATAACCAGGAAAGGAGCTAGAACATGCCATTTCGTTATTACGTTTGTTGCTTCAGCGGGAGCAATAAGGTCATCGGGTGCATCGGCGATGAACGAAAACCGTAGTGCTCATAGAACTGCTTCGCACGCTCATTCAACGCATGGACGAGCAGCGCCCGGACACCCGCGTGCTCTGCGACGGACCGCACACGCATTACGGCATCCTGAAGCAAGGCCGCGCCAAGCTTGAAGCCTTGGGCGCGAGCGTCAACCGCGAGCCTTGCGAGCACCATCACCGGCACTGGGTCAGGCATGTTGCGCCGGACGGCGCTAGTCGCCTCCTGGTGTGCAACGGCCCCTGCAGCCAAAGCGTAATACCCGAGTACGTACTGCTCGGGGTTGACCACGACGAAGGTGCGGCTAGCCCCGCTTAGATGGTTGGTCAATGCACGCCGCTTCAGCCAATCATCCAGTGATGGCTCGCCGCAATTGAAATCATCGAGTCGATGCGTCGCGGCGAGCGACTGCGGTGCCGAAAGTTGCATGCTCACGCCTTACCTGAACTCCACGGCGCCTTGACCGCCATCAGGCGCTCAAGGCCCGGATTAGCGTCTTGCGGTGCATCGAGCAACGCGGTGAACTGCCGGAACCTATCTTCGTCCAGGCTGAAAAAGACTTGATCCAACACAATGGTTTGCGCGCGTTCGCACGCGGCTTCCAGCATGAAGTCCGAGCGATTCTTGCCCAGCAGACTAGCGGCATGGTCAATCAAATCTCGCTGCTCGGGCAGCGCACGCAGGTTGATGGAGGCGTCACGCATGGCTTCCCCTTTTTACGTATAGACAACAGATATACATGGTAAGCTTATGTGTAGCTGTTGTCAACACGCGAAAGTTAGGTAAACGCCACACCTCACCCCACCGCCTTCCTCCCCCGCTTGGCCTCATACATCGCCTGATCGGCGCGATCGATCAGCCCGGTCATCTCCACACCGTCCTCGGGCAGCACCGCGAACCCCACGCTCACCCCCAGCTCGATCGACCGCCCCTCGAACTCGAACGGCTCGCGCACTTTCGCCTCGATGCGCCGGCTATGCGCCTCGGCATCCAGACGCGTGCCGATGCCGGGCAGGATCATCGCGAATTCATCTCCGCCCACGCGCGCGGCCGTATCCACGCGGCGGCAATTCTTCGCGATGCGCGCAGCCGTCTCCTTGATCGCCGCGTCTCCGGCCCGGTGGCCGTAGCGGTCGTTGATCGGCTTCAGGCCATCCATGTCGAGATTGAGCACACCCAGCCCGCCCGCCGAACGCGCCGCGAGATCGACCGACTGGCGCAGACGGTCGTAGAACAGCGCGCGGTTCGGCAAGCCCGTGAGCGCGTCGTGCGTGGCCTGCAAGTAAAGCTCGCTCGTCTCGTAGCGCGCGGCATGGAACATCGCGGCGGCGATCAGTCCGGAGATCAGCGAGAGCGCCTCGATATCCTCTTCGCCGAATGCGTCCACTTCGGGCGCCACCACTTTCAGCACGCCCACCGTCGTTTCCAGGTGCTTGAGCGGCGTGACGATCATCGAGCGCAGTCCCGCGCGCCGGCAGGCTTCTCGATCCACGCGCGGGTCGGCTTCCGAGTCGTCGCAGCGCAGGATTTCGCCCGTGCTCACACACAGCCCGGAGAGGCTCGTCTCGCGCGCGAGACGCAGGCCCAGCATGTTCTCGACACTGCCCGAGGCCGCGCGATACACCATGTCGGCGCCTTCGGCGAGCTCGACCGCGGCGCCTTGCGCGCCGGTCAGCTGTTCGGCCCGTTCGGCGACGAAGGCCATTACGCCGCCGAGATCGAGCCCGAGCCGCGCGATGTCGGATTGCGCGCGGATGATTTCAAGAAGCGTTGCGTTATCGAGTCGAGGGTCGCCGTCTTTCATTGCGTCAAACGTTTGCGGAATTTGCTGGACTGCGGTGCGGGATTGCAGTACCTGACGCGCCGAAAGGTGCGGGAAAGGCGCGGTACTGGCACGACGCACAAGAGGATAGCAAACCTGGACGTCCTTTCCCTCACCCTTCGATACGCTCGCGCGTCACGCGCAGGAGCGCCGCCATCGCGGCGCGCGCCGCGTGCGCATCGCGTTGCTCGATGGCTTCGAACACCGCCGTGTGGTCGGGCAGCGCCGCGTTGAACACCTCCGCGCGCTTTGCGTTCACGCGCAACTGGCCTTCGAGCGTGCGCTCGATCAGCGTGCCGAGCGGCACCAGCAGCTCGTTGCGGCACGCCGCCAGCACGGCCAGGTGAAAGCGCAGGTCGGCGCGCACCCATTCGTCCACGTTGCGCGCTTGCGCCATTGCCGTGTGCGCCTGCGCGAGCCGTTCGAGGGCGTGCGCATCGTGCGCGCTCGCGGCCAGTCCGGCCGCAAACGGCTCAATCATCTCGCGCATTTCCTGGAGCTTGAGCGCAAATGCGAGCGGCGGCGCGACACGCGCGTACCAGTCGAGCACGTCGGCATCGAGCAGGTTCCACGCCGCGCGCTCGCGCACCCGCGTGCCCACCTTCGGACGCGATTCCACGAGCCCCTTCGAGGTGAGCGTGCGCAACGCCTCGCGCAACACGGTGCGGCTCACGTCGAAGGCCGCCATGAGTTCGGCCTCGCGGGGCAGTATTTCGGCGGGCGCGTAGTCGCCGCGCAGAATCGCGCTGCCAAGTTCGAATGCCACCGTGCCATGCAGATCGCGCTGAATCGCCGTTCTCCCGGGTGTGATGTCCGTCGTCAAAGTCGTCAAAGCCCAGATACTGGGAGCTTTCGCGAAATAATACTATTAATAGCACTTAAAGGCGATTTTTGCAGTAGCATGGGCTCCTCGACGTGATGCTTCATCGAAAAGGAGACACCGCATGAAAATCACCCGGCTCGAAACCTTCGTCGTGCCGCCCCGCTGGCTCTTTCTCAAGATCGAAACGGACGAGGGGATCGTCGGCTGGGGCGAGCCTGTTGTCGAAGGCCGCGCGCACACGGTTGCAGCCGCTGTCGACGAGCTCGCCGACTATCTGATCGGCAAGGACCCGCTGCTCATCGAAGACCACTGGCAGGTGATGTACCGCGCGGGCTTCTATCGCGGCGGCCCCATCTCGATGAGCGCGATCGCGGGCGTCGACCAGGCGCTCTGGGACATCAAGGGCAAGCATCATGGCGTGCCCGTGCACGCGCTGCTCGGCGGCCAGGTGCGCGAGAAGATCAAGGTCTATTCGTGGATCGGCGGCGACCGTCCGAGCGACGTCGCGAACAACGCGCGCGCCGTGGTCGAGCGCGGCTTCAAGGCCGTCAAGATGAACGGCTCCGAAGAGCTGCAGATCATCGACACCTTCGACAAGGTGCAAGGCGTCATCAACAACGTCGCGGCGGTGCGTGAGGCCGTGGGTCCGAACGTCGGCATCGGCGTGGACTTTCATGGCCGCGTGCACAAGCCGATGGCCAAGGTGCTCGCGAAGGAGCTCGATCCGTACAAGCTGATGTTCATCGAGGAGCCGGTGCTCTCGGAGAACGTCGAGGCGCTGCGCGACATCGTCAATCAGACGAGCACGCCGATCGCGCTGGGCGAGCGTCTCTATTCGCGCTGGGACTTCAAGCACATCCTCGCGGGCGGCTATGTGGACATCATCCAGCCCGATGCCTCGCACGCGGGCGGCATCACCGAGTGCCGCAAGATCGCCGCTATGGCCGAGGCCTACGACGTCGCGCTCGCGCTGCACTGTCCGCTCGGGCCCATCGCACTCGCGACCTGCCTGCAGATCGACGCGGTGAGCTACAACGCGTTCATCCAGGAACAGAGCCTCGGCATCCACTACAACAAGGGCAACGACCTGCTCGACTACATCCGGAACCCCGAGGTCTTCAAGTACGAAGACGGCTTCGTGTCGATTCCGCAGGGCCCGGGCCTCGGTATCGAGGTCAACGAGGAGAAGGTGCGCGAGATGGCGAAGACAGGGCATCGCTGGCGCAATCCGGTCTGGCGTCACGAGGACGGCAGCGTCGCCGAGTGGTGATCTCGAAACGATCGAATTAGCCAGCGCGATCGAGACAGAGGCACCGCGTTGCGTGGCCCCGGCGCGCCGGGGAATCGGCCGCGCTTGCAGTCGTGCCATGCGCGTTACGTGACGCCCTGGCGGCGGCGCGTTTCAGCGCCGTAACGTTTGAGGCCTCTTTACGGCCTTGCAGCCGCACCCCGCCTTCGAGCGGGTCCTGCGAATGGCGCTTTCGCACATAGCGAAAGCGGCTGCGAAGGCCCGCCGCGCAAGGCGCCGGCGCCCTTCGCGCATCGCCCGCACGCAACGTGCGGCGCGACCTGGCCCTCTCTGGCCTGCTCCTTGCTGAATTCCCTGCGAGACCCCTACCCCGCCGCAGGGACACACATGGAAGCGATGCTCCCCGACTATCTGATCCGCGAACAGGCCGCGGTCGGCGCCCTGGTTGTCTTTGGCCTGTTGCGCGTGATCGTGGCCGCCGTCGCGTGCACGCGCGGCTGGCGCATCCTCGTTGTCGAGCAGAGCTTCATCGGCATCGCGGTCCTGTGGTGCGCGCCGCAGCTCGTCGACCTGATCGCGCATCCTTCGTCAGTGCTCGCGCTCGCCGAGCTCGAGGGCAAGGCCATCGGCTGCGCCATCGCCCTCTTCTTCTCGCCCATCCTCAGTCATCGGCTCGGCTACGAGTGACGCTGCGTTAGCGCACGACATCGCTGCGCGCCAACGCACGAGCGATGCGCCGGTGCATATCCGCTGCACAGGCGCGTATCGATACCTGGACGTCGCCCGGCGTTTCAGCCCTGCAACACATAGCCCGGCGCACTGTGCCCGAGCACGGCCGCGACGATGAGCACAGCCATCATCACCAGCGCTTCGAGATGCAGCACGTTGACGAAGCGGCGCGCCGCGCCCGTCGACGCCGCGCGGCGCAGCTCGGGCATCGCCACCATGCGGTTGAAGCCGCCCAGCAGCATGGCCAGCACGACGAGCGCGAGCTTGGCGATCAGCACGTGGCCCCACGCGCTCGTTGCGAGCGCTTCGAACGAGCCGCCGGTCCCGCGCACGGCATTGAACACGCCCGTCGCGAGCACGAGGCCCACGGCGAAGAGCGCCACGTTCGATACCTGCCCCGCTGTGCGGATCAGCACGCCGCGCGCCGTCGATGCGCCCAGCGCCGGCAGCACGGCCAGGCCACCCGCCATCACGATGCCGCTCCATGCGCTCGCGCTCAGCACGTGCAGCGTGTGCAGGCCGAGTGCCGCGGAGGCAAATCCGGCGTCGGCGGCATGGCCGATTCCCGCGCGCCCGGCAGCAGTGGCGATGAGCGCGAGCCACAGCACGCCGTCGCGCAGCGGGCTGGCCGGCATCAGCGCCGTGATGAGCACCACCAGCGCGCCCGCGAACGCGACGCTCCATGCGTGACCCACGTGTGTTTGCGCGAGCACCGTCGGCACGACGCCGAATGCGTCAGGCAAGGTCCCGCCGCTGATCGACGCGCTTTCGTACAACAGCCAGATTGCGAGCGCAATCACGAGCACGAGCGAAGCCGCCCGCAGCGATATTTGCGCGCGCAGCCATGCGGGCCGCGCAGGCGCGACCGCGCTGCGCGCGTCCTTCTCGAGCCACGCGCCATAGAGCGTCGAGCCCAGTGCGAACGCATAGGCGATGTTCACGAGGGCGGCCATCGCGACCTGCCCGATCCACAGCCAGTCAGCTTTCATCGGACCGCGTCCTCCCGGCGTTCATGACAGACGAGGAGCGGGGCGAAGCCTGCGGCGCGTGCCTGCAGCATCGAAAGGGAAAGTGCAATTGGAGTCATCGAGACGAGTGGCAAGGAAACAACAAGAAAACAAGGTGGAATCGATATCAACGTTGGCGCAACGGCGCAAGCTCGACGCAAGCGCGTGACGCAACCGTGACGCAACCGCGCCGGCGTGCTCGCGTGCGCGCCATTTCAAGACGCGCCTGCTTCGATAGCCGTCGCGCCGATCGGTTCAACGGCGCTTCGCATACACATTCAACGCGCGCCCAACGCCGGCGATGCGCATGGCATGCAGTAACGCGCAAGCAGGGTCAATCCCGAGTCACGGATCGGCCAACAGGTGCAGAATCATAACCGGCGACGTTGCGACCCTCTGCCGCAATCGTGTCCGGGCAAGCCCGCGTAGGCGGCGCCGTGGCGCGTGTGGCAAATGGTCACTATCAGGCCGCGATGATAGAATCGGCTGCGTCGCCGCAGCGCGCACGGTCTACGGCTTTCATCGCGCGCAGCCTACAAGCCGGGTCGTTCGAAGCCTGGTCAGGTCCACGATAAAGAATGGAGTCACGCGTGTCCCCAAGACGTATCTCCAGACCGCTCATTCCGCTCGCCGCGCCGCTTTTGGCCGCATTGCTGTTCGGCACGACCGGAATCTTCAGCGCAGCGTCCGCCCAGACCCCACAGCCCAAAGCCCCCGACACGATAGAAGCGCGCGTGCAGGGCTGCACCGCGTGTCACGGCTCGCACGGCCAGGGGACCGACAACGACTACTTCCCGCGCCTCGCCGGCAAACCGGCGGAGTACCTGTACAACCAGTTGATGAATTTTCGCGAGGGCCGCCGCAAGTACCCTCCGATGAATTACCTGGTCACCTATCTCTCCGACGACTACCTGCACGAGATCGCGACGTACTTCTCGCAGCAGCGGCCGCCCTATCCGGCGCCTTCCAGGCCGACGGTCGGAGACAGCACGCTCGCGCACGGCCGCGAGATCGTGCTGCACGGCGACCCGGCGCGGCAGGTGCCCGCGTGCGCGGCCTGCCACGGCATGAAGCTCACGGGCATGGAGCCGGCCATTCCAGGTCTCGTCGGCCTGCATTCGGACTACATCAGCGCGCAGATCGGCGCCTGGCGCTCGGGCTCGCGCCATGCCAAGGCGCCCGATTGCATGCATGAGGTCGCCACGCGCCTCACGGACGATGACGTGAACGCGGTCGCGGCCTGGCTCTCGACGCAAAGCGCGCCACAAAATCCCGTGCCGGCAGCGGCTGGCTCGTTGAAGACGCCGCTTGCCTGCGGCAGCGAACCGCAATAAGGCGCCGGGGGAGACAGCCATATGAACCGCAAGTCCCTGTTCGCACTTTCCGCAGTCGTCGTCACCGCCCTCGCCGCGCTCGTGCCGGTGCTGTGGACCGGCAACGACTATCTGCGCAACAGCTCGGCGCAGGCGGCCACGCCCGTCGATCAGTCCGATCTCATCAAGAAGGGCGAGTATCTCGCGCGCGCTGGCGACTGCGTCGCCTGCCATACCGTGCGCGGCGGCCAGCTCTTCGCGGGCGGCCTGCCGATGGCGACGCCGTTCGGCACGCTCTATACGCCGAACATCACGCCCGACGACCAGTACGGCATCGGCAAGTGGAGCGCCGACGACTTCTATCGCGCCATGCACACGGGCCGCTCGAAGGACGGCAGCCTGCTCTATCCGGCCTTCCCGTTCACGAGCTACACGAAGGTCTCGCGCGCCGACGCGGACGCGATCTACGCGTACCTGCGCTCGGTGCCGCCGGTGAACGTGCCGAGCCGCCCGCACGAGCTCAAGTTCCCGTTCAACAACCGCAACCTGCTGATCGGCTGGCGCACGCTGTTCTTCCGTGAAGGCGAGTACAAGCCCGACCCGACCAAATCGGTCGAATGGAACCGCGGCGCGTATCTGGTCGAGGGCCTCGGCCACTGCGCCATGTGTCACACGTCGATCAACATGATGGGCGGGCCGGTCAACTCGTCAGCGTTCGCAGGCGGCCTGATCCCGTTGCAGAACTGGTATGCGCCCTCGCTCACCTCGAGCGAAGGCGGCCTCGGCGACTGGGACATCAAGGACATTACGAGCCTGCTGAAGACCGGCGTCTCGGAACGCGGCGCGGTGTTCGGCCCGATGGCGGACGTCATTCATAACAGTCTGCAATATCTCTCGGAAGACGATATCCAGGCGATGGCGACGTATCTCAAGACGATTCCGCAAAAGAAGGAAGCGCCTGAGCAGATGCAGATGGAAACGTCCGAAGCGTTCGGAGGCGAACTCTTACAGCAAGGTCAGAAGATCTACCATGACCAGTGTGCAAAGTGCCACGCGGAAAACGGCCTCGGCATGCCGCCGAACTTCCCGCCGCTCGCGAACAATCAGTCGATCCAGATGAAATCGGCTGTGAATCCGATCCGTATGGTGCTCAACGGCGGCTATCCGCCCAGCACGCAGGGCAATCCGCGCCCGTACGGCATGCCGCCGTTCGCACAAGCGCTGTCCAACCAGGAGGTGGCGGCGGTCGTGACGTTCATCCGCATGACGTGGGGCAACAAGGGCACGCCGGTGTCCCCGCAACAGGTGGCCGATCTGCGCTCCGCGCCGCTCGACTGACGCGCGTTTGCTATAGTGGCGTCTGCCTGACAAGGGCGCAGCCGGCAAAGCACCGCCGGCTGCGCCCTTCGCTATTGCTGGAGCAAGAAGAACAAGGAGTTGTCGTCATGAAAGCGGGTGAGCGTCTGAACAGCATTACGCACCTCGTGGGCGCGTTGCTGTCGGTCGCAGGGCTGGTATCGCTCGTCACGCTCGGGGCGCTCGATCACGACGCGTACAAGGTCGTGAGCTTTGCCGTCTACGGCGCGATGCTGTGCGCGCTGTACACCGTCTCCACGCTGTATCACGGCGTGCGCGGGCCGCGCGTGAAGGCCGTGCTGCAGAAGTGCGATCATGCCGCGATCTATCTGCTGATCGCGGGCAGCTATACTCCGTTCTCGCTCGTCACGCTGCGCGGGCCGTGGGGCTGGTCGCTCTTCGGCGTGAGCTGGGGGCTTGCCGCGCTCGGCATCGTGCAGGAGCTCACGCTCGGACGCCGTACGCGCGTGCTTTCGATGGTGCTCTACGTGGTGATGGGCTGGCTCGCGCTGGTCGCGGTCAAGCCGCTCATCGGGGCGCTGCCGGCCGCCGGCACGGCGTGGCTGCTGGCAGGCGGCATCGTCTATAGCATCGGCATTTATTTTTTCGTCAACGACGAACGTATCCGGCACGGACATGGTATCTGGCATCTGTTCGTGCTCGCCGGGAGCGTCTGTCAATTCGTGAGCGTCGCGGGCTACGTCGCTTGATGCGCCCCGCCGGGGCCACATCAGGCAACTGCGGGAGGCAACCCCAAGGCAACCCTGGTCAGCCACCGGGCGGCCATGGCGCACGAAGCAAATGCGAAGACCATCGCGCGGCGGCCGCAGTGTCCGCGGCCGCGCGATGCAACTTTACGCCAGCCGGCGGGTCTGCATAGACCGTCGACACGCGGCGCGCGCACTGGCGCGCCGTCCGAATGAACGCGAGCGGGCGCATCCGCAGCGCTCGCGGCGCGCCGTAACCGGCAGCGCCGCGCCGCTCGCGCCACTGCAATACAACAGGTCTTTATGTCTTTCGATTCTCTCGGCTTGTCCGAACCGCTGGTCCGTGCTGTCAATGAGCTTGGCTACACCACTCCCACGCCCATCCAGTCGCAAGCCATTCCCGCCGTGCTGAACGGCGGCGACCTGCTCGCCGGCGCCCAGACCGGCACCGGCAAGACCGCAGGCTTCACGCTGCCCATCCTGCAACGTCTGACCGACATGCCGCCGGCCGCTACGGCCAAGCGCGTCGTGCGTGCCCTCATTCTCACGCCCACGCGCGAGCTGGCCGCCCAGGTCGAGGAAAGCGTGCGTGCCTACGGCAAGTATCTGAAGCTCAAGTCGACGGTGATGTTCGGCGGCGTGGGCATCAATCCGCAGATCGACGCCCTCAAGCGCGGCGTGGACATCGTGGTCGCGACGCCGGGCCGTCTGCTCGATCACATGCAGCAAAAGACCATCGATCTCTCGCATATCGAGATCCTCGTGCTCGACGAAGCCGACCGCATGCTCGACATGGGCTTCATCCACGACATCAAGCGCGTGCTCGCGAAGCTGCCGCCGAAGCGCCAGAACCTGCTCTTCTCGGCCACCTTCGCCGACGAAATCAAGGCGCTCGCCGACAGCCTGCTCGACTCGCCCGCGCTCATCGAAGTCGCGCGACGCAATACCACGGCGGAAACGGTCGCGCAGAAGGTCTACCCCGTCGATCGCGACCGCAAGCGCGAGTTGCTCACGCATCTGATCCGCCAGCACAACTGGTTCCAGGTGCTCGTGTTCACGCGCACCAAGCACGGTGCGAACCGCCTGGCCGAGCAGCTCACCAAGGACGGCATCAGCGCGCTCGCGATCCACGGCAACAAGAGCCAGTCGGCCCGCACGCGCGCCTTGAGCGAATTCAAGGACGGCACGCTGCAGGTGCTCGTGGCCACCGACATCGCGGCGCGCGGCATCGACATCGACCAGTTGCCGCATGTGGTCAATTTCGACCTGCCGAACGTGCCCGAGGACTACGTGCACCGCATCGGTCGCACGGGCCGCGCGGGCGCGACGGGCGAAGCGGTGTCGCTCGTCTGCGTGGACGAGCATCAGCTACTGAAGGACATCGAAAGGCTCATCAAGCGTCCGGTGCCGCAAGAGGTCATTGCGGGCTTCGAGCCGGACCCGAACGCGAAGCCCGAGCCGATCCTGCGCCGTGGTCAGCAGCAAGGGCGCGGGCAGCGTCAGGGGCAAGGCCAGGGACGTGGCGCTGCAGGTAATGGGGTCAATGCGGCAGCGGCCAAGCCTGCACAGGGACGCGACTCGCGTGACGGCAACCGCGAGGGTGGCCGCGAAGGTGGTCGTGAAGGCAACCGCGCGCAGTCCGCCAACGGTGGCGGCAATCGCCAAAACAACGGTGGCAACGGCGTTGGCAACAACGGCGGCCAGCGCCCGGCCAAGCCCGCCGCGCCGAACGGCGTGCGCACGGCCAAGCCGGTGAAGCAGCAAGGCGCGAATCACGGCGCCCAAGGCGGCCGTGGCGAACACACGCGCCGCGAAAGCCAGCGCGGCGTGTCGCACGAAAGCGCGCTGGGCCGTCCGCAGCGCAAGCCGCAATCGAATCCGGGCGCACTGCTCGGCGGCCGTCCGGGCGGCTCACGCCGCGACGGCAACGGCCAGCGCGACCGTTAATCGACATTGGCGCCGCGCGCGAGCAATGCCTCGCGCAAGTGCAAGTACAAAGGCCCGCTTTCTAGCGGGCCTTTGTGTTTTCTGCCTGGCAAGAAGCGCCCACTGGCGCGTGCAGGGGGCGTACTTCAGCGGAAGAACACGTGCTGCGTGATCTTCGCGAGCGGATAGTGCACGCTCGGCTGAATCTTCGCGGGAATGTCGAGCGGCTTGAGCAGCATCTTCACGCACATATCGGCGGAAAGATTGTGGCGCACGAGCTTGTTCACACGCGCCGTGAGCTCACGGTTGTAGGCGTGATCCTTCACGCGGTCGGGATAGCGAATCGCGAACACGTGACGCAATGCGATCTCCGAATCCTCGTTCTTGATCTCCATCACGCGACGCGTGAGCGCACCGAGCACGGCGAGACGCCCGTGCCCGTCGACCTGGTTGTATTTCTTGAAGTAGCGGAAAAAGTGCTTGTAGTGGCGCACTTCGTCGCTGCGGATGTTGTCGGTGATTTCCTTGAGCACCGGCTCGTCCGAGCATTCGCCAATTGCGCGATAGAGCGTAGCCGTGCCCGTCTCCACCACGCAGCGCGCGACCATTTCGAGCGCCCGCGTGCGCTCGAACTCCTCAAACGAACAGGTCTTCGAATACTCTTCGATGAAGTTCTGGAAGGCCGTGTCCCAGTCGAATTCGGGCCACACGTACTGGATATAGGTCTTCAGCGCGCGGCCATGCTGAAGTTCCTCATGCTCCCACTCGTTGTTGAGCCACTCGGAGACTTCCGGATCGCCGTTGAAGAAGACGCTGAGGTTGCTCGTGTAAAGGTCCGAGCCGCTTTCGATGAACGAGGACGCACAGAGCAGCAGCAGCAGGTCTTCGTTGGCGCGGGCACGCTGACGGTCAATCCGCGTAAGGTCGATATCTTCGATGCGCCAGGGCATCACATAGCCAGGTTCAATGTCATTGCGCATTCTGTCGTGCTCCAAAGCGGTAGCTCTGTGCGCGGCACGCCACCGGTTTGGCGACCCGGTCTTGCGTTCCCGCCGCGTAGTGAAAGGTACCAGCCGTGATTACTTCATCTTAGCTGTTGTTTCGCGAAGCTGCAGTCTGAGAGCACAGACCGATCCCGCTTGCCGCAGTTCCGGGAAGAGTCAACTTGTAAGGCGCCTGCGAGCGCATTGTCATGCCTTCATCCGGCACTCATGGGCGTCGCGGCAGGGACATCGACCGCTTCGCTAAAGGTACATCTCGCCGTCCCCGTCTGCGCCGGATGCCCGCAAAGCCGCATCCGGCGGGCCTGGCACGCCCCGCGACGCGACCGAGAACGCGCGCTTGCGGCAAATGCACGCGCGACATCGTCTGCCGTTACACCTGCCGCCGCCCCGGAACCGAGGAATACCTCCACGCTGCCCGCTTGACGGCCTCGCACATGCACGAGCTGATGGGGCACGAGTGCGCACCCGCGCAATCGGAGAACCCTGCGCGGATTTGCACCGGCATCGAATCCGGCTCTCTGCGCATTGCGCACTGCGGCAAGAACTTGAAGTGAAATCAAGGATTTGCGCGCGCGGCACCACCGCCGCGACGCACACGGAATGTCAAACAGAATATTTTCGGGGTGTGGTTTGTACAACGCAGGGCGGTTGACTACACTCCAGTTCCCCGGCGCCGATCCGGGCTGGATGCCGTTTGGACTGTTTGCCGCCACCTGCCGGATCCGTGGCGCATGACAACCAAAGGACCGCACATCCGGCACCTCGCGCGCTGTTGCAGGCTTTCGCTCACGCCCACCGCATGATTGTCATCACGCCGCCCCGCGGGCCGCGATGCATGACCTCTGATGCGGCAACATGGAGAGAACGATGCTGAGTCCGCATGAATTCGCCACCCTGCTGCTAGTGAAGGACGCCCCTAACCAGATCGACATGGAACGCGAAGAACTCGACGCCCTCCTCGAACGACAGCTCGTCCAACTGGAGCGGCTCGCTTCCGGCCTCCAGCAATGGCGACTTACAGAAATCGGCGACTCTGCGTTGCGCGCCATCAAACGATTTTCATAACGGGACGGGCTGGCGGTTCTCACGCGCCGGCCTGATTCCCCTGCTGATGCTTCGCTAATTTTCTCGACCCGCTCGGACGCGGGAACCGTCCGCCAGCGTGGTTTGTCGAGACCTTCCCCGATGCAGGCGCACGGCTGTAGACGTTCGCCTGCAGTGCATGGTCACGCGGACCCGCGCGCTTCATGCCCGCGTGACCATTTTTTTCCGCGCCCGAGCATCCAGAAGGTGCCCGGTGCGGGGCGCTTGCCCTGCCCGGTGCGTGAATGCTCTCTGTCGATTCCGCTTCTACCCGCCTCGCCCTGCTGCGCTCAGCCGCCGCGCAGGGTCGAATCGGCCGACGCGCGCCAGGAGAGCGCCTGGGCGCGCTGCTCGTTGAGATACGTCACCCATTGGTTGCGCCCCTGCGCTTCTGCGAGCGCGCCGTGAGCGGCGTATTGCTGCGCGAGACCCGCCTGGAAGCTGCAGAACTGCGCCTGGGGCAGCTTGCCGTGGCGGGTGGCCACCCAGGCGTCATAGACCGCCGAATAGACGGCCTGCGTGTCGGCGCCGTAGTCGGTCGGCTGGCCGCACGTCTGCTGCAACTGAGCGAACGGCGGCGCGCGCCAGCCGCCGATGAGCCCCGACGTATTGGCGCATCCGGCACACGCGGCGGCCAGCACCGCTGCGCCGATCATCGCAAGTCCACGCATAGCGTTCCCCTTGTCCTCATTGCCCTCGTTGTCCTCATTGCCCTCGTTGCCCTTGATCTGCGGGTTTCAGGCGGTTTCGATCATGCAGACTATTGTCGCATCGCGCGGCGCGCGCCACACCCTGGCCGTACGGCCAAAGTGCCATGGCATGTACAGGCCGCCCGCGCGCCCACCCGCCGCGAGCCCCGACAAGAGGGTCGCCACGCCCGTCGTCCGGCCCCTGCAAAAGCACGTATCATGGCATTTTCAACCTTCCCGCCTCGCCGGCTCACGCGGCCCCGCCGCCTGGCCTGGCCATCCTGCCTCCCGCACTTTCGTCTTGCGCATGATCGACCATCTCATCTGCGACTGTGACGGCGTACTCGTCGACAGTGAAGTCATTGCCGACCACGTCCTCTTCGATACGCTCAGCCGCACCTTTCCCGGTGTCGACTTTCGCGCCGCCGTGGCGACCGCATTCGGCCAGCAGACCTCGCGTTTTCTCGCCGATGTCGCCGCACGCTTCAATCTGACCCTGCCCGAGCATTTTCTCGAAACGATCGATCACAACTGCGAAGTCGCCATCGCCGAATCGGTGTGTCCGATCAACGGCGTGCGCGACGCGCTGCGTCAGGTCGCGCTGCCGGCCGCAGTGGTCTCGAACAGCCGGCTCACGCGCGTGCACGCTTCGGTGCGGCGCGCCGGGCTCGACGCGATCTTCGGCGAGCGCATCTTCAGCGCCGAGCAGGTCGAGCGGCCCAAGCCTTATCCGGACATCTATCTGCACGCGGCCTCGGCGCTCGGCGTGGAGCCGGCGCGCTGCCTCGTCGTCGAGGACAGCCTTTCGGGCCTGAACGCCGCGCGCTCGGCGGGCATGAAGACGATCGCCTTCGTCGGCGCGAGCCATATCCCGTCGGGCTATGCCGACGTGCTGCGCGAGATGGGCATCACGCGCATCATGAAGCACATGGATGAGTTGCCTGCGCTCGTCGAGGCCGGCGTGCGCGGCGAATTCGGCGATCAACAGTCGTAAGCGCCGCCGTAACTGCGGTCATAAACGTGGTCGTAACTGCGGCCGTAACCGTAAGGTGTAACCACGCGTTACCTCCTGCGAGGGGTAGCGCGGCGCGCGCTGCCCGCGCCGGCGTTTGCGCGCGCAAAACGACAAGCGGCGCGTGAGCCGCAAGGCCACGCGCCATTATCGAAACTGTGATGCCGGCGGCGTCCGGACCGACGCGTCAAGGCGCTTTCCGGCCCGGCAGCGCCGAGCGCCTTACGCCGGCTCGGCGCAGCGCTCGCGCGCCTGCGCGAGCGACTCGCGGAACGCCACCAGCTCGGCGATCGTCAGCATCGGCAGGTTGTGCAGCTTCGCGAAATCGTCGACCTGCTGGCCGCGCGCCATCGTGCCATCCGGATTCATCAGCTCGCACAGCACGCCGGCGGGCGCGAGGCCCGCGAGCACGGCCAGATCGACGGTGCCTTCGGTATGGCCGCGGCGCGCCAGCACCCCGCCCGGCTGCGCGCGCAGCGGGAACACGTGGCCGGGGCGCACGATGTCGGCAGGCTTCGCGTTCGGGGCGATGGCCGCGCGGATCGTCGTCACGCGGTCGGCGGCGGACACGCCCGTGCTCACGCCGTCGCGCGCCTCGATCGACACCGTGAACGCGGTACGGTTGCGGCTTTCGTTGTGCGGAACCATGGGCGGCAGCTCGAGCGCGCGCACCTTCTCGTCGGACAGGCACAGGCACACGATGCCGCTGCATTCGCGGATGAACAGCGCCATCGTCTCGGGCGTAAGGCGCTCGGCGGCCAGCACGAGATCGGCTTCGTCTTCGCGGTCGTGGTCGTCCTGCAGCACGACCGGACGGCCTTCGCGCATGGCCTGCAGCGCGGCGGCAATGCGGGGCGGCACCGGTTCGGTGTCGAGCAGGGGAAGATCGTCGATGGCGTCGAGCAGCGGCTCGACAGTTACAGCATTGCGGGTAAAGGACATGTGAAACGCTCCTCGCAAGAGTTGGGCGAAAAACGTTTCAGGGCATTGCAAACAGACAGGAATCCCCGGCGCGCGGCATCAGGCGCGCGCCGCCGGAACACGACGCCAGGGCGTCGCGCGCAGGCCGGCGCGGGCTGAAAAGCCGCGGCGGATGGGCAAACATGACCATCTGCACATCTTCTTCCATCCGGACTATGACCGTCGGCTCTGGCATCGCACCAGATCTGCTGACCCTGCGCGAAAAACGATGCGCAGGCGCTCGCGGGCTCGTCGGCCTTGCCTTGCGGCGCGGCCGGCATACCGCCGGTGGGGAATTTCACCCCGCCCTGAAGACGCACTGATTACCGGTTGAACCGGCCGGCAAAGGATACAACAGAGCGCGCCGTCGTGCAGCGCGGAAAAAAAACCGTAGACAGCCGTCGCGCGCCACGTCTTGTGCACGGCGGGATGCCCGAGCGCGCAGTGGGTGGGCGCGTGCGAGCCTCCACTGTGAAACGCGCGGCGTATGCCGCAGTGCGCAACATCGCACTCATTCAGGCTGCGCGGGCGCGACCGCCTGGGCGCCGCCCGGCAGCGGCGCATCCCAGCGCGGTGGCGTTTCGGCGTTCAGCGTCACGCGAAAAACGCGCGCCTCGGTGTCGCCGGGATTGCGCAGGCTGTGCGGCTGGTCCGCGTCGAACACGATCGCATCGCCGGTCGCGAGCAACTGGCGCCGGTCGTGCACGCTCACCTCGAGCGTGCCTTCGCTCACCACGAGGTTCACGGTCGTGCCCGGCGCGCGGCGCGTGCCCGGCTCGGTGTGCAGCGGCGCGATGCGCAGTTCGTGAAACTCGGCGGCGGCGGGACCGTCCTCGGGATAGAGTGCGCGCGCCGAGTAGCGTCCGTCGGCGCTCACGCGGCGCGACGCGCGCTCGGCAGGCAGATGCTCGAAGCCGCTCACCGCATGCCGCCGCAAGAACGCCGACACCGATACCTTGAGCGCCGCCGCCACCTTGCAGAGCACCTTGATCGACGGCACGCTGCGCGCGGACTCCACTTGCGCGAGCATCGCACGCGAGACGCCCGATGCACGGGCGAGCGCGTCGAGCGAGAGCTGGCGCTCGGCACGCAAGCGCGCCAGGTTCACGCCGACGAGATATTCGAGCGCATCGAAAGGACCGTCGGCGCGCGCGGCGCCGTTAGAACCCGCGGACGCATGGGCGGCGAGATCCTGCTCATCCCGTTCGTCAGTTCTGCGATCGATGTGCGGATCGACGATCTGTCGATCATCGGCGAGATGATTCGCACTCCGATACGTGACCGGACGATCGGCCTGCGCGTCCCTCACGAGCGCGAGCGTTGAATGCATGGCATGCCTCCCAGACGCGCCGTGAACCGGCGCAAGTGCTTGAATGGAGGCAAGACTAGCATCGCGTCCGGCCACGCCCAACGAAGTTATCTTCACACTGTTATCAGCATTGCAGAGCGCGAATTCGGGAATGCTTTTGCGTCGTGGCGATATATGCGCAGGCCGCGCGCGCCCAGCCGCCGCGTGCGGATGGCTACGGCCACGCGCGGCTGGCCGCAGCCTCGCGCTGCTCAGCAGGCGTCCTGGCGCACGGCCATGCCCGCGGCGCGCAGCGGCGCCGTGCGCGCGTCCAGGCGCGCCGCCGCCCACGTGAGGATGAGCGCCGCAATCGCGACGGCAGCGGCCACCCATGGCAACGCCGCGAGCGCGATGCCGTGCGTGATCGCGAGGCCACCGAGCCAGGCGCCCATCGCATTGCCCATGTTGAACGCGCCGATGTTCAGCGTCGATGCGAGGTTGGGCGCCGCAGACGCCTTCGCGACCACGCGCATCTGCAGCGGCGGCACGGTGGCGAAGGCGGCGATGCCCCACACGAACACGGTGATCGCGGCGGGCACGCTTGCGTGGCTCGTCTTCGTGAAGATCGCCATGACCACGGCGAGCGCCGCGAGTATGCCCATCAGCGAAGGCATGAGCGCGCGGTCCGCGAGCTTGCCGCCAAGCGTATTGCCGAGCGTGAGGCCAACGCCGAACAGCACGAGCAACAGCGTGACGCCTCGCGGCGAGAAACCGCTGACCTGCTCGAGAATCGGCGCAATGTAGGTGAACACGACGAACACGCCGCCAAAGCCGAGCACCGTCATGCCAAGCGCGAGCCACACTTGCGGGTCGCGCAGCACGCGCACTTCATGGCCGAGGCTCGCGGGCGCGATGTCGTGGCGGTTCGGCACCAGCGCCGTCACGCCGATGAGCGAAACCACGCCCAGCCCACTCACGATCCAGAACGCGACGCGCCAGCCGAACTGCTGGCCGATGGCTGTGCCGAACGGCACGCCGAGCACGGTGGCGAGCGTGAGGCCCGTGAACATCATCGCGATGGCGCTCGCGCGCTTTTCCTGTGGCACGAGCGAGGCCGCCACCACGGCGCCGATGCCGAAGAACGAGCCGTGCGCGAACGAAGCCACGACGCGCGCGACCATCAGCAGCGCGTAGTTGCCGGCGATCGCGCACATCACGTTGCCGACGATGAACACGCCCATCAGCAGTTGCAGCGCGAGCTTGCGCGGCATGCGGCTCGTGAGCACGGCGAGCAGCGGCGCACCGACCGCGACGCCGAGCGCGTAGCCCGACACGAGCAGGCCCGCGGCGGGAATCGTCACGCTCAGATCGCGCGCGACGTCGGGCAAGAGGCCCATGATGAGGAACTCGGTGGTGCCGATGGCAAAGGCGCTGATCGCCAGCGCGAGCAAGGGAAGGGGCATCGAAATCTCCGAATGGCAGCCTGGGTTCGCATGGCGCGCGCCGCGCGGGGTGGTCCGGCGTCGGTCCGGCATTGGCCAGGAAAACACGCGCATTGTCGCGGCCACTCGTCAATTTGATAATTGGCGTAGCATTTGAAGCATTTTCAATTGTGATCGAATAATCGCCATGGACAATCTCGGCGACGTGCGCCTCTTCGTGGAGGCGGCGCGGCTCGGCAGCCTTTCGGCGGCGGGCCGCAAGCTCGGGCTCACGCCCGCGGCCGCGAGCGCCCGGCTCGCGCGGCTCGAGGCGGAGCTGCATGCGCGCCTGTTCGAGCGCACGACCCGCCAACTGCGGCTGACGGACGAAGGCCGTCTCTATCTGACCTGCAGCGAGCACGCCTTGCGCTCGCTCGATGATGCCAAGGCCGCGCTGCAGGAGGGCCAGAACGCGGTGCGAGGCAAGCTGCGCATTTCGGCGACTTCGGACTTCGGCCGCAATCTGCTGATGAAATGGCTCGACGAATTCCGGGTGCTCTACCCCGATGTGCGCTTCGCGCTGACGCTCACCGACACCATTTCGAATCTCGTGCTCGATGACATCGATCTCGCGATCCGCTTCGGCACGCCGGCCGACAGCTCGCTCGTGGCGCGGCCGCTCGCGCCGAACCGGCGCGTGCTCTGCGCCTCGCCCGCGTACCTCGCGCGCAAGGGCGTGCCGCACGAGCCCAGCGATCTGGCCCGATTCGATTGCATCGTGATCAGCTCGGTGGCCGGGCCGGTGAACGAATGGAGCTTCACGCGTGATGGCCAAACGCAGACCTACACCGTGCCGATGGAGGACGCCCTCGAAACCACCGACGGCGCAGTCGCGCGCCAATGGTCGCTGTGCGGCTACGGCCTTGCCGTGAAATCGATCTGGGACGTGGCCGACGACCTGCGGGCCGGGCGCCTGAAGATCGTCATGCCGGACTGGCGCTATCCTGACGCGCCGCTGCACGCGCTCTACCACCGCAACCGCTTTCTCGCGCCGCGCGTGCGGGCGCTGCTCGAGTTCCTGACCGAGCGCTTCGCGCAGACCGCCGGCGAGCTCAATGCGCTCGTGCCCTGCACCGACGAAGCGGCGCCCGGCGAGCGGCGGCGCAACGCGCCGCGGGCAGCGCGCGGGCCCAACCGTCGACCCAACCGCGTCGGCGCATAAGGCTATAATGCTGGATTGCGCTGAATGACGATTCGCGCCGCGAACTGGCGGCAAAAATACGCAAAAGCACGCGAATCGCCCCTATTGGGACACGCCACGGCCCGCGCGGCCCGGCTCTCGTTTCAGCCCTCTTTTTATCACCGTAGTCCCGAAGTGCACGCGTGCATCAACCGGACGACGCCCCCAGGTAAACCACTGCGAACGGCGACCCCGATGACCAAGAAAGTTTATGTAAAGACCTTTGGCTGCCAGATGAATGAGTACGACTCCGACAAGATGGTCGACGTACTCGGCGCCGCTGAAGGCCTCGTGAAAACCGATACCCCCGAAGACGCGGACGTCATTCTCTTCAACACCTGTTCGGTGCGCGAAAAGGCCCAGGAGAAGGTGTTCTCCGACCTCGGCCGCGTGCGCGAACTGAAGGAAGCGAACCCGAACCTGCTGATCGGCGTGGGCGGCTGCGTGGCGAGCCAGGAAGGCGCGGCCATCGTGCAGCGCGCGCCGTACGTCGACCTCGTGTTCGGCCCGCAGACCCTGCACCGCCTGCCGCAGATGATCGACGCGCGCCGCGCCTCGGGCCGCGCGCAGGTCGACATCACGTTCCCCGAAATCGAGAAGTTCGACCACCTGCCGCCCGCGCGTGTGGAAGGCCCGAGCGCGTTCGTCTCGATCATGGAAGGCTGCTCGAAGTACTGCAGCTATTGCGTCGTGCCGTATACGCGCGGCGAGGAAGTCTCGCGACCGCTCGACGACGTGCTCACGGAAGTCGCCGGCCTCGCCGACCAGGGCGTGCGCGAAGTCACGCTGCTCGGCCAGAACGTCAATGCCTATCGCGGCGCGCTCACGCAAGGCGCGCAGGACATCGCCGATTTCGCCACGCTGATCGAATACGTCGCCGACATCCCCGGCATCGAGCGCATCCGCTACACCACTTCGCATCCGAAGGAATTCACGCAGCGCCTGATCGACGCCTATGCGAAGGTGCCCAAGCTCGTGAGCCATCTGCACCTGCCCGTGCAGCACGGCTCGGACCGCGTGCTGATGGCCATGAAGCGCGGCTATACCGTGCTCGAATACAAGTCGGTCATCCGCAAGCTGCGCGCGATTCGCCCCGACCTGTCGCTCTCCACGGACATCATCGTGGGTTTCCCCGGCGAGACCGAAGAGGACTTCGAGAAGACCATGGCGCTCGTCGAGGAGATGAAGTACGACACGAGCTTCTCGTTCATCTATAGCCCGCGCCCCGGCACGCCGGCTGCGAATCTGCACGACGACACGCCGCGCGAGGTCAAGCTCAAACGCCTGCAGCACCTGCAGGCCACGATCGAAGAGAACGTGCAGCGCATCAGCCAGTCGATGCTCGGCCGGGTCGAGCGCATTCTGGTGGAAGGGCCGTCGCGCAAGGACCCGAGCGAACTCTCCGGCCGCACCGAGAACAACCGCGTCGTGAACTTCCCGGCGCCGCTCGCCTCGCACGCGCGCCTGATCGGCCAGATGATCGACGTGAAGATCAACCACGCCTACCCGCACTCGCTGCGCGGCGAGCTCGTGCTCGCGCACGAGGACACTTCGGCGCTCACGCACTGACCGGCGCCTGAACGGAGTTCACTGATACCTTGAAGCCCAATCAGCAGCATCTGGAATTCACCGCGCCGCGCGACGACAACGCGCGGCTCGCCAATCTCTGCGGCCCCCTCGACGAAAACCTGCGGCAGATCGAACAGGCGCTCGACGTGACCCTCGCGCGACGCGGCCATCGCATCTCGATTCGCGGACGTGGCGCGAAACTCGCGCTCGCCGCGCTCGAAAACTTCTACAACCAGGCGCGCGATCCGCTTTCCGTCGACGACATCCAGCTCGCGCTCGTTGAAGCGCGGCATCCCGCCAACGGTGCGCGCGCGAGCGGCAACGGCGGACTGCGGGCGAACGGCGTCAACGACGCCACGGAGATCGACCCGCGCTTCCGCGGCGACCCCGATCACCCGTTCGACGAGCCCGCGCGCGAAGGCGTCGACGTCGAGGAGCTCGGTCCGAAGCTCTACACGCGCCGCGCCGACCTGCGCGGCCGCACGCCCGCACAGCGCGAGTACCTCAAGCAGATCATCTCGCACGACGTGACGTTCGGCGTCGGGCCGGCGGGCACGGGCAAGACCTATCTCGCCGTCGCCTGCGCGGTGGACGCGCTCGAGCGCGACCAGGTCAAGCGCATCGTGCTCACGCGTCCGGCCGTGGAAGCGGGCGAGCGCCTCGGATTCCTGCCGGGTGACCTCGCGCAGAAGGTGGACCCGTATCTGCGTCCTTTGTATGACGCGCTCTACGACCTGCTCGGCTTCGACAAGACCGCGAAGATGTTCGAGCGCCAGATGATCGAGATTGCGCCGCTCGCCTACATGCGCGGACGCACGCTCAATCACGCGTTCATCATCCTCGACGAGGCGCAGAACACCACGCCCGAGCAGATGAAGATGTTCTTGACGCGTATCGGCTTCGGCTCGAAGGCCGTCGTGACCGGCGACACCACCCAGGTGGACCTGCCGCGCGGCCAGAAGAGCGGGCTGATCGAGGCGCAGCAGGTGCTCGCCAACGTGCGCGGCATCGCGCTCACGCGCTTCACCAGCGCCGACGTCGTGCGCCATCCGCTCGTCGCGCGTATCGTCGAGGCCTACGACGCGCACTCGAAGAAGGACGAAGGCAACGGCGACGCGCGCTGATCCGCACGCTCGAGACGACACGCCACCACGCACCATGCCCCGCGCACCGAAACTCAAACTGAACGTGCAGTTCCCCGCCGCGAAGGCGTTTCCCGAGCACAAGGCCGCGCTGCCACGGGCGACCGTGGCAGCGTGGGTGAAGGCCGCCCTCTTCGCCGATGCCGAGCTGACCGTGCGCTTCGTCGACGCCGACGAAGGCCGCACGCTCAACCGCCAGTATCGCGGCAAGGACTATGCGACCAACGTCCTCACCTTCGCCTACGCCGAGAGCGAGGACGACCCCGTGACGGGCGACCTGATCCTCTGCTGCCCGGTGGTGGAGAAGGAAGCCGCCGAGCAGGGCAAGCCGCTGTCGGCGCACTACGCGCACCTGCTCGTGCACGGCACGCTGCACGCGCAAGGCTACGATCACGAGGACGACGCCGAAGCCGAAGAGATGGAAGGCATCGAGACCGAAGTCCTCAACTCGCTCGGCTTTCCCGATCCGTACAAGTAAGGCCTCGGCTGGTCTTTCCCGCCCTGCCACGTCCGATATGAACGACAAGCGCGCGAACGATTCCGGTGATGTTTCCGAACCGCTGATGGATGGCGGAGCGCCCTCTGGCGGGGCGCCCTCTGGCGGAGCGCCCTCCGGCGGAGCGCCCTCCGGCGGAGCGCCCTCCGGCGGGGCGGCCTCCGGCGAGAAACCCTTGTCCGCGGGCGGCAAGCCCTCCGGGCGAGTGTCCCACGCCAGCACGGCGCTGCCTTGCCCCGGCTATCCGCCGTCGCTCGGCGAGCCGCGCCTGCTCAGCGAAGACGAACTGCGCGCGTCGCTCGACTGCACGCTCCAGCAATGGGACCGCACGAGCGACATCTGGCTGTTCGGCTATGGCTCGCTGATCTGGAACCCGGGCCTGCCGACCGTCGAAAACGTGCGCTCTCGCGTGCACGGCTACCATCGCGGGCTCTATTTGTGGTCACGCGTGAATCGCGGCACGCCCGAGCAACCGGGCCTCGTGCTTGCGCTCGACCGTGGCGGCTCGTGCGCCGGCGTGGCCTTTCGCTTGGGCGCCGATGGCGTCATGCCGCATCTGGAAGCGCTCTGGCGCCGCGAAATGCCGATGGGATCGTATCGGCCCGCCTGGCTGCCCTGCGCGCTCGCCGACGGCCGGCGCGTCGCGGCGCTCGCCTTCGTCATGCGCCGCGATGTGCCCACTTACACCGGCAAGCTCGATGAAAACACGGTGCGCACCGTGTTCGGCTGTGCCGAGGGCCGCTATGGCACGACGCTCGACTACGTGCGGCGCACCGTGGAGGCGCTGCGCGAGAGCGGCATGCCCGACCGGGCGCTGGAGCGGCTGCTCGCGCGCTGCGCGTGAGCCGGTGCCGTCGCGCCGGGCCGCGGGTTTGTTCCATCGCACGAGCGCCCCGCATCCAGGTTAGGATTGATCTGCGGGCATGCCCTACACGGGCGTGCCACATGCATGTTGTATCCTTTCCTATCCGCAACAGCGCGCCCCGCCATCAAGAGGCCCAGGGCGCACCACCATGAACGACTCCTATCCCAGTCGACGACAAACCGACAAACCGCAGGAAAAGCGCTCCCTCCTCGAGCGGCTGACCGACTTCATCTCGCCCGAGCCCGACTCGCGCAGCGAGCTTCTCGAAATCCTCCAGGACGCGCACGCGCGCAATCTGATCGACGCCGATTCGCTTTCGATGATCGAGGGCGTATTTCAGGTGTCCGAGCTCTGCGCGCGCGACATCATGGTGCCGCGCGCCCAGATGGATGCGATCAACATCGCCGAGACCCCCGACCAGTTCATCCCCTTCGTGCTGGACAAGGCGCACTCGCGCTATCCAGTCTACGAAGGCAACCGCGACAACGTGATTGGCGTGCTGCTCGCGAAAGACCTGCTGCGCTACTACGCCGAAGAGGAATTCGACGTGCGCGGCATGCTGCGCCCGGCCGTGTTCATCCCCGAGTCCAAGCGCCTGAACGTGCTGCTGCACGACTTTCGCCAGAACCGCAATCACATCGCCATCGTCGTGGACGAATACGGCGGCGTGGCCGGCCTCATCACGATCGAGGACGTGCTCGAGCAGATCGTCGGCGACATCGAGGACGAATACGACTTCGACGAGGAAAGCGGCAACATCATCGCCTCGCCCGACGGGCGCTTCCGCGTGCGCGCGCTCACCGAGATCGAGCAGTTCAACGATGCGTTCGGCACCCATTACTCGGACGATGAAGTCGATACCATCGGCGGGTTCGTCACGCACCATTTCGGGCACGTGCCGCATCGCGGCGAAAAAGTGCGCATCGACGACCTGATTTTCGAGGTCCTGCGCGCCGACGCCCGCCAGGTGCACATGCTGCTCGTGCGCCGCGACCCGCTCGCGGGCCAGCGCGAAGCCGCGCTGCAGCCGCCGGGGACCTGACACCACCAGCGCAAAGCGCTTTAAGCGCTATCGGTACGCCAAGCACTTCGGACGACGCCGGCCCTCGGGCCGGCGTTTTACCTTGTGGCACGCGTAGCGTGAGCCGCGCGCGATCGGTCCCCAAACGACCGCCCCGACGCCACACATTGCCGACGCGCGAAAATGCTATCGTTGCGCTCGCTGCACGCACGGCGCGTGCGGCGAACGTTTTGCAACCCGCGCCCCGAGCGCCCCTGCAGCCGGACTGCAGCGCCCAAGCACATTCATGGCTGAACCGATCGATTCCCGCGCGCGCAACGGCGCGCGCACCGCTGACACCACCGCCGCCGGCAAAGGCGACGCTGCGGCGCGCCGCGCCCTGCCCACGTGGCACTACCTCGCCGCCGCCGCACTGGGCGCGCTCAACACGCTCTCGTTCGCCCCCACGCCACACGGCGGGTGGCTCGAAATCGCGATCTTCGCGGGCTTTTACTTCTGGCTCACGCGCACCACGGGCTGGAAGAGCGCGCTCTTCACCGGCTGGGCATTCGGCTTCGGCAACTTCGTGAGCGGCGTCTGGTGGCTCTACGTGAGCATGCACTTCTACGGCGGCATGCCCGCCGTGCTCGCGGGCGCGGCGGTTGTGCTCTTTTCGCTCTACCTGGGCCTCTATTCGGCGCTCGCTGCGTTCGTCTGGTCGTTCTGCGCGGGACACGCGAGCAACGCACGCGTGAGCAACGGCACGCTGCCGTTTTCGCCGACATGGCATGGCGCCTTCGCATTCGCGAGCGCCTGGGCGCTCGGCGAATGGGCGCGCGGCTATGTCTTCACCGGCTTCCCGTGGCTCTCCAGCGGCTACGCGCAGGTGGACGGGCCGCTCGCCGGATTTGCGCCGATCGTTGGGGTTTATGGCGTGGGCTGGGTGCTCGCGCTCGTCGCGGCGCTGGCCGTGCAGGCGCTCATGCAGGTGCGCAAAGCGCGTCCGGATGCGCTCGCGCCTGCCACCGGCGGCGCGCCGCGCGGCGGGATCGCTACGCCTGTCGTGGCCGCCATTGCGGTGATCGCCGCGGGCTTGCTGCTGCCGCTCGTCAACTGGACGCACCCCGAAAACACGCCGCTGAACATACGCCTCCTGCAAGGCAACGTGAAGCAGGACATGAAGTTCTCCGAGTCCGGCCTCGTGGACTCGCTCGCCGAATTCCAGAAGCTGATCACCGAAAAACCCGCCGACCTCGTCGTCACGCCCGAGACCGCGATTCCCGTGCTCATGCAGGAAATCCCCGAGAAGTTCGGCCGCGACGTCCGCGCGTTCGCCGACGGCACCGGCACGTCAATCCTGTTCGGCGCCGTGGGCGGCACCATCACGCCGGATGGGCGCGTGGTCGACTACACCAACAGCCTGTTTGGCATCACACCGGGGCACAACGGCCTGTACCGCTACGACAAGCACCACCTCGTGCCCTTCGGCGAATTCGTGCCCTGGGGCTTCCACTGGTTCGTGAATCTCATGAACATCCCGCTCGGCGACTTCGCGCGCGGCGCCCCCGTGCAACCGCCGTTCCTCGTGCACAACCAGCCGGTGGCCGTCGATATCTGCTACGAGGACATCTTCGGCGAGGAAATCGCGCGCACCGTGCGCGAGAGCCCGACCTCGCCGGGCATCCTCATCAACTCGACCAACCTCGCCTGGTTCGGCGACACCATCGCGCTCGACCAGCATCTGCAGATCGCGCGCATGCGCTCGCTCGAAACCGGCCGGCCGATGCTGCGCGCGACCAACACGGGCGCCACCGCCGCCATCGACGCCCACGGCAACGTGATCGCGCGCCTGCCCAGCTTCACCGTGGGCTCGCTCGACGTGCGCGTGGAAGGCACGCAAGGCTTCACGCCCTACGTGAGGAGCGGCAACGACATCGTGATCGCCGCGTCGCTGCTGTTGCTGGCGCTCGGCTTTGCGTTCGGGCCGGTGCGGCTAGGGCGCAAGAAGGCGTGATGACGCGCGAAGCGGCGGCCCCTCGCGTGGCTGCCGCTACTTCGTTACGGCACCGGTAATCGATGCCGCTGCAGCGCAACGTCAACACAGAAATTCCCCCGGAACCCCGCAGCGGTCTCAACGCCCCGCCAATCCGGTAAAATTCAAGGTTTTAGCACCGGGCCGCCCCTTCTGACCGGGGGCCGGGACCGCAGCACGCAAGGGACGCCGCCACGCGCCGAAAGCCACACCCGGCCGCGCCTGGCCGCCCTCGCCGCCGCAGCCCACGCCTTTCGCCCTAAAAGACACTGCAGGCACACATGCTCACGTTTCAGCAAATCATCCTGACGCTCCAGTCTTACTGGGACAAGCAGGGCTGCGCGCTGCTCCAGCCGATCGACATGGAAGTCGGCGCCGGCACCTCGCACGTCCACACCTTCCTGCGCGCGATCGGCCCCGAGCCGTGGCGCGCGGCCTACGTGCAGCCGTCGCGCCGTCCGAAGGACGGCCGCTACGGCGAGAACCCGAACCGCCTGCAGCACTACTACCAGTATCAGGTGGTGCTCAAGCCCGCGCCGGAGAACATCCTCGACCTGTACCTCGGCTCGCTCGAGGCGCTCGGCTTCGACCTGAAGCAGAACGACGTGCGCTTCGTCGAGGACGACTGGGAGAACCCCACGCTCGGCGCCTGGGGCCTCGGCTGGGAAGTCTGGCTGAACGGCATGGAAGTCACGCAGTTCACCTACTTCCAGCAGGTGGGCGGCATCGACTGCAAGCCGGTGCTCGGCGAAATCACCTACGGTCTCGAACGCCTCGCGATGTACCTGCAGAAGGTCGAGAACGTCTACGACCTCGTCTGGACCGAGTGGGAAGAGGAAGGCCCGAACGGCCCCGAGCTGCGCCGCCTCACCTACGGCGACGTCTACCACCAGAACGAAGTCGAGCAATCCACGTACAACTTCGAGCACGCGAACGTCGACCTGCTGTTCACGTTCTTCAACGCGTACGAGAGCGAAGCGAAGCGCATGATCGACCTGCAGCTCGCGCTGCCCGCCTACGAGCTCGTGCTCAAGGCCGGCCACACGTTCAACCTGCTCGACGCACGCGGCGCGATCTCCGTGACGGAGCGCGCGGCATACATCGGCCGCATTCGCGCGCTCTCGCGCAGCGTCGCGCAGTCGTACTACGACTCGCGCGAGAAGCTTGGCTTCCCGATGCTCGGCAATCCGGTGCACGGCGTGCCGGGCCTGACCACCGACGAACAGGACGCCGCGATGCCCGCCTGGGCGCCGCCGCTGAAGGTCGAACGCAAGTTCGACGAGGAATGACCGGATCTCCAGAACAATGACCCAAGCTCATCACGCCACTCTCCTCGTTGAACTGCTGACCGAGGAATTGCCGCCGAAGGCCCTCGCACGCCTTGGCGACGCGTTCGCCGAAGGCATCGCGCAGCGCCTCGCCGCGCGCGACCTGATCGAAGGCGACCTCTCGTTCGAACGCTTCGCCACGCCGCGCCGCCTCGCCGTGACGATCAAGAACGTGCGCAGCGTCGCGCCCGAAAAGCAGGTGCGCGAAAAAGTGCTGCCCGTTTCGGTCGCTCTCGACGCCAACGGCCAGCCCACCGCGCCGCTCGCGAAGAAACTCGCGGCGCTCGGCTTCCCCGACTTCCCCGTGAGCGACCTCGAACGCGCCAGCGACGGCAAGAACGAGGCGTTCTTCCTGCGCTACTCGGCGCCGGGCGCCACGCTCGCCGACGGCCTGCAGGCCGTGCTCGACGAAGCGCTCGCCAAGCTGCCGATCCCGAAGGTCATGACCTACCAGCGCCCGGACGGCAGCAACGTGCAGTTCGTGCGCCCCGTGCACCGCCTGACGGTCCTGCACGGCGACCAGATCGTGCCCGTGACGGCATTCGGCATCGACGCCGGCGACACCACGCGCGGCCACCGCTTCCTCTCGCATGGCCCGGTCGCCATCACGCGCGCCGACGACTACGCGCACACGCTGCAGCACAAGGGCCACGTGATTGCGAGCTACGCGGACCGCCGCGAAGCGATCCGCGAACAGCTCATCGAACAGGCCGGCGACGACAAGGTCGTGATGCCCGAAGCGCTGCTCGACGAAGTGAACTCGCTCGTCGAATGGCCGGTCGTCTACGCGTGCAAGTTCGAGGACGAATTCCTGCAAGTGCCGCAGGAATGCCTGATCCTCACGATGCAGACGAACCAGAAGTACTTCGCGCTCACCGACGACGCAGGCCGCCTGCGCTCGCGCTTCCTGATCGTCTCGAACATCGAGACCGAAACGCCGGGCGAGATCGTGGAAGGCAACGAGCGCGTCGTGCGCCCGCGCCTCGCAGACGCCAAGTTCTTCTTCGAGCAGGACAAGAAGAAGCCGCTGGCCGAGCGCGTGCCGCTGCTCGCGAACGTGGTCTATCACAACAAGCTCGGCTCGCAGCTGCAGCGCGTGGAGCGCCTCGAAGCGCTCGCGGGCGCCATCGCCTTGATGAGCGGCGCCAACATCGCGCTCGCCGAACGCGGCGCGCGCCTCGCCAAGGCCGACCTGCTGACCGACATGGTGGGCGAGTTCCCCGAGCTGCAAGGCACGATGGGCACCTACTACGCGCGTCACGACGGCGAAGCGGAAGAAGTGGCGCTCGCGTGCACCGAGCACTACCAGCCGCGCTTCTCCGGCGACGCCCTGCCGGGCACGGCCACGGGCACGATCGTCGCGCTCGCGGACAAGCTCGAAACGCTCGTGGGCATCTGGGGCATCGGCCTCGCGCCGACCGGCGAAAAGGACCCGTTCGCACTGCGCCGCCACGCGCTGGGCGTGCTGCGCATCCTGGTCGAGAAGCAACTGCCGCTCGACCTCGTCGAACTGCTGCGCGCCACGTACACGCAATTTGCCGGCATCGAAGCGGTGACGGAATCGACGCAAGCGATCTACGAATTCTGCATGGACCGCCTGCGCGGCCTGCTGCGCGAACGCGGCTACGCGGCGCAGGAAATCGACGCGGTGCTCGCGATGAACCCCACGCGCCTCGACGACATCGTCGCGCGACTCGACGCCGTGCGCGAATTCGCTGCGCTCGAGGAAGCGGCCTCGCTCGCGGCGGCCAACAAGCGCATCTCGAACATCCTCAAGAAGTCCGAGGGTGTGGAGGACGCAGGCGTGCAGAGCGCCCTCTTCGTGGAAAACGCGGAAAAGGCGCTCTTCGCGCAGCTCGAGCAGGTCACGCCGCGCGTGCAGACGCAACTGGCCGCGCGCGAGTACACGGGCGCGCTCACGGCGCTCGCGGCACTGCGCGAAACCGTCGACACGTTCTTCAACGACGTGATGGTGAACGCGGAAGACCCGGCGCTGCGTGCGAACCGCCTCGCGCTGCTCAAGGCGCTGCATCGCCAGATGAACAGCGTGGCCGACATCTCGCGCCTCGCCGCGTGATGGCCGTCGTGACCCTCAACTGAACGCGACGCCATGCCGACCAGCACCAGCCGCAAACTCGTGATCCTCGACCGCGACGGCGTGATCAACGTCGATTCCGACGCGTTCATCAAATCGGCCGACGAATGGATTGCGCTTCCGGGCAGCCTCGAAGCGATAGCCCGCCTGAACCAGGCGGGCTATCGTGTGGCCGTCGCGACGAATCAGTCCGGCATTGGCCGGGGCCTGTTCGACACGACGGCGCTCAACGAAATGCACGCGAAGATGCAGCGCCAGGCCGCCGCGGTGGGCGGGCGCATCGACGCCGTGTTCTTCTGCCCGCACACCGCGCAGGACCATTGCGACTGCCGCAAGCCCAAGCCCGGCATGCTCAAGATGATCGCCGACCGCTTCGAGATCGATCCCGCCGACACGCCCGTGGTGGGCGATTCGCTACGCGACCTGGAAGCGGGCGCGGTGCTTGGCTTTCCCACGCACCTCGTGCTCACGGGCAAGGGCGAGAAGACGCAAGCGGCCGGCGGCCTGCCCGAAGGCACGAAAGTGCACGCCGACCTGCGCGCGTTCGTGCTCGACTTCCTCGCGAACGAGCCGGCTTGACACCGCCCTGGCCCACTGCCGCCCTGCCCTCCGAACGGTCCCAATCGATGCGCTTCATCCGCTCCCTGCTGCTGTTCATCTACCTGATCGTCTACACGATCCCTTACGCGACGGCATGCTTCATCGCGTTCCCGTTCATGAACGCCGCACGGCGCTACTGGATGGCCGTGGGCTGGTGCCGCTCGACGCTGTTCGTCGCGCGCTGGCTCAACGGCATCCGCTACCGCATCGAAGGCAAGGAGAACCTGCCCAACGGACCGGCCGTGCTGCTCTCGAAGCACCAGTCGGCCTGGGAAACGCTCGCGTTTCCCGCGCTGATGCCGCGGCCGATGTGCTATGTGTTCAAGCGCGAACTGCTGTACGTGCCGTTCTTCGGCTGGGCGCTGGGCATGCTGAAGATGGTTCACATCGACCGTAAGGAAGGCAAGTACGCGTTCGCCTCCGTGACGCGCCAGGGCAAGGCGCGCATGGCCGAAGGCGCATGGGTCATCATGTTCCCCGAAGGCACGCGCACGCCGGTGGGCAAGCAGGGCAAGTACAAGACCGGCGGCGCGCGCTTTGCGATTTCCACCGGTGCGCCCGTCGTGCCGATCGCGCACAACGCGGGACACGTCTGGCCCCGTAACTCGTTTATCAAGTATCCGGGTATAGTCACGGTGTCGATCGGCAAGCCGATCGAGACAACCGGACTCACGCCCGACCAGGTGAATACGCGTGTGGAGCAGTGGATCGAGGCCGAAATGCGGCGTATCGATCCGGATGCCTATCGCGAAACGGATGGCGCTTCGGCGGACGCCGCGAGGATTTGACGCTCCAGCGGTAAGCCGACCGGGCGCGCCACGCGCGCAATCCCGCAACAAGACTGAAGATGCAGAAGTCACCTCCGCCGCGCCCTACTGCGGCGCTCGATAACGGGCAACTCGATTTGCCGCTCTTTGCGGAGCCGGCGACGAGTGGTACGCCCTCGCCTTCGGTGCCGTTTTCTGCTGCTCCTTCTCACACGCAGTCGCCTTTCAGGGCGCCTTCAGGGCCGCTTGCGCCTGATGGGACGCGGCTGCGCACGCTCGAGCTGGGAGCGCGCACGCTGCGGTATCGGCTCAAGCGGTCTTCGCGCAAGTCGATCGGGTTTGCTATTGATGGGACCGGGCTCACGATTACGGCGCCTCGGTGGGTGACGATTGCGGATATTGAAACTGCGATTGCTGAGAAGCAGAGATGGATCTTTGCAAAGCTGATTGAGTGGCAGACGCGGGTTGAGCAACGAGCGTTGCCGCGCGTGGAATGGGGGGATGGTGCGGAGTTGCCGTTTCTCGGGAAGCCGTTGCGGGTGAGGCTTGGAGCTTCTGTGCTGGCGTTTGATCAGGAGACGCGCGTGCTGGCGTTGCCGCTGCCGCTGCATGCGGATGCGCAGCAGATCAAGGATCGTGTGACTGGGTGGCTTCAGGGAGAGGCTACGCGGGTTTTTGGGGAACGGCTCGCGGTTTATGCCGCCAAGCTTGGCGTTACGTTTCGGTCTTATGCGCTTTCTTCGGCTATGACGCGGTGGGGGAGTTGCTCAAGCGAAGGCAGAATCAGGCTCAACTGGCGGTTGATTCATTTTCCGCTTTCGGTTGTGGACTATGTTGTGGCGCATGAGCTCGCGCATTTGCGCGAGATGAACCATAGTCCGCGGTTCTGGCAGACCGTGGAGTCTATTTTTCCTGAGTTTCGTGAGGCAAGGAAGCAGCTCAAGCAGCATCCGCCGGAGATGGTGCCGGGGATGTGAGGGCAGACGTCCTATCGAGCTTTGGCTCTTATTACCGGCACCGGCTTGCAGCGCCTACGTGCGAACATTCCCCCATGGTTGTTTTCCGGTTTTTCCTTTTTCCGCCCTGCCCACACGGCAGGCGCGCGAATCCATAAAATCCACGCGATTTGATCGAGCGCGACACCTGAAGCAATTCCCGGATTCTTTCAGAAATCGCTGATATCGCCATCGCCGACAACAGCGATACGGTAAAAGCCGCCTCGATTCGAGACGTTCTAATGCGCGACGGTCTTCGCACTTGATGCGGCTCGCCGTGTCTCGAGAATTGGGGCTGGGCACACATCTGCCTAATCTGATTTCAACACCCCGAGCTCCCGGAGGCTTCTGGATTCATGAAAGTCACAATCGTTGGAAGCGGTTACGTCGGCTTGGTCACAGGCGCGTGCCTTGCCGAATTGGGCAATCACGTTCTCTGCCTTGACGTCGACCGGTCCAAGATCGACCTGCTCAACAATGGCGGCGTTCCCATCTACGAGCCTGAAGGCCGCGGCGCGGCACGGTCTGAAGCTGAGGCAGAACTACAACCGCGAGGCGCCGCGTCTGGGCCTGCAGATTGGCCGCTACGCACATGCGAAGCAGTACAAGCGCATGAGGAAAGCGTTGCGCACGCTGCGTTCGCGCGTTGGGCGGGTAATGCGTGACGTCGAGCGGCAACTCGTCTCGGTTGCCGATCATGGCCGCACTGCGTTGCAGGAGTTGATAGACCGAACAAAGCGCATCCTGACGCAAAAGCCGAAGGACAAGAACAAGCTTTATGCGCTGCATGCACCGGAAGTCGAGTGTCTGGCCAAGGGTAAGGCCCGCAAGCCGTACGAATTCGGGGTGAAAGTGTCGATCACGACGACCCACAAGGAAGGACTGGTGGTTGGCATGCGCTCGATGCCGGGCAATCCTTACGACGGTCATACGCTGGCTGAAGCGCTGGAACAAGCGGCAATCCTGAGCGACGCCACGCCGGAAGTCGCCATCGTCGACCGCGGATACAAGGGTGTCGCGGTTGATGGCGTGAAGATCTACCACCCGGGATTGCGGCGGGGCATCACTCGCGGACTACGCACGATGATTAGACGGCGAAGCGCAATCGAGCCGGCCATAGGTCACATGAAGACAGACGGAAAACTCGATCGCAACTGGCTCAAAGGCGCGCTCGGCGACGCGATGCACGCGGTGCTGTGTGGCGCGGGCCACAACCTGCGCATGATCCTCAGGAATCCCCGGCGCACGGGCTGTCAGTAGCGCGCCACCTGCGATTGCAACTACATCGGACAAACGCGCGAATATGCCGCCATTTCGGATAGCTACTGAAGCATCAGTATGGATGGTCGAATGCATGGACTCTTCTTCGCCGAGGCAGAGAACGCAGTAGGTACGATGCAGCCGGTCCACACTGGCGTGAACAGGGCTGGTCAAGGACGCCTTGAGCTTCCTGCTACCGGGTCACGCGCTGCCGAATACACGGTTGTGCGCTTCACCGAACCGGTTTCTGCTTAAGGGCCGAATGCGGAGTCTCGGTTATTGCTACTTTTACGTATATAGGAATGCTCTGAAATGGGCACTGGGAACAACGCCAGAATGTCCAGAATTTGTCTCAATATTCGCGCCGATACGCATCCTGCAGCTTATGAGATGGCGCCCAACCATCTTTAAATTAGGATGTCAAAATATTTGTATCGATTTGTATCCTATGCTATACGCAAGAAATAATATTCTCGGTTTTAGCAAGAGTTTGCAGCGCTAGCGAACGCCTTCTAATAGCGTCCGAATTTTCATTCGATCTTCAGGAAGAATATTTAAATTTGTACAAATCGCTTTTTATTTATTCTCTATTGTCGGGCGATTCTTTGAATGGCAATACTTTTTAGCAAACACAGCGGCGATATCAGAACAATCCGATAGCGCCGTAAGGACAATCCCTACTTCCTCTGAATAAACTCGATCTTATACCCATCCGGGTCCGTCACAAACGCGATCACCGTCGTGCCATGCTTCATCGGACCAGCCTCACGCACGACCGTACCACCCTGCGCCTTGATCTTCTCGCAGGCGGTGTAAGCATCATCCACTTCCACCGCCAGGTGACCAAAACCAGTCCCAAGGTCATAAGCAGGCGTATCCCAGTTATGCGTAAGCTCGATCACCGTGCCATCACGCTCATCGGTATAGCCAACAAACGCCAGCGTGAACTTGCCATCGGGATAGTCATCGCGGCGCAGCAGTTTCATGCCGAGCAATTCGGTATAGAACTTGATCGATCGGTCCAGGTCGCCAACCCGGATCATCGTGTGCAGAAGGCGCATCGTGTACTCCGTTTTGCCGTCGTCAAAAACGCGACTGTACCAAAATCCCGCCCGCCCTGCCCACGCCGGCAGGATGCGCCAGCCAAACCGCCCCAAGCAAACCGCCCCAAGCAGGCCGCACCGATTTGCTCTAGCATGGACGCCATCTCGAAATGGCCGGTGCCGCATGCGCGCAGTCACCGGCCAGCGTTACTGACAATGAAAGGAAGCAAAGGAGTCGACATGCGGATTCTGGTGGTAGGTGCAGGAGCGACGGGCGGCTATTTCGGCGGACGCCTTGCCGCGGCGGGACGCGATGTGACGTTTCTGGTGCGCGAGGCGCGCGCGGAGCAGTTGCGCAAGGATGGCCTCGTGATCCGCAGTCCGCACGGCGGCGATCTCACGCTGCGCGATCCGAAGACGGTGACGCGCGAAGCGCTCGAGTCGCAGAGCGTGCAGCCATTCGACGTCGTGCTGCTCAGTTGCAAGGCGTACGACCTCGACAACGCCATCGATTCGTTCGCGGCGGCCGTCGGGCCCCAGACGGTCATCCTGCCGCTGCTCAACGGCATGCGCCATCTGGACGTGCTGCAGGCGCGCTTCGGTACGCAGGCCGTGCTCGGTGGTGTCTGCCTGATCGCCTCCACGCTCAACGACAAGCGCGAAATCGTCCATCTGAACGACGCGCATGCCATCACGTTCGGCGAACTCGGCAACGGCGTCTCGCCGCGTGTACAGGCCATCGCCGATACGTTCAGCAACGCCGGCTTCAACGTGAAGGCCAGCGCTCAAATCCTGCAGGAAATGTGGGAAAAGTGGGTGTTCCTTGCGACGCTCGCGGGCAGCACGTGTCTGTTCCGCGCGCCCGTGGGCGTCATTGTCGCGACGCCTGACGGCGCGGCAACGGTCGAGCGTCTCTTCGCGGAATGCCGCACCGTGGCCGCCGAGCACGACCACGCGGTCCGCGACAGCTTCGTTGAACGCTCGCGCGCGATGCTGTTCGCCACCGGCTCGACGCTAACCGCTTCGATGCTGCGGGACGTGCAGAACGGCGCACGCATCGAGGCCGACCACGTTCTGGGCGATCTGATCCGGCGCGGCGGCGCGGCGCAGCGCGCATCGAGCGAGCTTTCGGTGCTGCGGATCGTCTACAGCCAGCTCAAGGCGTACGAGGCACAACGCCCGGAAGCGGGTTGACCTCTTATTGAGCCAAGCAGACGGCAACGCGTGAGCGTCGCCGTCTGGGAGCCCGAGCGCGCCGCCCTGCCCCTGATGCTTGAACATTATTAAGCTGCTGGCGCTTTACCGAGCGCCTGGGCGACGCGCACATACTCCTCCACCGGCACGTCTTCCGCGCGGCGCGCGAGATCGAAGCCGAGCGCCTCGAAATCCACCCGGTCGCGATAATCGCCAAGCGTGTTGCGCAGCATCTTGCGGCGTTGCGAGAACGCCGCCGTCACGAGTTCGCCGAGAATCGCCTCGTCCACTTGCGGCAGTTCGTGCGGCGCATACGGAATCATGCGCACGATGGCCGAATCCACCTTGGGCGGCGGCTGGAACGACTCGGGCGGCACGTCGAGCAGCTTGTCTATCACGTAGCGATACTGCAGCATCACCGTGAGGCGGCTGAACGCCTTGCTGCCCGGCTCCGCCACCATGCGCTCGACCACTTCGTTCTGCAGCATGAAGTGCTGGTCGATCACGCGCTCCGCGAAAGTCGCCAGGTGAAACAGCAGCGGGCTCGATATGTTGTACGGCAGGTTGCCGACGATGCGCAGCGAGGGCTTGTCGCCCGGCGCGGCGAGCGAGCCGAAGTCGAACGCGAGTGCGTCGCCCGCATGCAGCTCGAGCAGCGGCCCGAACTTCTTGGTGAGGCGCGCGATGAGGTCGCGGTCGAGCTCGACCGCGTGCAGCGGCGCCTCGGGCGTCGCGAGGCGCTCGATCAGCGGCTCGGTGAGCGCGCCGAGGCCCGGCCCGATCTCGACCATGCGTTCGCCGCGCTGCGGGCGAATGACGTCGACGATCGAGTCGATCACGCCCGTGTCGACGAGGAAGTTCTGGCCGAAGCGCTTGCGCGCGAAGTGGCCCTGGTGCTGTCTGCTGCTATTGGACATCTTGGTCTGGTTAATCAGATGGCGCGCCGGTGGCGCGCCATCGAAACGGCGGTGTCGATGGCGGCGATCAGGCTGCCCGCGTCCGCGCGGCCCGTGCCGGCGAGGTCGAGCGCGGTGCCATGATCGACCGAGGTGCGCACGATCGGCAGGCCCAGCGTCACGTTGATGCCTTCGCCAAACGTTGCGTATTTCAGGACCGGCAGGCCCTGGTCGTGGAACATCGCCAGCACGCAGTCGGCCTCGTTGAGGTAGCGCGGCTGGAACAGGGTATCGGCGGGATACGGGCCGCGGGCGTCGATGCCTTCAGCCGTCGCTTTCGCGAGCGCCGGCGAGATGACGTCGATCTCCTCGCGCCCGAGGTAGCCGTTCTCGCCCGCGTGCGGATTCAGGCCCGTCACGAGGATGCGCGGCGTGGCCACGCCAAAATGGTGGCGCAGGTCGTGATCGACGATGCGCAGGGTCTCGAGCAACCCGTCGATGGTCAGCGCCGCCGAGACGTCCTTGAGCGGCAGATGCGTGGTGGCCAGCGCGACGCGCAAGGGTCGCGCGCCCGTGCCCGCGAGCATCATGACCACGCGCGGCGTCTTCGTGCGCTCGGCGAGGTATTCGGTGTGGCCGGTAAAGGGCACGCCGGAATCGTTGATCGTGCTCTTTTGCAGCGGCGCGGTCACGATGGCGTCGAACTCGTGCGCCATGGCGCCGTCGATGGCGCGGTCGAGCAGCGCGAGCACGTACGGTCCGTTGGCGGCGTCGAGCTTGCCGGCTTTCACCGGCGCGGCGAGCGCGATGTGCTCGACGCTCACGTGCTGGCCCGCCAGCACGGCGGCCCAGTCGACGTTGGAGGCCGCGGCGCGCCGCTCCATGAGCGTCTCGTCGCCGAGCACGACGAATTCGGCGCCCGGCCAGTGCGCCGAGGCGCCTGCGAGCGCCGCGGCGGTGAGTTCGGGACCCACGCCGGCCGGCTCGCCGGTGGTGATGGCGATGCGGACCGGCCGCGGCCCCCGCGGCGCAGATGACGAAGTGGCGGGAGCGTTCACGGCGCGGTTCCTTGGTGGGCGGGTCAGTGCGTCTGCGGCGGCGTCAGGCCGCTGATCTTGTAGTCGACGTAGGCCGTGTCGCGCAACTCGCGCAGCCAGTCGGCGTAAGCCTGCTCCGCCTTGCGCTGGCCGATGGCCTGGCGCGCGAGATCCATCTGCTGCGCAACCGAGCCTTCCGCCTCGCGGCGGCCCAGCACCTGGATCAGGTGATAGCCGTATTCGGTGCGCACCGGGTCGCTGATCTGACCGTCCTGCAGCGTGTTCATCGCGCGCTCGAACTCGGGCACGGTTTCGCCCGGGCTGATCCAGCCGAGGTCGCCGCCTTGCGAGGCCGAGCCGTCCTGCGAATAAGTGTGAGCAAACTTGGCGAAGTCGCCGCCCGCCTGCACTTCCTTCTTGATTTCCAGCAGCTTCTCGCGCGCCTGCGGCTCGGACATGCCGTCACCCACGCGCAGCAGAATGTGGCGCACGTGCGTCTGCACGAGTTGCGGTGCCGAGGCGCTCGTGCCCTGCCCCTGGCGGCGCTCGACGAGACGGATGATCTCGAAGCCGTCGTTGGTGCGGATCACCGCGGGGTTCACCTCGCCCGGACGCAGCGTGGAGGCGGCCGTCACCCACTCGGGCGGCAGCTTCGAAGGCGGCAGGAAGCCCATGTCGCCGCCGTTGCTGGCGTCGGCAGCCTGCGAGTTCGACTTCGCGAGGCTCGAGAACTTGCTGCCCGATTGCGCCTCTTTCAGCAGATCGTCGGCTTTCTTCTGCGCGGCTTCGATGTCGGTCTGCGACGCGTTCAGCGGCGCCTTGATGAGGATGTGCTCGAAGTGCAGGTCGTTTTGCTGGCCTGCGTTCGGCCCGCGCTGGCTAGCGATGTAGTTCGCGACTTCGGCGTCCGAGACCGAGATCTTGCTGTCCACTTCCTTCTCGCGCAGCTTCGAGAGCGTGAGTTCGGTGCGCGCGTCCTTCGTGAACGTGTCCCACGGCACGCCGGCCGCTTCGATGCGCGCGCGGTAGGTGGCGAGGTCCATGCCGTTGGCCTGGGCGAGGCGCTCGAGGGTGCGCTGCACGGCGGCGTCGTCGACCGAGATGCCGTCTTCCTTCGCCTTTTGCAGCTGGATGCGCTCGAGCACCATCTGGTTGAGCACCTGCGCCTGCAACTGGTCCATGGGCGGAACCGGCGCGTTCTGCTGGTTCAGACGGCGCGTGATGAGCCCGACGCGGTTGTCGAGCTCGCGCTGCGTAATCACGCCGTCGTTGACGATCGCCGCGATCGTGTCGGCCGTCTGGCCAGCAGCGGCGGGCGCGGGCGCGAGCGCCTGCGCGAACACCGGCGTGGCCGGCAACAGTCCCGCGACGGCGAAGATACTCGCAGCGAACGCTGCCAGGCGAAGCTTTTTCATGATTCCCACAGATACTCCAAAGTTGGCGGGCCGCTTCGCCCGTCTCTATGCCACCGACCCCGCACTGCACCGGCTCGCGAGGCTCTGGGGCCGCATGCGCCGGTTCACGCGTTATTGATAATCTGTAAAGCGCGACGGCAGCGGCGGTTGCCCCGGCGGCTGCGTATAGCCCGGCACGCCGGCCTTGAACGCCGCGACGAGGCCGTTGTCCACGTTCGACAGCCCCTTGAGCGTCAGCTGCGCGAGAAAACGCGTGGCCGAATTATTCCCGCCCGTGGTGTTGATCCCGTTCGCGTAGCGCTGGATGCCGACGCCGAGCGCCCAGCAATCCGCGTCGTACTGCATGCCGAGCAGGCCGTCGACGATCTTGTGGCCGTTCAGATCGTAATTGAAGCGGCCCACAGCGTACACCCGATGCGAGAACGGCCATTGAGCCGAAATCAGAATCTGGTTGATGGGCTGATTGTCGAGCGTGCTGCTGTTCTCGCGCGTGTACCGGTAGGCCACGTTGAGCACGCGGCTCGGCCCCGGGCTATAGCCGAAGCCCACGCTCGCCTTGGTCAGCTGGCCCTGGTCGGCATTATATTGGAACGCCGTTTCCGAAGCGAAACCGCCCCCGATCTTCAGCGACATGCCGGCAATCAGGTCCGAATGCGCGGTGCCCGTGTCGGGCGACTCGCCCGGGATCAGCGTGACGCGCTGGTCGGTGAAATAGTATTGCTGCGCGATCACGAAGCGCGCGCGCTCGTCGCCGGAGGCCGCGTCGATAAAGCGCGTGGTCAGCGCCGCCGTGAGCCGGTTCGCATCGGCAATGCGGTCGTTGCCGACGAAGGTGTTCGGCGTAAAGATCTCCGCGAGGCCGAAATCGGCATCGGCGGTGTCGAAAAGGGGCGCGAACTCCTGGTTGCGGTACGGCGTGTAGACGTAGTACAGGCGCGGTTCCAGGGTCTGGATGTAATCCGTGCCGAACAGATTCACCGAGCGGTCGAACACGAGCCCCGTGTCGAAGCTGAAGGTGGGGATCGATTCGGTGAAGCTCTTGGGCGTGCCGACGGGCACGTCATTGCCGATATTGCTCAGGTTGTAGTCCGCGAAGTGCCATTGCACCTTCGGCGTGACGAAGTAACCCGGCCCCGTGACCGAGTACGACAGGTACGGGTTGAAGACGACCCGGTCGCCTTCAGTCGCATCCGCCGTCGTGATGCGAAAACGCGAGTAGTCGGCTTCCATGCCGTAGTCGAAGCCGCCCACGTTGTACTTCGCGTACTTCACGTTGAGCTCGGGCTCGCGGCCATACGGCGCGGTCGACGGCGACAGCGTCTGCCAGTGCTGATAGCGGCCGAGCACGGACCAGGGCCCGTTGTTGTACGTGATGCCCGCTTCCTGCTGGTACAGCGTCTGCGTGCCGTTCAGGAACTGATTGGCGGGCGACGCGAGGTCTTCCGGATAGGTGTTGTCCGAGACCTTGTTGTAGTAGATGTAACCGCCGAACCCGTTGCCGAAGTTCTGGTTGTGCTGGATGAACAGCGCGTAGCGGTTGGTCTTCGTGATCGCGTCGTCGGGCAGGAACGTGCCGGTGATCGTGCCCGAGTAGTTCGTCGAGAGATACCGGTAGTTGGCCTGCATGAACACGCCGCGCTTCGAGATGATCTCGGGCGTGAGCGTGAGGTCGCGGTTCGGCGCGATGTTGAAGTAATACGGCATCGACAATTCGAAGCCGTTCGTCGAGCTCACGGAGAACGTCGGCGGCAACAGGCCGCTGCGGCGATCGGCCGAGAGCGGAAACGAGAACCACGGGCTCGCGAAAATCGGCACGTTCTGGAAGAACAGCACGCTGTTGTGCGCGACGCCTTCGTCGGCGCCCGTGTCGAAGTCGAACTCGGTGCCCTTGATATACCAGGCGGGATCCGAGGAACACTGACAGGCCGTGTAGGTGCCGTTGGTGAGCACCGAGCGCTCGCTGTCGAGCAGGTCCGCGCGCTCGCCACTACCCGAGCCGCCGGTCAGCGAGAAGTGATACTTCGGCGTGGCCATGAAGCCCTCGTTCGCCTCGACCTTCAGGTGCGCTTCCGGACCGGCGAAGGTCGTGCCGCTCTGATCGACGACGACATTGCCGTAGGCGTCGGCCATGTCGGTGTCTTCGTCGTAGTGCAGCGCATCGCCTTTGACGATGTTCGTGCCCTGGCGCAGCTCGGCCGAGCCCTTGACGGCGGTGTCGGTGCCCGAGGTCCCGGTGGCCGAGTCGCCGAGCACGAACGTAGCCGGCCGCTGGCCGGGCGCGTTCGGATGGTCCTCGAGCTGCGGGGAAAGGCGCAGGCTCCACGCGTCGTCCAGCCGCTGGGGCTGCGCAGCGTCGCCCGCAAGCTGCGCATGCGCGAGCGCGGGCATGAGACCCGGCATGGCCACGAGCGCCGCGATGAGCCGCCGCTTGCCCGGCACGCCGTCGTCACTTTTGGAGATCGTCTGGAAAAACTGTCTGGGCGGCATGTATGGTTTTGGCGTATCGGCCCGTCAGCCTGCCCGCCCATCACGGCTCTACTGCCGGTGCATCGGCCTCGTGACCCCGACCCGGACGAGAAACCGGAGCGAGGCGACGGTCGAAGCAACGATCAAGGCAACTTCGCGCACAATTATTTACAATTCATCGGACGATGGACTGGCGATAATTGCGGCGAGCGAACCGTCATGCGGGCTTTGGCGCGAGTCGCGTCAAAAAAGTCGTGGGGTATTATATGGCAAGACGTTGATCCACTGATTTTGCCTCTGGTTTTCATGACCCTCACAGCCCCGCCTTCCCCGGCCGATGCCCGCCGCGACCTGCTCGCCGCCTGGCTTGCCGGCCACGCAGAAAAATACGCGCTCGATCTCACCACCCTCGCCCCGGCCTCCGCCGACGCCAGCTTTCGCCGCTACTTCCGCCTCGCGAGCGCCGGCACGCACGGCGCCACGCTGATCGCCGTCGATGCGCCGCCGCCCGAAAAGTGCCGCGAGTTCGTGCAGGTCGCTCAGTTGCTCGAGGCGGCCGGCGTGCACGTGCCGCGCGTGCTCGAAGTCGATCTCGACGCGGGTCTCATGCTCGTGACCGATCTCGGCACGGCGCCCTACCTCAAGGCGCTCACCGATGCGGGCCCCGGCCCTCGAGCGCGCAGCCTCATGCGCGACGCCATCGACGCGCTGATCCGCTTCCAGCTCGCCTCGCGCGAGGACGTGCTGCCCGCCTTCGACGAGGCGTTCCTGCGCCGCGAGATGGAGCTCATGCCCGAGTGGTATCTGGAGCGCCATCTGGGCCGCAAGGTCGACGAGGCCACGCGCGGCGTGCTCGATCGCACCTTCGCGCTGCTGATTGCGAGCGCGCGCGCCCAGCCGCAGGTCTTCATGCTGCGCGATTTCATGCCGCGCAACTTGATGATCGCGACGCCCAACCCCGGCGTGCTCGACTTCCAGGACGCGGTCTACGGCCCGATCACCTACGACATCGCCTCGCTGTTGCGCGATGCGTTCCTGAGCTGGGACGAGGAGTTCGAGCTCGACTGCTTCGCCTACTACTGGGAGCGTGCGAAGAAGGCCGGGCTGCCCGTGGATGCGGACTTCGGCGAGTTCTACCGCCAGCTCGAATGGATGGGCCTGCAACGCCACATCAAGGTGCTGGGCCTCTTTTGCCGCATCAACTATCGGGACGCCAAGCCGCACTACATGGCCGACCTGCCGCGCTTTCTCGACTACGCGGGCAAGGTCGCGCACCGCTATCGTCCGCTCGTGCCGTTCGCGCGGCTCATCGACGAGTTGCAAGGCACGAGCGCCGACGTAGGCTACACGTTCTGAGCGCGCAGGCTCCCCTCAATCATTCATGACAACAAGGTCGAATTCATGACGCGTGCCCCTGCAATGGACACGGCGGAGCGCACGGCGATGATCTTCGCCGCCGGGCGCGGCGAGCGCATGCGCCCGCTCACCGACACCTGCCCGAAGCCGCTGCTCGAAGTCGGCGGCAAGCCGCTCATCGTCTGGCAGATCGAGCGGCTCGCGGCGGCGGGCTATACGCGCGTCGTCATCAATCACGCGTGGCTCGGCGCGCAGATCGAGGCCGCGCTCGGCAACGGCGCGCGCTTTGGCGTGCAGCTGCACTACTCCGCCGAGACCGACGCGCTCGAAACCGCGGGCGGCATCGCGCAGGCGCTGCCCTTGCTCGAGCGCGCGGGCGAGCCGGCCGTATTTCTCGCCGTGAGCGGCGACGTCTATAGCGAATACGACTTCAGCGTGTTGAACGCGCGCGCCGCTACGCTCGCGGCGCAGCCCGAGCCGGGCATGCATCTCGTGATGGTGCCCAATCCGCCCTTTCACCCGGCCGGCGACTTCGCACTCGGCGCCGACGGCCTGCTCGCGCTAGACGGCGCGCCGCGCTACACCTTCGGCAATATCGGCCTCTACGACACGCGCATGTTCCGCAGCCTGCCGCGCGGCGAGAAGCGCGCGCTCACGCCGTACTACCGCGAGGCGATCGCGGCGAAGCGCGCGAGCGGCGAGCGCTTCGAGGGGCACTGGGAGAACGTGGGCACGCCCGCGCAGCTCGCGGCGCTCGACACCGCATTGCGCGCGACGCAGCGCGGCTGATTCGCGGTTGGTCCGCGGCTCGTCCGCGTTCAGCGCCCGCGCTCAGCGGCAACCTGAGCCGGCTCGGCCGCGGCCCGGTCCGCTTCGCTCGCGCGCTGCTGCTGCAGCGCCCACATCTGCGCATAGTGGCCTTCGGCGCGCAGCAGCTCCGCGTGCGTGCCGCGCTCCACGATGCGCCCGTGATCCATCACGATGATCTGCTGCGCGTGCACGACCGTCGAAAGCCGGTGCGCGATCACGAGCGTCGTACGCTCGCGCGCGATCTGGTCGAGCTCGTGCTGGATCGCACGCTCCGAGCGCGAATCGAGCGCCGAAGTCGCCTCGTCGAACAGCAGGATCGGCGGATTCTTGAGCAGCGTGCGCGCGATCGCCACGCGCTGCTTCTCGCCGCCCGAGAGCTTGAGCCCGCGCTCGCCCACCGGCGTCTCATAGCCCTTCGGCAAGCTCTCGATGAACGCGTGGATGTGCGCCGCGCGCGCCGCCGCGATCACTTCCTCGCGGCTCGCCTCAGGCCGGCCGTAGGCAATGTTGTAGTAGATCGAATCGTTGAAGAGCACCGTGTCCTGCGGCACGATGCCGATCGACGCGCGCAGCGAATCCTGCGTCACATCGCGAATGTCCTGGCCGTCGATCGTGATCGCGCCGCCCGTCGCCTTGTCGATATCGTAGAAGCGGAACAGCAGGCGTGAGAGCGTGGACTTGCCCGAGCCGCTGTGGCCCACGACCGCCGTCGTCGTGCCCGCCGCAATGGTGAAGCTCACGTCGTGCAGGATCTGGCGCGCCGGCTCATAGGCGAAATTCACGTGCGTGAAGCGCACCTCGCCGCCGCGCACCGCGAGCGCCGGCGCGCCCGGCACATCGGGCACCTCGCGCGCGACGGTCAGCAGCGTGAACATGCGGTCCATGTCGGTGAGGCTCTGCTTCAGTTCGCGATACACCACGCCGAGAAAATTCAGCGGAATGTAGAGCTGCAGCATGAAGGTGTTGATGAGCACGAGGTCGCCCAGCGTGAGCTTGCCGGCCATCACGCCTTGCGTCGCGCGCCACAGGATGAATACGAGCCCCGTGCCGATGATCGCCTGCTGCCCGAAGTTGAGCGCGGAAAGCGACTGCTGCGACTTGATCGCCGCGGCGCGATAGCGGCGCAGGTTCTCGTCGTAGCGCTGCGTCTCCCACGCCTCATTGCCGAAGTACTTCACGGTCTCGTAGTTGATGAGCGAGTCGATCGCCCGCGAGTTCGCGCGCGAATCGAGCTCGTTCATCGTGCGGCGAAAATGCGTGCGCCACTCGGTCACCTTCACGGTGAAGACGATGTACGCGGCCAGCGCCACGAGCGTGACGATCGCGTAGTACGCCTCATATTTCACCGTGAAGAAGCCCAGCACGAGGCCCACTTCGACGAGCGTCGGCAAGATGCTGTAGAGCGAGTACGAAATCAGTTGCGTGATGCCGCGCGTGCCGCGTTCGATGTCGCGCGACATCCCGCCCGTCTGGCGCTCCAGATGAAAGCGCAGCGAAAGCGAATGCAGATGCTGGAACACCTTGAGCGCGAGCTGGCGCACGGCGCTTTCCGTCACCTTCGAAAAAAGGATCTCGCGCAGCTCCGTGAAAAGCGACGTCGAGAGGCGCACCACCGCATAGGCCACCACGAGCAGCCCCACGCCGCCCATCAGCACGATGCCGGGGGCGTGCTCGGCACGCCCGAGCGCGGTGAGGTGCCGTACGGCCGCGAGATTGTCGACGATGTGCTTCATCACGATCGGCACGCCCAGGTTGGCGACCTTCGCGCCGATCAGGCAGGTGAGCGCGAACGCCACGCGCCATTTGTAGGCAGTGAGATACGGCAGCAGCGAAACGATGGTCTGCCAGTCGTTGCGCGGCCCGGTGGCGGGCGGCGCGGGTTCGTTGGAGGCGGGAAAGCGGCGCATGGGCGGGCGACCAGGGGCGTGCCACTGGCGAGCGCCTCGATAGTCAAGGGCGCGCGCGGGAAGCACGGCGTATTGTTGGGGGAGATGGACAACGGGTTCCGCGTCGCGCCGGATCGATGCGCTGTGCCGTTCTGGCCGCACCGCCGCGTCTGCCGCTTTCCCGTACAATTCCTGACACCCTATTGTCGCAGAAGGCAGCACGGCCCGCTGACGGCCACTGGCGCGTGCAAGAGGCCCGTGCCACGGAGCGCCGCGTCCCGTGTGCTGCCTCAACCAGGACATGAGGCCGCGCCTGCAGCGGCGCTTGTGTGCCGCCTATGTCCCGTTTCTGCCCTGCCGTTGGCGCCCCGCTGTTCCAGCCCTTTTCATGGACCCCCGATGACCGACTCTTCCCCGCTCCCCCAGAAGTCGCCGGCGCTGCGCGTCGTGCCGCAGCCCTCCGACGCCAACGTCCACGGCGACGTGTTCGGCGGCTGGATCATGTCGCAGGTCGACATCGCCGGCTCGATCCCGGCGAGCCGCCGCGCCAACGGCCGCGTCGCGACCGTCGCGGTGAACTCGTTCCTGTTCAAGCAACCGGTGTTCGTCGGCGACCTGCTGAGCTTTTATGCCGATATCGTCAAGACCGGCACGACCTCGGTGACCGTCGAGGTCGAGGTCTACGCCCAGCGCATGCGTCTGACCGATGAAGTCGTGAAGGTGACCGAAGCAACGCTCACCTATGTGGCCACGGGTGCCGACCGCCGCCCGCGTCCGCTGCCGGCGATCGAATAAGATCCGGCCCGCGCGGTTCGGACAACTGAACCGCGGGCCCGCTCGCAGACCCGTTCGCATGATCGGGCCTGTCGCGCGGGCTTGCCGCGCGCCCGCTCCGATCCGCTTGCATCAGGCCGTCTGAAGGCAGATCAGGTCGGCCACGCGAGCCCCGCGCCCTCCTCGTAGGCCTGGCTCGCGCTCAAGAGCGCCGCGGCCTCCGCCCCCGGCATTGGCGGCGCGAAGAAATATCCTTGCAGCTCGTCGCACGCGCGCTCGCGCAGGAACGCGAACTGTTGCGAGGTCTCCACCCCTTCGGCGATCACCTGCAGCCGCAGCTCGTGCGCCAGCGCGATGATGGCCGCGGTGATGGTCTCGTCGTCGCTGCTGTTGCCGATGTCCGCCACGAACGAGCGGTCGATCTTGAGCCGGTCCACCGGCAGCCGCTTCAGATAGCTCAGGCTCGAATAGCCGGTGCCAAAGTCGTCGATGGCGATCCCCACGCCCGCCTCATGCAGCGCGTTGAGCATCGAGACCGCCTCTTCCGTGTTGCGCATCAGCGTGCTTTCGGTGAGCTCGACTTCGAGCCAGCACGGGTCGAGCCCCGTCTCCTGAAGCACGCCCTTCACCAGCTCGGTGATGTCGCGCTGGTGGAACGTCTTCGCCGAAAAATTCACGGACACGCGTACGGGCGGCAGCCCCGCGTCCTGCCACGCGCGGTTCTGCCGGCAGGCCTCGCGCAGCACCCAATCGGAAAGCGGGCCGATCAGGCCGCTCTCCTCCGCAACCGGAATGAACTGCGCCGGCGACACGAGCCCCGCCTCCGGATCGAGCCAGCGCACGAGCGCCTCCATGCCGACGATGCGCCCGCCCTCGATCTCCACCTGCGGCTGGTAGTGCAGCAGGAACTCGCCGTCACGCAGCGCGCGGCGCAGGCGCCGCTCGAGGTTCATGCGCGCGCCCGCGCTCGCGTTCATCTCAGGCTGATAGAACTGGAACGTGTTGCGGCCCAGCTCCTTCGCGCGGTACATGGCCACGTCGGCCTTCTTGAGCAGCGCCTCGGCGTCGTTGCCGTCCTGCGGATACACGCTCGCCCCCATGCTGCAACCCACGTAGAGCTCGGTGCCGTCGATCCACACCGGCTCCGAGATCATCGAGCGCGCGCGCTCCATCCAGCCGATCAGCGACTTTTCGTCGATGGTGTCAGTGAGCACGATCACGAACTCGTCGCCGCCGTGGCGCGCGACGGTGTCGCTCGTGCGCGTGCAGCGCGTGAGCCGCTCGGCCACCACGCCCAGCAGCCGGTCGCCCACGCTGTGGCCGAGGCTGTCGTTGACGTTCTTGAAGCCGTCGAGGTCGATGAACAGCACGGCCACGCCGCGCGCGTGGCGCTGCGCCGAGACGAGCGCCTGCTGGAGGCGGTCGCGCAGCAGGTTGCGGTTGGGCAGCTGCGTGAGGCTGTCGTAGTTCGCCTGGTATTCGAGCTGCTCCTGATAGCGGATCAGCTCGGTCACGTCGTTGATGATGCCGATATGGTGCGTGATGCGGCCGTACAGGTCCGGCACCGGCGCGATCAGCAACTGGTTCCAGAAGAGCGCGCCGTCCTTGCGGTAGTTGCGCAGCACGGCGCTCACCTCGCGGTTCGAAAGCAAGGCCCGGCGGATCGCGACGAGCCCTTCCTGGTCGCGGTCGTCGCGCTGCAGCAGGCGGCAGTCCTGGCCGATCACCTCGGCGGGATCGTAGCCAGTGATGCGGCGAAACGCCGGATTCGCGTACTCGATCAGGTTGCTCCCGCCCGGCCCCGGCCCGGTGATCAGGATCGCGTTCACGCAGGCGTCGAGCGCCCGGCTCTGCAGGCGCAGCGCGAGATCGGCGCGCTTGCTCTCGGTGGTGTCCGAGTAGCTGCCGAGCACGCCCATCACACGGCCGTCGCCGTCGTGCAGCGGCAGCTTGCTCGTGAGCGTGGTGCGATGCAGGCCGTCGATCGTCAGCTCTTCTTCGTAGTTGATGCGCGGCAGCCCTGACTCGATCACTTCGCGGTCCTGCCCATGCAGGACGCTCGCATAGGCGCGCCATGGCAAGTCGTCGTCGGTCTTGCCGACGATCTGCTCGGGGTAAGCGAGGCCCGCGTCGCGCGCGAACGTCATGTTGCAGCCCAGATAGCGCGATTGCGCGTCCTTCCAGAAGATCCGCTGCGGGATGTTGTCGATCACCGTCTCGAGCATCTGGTTGGAGCGCTGCGCCTCGACCTCGGCCTTGATCTGCTCGGTCACGTCGTCGGCGAGCACGAACACCGCCGCGCGGCCCTGGAAGACGAGCGAGTGGTGCGAGATGTCGGCGCTGATGAGCGAGCCGTCACGGCGCGCATGGCGCCAGATGCCGGCCATCGTGCGCACGTTCTGCGTGAGGGTGTCCGAGCGCGCGAGATGCTGTTCGAGCCGCGCGACGTCGTCGGCCGGACGGATCTCGCGGATCGTCATGGCGAGGAACTCCTCCTCGCTGTAGCCGTATTGCTGGATCGCCGCCGCATTGACCGCGAGAAAGCGCAGCGTCTCGCGGTCGAACACGTACATCGGCACCGGGTGGGCATCGAACAGGCCCTGGAAGCGCTCGTTGCGCGCACGCATGCCGGCGAGCGCGCGCAGCTTTTTGCGCGCGGCGTTCTCGCGCGCGCCAAAGGTGTAGATGAGCAGCGCCGCGCCCGAGAGCATCGTCACGATCAGCAGAATCGACGCGTGGCGGCCCGCGCTCGACGACTCGGCGAACGCACTGGCGAGCGCGCGATCCTGCTCGCCCTGCAACGACGAGAGCCTGGCGTCGACGCGGTCGGCGCGTGTGTCGAGGCGGATGTATTCGCTCGCGACCCATGGTGCAACGGCGGCAAGCGCGGGATCCGCGGCGGCCGGCTGCGCCGGGGCGGCCGGTTGCGCGGTTTGCGCAACGGCGGGCTTGGCGGCCGTGTTCGCGACGGTTGTGCTGCTCGCGTACGGCTCGGCCAGGTTCAATGCCGGCAGCGCCGGCTTTTTCGCGTAGGGATCGGCAAGACTCGATGCCAATGCGTCCGGCTTGCTCGAATATGGGGAGGCGAGACTCGCTGCCGAAACGCCCGGCTTGTTCGAATACGGCGAGGCGAGACTCGTTGCCGAAACGCCCGGTTTGTTCGAATACGGCGCAGCAAGGCTCGCTGCCGGCACGCCTGCCTTGCCCGAATACGGCGCAACAAGACTCGATGCGGCCCCGCCGGTGTTGCCCCACGACGACAAGTCGCGCCCATGCGCTGGCACCGCCGCAACGCCCCCGGTATCCCGCGCGCCGCCAGCTGGCGTCGTGCCGCCTTGCCCCGCCGCCGCTTCCTGCGCCGCCTCGGCTTGCTGCGCACTGGCCTGCACGCGGGCATCGGCGAGCCGCTCCTGTGCGCGGGCGAGCGTGTCGTCGATCTCGTCGGCGAGCCGCGAGGCCTGTGCCGCCACGTTCTCAAAGCGCTGCGCCAGCGCCGGGTCTGCCGCCAGTTCGGCGCGCAGCGCCTGCGCCGTGTCGGCGAGTTCCGCGGCGCGGGCCTCGCGCGCGCCGGGCGGTTCGGCTACGCCGTCGGCCTCGAAGCGGCCGAGTGCGGTAAGCCCGCTGCCCAGCGCCCTGCTCAAACGATCCAGATCCTGCCGTACGCGCGCGGCCTGTGCGGCCCGCTGGTCGATCTCGCGCTGCGCGTCGATCTGCGCCCAAGCCACGAAAGCGTTTGCGCCCACGGCAGCGGCAACGACCAACAGGTTGATGAGGTGCCGCTTCGAGTAATGAAGATTCATGAATGCCGAACGTCGTTCGTCCCCGTAGGGCGGGCACGGAGAGGCTGCTAACGACCTGCGCGCGACAGGCTGGCGCGCGGTGCGCCATTCCGGATAACGGCAACGAGCGGCAAGGGCTTTAGGAAAACGCGCGAGCGTCTGGCGCGGCGCGCCTCACGACACGGCTGATGACACGGCGGCTGGCACGAATCAAGGCGCCGCCTGGGGAGGCGCGGCCAGCCCGAACTCCTGCATCGCCGGCACGAAATCGTGATTCGCCTCGGGCTTGCGCGCGAGCTTGGTCAGCACATAGCGCTGAAACGGCGCAAGCCGGGCCCAGTCGTCGACGGCCGGCGCGCGCAGGTTCGCGAGCGCCGCCTGATTCGCGATGCCGCCCGGCACGGTATCGGCGTCCCGCCACGCGGGCGCCTCCTCGGGCGCGAACCATTCGGGCTCGACGTTGGCATGGGTGCGCAGCATCTCGAAGAGCGCGTGATCGAAATTCGGCTCGATCTCGGTGTCCTCGTCGACGGGAAAGCGTGCGAGCAGGCGTCGGTCCTCGTACGGCAGCAGTTGCCACTGCGCGAGCGAGATGCGCAAGCCGAAGCGATCCAGATTGAAGCGCACGCACATGGGGATGAAGGTGAGGTCTTCCGACGATTTGACCTCGTAATGGAACAGCAGCGGAGCGTCGTTCAATGCCATGGCGTTATCCTCGCGAAGCGGGCCAATCCGAACGCATCCGGACCCATCCAGACCCATTCGGACACCAAGCCGGAGCACAGCTGGACGACAGCGAAAGGGGCCCGCTTGAGGTATTTTAGAACCTTCCGCGTCAAGAGCATCCCCGCGCGGCCCGGCAGAATGCCCCGTCGGCCCGGCTTTGCGCGCCGCGCAAGGCAGCACCAGGAAACACCACGCAGCACACCGACGCACATGGATTTGATGGAGCACCCCGCTTGAATTCCCGCCCGAACCCCGATTTGCCCGCCGCGGCAGCCGCCGCGCCGAATCCGCTGGAAACCGAAGGCCAGCCCGGCGCCGTCGAGCTGCGCGTGCATCGCCACCGCGGCGGCACGGTACAAACGCTCGCCGATCACGTGGGCCAGGAATGGCCGGTCGCGCTCGTCTTCAACGGCATCTCGCACGCTGTCATGATGTGCACGCCGCGCGATCTCGAAGCGTTCGCGGTGGGCTTCGCCATCTCGGAAGGCATCGTCGGACGCAACGCCGATATCCAGGACATCGAAGTCTACTGGTACGCGAAGCCGGATTCGGACGATTTACCGCACGCCGAGGTCCATCTCACGGTCGTGCAACAGGCGTTCGTCGAGCTGAAGGAAAAGCGCCGCGCGCTGGCCGGGCGCAGCGGCTGCGGCGTGTGCGGCATCGAGAGCATCGACTTGCTCGACCTCGAACCGGAAACGGTGCCCGATACGGGCTTCCTCGGGCGCCTCGCACCGGACGCCATCGCGCGCGCCGCCCGCGAACTGCCACAGCATCAGGCGCTCACGAAGCTCACAGGCGGCCTGCACGCCGCCGCCTGGTGCGATGCGAGCGGCGCAATCCTGCGCGCGTTCGAAGACGTGGGGCGCCACAACGCGCTCGACAAACTCATCGGCCAGTTGGTGATCGAGCGCGCCGACACGCAGCAGGGCTTCGTCTTCCTCTCGAGCCGGGCGAGCTATGAGCTGGTGCGCAAGGCCGCGCGCGTGGGCATACCGATGGTGGCGACCATCTCGGCGCCCTCGACGCTCGCCATCGCCATCGCGAAGCGCGCCGGGTTGCGGCTCGTGAGCTTCTGCCGCGAGTCCGGCTATGTCGATTACGACACGGCGGCGAACGCCGCGCCGGACGCCGGCCAGGCGAGCTAGTCCAGCCAAGCCCGCCAGGCCAGCTAAAGCGCGCGCCGCGGCGCCGCGTCTTCAGTCGAACTGCCTGAAATCCGGCTTGCGCTTTTGCAGGAAGGCGGTGAACGCCTCGCGCGCTTCGGGCGCGAGCAGCATCTTGGCGAAGTGCACGAACTCCTCGTCCATCTGCGTCTTGATCTCATGCTCGCTCGCGCGTTTCATGAGCGCCTTGGTCACGCGCAGCGACGAAGCGGGCAGCGCGACGAGCTTCGCCAGTTGGGCGCTCACGAACGCATCGAGTTCGGCAGCGGGCAGCACGCGGTTCACGAAGCCCATACGGTGCGCCTCCGCCGCGTCGAAGGTCTCGCCGAGCAGCAGCTTTTCCGCCGCGCCCTGATAGCCCGCCACGCGCGGCAGCAAGAGCGACGAAGCGGCCTCCGGGCACAGCCCGAGCTGCGCGAAAGGCATGGCGAAGCGCGCCGTATCGGCGGCATAGACCATATCGCAATGCAGCAGCAGCGTCGTGCCCACGCCGATGGCCGCGCCCGCCACGGCCGCGACGAGCGGCTTCTCGAAGGTCGCGATGGCTTGCAGGAAGCGGCTCACGGGCTGATCGCCGCCGGTGGGCGGCGACTTCAGGAAGTCCTCGATATCGTTGCCCGCCGTGAAGATCCCGGCGTGGCCGCGCAGCAGCACGGCGCGCACGGCGGCGTCCTCTTGTGCCGAAGCGAGCGCCTCGGCGATCGCCTGATACATCGCGGGCGTGAGCGCGTTCTTGCGCTCGGGCCGGTTGATAGTGATCGTCAGCACGCCGTTTTCGCGCGCGATCAGGATTTCGTTGCTCATGTCGTTGTCTCCAGCCGAACTCGACGTCCTCGCGAGCCCGATACGAAAAACGGCTCGCAGACCGTGAAGCCTGCGAACCGTGTCGATAAAGCCTATGCGCTAAAGGCCCAAGCGCTTACAGCCGCTCGATGATGCCCGCCGCACCCATGCCGGTGCCGACGCACATCGTCACCATGCCGTACTTCAGGTTGCGGCGGCGCAGGCCGTGCACGACCGTCGAGGCGCGGATCGCGCCCGTCGCGCCGAGCGGGTGGCCCAGCGCGATCGCGCCGCCGAGCGGGTTGATCTTCGCCGGATCGAGGCCGAGGTCCTGGATCACCGCCAGCGACTGCGCGGCAAACGCCTCGTTCAGTTCGATCCAGTCGAGATCGTCCTGCTTGAGTCCCGCGGCCTTCAACGCGGCCGGAATCGCTTCCTTCGGGCCGATGCCCATGATCTCCGGCGGCACGCCACGCACCGCGAAGCTCACGAAGCGCGCGAGCGGCGTGAGGTTGAACTGCTTGAGCACCTTCTCGGAGACGACGATCAGCGCGCCCGCGCCATCCGAAGTCTGCGAGCTGTTACCCGCCGTGACCGAGCCCTTGTTCGCGAACACCGGGCGCAGCTTCGCGAGACCTTCGAGCGAAGTCTCCGCACGCGGGCCTTCGTCCAGCGCGATCAAGCGCTCGTTCACCATCACTTCGCCCGTGGCGAGATCCGGGAAGCGCTCGAGCACCGTGTACGGCGCGATCTCGTCCTTGAACTCGCCGGCCTGTTGCGCGGCCAGCGCGCGGCGGTGCGATTCGACCGAGAACGCGTCCTGCGCCTCGCGGCTCACCTTCCAGCGCTCCGCGACCTTCTCGGCCGTCAAGCCCATGCCGTAAGCAATGCCAATATCTTCGTTGCGGTCGAAGATGTGCGGCGAGAGCGAGGGCTTGTTGCCCATCATCGGCACCATGCTCATCGACTCGCAGCCGCCCGCGATCATCGCGTCGGCTTCGCCCACGCGGATGCGGTCCGCGGCCATCGCGAGCGCCGTGAGGCCCGACGCGCAGAAGCGGTTGACGGTCACGCCGCCCACGCTCTGCGGCAGCCCCGCGAGCAGCGCGCCGATGCGTGCCACGTTCAGGCCCTGCTCCGCCTCGGGAATCGCGCAGCCGATGATGGCGTCCTCGATCACCTGGGTGTCGAGCCCCGGCACCTGTGCCACCGCTGACTTGATCGCGTGCACCAGCAGCTCGTCGGGGCGGGTGTTCTTGAACACGCCGCGCGGCGCCTTGCCGATGGGCGTGCGGCTCGCGGCGACGATGTATGCGTCCTGCAACTGTTTGCTCATCTGTAACTCCGATCCGTTTATCGTGCCGTGCCGCTTAGTTGCGCACCGGCTTGCCGGTTTGCAGCATGCCCATGATGCGTTCCTGCGTCTTCTGCGTGCCGAGCAGGTCGACGAAGGCGCGGCGCTCGAGCTTGAGCAGCCATTCCTCGTCGACGAGGCTGCCCGCCTCGACGTCGCCGCCGCACACCGCCTCGGCGATGCGGCTCGCGATCAGGAAGTCGTGGTCGCTGATGAAGCGGCCGTCGCGCATGTTCACGAGCGACGCCTTGATGGTCGAGATGGCCGAGCGGCCCGCGACCGGAATCTGCGTCGCGCGCAGCGGCGGGCGGTAACCGGCGGCCGACAACGCACGCGCTTCCTTCTTCGCCGTGTCGAGCAGCTCGAATACGTTGAAGACGATCGTGTCGGACGGCTTCAGATAGCCCATCGCGCGCGCCTCGAGCGCCGATCCCGAGACCTTGGCCATTGCCGCGTTCTCGAACGACTTCTGCAGGAACTTGAGCAGATCGCTGGGCATGGCGCCGACCGCTTGCGCGGCCTCTGCCGCACGAATCGCCGCTTCCTTCAGGCCGCCGCCCGCGGGCACGAGACCCACGCCCACTTCCACGAGACCGACATAGCTCTCGATATGCGCCACGCGCTTCGCGCTCTGCAGCATGATTTCGCAGCCGCCGCCGAGCGCGATGCCCGAGACGGCCGTGACGACCGGCACGTTCGCGTACTTCACGCGCAGCATCGTGTCCTGGAACTTCTTCACGAACGGCTCGATGCCCTTTGCGCCGCCCATCATGAACGCGGGCATCGCCTCTTCGAGGTTCGCGCCGGCCGAGAACGGGCCGCCAGGAGCGCCGAGCTTCAGCGAAGTGGGTTGCCAGATCACGAGGCCCTTGTAGCCGTCTTCGGCGATCTCGATCGCCTTCACGAGCGAGTCGAGCAAGCCCGGCCCCATCGTGTTCATCTTGCTCTTGTACGAGACGATGACAACGTCGTCCTCGCCCGCGCGGTCATCGACCCAGGCGCGCAGGTTTTCGTTCTCGAACAGCGTCTTGCCGTAGGTCTTCGGATCGCGCGCGCCCGTCTCGCCGACAAGCCCGGCACGGAACACCTGGCGCTCGTACACCGGCAGATTCGAGCGCGGCACGAAGCGCGCCTCAGCCGGCGACCACGAGCCCTCCGCGCCATGCACGCCGCCGTTCTCGGCGACCGGACCCTCGAACACCCATGCCGGCAGCGGCGCATTCGAAAGCGCCTTGCCCGCGTCGATGTCTTCCTTCACCCACTCGGCCACCTGCTTCCAGCCCGCGGCCTGCCAGCCCTCGAACGGGCCTTCGTTCCAGCCGAAGCCCCAGCGGATCGCGAGATCGACGTCGCGCGCGTTATCGGCGATCGACTGCAGATGCACACCGATGTAGTGGAACACGTCGCGGAAGATCGACCACAGGAACTGCGCCTGCGGGTGCTGCGTCTCGCGCAGCAGCTTCAGGCGCTCGGCGGCCGGACGCTTGAGGATGCGGCCAATCAGCTCGTCGGCCTTGCCGCCCGCATCGACGTACTCGCCCTTCTCGGCGTCGAGCACCTTGATCGCCTTGCCTTCCTTGCGATAGAAGCCGCCGCCCGTCTTCTGGCCGAGCGCGCCCTTCTGCACGAGTGCGGCCAGCACCGCCGGCGTCTCGTAGACCGGGAAGAACGGATCGTCCTTGAGGTTGTCCTGCATCGTCTTGATGACGTGAGCCATGGTGTCGAGGCCCACGACATCAGCAGTCCGGAACGTCGCCGACTTCGCGCGGCCCAGACGGCTGCCGGTGAGGTCGTCGACTTCGTCGAAACGCAGGCCGAACTTCTTCGCCTCCGCGATCACCGCGAGGATCGAGAAAATGCCCACGCGGTTCGCGATGAAGTTGGGCGTATCCTTCGCGCGCACCACGCCCTTGCCCACCACGCTCGTGAGGAACGTCTCGAGCTGGTCGAGGATCGCGGGCTGCGTATGCGTCGTCGGGATCAGCTCGACGAGGTGCATGTAGCGCGGCGGATTGAAGAAGTGCACGCCGCAAAAGCGCGCCTTGAGGTTGTCGTCGAAACCTTGCGACAGCTCCGTGATCGACAGACCCGACGTATTCGACGCGAAGATCGCGTTCGGGCCGAGGTGCGGCGCGACCTTCTTGTAGAGGTCGTGCTTCCAGTCCATGCGCTCGGCGATCGCCTCGATCACCACGTCGCATTCCGCGAGCTTCGCGATGTCGTCTTCGTAGTTCGCGGGCGTGATGTACTGCGCGTCGTCCTTCACGCCAAACGGCGCGGGCGAGAGCTTCTTCAGGTTCTCGATGGCCTTGAGCGCGATGGCGTTCTTGGGGCCTTCCTTCGCGGGCAGATCGAACAGCAGCACGGGCACGCGCGCGTTGATCAGGTGCGCCGCGATTTGCGCGCCCATCACGCCGGCGCCGAGCACGGCTACCTTGCGAATATTGAGATTGCTCACGTTGTTCCTCCAGCAGAACCGCAATGTTGGATAAATCGGGGGGCGGCGGCGCCTGTCGTCGTTACGGCGTTATGGTTGTTGTTGCCGTGGGCGCCGCATCCGGGCATTCGGTGATGCGATGTCGATGGCGCGCGCGGCGAGACAAGCGCCGAGCGCGCGCCGTGTGCCTTAGAACAGCGCTTCGTCGACTTCCATGAGCGTCTTCGAACCCGCACGCGCCTGGCGAATCGAGGTGGCCGTCTCAGGCAGGAGCTTGGCGAAGTAGAAGCGCGCCGTGGCGAGCTTGGACTTGTAGAACGGATCGCCCGAGCCTTCCTTGTCGAGCGCGATGCGCGCCATGCGCGCCCAGAAGTACGCGAACACGAGGTGGCCGGCCGTGCGCAGGTACGGCACCGCGGCCGCGCCCACTTCGTCGGGGTTCTGCATCGCCTTCATGCCGATTTCCATCGTGAGCTTCTGCATCTTCTCGCCGATGTCGGCGAGCGGATTCACGAACTCCTGCATCTCCGGCTTGATGCCTTCGGCCTCGACGAAATCCGTCACGAGCTTGCCGAACTTCTTGAGCTTCGCGCCCATGTCGCCGAGCACCTTGCGGCCGAGCAGGTCGAGCGACTGAATCGTGTTGGTGCCTTCGTAGATCTGGTTGATACGTGCGTCGCGCACGTACTGCTCCATGCCCCACTCGGAGATGAAGCCGTGGCCGCCGAACACCTGCATGCCGAGGTTGGTGCTCTCGAACGCGTTGTCGGTGAGGAAGGCCTTGATGATCGGCGTGAGCAGCGCGACCAGATCGGCCGCTTCCTTGCGCTCGCCCTCGTCGCCGTGCGAGAGCTCCTTGTCGATCTGCAGCGCCGACCAGTACGTGAAGGCGCGCGCGCCTTCGGCCCAGGCCTTCTGCGTGAGCAGCATGCGGCGCACGTCCGGATGCACGATGATCGGGTCGGCGGCCTTTTCGGGCGCCTTCGGGCCGGTCAGCGCGCGCATCTGCAGGCGCTCCTTCGCATAGACGAGCGAGTTCTGGTACGCGACTTCGGTGAGGCCGAGGCCCTGCATGCCGACGCCCAGGCGCGCGGCGTTCATCATCACGAACATGGCGTTCAAGCCCTTGTTCGGCTCGCCGACCAGCCAGCCCTTCGCGCCGTCGAGGTTCATCACGCAGGTCGCGTTGCCGTGGATGCCCATCTTGTGCTCGATCGAGCCGCACTTGATGCCATTGCGCTCGCCGGGCTCGCCCGCTTCGTTCGGGATGAACTTCGGCACGACGAACAGCGAGATGCCCTTGGTTCCCGGCGGCGCGTCCGGCAGGCGCGCGAGCACGAGATGGACGATGTTCCCGGCCATGTCGTGCTCACCGCTCGAGATGAAGATCTTCGTGCCGGAGATGGCGTACGCGCCGTCGCCCGTCGGCTCGGCCCTGGTGCGCAGGATGCCGAGGTCGGTGCCGCAGTGCGGCTCGGTCAGGCACATCGTGCCGGTCCAGACGCCCTCGACGAGCTTGGGCAGGTAGGTCTTCTGCAGCTCGGGCGTGCCGTGCGCATGCAGACATTCGTAGGCGCCATGCGAGAGACCCGGATACATGGTCCACGCCTGGTTCGCCGAGTTGAGCATTTCGTAGAGCGCATTGTTCACGAACGCGGGCAGCCCCTGGCCGCCGTATTCGGGATCGCAGCCCAGCGCCGGCCAGCCGGCCTCGACATACTGCTTGTACGCTTCCTTGAAGCCAGTGGGCGTGGTCACGACGCCGTCACCGGCATAGGTGCAGCCTTCGCGGTCGCCAACCTGGTTCAGCGGAAACAGCACCTCCGAGCAGAACTTGCCGGCTTCTTCGAGCACCTGGTTGATGGTGTTGGCGTCGAGGTCAGCGTGCTTCGGCATCTGCTTGACTTCGCCTTCCACGTTCAGCAGTTCGTGCAGGACGAATTGCATGTCGCGCAGCGGCGCGGTGTACTGTCCCATCTCTTCTCTCCCTGGAATGAGCCTGAAGTTTCGGACCTCTCACGTACCGCCATGTGCCGCTGCTGCGCTCGCGCGCGCCCGGCCGCTACTGGCTGACGGTCTGGTACGAAACGATCAGTTTTTCGAACGCGGCCCACGTATGCTCGACCGCGTCCGGCAAGTGCAGGAAGCGGCCGTCGTGATGCAGACCGAGTGTCACGCTATACAGTTCAAACAGCATCAGCGCCGGATCGGTGTCCTTGCGCAAATGCCCCTCTTCAATCGCCTGCGAAATCGCCCGCATCAGCGCCGCGCGCCACGTCGTCACGCTCGCCGCCAACTGCTCGCGCACCTGGCTGTCCGCCCGGTCGTCGTACTCGACCGCACCGCTGATATAGATGCAGCCGGTCGTGACCTCGTGAATGCGCTTTTCGATCCACCGCGACACCATCGCACGCAAACGCGGCAAACCACGTGGTTCGCGCAGGCTCGGAAAGAAGACTTCTTCCTCGAATCTGCGGTGATACTCGCGCACTACCTCGACCTGCAGGTCCTCGCGCGACCCGAAGTGCGCAAAGACGCCGCTCTTGCTCATCTGCATGCGCTCGGCAAGCAGGCCAATCGTCAGACCTTCCAGTCCGTCGCGGCTCGCGAGGTCGAGTGCTGCATCCAGAATGGCGGCTCGTGTCTGTTCGCCTTTTCGCATAGCTTTATTTACCGTAACGATGAAGCCGAGATGCTCACAACAACCGCTCACATCAGGGCCGGAATGAAATCGAACGGCCGTACTATTATTGAAGACAGCCGCTCGCGAAAACAAGAACTTTATTAGAAACCGATTTCTAGCCGGTACTCTAATTTTCGGGCATCGCGCGCGATGCACAAGCGAACATTTCTGGATTGCAAGCCTGACGATTCGTATGGCAGGCGTGCGTGGTGCCTGGCGCGCAGGGCCTCTTCCTGCCGGGAACGCGCCCTAGTCGTAGCCGCCCACGGTGAGCAGCTTCATGGTCGCGCGATAGAACGACCACGCGAGCCAGTTCAGCGCGCGCACGTGCCAGGGCCGCGCCTCGTAGCGCGCACGGTCGATCTGCGGTGACTCCTCGAACGCGCCGAGAATGGCGTCGCGCAGCTGCTGGATCTGCGGATGCAGCACGAGCAGCACATTGGCTTCGTTGTTGAGCACGAGCGAGAGCGCGTCGAGGTTCGAAGAGCCGACGGTCGCCCAGTTCGAATCGACCACGGCGACCTTGCCGTGCAGCATGGTCTTCTCGTACTCGGCGATCTGCACGCCGGCGCTCAGCAGTTGGTGGTAGAGGAACGGCACGCCGTAATCGAGCACGGCAAACTCTTTTCGTCCGATCAAAAGCTTGATGGCAACGCCGCGCTGCGCGGCTTCGAGCAGCGCACGGCGTAGCCGCCGTCCCGGCATGAAGTACGGATTGGCGAGCAGCACTTCCTTGCGCGCCTCGCCGATCGCGTCGAGATAAGCCTTCTCGATCGCACGCCGGTTCACGACGTTGTCGCGCGCGACGAACGCCACGCAAGGCACACGCGCCACGCGCGGGTCGCGCACGCTCGCGCGCAGGCGCTCGCGCAAGCGCGTAAAGAGGCGCGCCGCGGGCCCCGAGCGCACGGCGGGCGCGAGGGCGCGCAGCGCGTCGTCGACCATCTGGGTGGAGCGCGCGATCGTGTGCCCGGTCGGATGCGGCGCCATGTAGCCCGCACTCGCGGGCACCCCTGGTGAAAGCGAGCCCGCCGGCAGCGGCGGCCGATGGCCGAGCCGGATGCGCCGCCACTGCTGCTCGAACGCCACGCGCACGTCCACCACCACGGGCCCGTGCAGCGCGACGGCGAAATCCCAGCGCGGATACGGCAGCGTCTTGCCGTCCTGCTCGAGGTCGTCGATCACATTGATGCCGCCGCACGACGCGTACTGGTCGTCGATCACGGCGAGCTTGCGATGCGTGCGCGAAAAGCCGAAGCGCCCGAAGATATGCGGGTTGTAGACGCGATGCTCGACGCCGGCAGCAAGCCAGGTGTCGAACAGCGCGAGATGGGGCGTGCCGATCCCATCGGTGATGATGCGCACGCGCACGCCGCGCTGCGCCGCGCGCACGAGCGCCGCGGAGAGCGCGCGGCCGATGTCGTCGTCGCAGAAGATGTAGGTCTCGATGGCGACATCGCGTGTCGCGGCGTCGATGCGCTCGATCATCGCCCCGAAGAGGTCCGCGCCCGAGCCGAACAGGCGCACCTCGTTGCCGCTCGTGAAGCGGTAGCGCGAGCGATAGCGCCGGCCCAGCAGGGCCTCGCGCAGGCGCACGACGCGCCGCGAGTCGGTACCGGCGGCGCTGGCGCTGGCGCTCTTGCCCGCGCCATCACTTGCGCCGTTGCCGCGTTCGGTGCTGGTGTCGCTCACGTGAGCGCTCCACGAAGCTGCTCGAGGCGCCCGGGCAGCTGCAGGATCGCCTCGCGATTGGACCACGAGAAGCATTGCGCCGCCGCCTCTTCAAAAGGCAGCCATCGCCAGGCAACATGTTCGCGCGGCGCGAGCGTGACGACCGTGCCCTCGGGCACCTCCAGGCTGAACCAGTGCTCGGTGTTGCGCGTGACGCCCGGCGCATAGCGGTGGCGCCACACCGGGTAAATTTCGTACTCGATCTCGTGGCGCCAGTCGCGCAGCGCGTGCTCCGGCACGCCCGGCGCGCCAACGACAATGCCCGTCTCCTCGGCCACCTCGCGCACGGCCGTCTCGGCGAACGGCTCGTCGATCCGGTCTTTCGAACCCGTCACCGACTGCCAGAAGCCCTGCCGGTCGGCGCGCTCGATGATCAGGACTTCGAGCCGCGGCGTATGGATGACGACGAGTACGGATTGCGGAATCTTCGGCGGCTTCTGCATGGCAATGGAGCGCGATGGTGCGTCTGGGGAATGCGCGGCGCGACGCGTGGGCAAAACGCGCGGCGCTTTAGTAATGAATTTAACGCAAAAAGCAAAAAAGGCGCACGATGCGCCTTTTCTGTATTGCGTTGCGTGACGCAAGAGCCGCGTTGCGGCTCATGCGTACGCCGCGGTGCAGCTTACTGCGCCGTCTTCTGCTCGGGCTGACGCAGACGGATATGCAGCTCGCGCAGCTGGCGCTCGTCCACTTCGCTCGGCGCCTGCGTGAGCAGACACTGTGCGCGTTGCGTCTTCGGGAACGCGATCACGTCGCGGATCGAGTCGGCGCCGGCCATCATCGTGACGATGCGGTCGAGACCGAACGCGATGCCGCCATGCGGAGGCGCACCGTACTGCAGCGCGTCGAGCAGGAAGCCGAACTTCGCACGCGCCTCTTCCGCACCGATCTTGAGCGCGCGGAACACCTTGCTCTGCACGTCCTCTTGATAGATACGCACCGAGCCGCCGCCGATTTCCCAGCCGTTCAGCACCATGTCGTAAGCCTTCGCGAGGCAGCGGCCCGGATCCGTTTCGAGGTATTCCAGGTGCTCGTCCTTCGGGCTCGTGAACGGGTGGTGCGCGGCCACGTAGCGGTTTTCTTCCTCGTCGTATTCGAACATCGGGAAGTCGATCACCCACAGCGGCTTCCAGCCCTTCTCGACGAGGCCATTGGCCTTGCCGAACTCCGAATGGCCGATCTTCAGGCGCAGTGCGCCGAGGCTGTCGTTCACGACCTTCGCGCGGTCGGCCGCGAAGAAGATGATGTCGCCGTCTTGCGCGCCGGTGCGCTCGAGGATCGCGGCGATCGCGGCGTCGTGCAGGTTCTTGACGATCGGGCTTTGCAGACCGTCACGGCCCTTCGCCGCTTCGTTGACCTTGATCCACGCGAGACCCTTCGCGCCGTAGATGCGCACGAATTCCGTGTAGCCGTCGATATCGCCACGCGAGAGCTCGGCGCCCTTGGGCACGCGCAGCGCCGCGACGCGGCCGTCCTTCGTGTTGGCCGGTGCGCTGAACACCTTGAAGTCGACGTCCTTCATGGCGTCGGTCAGTTCGGTGAATTCGAGCTTCACGCGCAGGTCCGGCTTGTCCGAGCCGAAGCGGCTCATCGCTTCCGAGTACTTCATCACCGGGAACTTCGCGTCGAGCTCGACGTCGATCGTTTCCTTGAACACGTGACGCGCCATGTCCTCGAACAGGTCGCGGATTTCCTGCTCGCCGAGGAACGACGTTTCGCAGTCGATCTGCGTGAATTCGGGCTGACGGTCGGCGCGCAGGTCTTCGTCGCGGAAGCACTTGACGATCTGGTAGTAGCGATCGAAGTTCGCCACCATCAGGAGCTGCTTGAACAGCTGCGGCGACTGCGGCAGCGCAAAGAACTGGCCTGCGTTCACGCGCGAGGGCACGAGGTAGTCGCGCGCGCCTTCCGGCGTGCTCTTCGTGAGCATCGGCGTTTCGATGTCGATGAAGCCGAGCGCGTCGAGGTACTTGCGCACGGCCATCGTCACGCGGTAGCGCAGGCGCAGGTTGTGCTGCATCTGCGGGCGACGCAGGTCGAGCACGCGATGCGTGAGGCGCGTGGTTTCCGAAAGGTTGTCGTCGTCGAGCTGGAACGGCGGCGTGACCGACGCGTTGAGCACCACGAGCTCGTGGCAGAGCACTTCGATCTTGCCGCTCGTGAGGTTCGCGTTGACCGTGCCTTCGGGGCGGTTACGAACGAGACCCTTCACTTGCACGCAGAACTCGTTGCGCACGCCTTCGGCAGTCTTGAACATCTCGGCGCGATCCGGGTCGCACACGACCTGGACGAGGCCCTCGCGATCGCGCAGGTCGATGAAGATGACGCCACCGTGGTCGCGGCGGCGTTGCACCCATCCGCACAGCGAAACAGTTTGGCCCAGCAGCTGTTCGGTCACCAGACCGCAGTATTCAGATCTCATCGACATGATGTTCGTCTTTCGTTATGCATGAATGAACGGGACGGCCGCGCGTGACATACGGGCAGCCGGCGCGGCGTCCGGTATTAAAGCGGGGGATCGATGGGGCGCCGCACAGGATTCGCGGCAGGCGCGACGACGCCCATCGAAACAATATACTTGAGCGCGGCGTCGACCGTCATGTCGAGCTCGATCACCTCGCTCTTCGGCACCATCAGGAAAAAACCCGAGGTGGGATTGGGTGTGGTCGGCACGTACACGCTCACGTGCTCTTCGCGCAGATGGTTCACCACGTCGCCGCCCGGAATGCCGGTGAGGAACGCGATGGTCCAGGAACCCTTGCGCGGATACTCGATCAGGAGTGCCTTGCGAAACGCATTGCCGTTGCTGGAAAGCAGTGTATCGGAAACCTGCTGGATGCTGCTGTACAGCGGTCCCACGACCGGGATGCGGCGCACCAGCGCATTCCACCACTCGACCAGCTTCTGGCCGATGAAGTTATGCGTGAGCAGCCCCACCACGAAGATGAACGCGAGCGTGAGCACCGCGCCGAGACCGGGCAGGCGCACCGAGGGCCGCCACGAGCTGGGCAGCAGGAGCAGCGTCTGGTCCATCGTGCCGATGACGAGATTGAGCACCCACAGCGTCATGGCCAGCGGCACCAGCACGAGCAGGCCGGTCAGGAATACCGATTTGAAGGTCGCTTTCTTGATCGTCGTCATGTACACGCCATCCGGACCGCGCGCGAGGCGCGGCGCTTGGCGCCGCCGGGCTCCGGGAAGCCGGGCGGCAGGGTTTCAGGTGGAGCCAGCCGTGCTGGGCGCCGAACTCGCGGGTGCGGCTGCGGGTGCCGGCGTTGCGGCGCTCGCGCCCTCGCCCGCCGGCTTGCTGCCTTCGGACGACGACGCGCCTTCGCCGGAGTTGGCGCCGGTTGCAGCAGCGTTCGTGCCAGCCGCTTTGCCGTTATTGCCGCCCCGGAAATCGGTGACGTACCAGCCCGAGCCCTTCAGCTGAAAGCCGGCCGCAGTGACCTGCTTGCGAAATGTGTCCGCGCCGCAGCTCGGGCACTGCGTCAGGGGCGCATCGCTGATCTTTTGCAGCACGTCCTTGTCGAAGCCGCACGACTCGCAGCGATAAGCGTAGATCGGCATGATCTCTTTCCTGATGAAACGAGTGAAATTCTGATAAAAGCTTGCAAAGCCTTGAATTATAGCCGGAAACGCGCCCCTGGCCCGGCATTTGCCGGGCCGGGTTGGCGCAATGCGGGTTCGCTGTAGTTGGGGGCGGCTTGCGCCCGATCAAGTACACGCCTGCGTTTTCACGTGCGATCGGGCTGAGCGGCGCTATCCAGCGTGGTGTGGCGTGGCCGGAGCGTCGTTGCGCTGCCACGTGAGCCAGCGCTCGCGGCCGACGAACACGGGCAGCGAGCCTTCCACGGGTTGATCCTCGAGCAGCGTGAAATACGGCGCGAGGAGCGCGTCCAGCTCGGCGCGATCAATGCCGAATGGCGGCCCCTTGGGCGTGTCGCCGAGGAAAAAGAAGCCCGCCAGCAGCGTCCCGGGCTCAAGCAGCGCGGCCATGCGCTGCGCATAGAGCGGCCGGTGCGCCTTGGGCAGCGCGCACAGGAACGCGCGCTCGAAGACCCAGTCCGTCGCGAAAGGCGGCTCGTAGGCGTAGAAGTCCGCTTCCTCGACCACATCCGCAAAATCGCCGAGCGCGGCGCGCGCATTCGCCACTGCCGACGGGGCGAAGTCGATCGCGCGCACCTTGCGGCCGCGCTCGGCCAGCCAGCGCGCCTCCCAGGCGTTGCCACAGCCGGGAATCAGCACGGCGGCGGCCGGATGCGCGGCAGCGAAGGCCTCGAAGGCCGGCTGCACGCCAGCCTGATCCCACGGCGTGAAGCCGCGCTCGAAGCGTTCGTTCCAGAACTCGCGCTCGCCAGGGTCACGCGTCTCGAACTCGGGCACCTCGCCCGGCTGCTGGGGAAGGGTCGGTTCGCTCATCGTCTCACTCCTTGTCTGCGGGGCCAATGCGCCTGCTACTGCTATACGCCTGCTATCTGTCTGCTTTGCACCTGCTGGCCCGCCTCAGCCACCATAGGCCATCGCCAGCCACACGTGCGCCGCGACCATCCCCACGCCCACCGCCACGCCGAACACCACGAGGCCCTGCAACATGCGGTTGGTGCGGCGCTGCTCGGCGAGAATCTGGCGAATGGTGTCGTCATTGGCGAGATGCGCCGGGTCCTGGCGATGCAGCAGCGCCTGATGCACGAGGCGCGGCAACTGCGGCAGCGTCTTGCTCCACTGCGGCACCTCGATCTTGAAGCGCTCATACCAGCCGCGCAGGCCGATCTGCTCGGTCATCCAGCGCTCCAGATAGGGCTTGGCGGTCTTCCAGAGATCCAGCTCCGGATCGAGCGAGCGCCCGAGGCCCTCGACGTTGAGCATGGTCTTTTGCAGCAGCACGAGCTGCGGCTGGATTTCCACGTTGAAGCGGCGTGAGGTCTGGAACAGGCGCAGCAGCACCTGGCCGAGCGAAATGTCCTTGAGCGCGCGGTCGAAGTACGGTTCGCACACGGCGCGGATCGCGCTCTCGAGCTCCTCGACGCGCGTCGTGGGCGGCACCCACCCCGATTCGATGTGCAGCGTCGCGACGCGGTGATAGTCGCGCTTGAAGAACGCGAGAAAGTTCTGCGCGAGGTAGTTCTTGTCGAAGTCCGAGAGCGCCCCGACGATGCCGAAATCGAGCGCGATATAGCGCCCGAAATGCGCCGGGTCGAGGCTCACCTGGATATTGCCGGGGTGCATGTCGGCGTGAAAGAAGCCGTCGCGAAAGACCTGCGTGAAGAAGATCTCCACGCCCTCGCGCGCGAGCTTCGGAATATCGACGCCCGCCGCGCGCAGCTTGTCCACCTGGCTGATCGGCACGCCCACCATGCGCTCCATCACGAGCACATTGGGCGTGCTGAACTCCCAGTACATCTCCGGCACGAGCAGCAGGTCGAGGCCCACGAAATTGCGGCGCAGCTGGCTGCCATTGGCGGCCTCGCGCATGAGGTCGAGCTCGTCGTGCAGGTATTTGTCGAATTCGGCCACCACCTCGCGCGGCTTGAGGCGCTTGCCGTCGGCCCACAACCGCTCGGCCCAGACGGCGAGGTCGCGCAGCAGCAGCAGGTCCGAATCGATCACGGGCCGCATGTTGGGGCGCAGCACCTTCACCGCCACGGCCTTGCCCGCGTGCTGGCCCGATTTCACCTTCGCGAAGTGCACCTGCGCAATCGAGGCGCTCGCCACGGGCACCCGCTCGAACTCGTCGAACAGCGTGTCGACGGGCGCGCCCAGCGATTTTTCGATGATGTCGATGGCCACCTGCGATTCGAACGGCGGCACCTGATCCTGCAGCTTCGCGAGCTCGTTGGCGATATCGAGCGGCAGCAGATCGCGGCGCGTGGAGAGCACCTGGCCGAACTTCACGAAGATGGGGCCGAGGCTTTCGAGGGCGAGGCGCAGACGCACGCCGGGCGGTTGATCGAACTTGCGGCCGATGGTGGTGATACGGAGCAGCAGCCTGACGCGCCGGTCGTTGATCCGGCTCAGCATCATTTCGTCGAGACCGAAGCGGATGACCGTAAAAAAGATCTTCAGGAAACGCAGAAAACGCATGTCTTAGAGGCCTGTTGTCTGGCTCGGGCCGCGCGGCGCGGCGCCCGACGGCGCCGCTTGGGCGCCGTTCGGGGCACCCCGCGCTTGTGATTTTTGTTCAAGGCGCTCGATACGCTTCTCCACGCGCGCCAGTGCATCGCGCGCGCGTGACAGCTCCACGTTGAAGCCGTCGAGCTCGGCGTGCCGCACGAGCTGCGGATTCTCGTCGAGCAGGTATTCGGTGACGGAGCCGAGCACGTTGCGCCCCGTGCGCAACGCCTGCTCATGCACGGCGCGCGCAAGCGTCGCGACGCGCGAAGCCGGCGCGTCGCCGATCAGCTTCGCGAGGTCCTCTTCAGGCTCCCAGCGCAAGTGCTCCGCCAGCTTGCCGATGATTTGCGCGAATTCCGCGTCGCCCTCGATCTTCACGTGCTTCATGACGGCGGAGTGGCCGCCCTGCACATACGAAGAGAGCGCGCCGGCCGGTAGCGAGAGCTCGACATCGGCGCGCTGCGCGTCGTGCTCGTCGACTGGCGCAAGATAGCCGTCGGGCTGAACGAGCAGCGTGAGCACGACGGGCGGACACGACAGACGCGCGGTCTTGCCGGCATAGGGAGCGAGGCGGTCGCGGGCCCACGATTCGCGGGCGAGCAGGTGATTGACGGCGGCGGCGAAGGGCTTGGCGGCGAGAGTCATCGGCGTGGAATAAAGAAACCCGCGCGGGCTTCAAGCTCGCGCGGGTTCCTATTGTAGCGTTCGCGCCGTCCGATCGCCCCGCGCCGCGGCTCGGCCGAACGGCCTGGGCCATTCGGTCTGGGCCATTCGGCCTGGGCCATTCGGTCTGGACCATCCGGTCTTGGCCATCCGGCCAATGCGCACCAGCGTGTGCGATCCGGCGGCGCGGAGTCAACGCCGCATCAGCGCGGGATCAATGCGTTTCGACCTGCTGGATGCCGGCCAGCAGCCAGCCCTCGCCCGAGGTGCGCGACTTCGAGAGATTCCAGATCTCGACGAACGGCGTGGCAGCCGCGCCCGCCTCTTCGCGGATCAGGCCGGAGAAGCGCACGCTCGCGAGATATTCGTTGCCGCGCTCTTCGACCGCGAGCAGGTCGGCGTTGAGCTGAACGACGTCGGTCTGATTGGGCTGCGTGCCGCGGCCCGCAAGGTCCACGCGGATCTCGGCGAACATCTCGGGCGTCGTGAATTCGCGGATGTCCTCGACGTTGCCCACGTCCCACGCGGCCTGCAAGCGCACGAAGTAGACCTTGGCGTTACGCAGGAACGCTTCGGTGTCGAAGTCCGCCGGGACGGCCGGCGCCGTTTCGATCTGCGGCGTGGTGAGCGGATTGGCTTCCGGCGCGAGGTACTGGCCCGTGGGCGGCGCCGTGTAACGCGGCTCCTGCGGCTGGTAGCCACCCATCTGGCTCAATCCGGCGGAAGGCGGCAGGCCTGCGCTACCCGTCTGAAATGCGGGCTGCGGCCCACGGCGGCGGCTCATGAACTTGCGAATCAGCCAGATCGCGACGAACGCGATCAGCGCGATCACGATCATGTTCGCCATCATGCCGGCGAACGCCTCGCCAAGGCCGAAGTGCGAGAGCAGCGCCGCGATGCCGAGGCCGGCCGCGAGACCCGCGATCGGCCCGAGCCAGCGGTTGCGCGCCGGAGCGGGCGTGGGCGTCGGCGCCGGCGTAGCAGGCTTGGCGGCCTGCTGTGCGGGATTGGTGGGGCTCGGCTGCGCGGGCGGCGGCGTGGTGCTGCGCTGCGAGGCCACCGACGACTGCTTGCCGATGCTGCGGCCGCCACCCAGGCGGCGGGCCTCGGCGTCGAGCGAGGCGAAGCTGCCCGCCACGATCGCGCCGATCACGGCCAGGGTTCCGATCCGCCTGGCCCACGATAATGAAAGCTTTCTGGAAGCAATGTTACGGGGCTCAGACATGGCAGAATTTCCTTTAAAGACAGAGAGTTGGGAACACTAATACTTTGTGCCGACGTGTAAGGCTACCACGCCAGCTGACAAATTGTAATATTTGACGGCGTCGAGGCCGACTTGTTCCATCATCGTCTTTAAAGTTTCCTGGTCGGGATGCATGCGGATCGATTCCGCGAGATAGCGGTAGCTATCGGCATCCTGTGCGAAGCGCGAGCCCAGCCACGGCAGCACCTTGAACGAATAGACGTCGTAGGCTTTCTTGAGCGGCTCCCAGACCTTCGAGAATTCGAGCACGAGCAGGCGCCCGCCCGGCTTGAGCACGCGGCGCATCTCGGCGAGCGCGGCATCCTTGTGGGTCATGTTGCGCAGGCCGAAGGCCACCGTCACCACGTCGAAGTAGTTGTCCGGAAAGGGAATTTTCTCGGCGTCGCAGAGCAGCGCGGGCGTGATCACGCCCTTGTCGATCAGGCGGTCGCGGCCCACGCGCAGCATCGACTCGTTGATGTCGGTATGCCAGACCTGGCCGGTCGGGCCCGCTTTCTTCGCGAACGCCATCGAAAGGTCACCCGTGCCGCCCGCGATGTCGAGCACCCGCGCGCCCGGCCGCACGTTCGCCTGGGCGATCGTGAACGCCTTCCAGGCGCGATGCAGCCCGCCCGACATCAAGTCGTTCATCAGGTCGTAGTTCGAGGCGACCGAATGGAACACGCCGGCCACCTTCTTCGCCTTGTCCTGTTCGTCGACTGTTTCGTAGCCGAAGTGGGTTTTGCTCATCGCGCTCGTCCTTTCGCGGGTCTGACCAGATCGTGTCCGGTCTTATGTGTTGAAGTGCGGCGCGTGGGCGCCGCGGCGGGCAGGATCGTAACAGGAAGCGTCAGTGGCAGTGGCCGTGTGCTGCACCGCCATGGGGCTGGGCCGCCATCGGGGCGTCGCGCTCGACGCCCGCGGCCTTCAGTTTGGCGAAATACTCGGCCCAGAGCTCGTCCTGGCGCGTCGCCAGCTCATAGAGCTGATCCCAGGAGTAGATGCCGCTGCTGTGGCCGTCGGAGAAGGTGGGCTGCAGCGCGTAGTTGCCCACGCCTTCGAGCGCCGTGATCGTGACCTCGCGCTTGCCGGTCTGCAGCGTCTCCTGGCCGGGCCCGTGGCCGCGCGCTTCCGCCGAGGGCGTATAGACACGCATCAGCTCGAACGGAATGCGGTAGCTCTCGCCATTGCCGTACTGCAGTTCGAGCACGCGCGACAGCGCGTGCACCACGACGCCGGTCGGCACCGGCGTATCGGATTTCAGTCCACTCATGATTGTTTCTGTCTCTCCTTCAGCGTCGCCGGCACGCGCCTGCACGCGCTGCCACGAGCACCAAGTCGTGCCCGCGCAGCGCAGCCCGCTCAGGCGAGCGCCTGCTCGATTTCCTGACGTACCGCGTCGCGCAGCAGCGTCGCCTGCGCGCGGCGCTGCCCGAGCATCGCCTCCGAGACGGTGCGCTGGCGCGGCGACCACACCGACATCGGAAAATGCGCGTCGTTTGTGAAGCGCGGAATCACATGCCAGTGCACGTGCGGCACCTGGTTGCCAAGGCTCGCGAGATTCACCTTCGATGGGTGCATCACGCGGCGCAGCGCGCGCTCGACCGCGTAGACCGCCCGCATCAGATGGTCCCGGTCATCCAGCCCCAGATCCGAGAACTCTCCGACATGCGTATTCCAGATGACCCGGCAAAAGCCGGGATAGTCGGCTTCGGCGGTCGCGAGCACGACGCGCATACGCTCGTCTTCCCACAGCACATCGCCGCCTTCTTCACTGCAGAATACGCATCCCATCGTCGTCCTCGAACCCGTGTTACGGAAAATTTTGCGCTGCCATTAGACCAGCACGCGCTCGATTCCGCCATTGTTCGCCTTCTGAACGTAGTCCGCCATCCAGTTTTCGCCAAGCACGTGTCGGGCGATTTCCACCACGATGTAGTCGGCTTCGATGTTGGCGTCCTCGTTGTACCGCGACAGGCCCTGGAGGCACGACGGGCAGCTCGTCAGAATCTTCACATCCTGCGTGCTGCCCTGCCCGCCCGCTTCCTGCGGCGTGGCCGGCTGCACCCCGTTCGCGCCGTTGCCGACGATCGGAATGCCGCGCAGCTTCGCCGCGCCCTTGCGGATTTCCTCTTCCTTGCGGAACCGCACCTGCGTCGAAATGTCCGGACGCGTGACCGCGAGCGTGCCCGATTCGCCGCAGCAGCGCTCGTTCTTCTCGATCTTGTAGCCGTCCTTCTCGGCGCCCATCAACTCATTGACGAGCTTGACCGGGTCCATCGTCTTGATCGGCGTGTGGCACGGGTCGTGGTACATGTAGCGCGTGCCCGTCACGCCATCGAGCTTGATGCCCTTCTCGAGCAGGAACTCGTGAATGTCGATGATGCGGCAGCCCGGGAAGATCTTGTCGAATTCATAACCGGCGAGCTGGTCGTAGCAGGTCCCGCACGACACCACCACCGTCTTGATATCGAGGTAGTTGAGCGTGTTCGCGACGCGGTGGAACAGCACGCGATTGTCCGTGACGATCTTCTCGGCCTTGTCGTACTGGCCCGAGCCGCGCTGCGGGTAGCCGCAGCACAGATAGCCCGGCGGCAGCACGGTCTGCACGCCCGCTTCCCAGAGCATCGCCTGGGTGGCGAGACCGACCTGCGAGAACAGACGCTCCGAGCCGCAGCCCGGGAAGTAGAACACCGCTTCCGAATCGACGTTCGTCGTCTTCGGATTGCGGATGATCGGCACGATCTTGTTGTCTTCGATGTCGAGCAGCGCGCGCGCCGTCTTCTTCGGCAGGTTGCCTGGCATCTTCTTGTTGACGAAGTGGATCACCTGCTCGACCACGGCCGGCTTGCCCGTGGAGGCGGGCGGATGCGCGGTCTGCTTCTTCACGACCTTCTTGAGCAGGTCGTTGCCGAGGCGCTGCGCCTTGTAGCCCACGCCCATCATCACCTCGCGCGCGAGGTTGATGGTCTGCGGGTTGGTGGCGTTCAGGAAGAACATGCCCGCCGCGTTGCCGGCGTTGAACTTCTTCTTGCCCATCTTGCGCAGCAGGTTGCGCATGTTCATCGTGACGTCGCCGAAGTCGATCTTGACCGGGCACGGCGTCACGCACTTGTGGCAGACCGTGCAATGGTCGGCCACGTCGTTGAACTCGTCCCAGTGCTTGATCGACACGCCACGGCGCGTCTGCTCTTCGTACAGGAACGCCTCGACCAGCAGCGAGGTCGCGAGAATCTTGTTGCGCGGGCTGTAGAGCAGGTTCGCGCGCGGCACGTGGGTCGCGCAGACGGGCTTGCACTTGCCGCAGCGCAGGCAGTCCTTCACCGACTCGGCAATCGCGCCAATGTCGGACTGCTTCATGATCAGCGACTCGTAGCCCATCAGGCCGAACGACGGCGTGTAGGCGTTGCGCAGGTCGGCGCCGTCGAGCAGCTTGCCCTTGTTGAAGCGCCCTTCCGGGTCGACGCGCTGCTTGTAGGCGCGGAACTCGGCGATCTCCTCTTCGGTCAGGAATTCGAGCTTCGTGATGCCGATGCCGTGCTCGCCCGAGATCACGCCGTCGAGCGAGCGCGCGAGCTTCATGATGCGCGCAACCGCGTGGTGCGCGTCCTGCAGCATCTCGTAGTTGTCCGAGTTGACCGGAATGTTGGTGTGCACGTTGCCGTCGCCGGCGTGCATGTGCAGCGCCACGAACACGCGGCCGCGCAGCACCTTCTTGTGGATCGCCTGGGCTTCGTCGAGGATCGGCTTGAATTCGCCGCCGTTGAAGATCTGGCGCAGTTCCGCGCGGATCTCCTGCTTCCACGAGACGCGCACCGTGCGGTCCTGCGTGATGTGAAAGACGTTGGCGTCCGGCTGGACATCGACACGGTCGGCGAACTTCTCCGCGAGCGCCTCGTAGCCCAGTTGCACGAGATAGTGCTGGGCCTCGCGCAGCGGCATGTCGAGCTTCTCGCCCACGAAGGTCCAGCGCTCGCGCACGCGCTTGAACAGGTCGAGCGCCTGCTGCACGCGGTCTTCGAGCAGCTCCGCGGACGGAATCTCGCTGGCGTCGTCGCTGCGGCCGAGCGGCAGGTTGCCGGCCTTGAAGAACGCTTCGAGCGCATCGACGAGTTGCAGCTTGTTCTTGATCGAGAGCTCGATGTTGATGCGCTCGATGCCGTCCGTGTACTCGCCCATGCGGTTCAGCGGGATCACGACGTCTTCGTTGATCTTGAACGCGTTGGTGTGCTTCGCGATCGCGGCCGTGCGGCTGCGGTCGAGCCAGAAGCGCTTGCGCGCCTCGGCGGAGACCGCAACGAAGCCTTCGCCGCTCTTGCCGTTGGCCATGCGGATGACTTCCGACGTGGCGGTGGCCACGGCATCGGCGTCGTCGCCGACGATATCGCCGATCAGCACCATCTTCGGGAACGCGTTGCGCTTGCTTTTGGTCGCGTAGCCCACGGCGCGCAGATAGCGCTCGTCCAGATGCTCGAGGCCGGCGAGAATCGCGCCGCCCCGCTTCGAGGTCTCGAACAGGTAGTCCTTGATCTCGACGATGCTCGGAATCGCCTCGCGCGCCTGGCCGAAGAATTCGAGGCAGACCGTGCGCGTGTGCGCGGGCATCTTGTGCAGCACCCAGCGCGCGGACGTGATGAGGCCGTCGCAGCCTTCCTTCTGCACGCCCGGCAGGCCGGCCAGGAATTTATCGGTGACGTCCTTGCCGAGGCCTTCCTTGCGGAAGCGCTTGCCCTCGATATCGAGCCATTCGGTGCGCAGCAGCTTTTCACCCGGCGCGTGCTCGCCGTCGAACCACTTCAGCTCGAAGCGCGCCACGGGGATGTCGTGGATCTTGCCGAGGTTGTGGTCCAGACGCGTGACTTCGAGCCAGTTGCCCTGCGGGTCGACCATGCGCCACCAGGCGAGGTTGTCGAGCGCCGTGCCCCAGAGCACCGCCTTCTTGCCGCCCGCGTTCATCGCGACGTTGCCGCCGATGCACGAGGCGTCGAGCGAAGTCGGGTCGACGGCGAACACGAAGCCCGCGGCATCCGCGGCCTCGGTCACGCGGCGCGTGACGACGCCCGCGCCCGAGAAGATCGTTGCGACCTTGCGGTCCACGCCGGGCAGGTCGGTCATCTCGACGGGGCCGAGCTGCTCGAGCTTTTCGGTGTTGATGACGGCCGAGAACGGCGTGAGCGGCACCGCGCCGCCCGTGTAGCCGGTGCCGCCGCCGCGCGGGATCACCGTGAGGCCGAGCTCGAAGCAGGCCTTGATGAGGCCGGCGATCTCGGCTTCGGTGTCGGGGGTCAGGACGACGAACGGATACTCCACACGCCAGTCGGTCGCGTCGGTCACGTGCGAGACGCGCGAGAGGCCGTCGAAGCGGATGTTGTCCTTCTGCGTGCGGCGGCCGAGCACCTTGGTGGCGCGGCGGCGCAGGTCGGCCATCTTTTCGAATTCGGCGGCGAAGTCGTCGATGGCGCGGCGCGTGGCGTTCACGAGCTTTTCCACGCGCGCGGCGCGGTCCACGCCTTCCTGGTCGGCATGCTCCTGGAGGTCGGCGCGGCGGCGCTTCTCGATTTCGGCGAGGCGGTGGTTCAGCGCCTCGATCAGGAGCGCACGGCGCTTCGGGTTGTCGAGCAGGTCGTCCTGCAGATACGGGTTGCGCCGCACGACCCAGATGTCGCCGAGCACCTCGTAGAGCATGCGCGCAGAGCGGCCGGTACGGCGTTCTGCACGCAGCTCGGCAAGCGCGTTCCATGCTTCCTCGCCTAGCAGGCGGATGACAATTTCGCGATCCGAAAAGGACGTGTAGTTATACGGAATCTCGCGCAAGCGCGGTTCGATATCGGTGGCCACGGCGGCGGCGGCGCCGTGAGGATCGAAAACTTGAGGTGCGTTCATGGTTGGACGACTCTTTGTGCCAGCCCCGCGCATGTGGCTCGATGCCTTGCATGGCGGACGCTGACGGGGCGCGTGGGGCGCTATTCTGAAATCGTGTCCGCCGGTGGCTCGCGGCTGGCGCGCTGTTGGCTGATAGCGGACTTTAGGGGTGGGGAAGCATGGCGGCTGCACTCACGCCGATGGGTTCCCCGACGTTCGGACTTAGCGGCACGATCGTGCGTGCCGGACGTGCCGCTGCGTCGCGGGGCGGGTCTCGCGCCGCGCGGGCATCAAATGGGCTGTCCGAATCTGCCTGTGCATCTTCCGATCCTTGTTTCAAAAAGCGATTTTAACGCATGATCCGCGCCTGCGCTGACGGTGGTCGGGAACTTCGCAGGCGCGCGACACGAGTGTCGGTCATCAACGCGACAAGCCCGTGATACGGGCACGACACAGGCGTGCGCCAATGAATTCGCCGTCCGAAGGGTCGGGAATTGGCCGGCTGCTGGCCCGCTGTTAGCCTCCTGTTGGCACGATCATTGGCGCTATCATTTACGTTTTCCCGTCAAATCTCGCGCCTGGCGCGCCCCCAGCATGGCCTCCCACGACGATTATCTGAAGAAAGTCCTCACCGCCCGCGTCTACGACGTGGCCCGCGAGACCGAGCTGGAGCGCGCGCCGAACCTCTCGGCACGCCTGCGCAACACCGTCCTGCTCAAGCGCGAGGACAACCAGCCCGTGTTCTCCTTCAAGCTGCGCGGCGCCTACAACAAGATGGCGCACCTGACGCCCGGGCAGCTCGAGCGCGGCGTGATCACCGCTTCGGCCGGCAATCACGCCCAGGGCGTGGCGCTATCGGCCGCGAAGCTCGGCGTGAAGGCCGTGATCTGTGTGCCCATCACCACGCCCCAGGTCAAGGTCGATGCGGTGCGCGCCCATGGCGGCC
>NZ_BAYD01000013.1 GCF_000685075.1 Paraburkholderia oxyphila NBRC 105797
CGCCTGTTCGATCAGCGCGGCTTCGTCGTCGAAGGGCATCGCCACCAGCACCGGACCGAAGATCTCTTCCTGGCAGATGCGCGAACTATTCTGGAGTCCTTCCAGTATGGTCGGCTGATAGAAGAAGCCGTTTTCGCGATCGTCGCCCACGGGACGCTCGCCGCCGCACAGCAGGCGCCCGCCCTCTTCCAGACCAATCGCCACGTAGCGCTCCACCGACTCGCGATGCTTCGCCGTGATGAGCGGACCCATCTGCGTATCGGGCCGCGACGGGTCGCCCACGCGCAGCTTGCGCGCGCCTTCCACGAGCCGCTTCATGAACGCGTCGTAAATCGAGCGCTGCACGAACAACCGCGATCCGGCGATACACGAGAGCGCGCCAACGCACCCGATACGATCGATGCGCCTGGCAAGGTCACAGCTTCAGACCGCCCGAGGCCTCGATGACGGCACCGGTGATATAGCTGGCAGTAGTAGTCGACGAGGTTGATCGCATTCGACGGCGTGAAGAACACCAGAAGGAGCAGCCGGACCCGCCAGTGCCTCGGCGTACAGATCGACCGGGACGCCATCGACATTCGTGCACACCGACACCTCGCCGCCCCACTCTTCGATCATGCGACGCCCGCCATCTCGATTACCGCTCGGTGTCAGCGCGGGAGTTTCGACAAAACGGCTCTCGACGAGCAGTTGCAGGGCTGCCGCGTGCAGCGCCCGCAGCGCGCCAGGTTCGCAAGCGACTGGGTGCAGATGTCTGAAGCTGGCCTGAGCGTTGTTCGGCCCGCACAGGGTTAACTCGCCACCGCAGCCGACGCTGTGCTTCGGCGGCCAGCGTCAAAACGGACCCAAAAATTCGAACTCGTTCTGATGGGCTGTCCACTCGTGGTTGAGAGCGAATACGAATAGGCGCCTTCAGCTTCACGTCGCAACGCGTGGATCTGCTACGCAGTGCGCATTCGGCCGACGTCAAGCCGAGGGCGTGGCGAATAGTCAGTTGTCGTCTGACCGGACAGGCGGGCGCTCGTGCGGTACCGGCTCCTCTTTATCTGCATCCGGTACAGATGACTCGGTCTGAGGCGTCGCGCCAGGGAGCGGCTTGTCTCGCGTCCCAGGTGGCTCGACGGATGTTGTGGCGGGGTCTGACGGCATCGTATTCTCCGGATGACTGGGGAAAATCCCCACTACCACAGTAGCACTTAACATCCGGCGAGGAGCAGCCGCTCGCCGCATTGCCGGCGCAAGGTAACGTCGAGCCATTCAGATGTCCAGGTTGTCGGACACAGTTCGACGTACCCATCGATGGGTAACGCTACGTCTCGCCGGAATAAAATGGACAACGCAAAACGCCGGTTTGCACGCACGCATCGCCTAAAATGCAAGCATGCCCCCGACCTGGGAAGGAGGCTGCCATGGCCGAGTCGATGACGGGTGTGCTGTTTGGGGTGATTGCGCTGATCATAGCTGCAATATTGGTAACAGAGCACTACAAACGCGCGCATCACAGGAATCCCCAATCCCGCTGGCTGGACACGCATCCCGTGCGGGACTGGTTGCACCATAAGCATTGATGGCGCAGCCAGAATTAAAAGCCCCGCTCAAGGCGGGGCTGACCTGGCCGGACTGCATTCGGGACTGCGGCTTTGCCAATGGAGATGCGCCTTCAGCTTGCGGCATCCCCGACTGCGATCATCGTGATCGTCTGCTGATGCCAGTGCAATAGCGTCGAGGGTAGCGGCGGCTACGGGCGCGGGAGGGGTTTTCGTCATGCCATTTCCGGTTCGTTTGCGAAGCCGTGGTGGTCCGCAGCCGCCAGGCATCTCCGTCGGCAGCGGATCGCCTCCTCGGTGCCTTCTCGGCCGGGTTCGGGCGAGAACTGCCGGTGCGCAGATAGCGCCAAACCGCGTTCGCGCCAACGATGCAATGCGCCCTGTTCGGGTGCCAGGATCCAAAGACGACCACGCTGGAGACGAATATGGCCCGCGCTGAAAACACGCACAACGGCTTTGAATATTCAGTTCAAACGCTCCCGAAACAAGGCGTCGGCGGTGCGGATTTGCAGATATTCGGGTTCCGCGGCTTCGTGCTTATCCCGAACGACACCGATGCTCAGCCCGCCACGCAAATTCCGGTTCAATGCCTTGAAGAAGAGGGCTACCGTCACGAAAACTGGGCGCTGGATGCTGCCATTGATGAAGCAAAAGCCATCATCGACGGCAAGCGCCCACTGAAAGGCCCGACAGCGCTCCGATAAGAGTGGCAGACTTACCGAACGCCGCGCGGCATGCCTGGATGGCCGCGGCGTGGTGCGCGAATTCGCTCGAATCGACGGAATGGCTGGAACCGCCTTCGAGACGCACCTCGATGTCGGTGACGGGATAGCCTGCCAGCGCTCCGGTTTCGGCGGCATCGCGCCCCCCTGCTCCACCGCCGGGATGAACTGGCGCGGCACAGCCCCGCCAGTGATTGCGTTTTCGAAGCGCATGCCCGAGCCGCGCGCGCCGGGGTGCAGCGAAAGAATCACATGGCCGTACTGGCCATGCCCGCCAGTCCGGTGGACAAAACGCCCTTGCTCAGCCGCCACTTCGCGCGTGATGGTTTCCTTGTAGGCCACGCGCAGCCGCCCCATTTTCGCCGCTACACCGTATTCGCGCTCCAACCTGTCCAGCAAGATTTCGAGGTGACAAAATTGCTTCAGGAGTCCGTCGAAGAAGCAATTTTATGCAGAATCTCTTGAAGTGAAATTGTTCTCGTTATGAGCTCGCGGATCGTGCCGGCCTCTTTCGCTCAGCAGGCGTGCGAGCGGACAGGACTATTCGTAATGTGGGCCTCGCGTCGTGGGCAACGCGCGCTGCGCATGATGATGGCAATCACATGCGCGGCGGATGGTGCCGCACGACGTGCTCGCGATGCCAGACGACGGCTTCAAGCCGCGAATGAAGATCGAGCTTGTGCAGCAGGTGCTTGACGTGGACCTTGACCGTGCCCACGCTGATATCGAGTCTGCGCGCAATGGCCTTATTGCACAGGCCCTCGACGAGATAGTCGAGCACCTCCTGCTCGCGCGCCGAGAGATGGGTCTCGCTGGCGTGAAGCGGCCGGTCGCCCGACAGCGCGTGAACGAGATTGCCGGTCACCGACTCGCTGAGCACCGCGATACCCTCCAACACCTTGCGCAGGCTCAGACACAGTTCCTCGGGCTCCATGTCCTTCAGCAGATAGCCGTGCGCGCCGGCGCGCAGCGCGGCCACGACATCCCGTTCGCTGTCGGAAACGGTCAGCACAATGATGCGGGCGTCAACGCCTTTCTCGCGCAGCAGCGCGATCGTCTCGACCCCGCCCATCTCAGGCATGTTGAGGTCGACCAAGATCACGTCCGGCTTAAGGTCGAGCGCAAGTCCGACGCCTTCGAGCCCCGACGCCGCTTCTCCGACAACGTGAAAGCCCGCGTTCATCTGGATGAGTTGCGCCACGCCTCGACGGAACAACGCATGGTCGTCGATCAGAAGAACGGTGCGGACCGATTCCATAGTCCTTTCATCATACATAACGATAATACGCCGACGATCCATTGATCGCTTCCATCATAGACCACCGGTGCAATCGCGCGGCCGTTATGCCGCTTGCCGGTAGCTCATCGCCGGCCGTTCGTCGGGTGGCGGGAAGACCCGCCAGCAGCCGTCGCCGTGCCGGAAGAAGAAGAGCGCTCGAGGATTGGTCGGATGCGAGACCTCGACGCAGATGAACCGTGTGTTGCCCGCCGCCGTGCGGCCGAACTGCGTCACGTGGGCCGGCACGGCCGGGGTCGGCGCCAGCCACTTCTCCACCAGCCCTTGCAGGCTTCGTTTCTGCGTGTTCATCGCTTGCTTCCTTGACTCCGCCTCTCGAACATCCAGCCTGCACAGCATCGTGTTGCTCACGCGGCCGCCCTGACGAGGTCGTCGGACAGCCCGAACTGGCGCGCGATCGTCAGAAGCCGCTCGCGCCACTCCCACTTGCCGAACACGTCGTGGACGTTTTGCAGACAGCTGAGCAGCTCGATTGCGACCGGGTCGTAGACATTGATCCGCGAGCGAAGCAGCGCCCTGCGCAGCGCGGCGATACCCACGTCCATGTACGCTGGTATTGCGTCCAATGACTGTTTGCCGATATAGCGAACCGGCACCCCTTCAATCGCCGTCGTGTAATCGGAAGGCTTGATCAGGCTGCCGACAGGGCATCCTCCGCAGTAGCCACGATATGCGCCGCCACCAAGTGGCAGCAGCGCCGCGCGACCTTGGCAGAAAAGGTGCTGCACTGCGTGGTCGAAGATCTGCTGATAGGTCAGAAAATCACGGCTTTTCATGATGCTGCTCCGCCAAATCTGTCGTCGATTCGTGTCTCTAGTATGGCGGGTCGACAGCGCCTTGAAATCCGCCAGAGGGGGCTCCCCCTTTTGGGGTATTGGGAGCAATCAACCCAGAAAGCCACGACGGATTTGACGCTTACCGGTAGATTTGCTCGCGCGAGGACCGTTTGTCTGGCACTTCGTTATCAAACAATTCACCCCAATGCGTACAGTGCTCCCGTGCGACGCGTCGCTCACGCACGAGGACATGACGCGATACCGGCAATTCCCCACCGATCCCCAGCCCAACTCGACGTGGATCACCGAAAACGGTGCCCGCTATTCGATGGACGATCCGCGCTGGCGACCGTTCGCGCGCCGGCTAGAGCCGGGCAGCATCAAGCAGGCCGTCGTCATCATTGACGGCAGAATCGCGGAGCGGCTGCTTTTTCCATATCGACATAAATGTAGGACTGGAGATTGCATCCGATTCAAAAAGTTGATCCCTTTTATTATTTTAAAATTCTGTGCGAAGGTCCCGTGAGACGCGCAGCTGATCGAAATGGTCGCACATCGGACCGACGCTCAGTCGTGCCAAGATCGTCGCGGCTACCGATGCGGTGTTGATGTTCGCGAATTCAGCCGGGCTCAGGTGAAATTCCTTCGCAAACAATGGCATTAATGGCGCACACGCGAACCACGCGAAGAAACAAACGAAGAACGCGATCCATCGAAGTTGAAACGCGCATGGGGACCGTGCGCAAACTGAAAATATCGATGCGGGTGGCTTTGCCTGGCATGAGGTGTCTATCATATAAGACGGCGTATCCCCGATGCGAATGTTGCTCCCGCCTCCGATCTGGTTTTCCCCAGTGCGGACGAGGGTATTTAACATCGAAGAATGTTATCGTTTCGATTCGGCTTTCGGGCTCTACAAAATCACCACTTGAAGCAAGGGAGTCGGTTGACCCGATCTTGTCCTCACGCAGCATGCGGAATTCCTCTGCGCAATTTGTCGGGCATTTCAATCCGGAGCAAACGGTCAAGTTTGGCCGTGCATTGCAGATAACGTCGACGGCAAACCAAAGTTATTTGTTCATCGTAAATTCGGACTATCTCCTGCATTAAACGAGTTGCGTCATCGCCAAGGCTCCAGTCATCCGTTGCGTACGCATGTTCGGCGGCTGCGTCCAACGCAATCGAATTGATGAGCGACTTGTGTTATCAGCGCTTTCCTTCGTGGAAACCGTGCCCTCTGCGGAATCCTTCCGGCCAGCAAAAGGAAAGGCGTCCGGGCCGCGTTGACATTGAGTGTTCAGGTTAATCCGGCAGACCTGATTGACAAGTGCATCGAACAGCGGGGTGAAAGAGCGTCTCAACCACACTGCCGCCTCCTTCATTCACAACCTCTGCACCTCGCTCCCGAGCATCACCCACGCATTCAAGCAGATACTCGCACTTGCGCTTGTCAGGCAGCGGCGTGATTACGACATCGGGCTCCCACGGCATGCCTCGCTTAAGGGCATTGACTGCCTCAGCGAAGCGCTTCACAAATTGCTCCGCAATCGACTGGTGCACCCAAATCATCTTGATTGCCGTACAGCGCTGCCCGTTAAACGATAGCGCCCCTGCTACGCATTCACGAACGGCAAGGCGCTCAGGGAGCACGATCACGCCGACCATCAGTTGCTCCATCGCCTCGCTATAGAGCGAAGCAATACAACGATCCTCGTGAGCCGACCGATGCAAATCGAGCGCGCGCCTCAAATGACGCACGAGCCGCTCACAGAGCGCACGATCGTCGTTCGAAAACGGAGACGCGCTCTCGGGCCGAGTGAGCCGGAGACCCTATAGCGACTGGTCCGTGCCGGAAAAATCAATCGCCATGACGTGAAACATGCCGCGCGGCGCACACTACGTCGGGTAATGGCTCGACGCGCGCCATTGTGCTTCCGGGAACAGGTCGCCGTTCGTCACGAGCATGCCGACCGGCAACGCTGAAAATGGGCTCAGCGCAAGGTGGGGATTGCGCAGGTCCACGATACGTCGGTCTGCACTGCCGGAGAAAATCACGCTGCCCTCTTGCAGGGTCGGGGATTGACGAATGAAGGGGTGCTGCGTGTCCCGGTCCCGCACGCTCGGACAACGTGAGTGTGGTACAGGCGTGAAGACTGTCGCCGAGAAGACGACCCCAGGTGTGATCTGGATGCGCGATTCGGGATTCATGCACCGATCCCGGTGCCAGGCGGCTGGTGCAACTCTCGATATGGATCGCCAGCGAACGCCGGCCTTCAACCAGCGCCTCGCCGGTTCCCTGAAAGTCTGCCTGGCCGCTGAGACCCGGGAATTCGCCAATACCCGTGACCGGATCGAACTCCACCGCGGCTTCGTTGCCGTTGATCATTCTGGGGCGAATCCACGGCCGGCGATCGGTCATGACGAGCACCCTGGGGTTGGATCAGCGTGCGTCGAGTGGATGCTCTTGCAGAAACGTCCGAAGGGCTTCGTTCATGCGTGTCTGCCAGCCTTCGCCCGTTGCCCTGAACACTTCGACAATATCCGCGTCGTATCGCATTGTCAGCTTGACCTTCGGATTTTCGAGCGGTGGCCGGCCCATGCGTTTCGGGGGCGCCGTTTGCGGACTGCTCATCGCATCAGGCGGCGTCGGCGTGGCGATGTGTCATGTCGCCGCGACCCGCAAGCAGACCGTCAACCGAGATGTCCTCGTCGATCTCGTCCCAATGCAGCCCTCCTGCGCTGATCTCGTAATGGAGCCGCTGCTCGGGCGTTGCGTGCAACAGTCTCGGAAACCAGGCAAGCGGAACGCCGAGCGTGCGCCCGTCTTCCAGCTCGACCCACATCACGAAATCGTCGAATCGCAGCTCTCTAGCTGAAGTGCTCATTCCACCTCCTTTCGATCAATTCGCGGTTCTGTTCGACCGCATCCATCAGCAGCGCCTGCTCCTTTGCCGAGAACCCTGAACTGCTGGCCACATGCACGTCGGGATAGAGCCAGATCTTCGCCACACTTGAGCCCAGCTGGGCGTGGATGTGAACCGGCTCGCGAGGGTCGCCTTCGTTCGAATAGAAGAAGAACCGGATACCGTTGTATCGAAAGACGACAGGCATTGACAACCCCGTTGAGATTGCACTTATTGTACCGTCAATAAGTCGGCGCCCAAAGCAGTTTCTGGGTGGGTAGAGGAGCACTGTGTTAGCAGAGTTTCCTGCGTGGGGGCGCTGAAGGCGTCCGGCGCGACAGGGAATCAGGGGCGTGCCAAGCGGAGCAGCCCTTCTTCTTGTCGCGTGAGAACGACTTCCCGTTTGACCCTGGCGTTGCGAAAGCTGACCGAGTCCATCACGTCCGAACAAGCTCACAGAGTGAGCATAGGTGCCGGAAAAACTGGGCGCTAAGCGTAATGCCGTTCATGCTTAACTGAACGGCACGTTTGCATTCGGGGCTCAATGGCCGGGTGACGCCGGGCTCCAAAATGGCTTCCACGACGGCCGCCCGGCGCAACCACCGAATGTGTGAAAGCGTGCCTAATCGGATGCACGGTGAAAAACACACATGCTTTCAATGAGTGCTGCGATCTTCAACACAGGCTCGCCGCGTTCGCTTCGATAAATCGCGTGATACTCGATCTGAGGCAATGCATCCTCTGTCTCGAACACGGCGAGCAGGCCCTGCGCTATCTCTTCCCGGAAGAACTCGGTCGGCAGCACACTGACGCCGAGTCCTGCGATCGTCAGTTGTCCAAGCACGGGAAGGCTGTTCGTGCGAGTGGCAAGGCGCGCGGAGACACCGTGTTCTCGCAGCCACACTTCATGAACGCGGGCGGTGACGGACGATTCGGCTTGCAGCAATAGCGGGTAATCGGCCAGCTCGCCCGGTTCGATACGACGCTTGCTGCCGAATCGCTGAGGACTGGCGACCCACGCCGTGCTGAGCGTGCCGACGACGATGTTGCAATACCCCGACGGCCAGCGGTCGATCTTTGGCACGACCACGATATCCAGGGCGTTGTCGTCGAACTGTTCGAGCAGCGTGCGGCTCGAGTTCACTTCCGGATCGATGGTCAGACGCGGATAGTGTTCGCGCGCGTGCTCGATGAAGCGTCGCAGCCATGTCAACGCCGAGATCTCCGTCACGCCAATTCGCAAGCGCCCCGCAAACGGATCGGGATCGAGCATCTCTTCGCCAATGCGCGCCAGCAGATCGACGACCTGGGCGGCGAGCGGCAGCAATGCGCGGCCTTTCGTCGTCAACGCGGGCCGCTTCTGGCTGCGCTCGAACAACTCGGCGGACAACGCCGCCTCCAGCTCCGCAATGCGCTTGGACACCGCCGACTGCGTTGTGTGCAGGCTCTCAGACGCCGCGCTGAAGCTGCCGAGCCGCGCCGTCGAGAGGAACGCCTCCAGTTGCTTGACCGTGGGATACATGGCATCTCCAGGAATTTTTCTCTTGATATCTCGCGAAAATTTATCGCTTTTTTGCATTCTTGTCGAAGCCTAGACTGCACCCATGAACAGTGAAGGGCACGGGCCCATTCTTTCAAGGGAGACAGGCATGACAGAGTCGGGCATACGCATCGAGCCACGCGCGCAGGGACTGAACGAGCGGCAAAGGGAGGCCTTCGCCGGCCTGCCGGTTGCCGCATTGAGCGACTGCATGGGCCGCTGCACGGGCACGATGCATCTCGCACCCCGGCACGGCGACGCGCCGCTCGTCGGCAACGCGGTGACGGTCAAGACGCGGCCGGGCGACAACCTGATGATCCACAAGGCGTTCGACGTGCTGAAGGCCGGCGACGTCCTCGTCGTGGACGGTGGTGGCGCCTGCGCCAACGCATTGGTCGGAGACCTGATGATGCAGATGGCGCGGCGCATCGGCGTGGCGGGTTTTGTGATCGACGGTGCGGTGCGCGACGTAGCGGCGTTCCGCGAGGCGCGTTTTCCCTGCTATTCGCGCGGCGTCACGCATCGCGGACCGTACAAGGACGGCCCCGGCGAAATCAACACGGTCGTGACCATCGACAGCATGGTGGTGTATCCGGGCGACCTGATCGTCGCGGATGCCGATGGCGTGCTGGCGATTCGCCCCGACGATGCCGCGGAGGTGCTGGAGCACGCGATTCGCCACGTCGAAAAGGAACAGGCGTTTCGCGCGGCGCTTGCGAACGATGCCGTCGATCGCACGTGGGTCGACGCCCGCATCGCCATCCTGCAGGGAGCATGCCGATGAGCACGGTCACAAACATCCTGCCCACGTCTGCTCGCCTTGCGCGCATCAAGCCATCGGCTAGCGGTTCGGCGCGCGAGCGCGTGATGCAGCTGATGCGCGAAGGGCATACGATTCTCGATCTCTCGATCGGGGAGCCCGATCTCGATACGCCCGACCACGTGAAAGCCGCCGCCATCGAAGCGATCACGCGCGGCGATACGAAATACACCGGCGCAGCAGGCACTCACGCGTTGCGCGAAGCCGTGGTCGAGAAATACCGGCGCGAGAACGGCGTGACGATCGATGCGTCTCAGGTATTCATCGGCAGCGGTGCAAAACAGGTGCTGCACAACGCGTTCGCCGCGACCCTCAACGCGGGCGACGAAGTCGTCGTTCCGGCGCCGTACTGGGTGTCGTATCCCGACATGGTCGCGCTCAGCGACGGCGTGCCTGTGATCGCACCGGCATCGGCGGCGCGCGACTACAAGCTGACAGCCAGCGAACTCGATCGCGCGATCACGCCGCGCACGCGCTGGGTGGTGCTGAATTCGCCGAACAACCCGACCGGCGCTTCGTACAGCGAGCGCGAACTGCGCGAACTCGCCGATGTGATTCTTTCGCACGAACGCGTCTGGCTGCTTAGCGACGACATCTACGAGCACTTCCACTACGGCAAAGGGAAGGCGCTCACGCCGCTCGAAGTCGTGCCCGAACTGGCCGAACGCTCGCTGTCGGTCAACGGGGTATCGAAAACCTATGCGATGACCGGCTGGCGCATCGGCTATGGCGTCGGTCCCGCGTCGCTGATTCGCCAGCTCGTCACGCTGCAGTCGCAAACACTCAGCTGCGTTTCGTCGATCAGCCAGGCCGCAGCGACGGCCGCGCTCAACGGTCCGCAGGACTTCGTCGAGCATTGTGTCGCGACGTTCCGCGAGCGGCTCGATGCCGCGATGCACATCCTCGGCACCGTCGAGTTGCTCGACTGCGTGCGGCCGTCAGGCGCGTTTTACATCTTCCCCGGTTGCGCGCGCGTGATCGGCAAGACTACGCCTGACGGCAAGCGCATCGGCTCCGATGTGGACTTCGCCGCGTATCTGCTCGACCATGCGAAGGTAGCGGTGCTCGACGGCTCGGCCTATGGTGTCTCGCCATCCATTCGCCTCTCGTTCGCCACGGCACTCGATACAGTGAAAGAGGCCTGCCACCGCATCAAATCGGCCTGCGAAGCGCTTAAATAAGGCGCTCATATAACGACACAACGATGGAGACACTCACGTCATGAAACGGTTTCTCACCCTGGTCGCGAGCCTGATCGCGCTCGCGCACGGTGCCTTCGCGCACGCCGATGCCCTTGCCGACATCAAACAGCGCGGCACGCTCATTTGCGGAACGCTCGGCACCGCGCCGCCCTTCTCCTTTCAGGACCCGAAGACCCGCGAAATCGTGGGCTACGACGTGGACTTCTGCAAGGCGATCGCCGACGCATTGAAAGTGAAGCTGCAGGTCAAGCTGATTGCCGTCGATGCCCGCATTCCCGAACTGCTGCAAGGCCGCGTGGACGTGGTCGCGGCCAACCTTGGCTACTCGAAGCAACGCGCGGAGCAGATCGACTTCAGCGACGCCTATTTCGCGGGGCCTTCGAAGCTGCTGGTGCGCAAGGATGCGAATCTCACTTCGCTCGGCCAGATGGAGACGAAGCGCATTGCGGTGGTCAAGGGCTCGACCGCGGAACCCGCGGTGCGAAAGGTTCTGCCGCAGGCGAGCATCGTGAGCTACCCCGACCCCACCAGCGGCTTTCTCGCGATCCTGCAACACAAGGCCGATGGTCTATGCGCCTCCGAGCTTGCGCTGGTGAAGATGCAGCGCCAGGCGGATGCGGCAGCGCCGCTCGTGATCATCAGCCAGCCCGTGTTTTCGGAGCAATGGGGCATCGGCATCCGCAAGAACGAGCCCGCGTTGCGCGACGCCGTCGATCACGCGCTCGAGGCGATGGAGCGATCGGGCCAGGCCGCCGCGATCTTCGACAAATGGCTCGGCACCAGTAGCGAATACAAGATCCACCGCGGCTTCACGATCGCGGCGATTCAAGGGTGAAATTCAGGCCTGCACGACGGGTCCCGCGAGGAGTTTCTCCATGCACTATCAGTTTGATTTCGCAGCGGTGCTGCACGGCGACTACCTGAGGTGGTTCATCGACGGCACGCTCGTCACGCTCGCGCTCTTTGGCGTGGCGTGGGTCGGCAGCATTGTCCTTGGCGCTGCACTCGCCGTCGTCAGGCAAAGCGGCTTGCCTGGCGCCCCCCGCGCAGTGGCCGCGTACGTCGAATATCACCGCAATGTGCCGCTCGTCGTGCAATTGCTGTTCTGGTATTTCGCGGCGCCGAGCCTGTTCCCCGCGGCGTTGCGCGACTACCTCACGACTCACGGCAGCGAGTTTCCACTCGCTGCAGTCGCGCTCATATTATGCGCCGCAGCCTATGTTTCCGAGGACCTGCGCAGCGGCCTGCGCGCCATTCCCCATGGCCAGATGGAAGCCGGCCGCGCACTCGGCATGAGCTATCTGCTGACCATGCGCACGGTGATCATGCCGCAGGCGTTGCGCGTTTCGCTGCCCCCGCTCGTGAATCAGGCATTGCTGCTCTTCAAGAACACCAGTCTCGCCATGGCCGTGGGCGTCGCCGAGTTGACATATGAAGCCAAGGAAGTCGACAGCAACACGTTTCGCACCTTCGAAGCGTTCGCAGTCGCGACGGTCATCTATCTGGCGATCTCGTTCGCGATCATGTTCTGCGGCGCAAGGATCGCGCGTCGGTTCAACGCTGCGGGAGCAAGACGATGATCGACATCCTCAGCCAGTACTGGCAAACGTTCCTGGTCGGCCAATATCCGCAAGGTCCGCTGGGTGGCGTGACGTTGACGATTTTGATCGCCGTGTTCTGCATCTCCGCTTCATTGCCCATCGCATTGCTCATTGCCGTGTGCCGGACTTCGCCATGGCGCGCGCTGCGCTTGCCCGCGTTCGCGCTCGTGCAGTTCGTGCGCGGCATGCCGCTGCTCATGCTGATTTTCTGGGCCTATTTTCTTTTGCCGGCGATTACGCATGTCACGGTGTCGGGCGTGGTGACGCTCATCTGCGCGCTGATCATTTATCAGGCCGCGTACCTTTCCGAAGTGATCCGCGCCGGCATTGAAGGTATTGCTCGAGGACAAACGGAAGCCGCTCGCGCACTCGGACTCGGCTACGTCACCACGCTGCGTCGAGTGATCTTGCCGCAGGCGCTCTACAACGTCTTGCCGAGCATGCTGAGCGAGTTCATTTCGACGATCAAGGAGACGTCGCTCGGCTACGTGATCGGCGTGCAGGAACTCACGTTTGCCGCCAATCAGGTCAACAGCCAGTTGCTGACGCGGCCGCTCCAGGTCTACGTGCTACTGGCCGCAATCTATTTCGTGATCTGCTTTGCGCTCACGCGCAGCGTGCGCTACCTCGAAGTCCGCATGAACCGCAAACGCACGGCGCGTGCGGCATCGCAGCCGGTGTCCATCCTTTCGACCATCGCGGGAGAGTGAAGTGATAGAACTGAACAAGGTCGACAAGTCGTTCGGCCACCATCAAGTGCTGCGCGGCATCGACGAAACCATCGCGCGCGGCGAAGTTGTCGTCATTTGCGGGCCGTCCGGTTCCGGCAAGTCGACGCTGATCCGCACCATCAATGGCCTCGACAGCATCGACAGCGGCTCAATCGTGCTGAATGGAATTTCGGTGCACGCGAAAGGCACGAACCTCAACGCGCTGCGCCGTCAGGCTGGCTTCGTGTTCCAGCAATTCAATCTCTTTCCGCATATGGACGTGATGACGAACCTGACGCTCGCGCCTTTGCGTCTGTCGAAGGCTAGCCGCCGCGAAGCCGAGGAAAAGGCGAAGGGATTGCTCGACAAGGTCGGCTTGAGCCACAAGGCGGGCGCCTATCCGGGCACGCTTTCGGGTGGCCAGCAGCAGCGCGTCGCGATCGCACGCGCCCTGATGATGGATCCCGCCGTGATGCTGTTCGACGAGCCCACCAGCGCGCTAGACCCGGAGATGGTGGGTGAGGTGCTGCAAGTGATGAAGCGCCTCGCGCGCAGCGGCATGACCATGCTTTGCGTCACCCACGAAATGAACTTTGCGCGAGAGGTTGCTGATCGGGTCATTTTCATGGACGACGGCAAGATACTCGAGCGCGCCACGCCGCAAGATTTCTTCCAGAATCCGCAGCACGAACGCGCAAGGCGTTTCGTCTCGGATATCAAGGCGCACTGAGGAACAGGGGGCCTGTTGGCACGAATTTGGCATGCAAGGAACCCGCACGCTGAGCTTTTCGGATGGAAGCGTGTCAGTGAAGCGCGATTCGCCTGTTGTACACCGCAAGCGAGGCGGCGCTCCGCGGCTTCAAGGTAGTGGTCCCGTTCATAAAGTCGCGCGTCAACGGGCGACGCCGTGAAGGCCACCGCCCGTCGAATAGCAATCCGTCGCGGCCCCTCTTTTGGCTAGCGCCTCACTGTACCGGTGTGCCCGAGCCCGTCACCGTGCTGATTGGCTGGAACTTGCCGCCTTTTGCCTGATAGAGCGTCACGGTCGCAGCGCGAAGGTCGCCCTTGGCGTCGAAAGCGATCTTGCCGGTCACGCCGCCAAACTCGACCTTCTTCATCGCAGGCAGATAGAGAACAGGCGATCACCATGGAATCACCCTCACAACCAGCGCGTCCGCGAACGCCGCAGAGCGAACGCATCGAGGCGACGCAGCGCCGGGCAAAACCCTGCAGAACATCGAAGCAATGGCACGTTCCGGGGCAAAGCGCCAGCCGACGCGGGATGCGTTTAAACAGAAGTCAGCGCCAGAGCGATGCACTGCGGTGAACGCAATTGCATATCGTGGCCTTTGGATAGGCCCCACTTGCGCGGAATAGCTACTATTCTTTCAAACCGTCGCCTGCGAACCGGCTCGCATCAATCGTGACGTTCAGCGTCGGGATCAGGTACGGGGATAGTCCACTCATCCACCGCTTCCCCCGCTTCAGGTTCGCGCTCTCGCCGAAGTTCCAGGATGCGCCCGTGAGCGACAACGACTTTCAGGTCGAATCTCACGCCTTTTCGGAAGTGGAACAAATAAGCCGTGAAGGAGGCTGTGTCGCTGGCAAAGTAATCGTCGCTCAGAAACTGTCGGCGCGCGACACGTCCATCGCTTGCCACCCAATAATCGGCCATGGCGCAATCGAGCGACTTTGTCTGCCACTCCTTTCTCGGCAGGTCTTCGGGGAACGGCTCGAAATCCTGAGAAAACGCGAATATATCGTTCATCCTCGAGCGCGGCTTTGCTGCTGTTAGCGTCAGCCAAGGTTAGCATATCCTAAGTTTTCGTATATCAAGCTTCCGAATTCATCGACAGGAATCGCTCGTCCCGGTTGCTGCCTCCCCAACGTCATTCTGCATATCTAATTTAAGGAATAAGCCGATAGAATTTTCGGACACGGGCAGATACCGTCCTTTTATTCCGAGCAAGGGGACAGGCGAGCTTCCAGTTGTCGCTGGCCGTTTTTATGGCGACTTGCTGGAGAACTTTCGGCAAATTCCCCTGACTTGATACAGCCAGACGTCGCGTGGAAGCGGCCATCCTTATAGGGCCGGAGGAACAATAAAAAGCCAGCAGAAAACATGCGGGATGAATAGAATCAACTCACGACACGGGGAGAGCGCAATGCCCAAAGTTCGCGTGCAGCAGTTTCATGAGACGGATGACGAGTTCCACGAACTCGGTGGTCTTCAAGTCATTGATCTGACCGAAGCGGAGCTCACCGCGCTCCAGGACCATGACGGGGAAATCACATGGCTCGAAGGCCGAAGGGAATATTTTGGGCTCGCAGACGAGGAGCACGTGAAGGAGTGATCCAGGCCGGCGACGCCTGGGGCGCTTGCGCGACCCGCGTTACACCTGGGCCCGGGAAAAAGGCCCCAGGGCAGCCCCGCGGCCACACAAATACCCACGTCGCGGTTCAGGAGTGAGAGCCGCGCTGCAAGTCTATGCGTGCGTACCGTCCCAGGGCAAGGTTACGAGAGCTCACCCATACCGACACGGCAAAGTCGAGGTCGTGAGTAATTCATGACGCGCGATCGCGCACGCCTTCGTACAGGACACGCACGACCCGGTCAGCGCGTTCCCGGTGGCCAGGTGCGTGTACTGTGCATCAGACACTTCGCTCCCGATCGCTTCGCGGTGCTCCAGTTGCGCCATCGAGGCGACCGCAAGGGCGAGCAAGCTTCATAGCCCTGTAGCGCGCCGCCGGCGTCGTCGAACTCGTCATCGTGCAGGGGCGAGAGACGTGCTGTCTATAATGGCAAACTCACGATGCCAACGATTGCATGGAGCACTACCTTATGAGTCAACCCCGCGGGCGATATGCGGGATCCCGGGACAGCGGCCAACGCCAACCTCGCCACGAAAAGCAATCTCCGCCCAACCGGCAGAGACAACCGTATGTGAAGGCGCCTCCCCGGGACGCCACCCAGACTGCCTCCATTTTCAAAACACGATCGTTTCAGTTTCTGGTCGATGCGGTAGGCGCGGAGAATATCGCGATAGCCCTTGAATCCAGCATGTCGCGCGTGGCCGAACTCCTGAACGGCGAGCGGTTCACGCCCGAGACCGCCTTTCACATGGAAACCACGCTCGGGTTGCCACAGGGCTTTTTTGACCGGCCCAATCCCGGTCTCCCGGCCGAGACCATCGCTCGCCTGAAGTCACCGCTCGACCTCATTCAATCGGACGACGGAGCAGACGTCGAGCCGGAAACACCCAAGCCGGCTTCTGCCCTGGACGTCGGCCAACAACCCCTTTTTGAAGATAGTTTGTCCGAGGAAGCGCAAATGCCGAAGAATGCAACGGGCGGGTCGCCCAGGGCCGTCAAGAATCGTCGAAGCGAAACGGCCGAACCGACCAAACCTCATGCGCCGCGAAAAGCTTCGCCATCGAAGGACAAGACGTCGCCTGAAACGACCCAACAACAACCGCTGGCACTCAACGATGGCGCGGAGGTAGAAAACATCCGGCGCGCCAACCTTCACGTGCTCACGAGTCGCAACGGATCGAAAGCAAGACTGGGGGTGGTCATGGCGATGAGTGGATCCAACATGGCCCATCGGCTACATGGCAAGAAGCGCATGGACAGTGTCGAAGCAAACCGGTTCACGGAGCGCCTTGGTTTGCCAGCCGGCTGGCTGGACACCCCACGCGCCGAAGCCGAGATTCCGGAGTCGGTATCGCGTATGCTCGCCCCTGCTCCGCGTGGTCGCGTTTCGGCTCAACAACACGAGCCGCTTGCGCCCGTAACCAACGATGGCGTGCCAGGGAAGTCCACCGATGCGAAGGCGCACAAGGGGCGCGGGCGGACCCGCGCCCTGGGCGATTCGGAAAGCCCCTCACCTGTGTCGGCGGATGTCGCGGGAGAGAAAGACACGATCGTCGTCAACTCTCAAGATCCGGTCAGTGATCTTCCCGACGACCTTGCCGGTCGCTCACCTGAAGAAAGTCATGGTGAGGCCCCGGCAGCCGCACCGGCGCCCCTGGAGTCGCTCCCCGCCACCGCGATACCGCAGCGAAACCCGGTACCGCTCCCCTTTGCTTCGGTGACCAGCCTTGACAATCTTCACGGTATTGAACCGATAGCGGAAGCCTTGATCAAGACGCTGGCAGGTAAAGCACGCACGGGTCGCCTGGACGAACTGAAAGCGCTGGAACTTTTGCAGCAGGCGATCCTGTTGTGAGCTGGTGGTAGTGTGCCAGGCCCCCTCGCGTGACGACGCATCAAACGCATCGAGGTGGCCTGGGCCCGGTGTGCGCGAAAAATCGTCGCGTTCCGGGTCGACGAGGTCACGCCGAATCCCGCCGAAGGGTTCATCTTTTCCGATGCCACCTGGCGCGGCACCCGCTGCCTCATCGCTGAAAGGCAGCGCGTCAGCCAGCGCATGCAGGTCAAGGTCACGACTGCCATATGTGGTTACCCTGCACGAAGGCTGGCACGGGCGCACACCGCGATCCAGGTTTGTCGTGCATTGGGCCCGGCTTTCCGCCGGGCCGTCGGGGCCACTTGCCACTTGCGACTGCCGACCGGCAGATCGCTTTGCGCGCGACCTTCATGGCGCCGCTTATACGCTCCCTCTGCGGGTGATCCATGCCCAGCCCTCGGCGAGGGCATCAGCATGGGCCTGCTCGCGCAGAAACGCACCCCACGCATCGACGGGCCGGACGCTCTTCGCCTTCTCGAGCCAATGTGCGCGCTCATGCTCTGCGAGCCCGTTCCACCAGTCAATGCCCTCCTCTGGCGCGGCGTCGGGGTCAGCCGGATAGACACCGCTGCCCATCTCCTCGCCATCCAGGTAAAAGCGAAGGTGATAGCCGCCGCCGGGTTCAGCGGTGCGCGGTGAGACACGGTAGGTGTATTTGGGCATGCGGGGCCTCCGTGGTCAAGCTGGGTGGACCCACCTTGACCCGTGAACGTATCGCCGTGTCATGGTACTTCGGGCTGGCGTTGCCCGCCGTCACCCGATGCCTGCAAGCTGGATGCCTTTCGGTCCGGAAATGCGCGGCGGTGACATGGTGCGTACGCATCGTGTCGTTTCCGTGTCGATTGCCAGTGTGAAGGCCTGCGATCCGCGCTTGCGCCTGATTCACACCCGTCGTCCATGTTGTGCACCCCGACGATGGCTGACGCCTTCAGAAACGGATGCCGTCGGCGCGACCGGCGGCAGCCAGTCGACAGCCACGCCCTGACAGCCGTTGGCTTCCATTCAGCGCTGCCTTCTGCGGAAGTCCAGGGCAAGCGCGAAAAGCATGACAAAAACAATGAAAACCGCCTTCGCGAAGCACTCCGCCTCTTTGGCGAAGGGACTGAAAGCACACACTGCTGAAACGGCCGCGACAAGGAAAAAAGCGATTGAATATATCACTTAGGTGTCCAGAATTAAAACATCGTTTTCAACGGACAAGCCCCGCTTCGGGCGTCGGGAGAGGGCCACTGCGCCGGAAACTGCGATCCACGTTCATGCGGGGCAATCCATCGTCAGGCCGCACCGTTCCCGTCGCGAACGGCCTGGCCGGCTGTCGGGCCACCGTTGCCCGACCCGATAAAAAACGGCGTGCGCTCGCGCCAGGGCACGAGGGGGACGCCGTTGTCCGGGGTGAGGCGCCTGCGCGCCCTTCGTGGGCCACGCAAGCCCGATGTGTCCTGCACCCGGCACCGTTGCCGCTCACTCGACGCATCAAGCAATATTCGCGCCATTTTTATGGAACCCATCAACGGCCGAGGATTCCGCAGCCATGCACCACGGGCCATGCATCCTGCCGCCCCACAGCGGTGCGCCGCGACGCGATCCGCACCCGTTCTGCGCAGCGCGCGTATCGTCCGGGTGGCGACGCAGGCGCACGGTGCGCGGGTTCACGCCGCCCCGGAACGGGGGCCGACACGCGCCCCGCCGTCGCCGCCGCCTGTCACCCTGCCTGCCCATGGCCTCCTGCATCGATGGCTGATTGATGCATTGCATTCCTGATTAGATACCCGACGGGAATCCGGCAGTCCGGCTTCCGGCGTCGACAGGAGACGGTCGCGACTGACTGGCGCCGGGAGGCGGTCGACCGGTCTGCAGGCCGGAAGACCGTTGACCATTGCGGGCCGCGCAGCGGAGGGTGGGGGGACCGGCCGGATGACCGTTAGTTGCGATGTCAGCCCGGCCGGCCAGTTGTACGCCCGGAATTTGACATGGTGTCGCATTATCAATTTTGGAATGGGGGCGGCCCGTATTACCGAGGATCGTTGCGATGGGATGTTCCCTTATCGGACTCAAAGTTGGTCGTCGTGTCTGCGAACCCGTCTCATCGAGACTCCGGCCGGCTTCGCCACCGTCAAGGAGCCAGACGTTCAGGGCCACCGGCCCGGGACGCCACGCATTGCGCGGTCCAATCGCGTCGTTCCGTATTGTTTCGGCTGCGGCAACAGTGAGTTCGCCGTTTAGGTATTTACCCTAGCCATCGGACCTCCTAGACTGCTTTCACACCTGCGGGCAACCCCGGTTCGCAGCAAAAAATGCAAATCTGGAGGTAATTGTCATGAAGTCGCTGATCCAGGCTGTCGTTATCGCCGCCACCCTTGCTGCCCCGGTCGCAGTCTTCGCCCAGTCGAACCAGCCGTTGACCCGCGCACAAGTCCGTGAGGAACTCATTCAGATCGAAAAGGCTGGCTATAACCCGGCGAGTTCGAACCCCTATGAATACCCAGCGAACATTCAGGCTGCTGAAGCCCGCGTCGCTGCGCAAAACAGCGCCGTGGGCGGCGTGACCAGTGGTTCGTCACAGGAAGGGCACGCGGCGCAGTAAGCTGCCCTCCGCAACAGTCGCGATTCCCCACGGGCCCGCCAGCGCATCGTCGCGATGGCGGGCCCGTTGCGTTTCAGATGTTCGCCGCATTCGCCACGATCGCTTCCGGTTCAGTGGAGCCTGGCCGCGTGACGACGACGCGCGGTCGCAAGAAAGAAGCACGGCTTCCGTCTGCCCGACCGGAACCGCACCGATCACCTTCCACTGGAAATCGTCCCCGGCGGTCCGCTTCCGCAGGCGGCCATTGAAGTCGATGGTCGATTCAAATTCGTCGGTGGCCGCGAGGAGACGAAGGACCTGACGGCGTTCGTCGATGAACTCGTGTTCCCCGATTCTGAAATCACCCTCAAAGGCGTCGCGCAGACGCTCCAGAGCTACGCACGTGTCACCACCGGGTTCGTGGGAAAAGAGAACTTCCGGAATGTGGTACATGATCTGCCCGCCCTTCGCTCAGAACAGCGCGGCCTGTTCGTGGTGCGCCGCTTCCCCAGCCGTTGCTTCCCGCGCCGGACCACGCGCATCTGTTACCGGACGCGCCGCCGCTGCGTAGACGGTGCCGCCAGCCTTGAGGCTCACGACGAGCGCCTTGATCGCATCCAGGGCACTGGTGAAAGCCGTCGGCCGCCCCGGCACAAACCAGCCGGCGTTGTGTGGCACGGTGTCGTTCCTGACGCATCCGAGCTCTGCCGCGAGCACGCCAAGCGCTTCTTCCACCGTGTTGACCATCGGCAACGACGGCGGCGCGGAAAGAAGCGGCCGCTGAACCGCGGGCGCGACTGGCGCCGGTGCCCTGGCCGCAAGTCCGTCGTTATCCAGCAACGGGTCGCCGATCGCGGTATCCGGCGGGGTGCCCGGTCCCACGGGCTCCATCCACTGCATCATCCGCGCAAAGTCAGTGGCGTCCGGAAACCACCGGACGTCAGATCCATCGACAATCGCCTTGCGCGTCCCGCCTTTGTGGCTGAGCGTGTAGCCGGTGATCTCGTAGCCGCAGCGCTCCATGATGCGCGCCGCTCTTGCGTGTGACACCTGCGTCACCGCGTCGAGCGCAGGGAGGACGGGCGCAGCATCCTGCATCCCTTCGGCTGCGTCATGCAGTTTGGCCTCGCTGGCCTGAGCGGGCGTCGTGTCTTCCATGGGCTTCCTGGTTAAATCGATAATCCTGACTTCAGTCGTCGAGCAGGCGAAGTGGTGCGGGCACGAGCACAATCATCGACCGTTCGGCTTCAGGCGATGTCCAGGCGGGGCACACTTGAAGTCGACCCTGGCCGGCAAGATGAACACGTGGCGCCCTCTCGTCCACCCCGCCATCGCAATCGGGAGCTGAAACCAGCGCCCAGCCTGTCGCTGTTCCCGTATGAATCGGGCGCGATTTTATGCGCGCCGTGTTCGATGTTCAACATGTGTCGGCATCAACCGGATGGCTCGCGATCGCTGCGGCGCGCTTTGAGCAGCACGAGGCTGCGAATGTCGCTGGTTAATACGGGAGAACGTGCACCATCAGCGCAGCTGCTGCGACGAGAGCAAATGGCCAGGATCGCAGGGAAAGCTGCCAGTCCACCCTCGACGGCCAGGCTGATGCCAGAATTTGTCCGAGCAAGAGCCAGATGAATACGTCCCAGGATGACAACACGAATCCGTTGCGTACGCGCAGCAAGGCGACCAGCGGAGCGACGACGAAGCCCAACAGCGGGGCCAGGCTCGCCGGTGCCGCGTTCCACCACCGCAGGTTCTCGAATTCCACCACGCCGAACACATAGCTGCCGTCACGCGCGCGGCGTGGCCACAACGAGAGGCGAACCGGCCGCGCGCCCACGAAATACCCGACGATGAAGTGCTGCAGCTCATGTGCGACCGTTCCCGGGAAGGCGATCATCGCAAACGCGAAATTGGCACGCCCCCAGCGCACCAGGATCAAGGCCAGCAGGACAGCCGGCGAGAGGTAGGCGAGTACTGGCCTGAGCGGAACGCTGGCGGGAAACGGCATCATGAGTATCAGGGTTGCGCGATGACCACGCACGTTGGAGACACGGGATGCACTGCGGCGCCTTCAGCGCCAGAAGCCATGGCAACTGATCTGTCGAGAATCACGGTTTCAGAGCCAGGGTTGAATAATACGTTATGCCCCGACCAGCACCCCGTTGCTTCACGCAGGTCGGAGTGATTACGCGCGCCCCTGGTTTCGGCGAATGGAGTCATGAGCCCCATGCCTCCGCCGCTCTTTCGCTGGGCTGACACGGGTCAACTGAGTGCTTTACAACATCCCCGCAACGGAGCCCGGTTTTCAGGAGGGTGTCACGGCCGGCGCGCCAGAAGATACCAACGACTTCCATCGCACCTCATATGGTGGCCCGTACCCGCCCGTTGATCGTCATCGGCATTTTCACAAGCTCTTCGCGCTCGACACCGTGCGGCCCGATCTTCACAAGCTCACCAGTGCGGCATTGAAGACGTCGATGAAAGACCCGAGGCGCTGCATTGCCCCGCCGTCCGGCAGCGTGCGTTCTCGTTGCTGACTTCTCAGCGCATATCCCTTCAGCGTTTTACGCAAGCTCATCGAACAGGTCTGGCCCTCCACGAGACACAGTGGGCTCGGGGATCTCTCCGGCGCGGACCTGCGCCAGCAGGCCCGGCGGCAGCCAGACCTCCTCCAGCGTGCTGATTCCACCTTCGATCAACTGTTGCAGGAAGAAAGACGGTTTGTGGCCGGTCGTTTCGGCCAGTAGCCGAAGCCTGCGCTCGATGGCCGGATCGATGCGGACCGCTACAACTTTCAATTTTTCTGCTTTCCTGGGCCTGACCAACCTGCGCTCCGCAATTTTCAACGTACGCGCATTCTACGCGGAGCTCCCGGATGTAATGAACTTGCATGTCAGGATTAGTGCCAAACACCTCACATCGTACCTGCACGCATGTGTCCATCGTGCCCGCAACGCTTCGTGCTCGCCGGCTCGCGTCACGCGCTCGCCCGATGGCGTCGCGCGCGTTCACTCACCGCCTGCACGCCGACAAAATCACCATCAGTCACCGATGCGATCCCTACGCTGCCCGGCGAGGCAACTGACGTTTATTTTCCGGTGCGCAAACCTGGCTTCAGATCAGGAACCTGTCGCGGTTCTTCGGATGAATCTTGGCGACATTCAAAGAGCTGAAAGCACAAATGGCCGAGCTCGAGGCGCAGGCGGCGGCGGCCCGGGCCTGGGGACACCCACCGTGCGTCCGCAACTGATTCACCGATGCCTGGAAGAGCCCCTGCTGCCGCACGCCTCGGACAAGCGGCAACGAGATCGAAGCCGACGGCCATTTCGTGTGCGGACGCTGCTCTAACCTGCCGCGAAGCAGCGTACCAGCGAGCCGTGGCGCACTGCCGGATGGGGGCCGCGGGTTCAAATTTCCTTCAAAAATTCGACACTAAACACAACTATCAAGATAATCTCAGGAGTCTGATTCAATCAAAGATATTAAATTTAATTAGTTATGCGATATTACGTGAGGGGATTTGACCGAGTCGAAGAAAAACGCCAGAGCTAACGTCGCTCGTGTGATACCGCTACCCATTCGAGTCAATGATGGTATCGAACATACAAACGCTGACCCTCGACTCATCGCGATGCCGGTATTTCCACAAGCAGCGGCCGATCGAAACCGAGCTCTGCGGGTGCGAGGATCGCTTCGTTACGGACCGCGGCGCTGCGCGAGGCGACCTACGTTGATGCGCGCGGTCCCTCCCTCACCTCCCCATGGTCGGACGAGCACGACTATTGCACCGGGCTGGCCTACGTGCGCCATCGATCGCACGTAGCGTCGTCGAACGACACCTCTATGCGGATGTTCTGGCTTCACGGCATCCTTACCACATCCGACTTTCACGACAAACTGCGTGGCGCACAGTCCTCGATTGGCCAGCGCTGACCGCCCCGACCAATGCAATTTGACCCGAACCTCTGTCGTGCACTGCTCCCCTGCAATCCCCTTTGCCGCCGGAGGGCGTTAACTGTGTTTGCAAGGTACCGACAGTTAGTTGCGTTCCAAATTCATTGCGTCCAGTGAACAAAATGGACGTACCGCATAACCCTGAGGCTCCCCCGCAGGGTTATGTGTCGCTCCTACATATCCCCCTTTTCTATGACATCGGCCTTGCTGCACGTTACGTCGAAGCCATAGGGATATGGTGGAGTTCGGCCCCGTTACATGGAGCAGGTCACGACGGCCTCAAACCGGGCTGGAGTCTGAAACTCTCAATGATTCAGGGATAAATTTGGTGTCCGCTGTTGACCCGACCGCAAGGCCCACCAATATGCCGTCACGAGATCAGTCGGCGAGTTACGGACATGAAGCAATCGATCGTCCCGTCAACCAACTACGGGAGCACGTGTAAAAAGCATTGTTGTTACATGGGCCAAAGTCGACTCCTGAACATTACGTCGCTGCCCTGGAGCCATTCAATCGCGCATAGACGAACTGACCCAAGTACCATCCCAACTCCGTGTTCGTCAAAAAATCGTCCTCAGATACGTCAGCTGGATCCAGTTTCAGACGGCGAAGCATGAGCTTGCCAGCCCGAGATGCAACCCAACCCCGCACGTACTCCTTTCTGCCCTTCGGGTCTGAAGACTTGTAATGTTCGATTCCCCGCTCAGCCTCTTCGTTGATACGCGCCCGCGATTCCTCATCTCGCGAGGCAATACTTTGCAGAACTGATGAACGCAGATCGTCCTTTGCGGCCTGCTGTTCCGCGTCGGCGGTCAAGAGCCTGGTTTGTACATCGACCATCGTGCGTTCAGCTTCGGACATCTTCCAGTTGTCGCGGAGTGCCTGCATCAAATATCCCGATGGGCTCTTCTTGACCTGCCCACGGTGCAATCTGAAACGGGTGTATTCGATTGCCTGCTGGATGCGCTCATCGGTCCAGGTAGCGCGATTGTCCGAAATTTCGGCAAACTGCTTGGAAGAAAGATTGAATTCGTCCTTGAGGGCTTTGTAGATCACGCTGGCGTCCGCGAGGCTGGCCATCACGGCATCTGCAGTGTCCTTGCGTTTCAATATGAAGCGAATTCGATCGATCTTCTTTGACGACGTGGATTCAGTTCGAGTTTCGTAAGACAGATCGATATCTGAGACCTCGTTAATCTCCTTGACGGCCGGTTCGAGCCAGTCCCGCTTGAAGTATTTAAAAATCGCAGCGTTGGCGCCCATTTTTCCGGGCCACGTACGCATGACGTCAAGCGGAATCCACTCGGTGCGGCCGACTGGCACACTCGGCAAAACATTGTCGTAGATTGAACGCGCCAGGCTTCTCGTGAAAGCCGTCGATATGCGCAAGCTCAGCCAGTGGGACTTGCGTGGATCGCGAATGTGAGGAACGAGCGATGGATGGACGTCGAAGCTGATTCGCCCTCGGTGAAAGGCCACTAACCCCAGCAGCTGGACCTGGACCCACAAGTCATCTTCGTTGGGCTCCCGGTCGGACGGCGTGTTCGTCACGCGAATCTTGGCGTTCTGGGCCTCATCCGCGATTGTACGAAGGTGCTTGAGATTGCGACTGTCATAGCGCATCAGCCATTTGAAATAGTTCAGCTCGACGTCGAATTGGTTCAGCGGCTGCGGCTCTTGCGCGACAATAAAGTAAGCCGCGTCCAGGAACCTGCGTGCCGGAAGACCGAGATTTACAATTTCGGTGAAGAAGTTGTTTCTCTGGTACCCGATTTCACGACTCGCTTCGGAAACCGGAAGGCCCAGGTCGAACATATCCTCGAATAGAGCCAGCGCCATCTGCCGCGGCGTCGTTTTGTTCCCACCCTGGTCCGGATTGTTCGACGCCATCGTCACTGCCCCCAATTAGCCTTCGCGACTTTACCACCAACAGGTGAGGTGTCAACACAAGGAACCTCACCTTCGTCGTATTCCGAAGCCCATGGCCCAATGGTCGTCCTATTGGAAGACCAGAGTGCACAATGAGCCTCACCCAAATGCACAACAGATCTCACCTGTGCACGCTGGATTGGGCTATAAGCAACTGATTAAAAAGAGAAAACTCATCCAGAAAGCACGTATTCACAACAAACCTCACCTCTGTGGATAAAGTTTCGCACGCACATTGAGCCTCACCATTTCCCCACACTGCACCTCACTATCGGGTGATCGAAACCTCCCGATGATGCACAACGAACCTCACCTTGTGCACAGAAAACCTCACCTTTCGAAGGTTAAGGTATTGTTTTCATTACATATCTGGAGAGGCTGTTAGTTTGTCGGTTCGTTTTAGGTTTACAAAAACAACCTACTAACCCCGTCAGCAATGATTTCGATTACGCATGGAGAGTGGGTTCGATGCGACCTTTCGGCCCCGTCCGGACGGGGTGCAGCGCATTCATCAACCCGAGTCCCTGAAAATCGGGTTCAAAACCACGACATCAGGATTAGCTCTGTGTTGGCGAAGGTGAGGTTAGTTGTGCAAGGTGGAACGCGCTCTGAGATTTCGCGTTTCTTGATGCCAGATGGTGAGGTCCGTTGTGCTAGTGGATCGGTTTTGGCTGTCAATCTGGAGAAATCCACTTGGACGTGCACTACTCGACGCTCGCGGCTAGGGGGCGGTAGCCCCCAATGGTGAGGTCATTTGTGCAGAAATGTGAGGCCGTATCCGCTTGAGGGGCGGTTTCAGTGCAAAAATAGCGAAAACACTCCGATTTCCCGCACTTTTCGCCCGATCGAACTGGATTTTTTCGACATTTCCTGTATTCTGAGCTTCATCGAATTTCCTTCGAAAACCTCAGAATGGTAAAAACAAGCCAACTCCCAGCCGTAGATCGGACGGTTCCATTAGAACAGATCAGTGAGTTCGCCGAGAAAGTGTCCATTTTCACGGATGAGCTTCGTGAGACGATCCTCGCTCCAAGGCCTCGCAAGACTGCTCCGGTCTTCAAGACCGGTGAAATTGCGGCCATGTGCAACATCACGCATTCACAGGTGCAGTACCTGGCGACGAAAGGCGACGGGGAACTGCCGCCTGGAACAGCAGCGGGCGCCGGAAGGACAAGAACCTTTACCTTGGAGGAGGCTCGTGTCTGGGTGCAAAAGGTCTCCGATATATATCAGACGCCGCTGGTCACTGGAACCAAGGAGCCAGATGGCAAGATCATCATCACTGCGCAACTGAAAGGCGGATCAGCCAAGACGACGACGACCATGTGCCTCGCACAAGGGCTAACGTTGCGTGGACGCAAAGTTCTCGTTGTTGATCTGGATCCGCAGGCGTCCCTTTCTGAACTCTGCGGACTTTACGCAGAGAAGGACGTCACTCCTGAAGACACGGTTCTACCCTATATCTACGACCAGAGTATTGAAGGCGGACTTTCGGCGCGCGTGCAATCGACGTACTGGGACGGACTGGACGTCATCCCCGCTCATACCGAGTTGATTGGGGCCGAGTTTCATTTGCCGGCGATGCAAAAGGTGAAGCCCGGGTTCAAATTCTGGACTGTGTTGAGAGAGGGCCTTGAACCGCTGCGCAAGCAGTATGACTACATTCTGATGGACACCTCGCCGTCGCTCTCCTACATGAATTTGAACGCGCTGCTTGCCGCGGATGCGTTGGTGATGCCGATGGTCCCCGAGAATCTTGACTTCATCAGTTCACTATCGTTTTGGCGCCTGTTCTCGGACGTCTCCAAAAGCTTCATCAAATACGAGCAAGGAAAGAAGTACGACTTCATCTCCCTTTTGCTTTCAAGAGTGGACTACGGACGCACGTCATCGGCACCGATCGTCCGGGCGTGGGCTGAAAGCGCATACGAAAACTGGTTGCACGCGATCGAGGTGCCTGCCAGTTCGGTAATGAGCACTGGCGCTCTGGCTTTCTCGACCGTATTTGATGTTAGTAGCACCCACAGTGCGGCAAAGGCGCTCCAGCGTGTGCGACAGCCGTTGATTGATTACTGCCGCTGGCTAGACGAAATCTATGAAGAAAAATGGAGGACCGCGCAATGAGCAATATGCGTGAACAACTACTGGCAAAGACGGCTGGCATCCGGAAGACCTCGTCCATCAAGGAGGACGAGGTCAAGCGTTCGGAGCGGACGCAGACTGCCCCCGGGATGGCTGGTGCGCTCGCGGTTGCTCAACTCCGCGTGCAAGAACTGGAGGCCGCCGGCGTGACGTCGCAATTGCCGGTCGCCGAAATTGCGCCTAACCCGTGGCAGCCCCGCAGAGTCTTTAACGAAGCGAAACTGAGTGAGTTGGCTGAGTCGATTCGCGAGGTCGGACAGGTGCAGCCGATTGTGGTCCGGCGGGTTGAATCGGGTTACCAGATCGTTGCTGGGGAACGTCGCTGGCGTGCACACAAGGTTTTGGGCCTGGACACCATTAAATCGGTCGTCGCCGATTGCTCGGATTCTGATATGGCTGTTCTGGCGATGGTCGAGAACGTCAGCCGGGACGATCTTTCCGACTACGAGATTAGCTTGTCGATTCGGAGAACCGAGAAGGAGTTTCCCGATCGGAAGCGGCTGGCCGAAGCGCTGGGTCTTTCCCGGAGTGGTCTCTTCCAGTTTCTTAGCTTTGACAAGCTGCCGCCGTTCATCCTCAAAGATATGGATATCCAGCCGCGCTTGTTGGGTGCCAATGCCGCGGACGCGATCGTATCGACGATTCGCAAATTTGGAGAAGCCGGATTGTCCGCCGCGCGGGAGGTGTGGCCTGACGTGGTGTCGGGAAACCTTGATCAGGGCAAGGCTGCGGCAGCGATCAAGATGATCGCGACGCGCGGCGCAGTTTCCGCGACAGCGAACGAACGGAGCATCGACAAATTCTTTGCTGGGAAGGAGCACGCAGGGTCGATAACGAAGGATGCGAACGGCTTTGCTATCAAGTTCAAGCCCGGCATGGTGACGGATACACTTGAAGCCCAGATCAGAGAACTTATCAGCAAGACATTCAATCATCAGCCAAGGTGACCCGGACTGACTTTAAGAAGACCCGCGTGAAGCGGGTTTTTTTTCGACCTCAGCACCGGAAATTTGCCAGGACTTTAGACTTGCTTCGGGCGTTTGGACACACATTCAAACATGCACATCGCCGTGGGCGGGGGCAAATGCTTCACTGCGCTCGGGACGGAGAGGTGGTCGCGTCCATATTATGGACTTCGTCATTGAGCGTGCGGCCGTGATCGCGTACTCGATCCGATTGCGGTGGATGTGTCAGATATTTAGACTGAGCTACCCCCAAAGGAATTTGTCACCTGCCTTTCGCTGCGGTAAAGAGTCCATACTATGGACTGAGCGAAGAATCGCCGGTTGCTCGCGCCTCATGGCTGGGTGCCCAGGTGTGAAGCATCAATATGTTGTATCGGTTCGCCAGGACCGAGTCTGAGAGACCGGACTGCGCCCAACGTCCAACTTTCCAGGAAAACCGCCGGTTCAGCATCCGTAAGAAGGCCCGACTCACCTTTGGCCGTCGACTCGATAGGGCTCAAGAGATCAGCATTTCCGGCTCGAGCGAGCGGCATGCCGCTGCCATCGTGGCGTGACGGCGCCCGTTGTGCGCAAGTACTTTGGCCGCTATCTGGCGAGCGATTTGGCGGCTCTGCCGACGCTTCGTCGTGCACGATCGCTCCAGCGAGAGCGCTGATGATCATGGAATTGCGCCAGCAGCGCCTGCTACGGCCGCAGAATACTCGACAGGTTGGTGTGTCTGCCTCAACGGTCAGCCAGGTGCTGGCTTACGCCAGACGGTCCCGTTTGATTGATCTGCATCCTGACTTGCCGCATATCTATATAAGGTAAATCGTGCGCATTGCGCGCCCTAACCTTCGCGGACGTACCAGAACTCTGCTAACCGCAGCGACGCGTTCGCAAGCCAAGCAGACAGCATTACTACGACCGGCATCCGCGGCGTCGTGGCAATGCTCAGGCTACCCAATTCGAGAAATAACTTCGTGTGACGTAGCGCCGAGCATAGTGTCGCACTTAAACGCTACCCACGTCGCATCAGGATGCCTCAGATGTAAGGGCGAGGCGCACGCTTATTCGGGTGGAGAGGCTAGTTCATAGTATGGACTAGCCTCTCCAATCGACCGTCGCGCGCAACGTGCGAGTACTTGCGTACAGTGCGGATTAGCGTTCGTCTGTGCTGTTCATGAGGATTCGGTCAATGAAGAAGCGTGACGCGCCGCTTCATAGGTTGACGCCGTTCTGGCCCGTTTGGTTACGGGCGCAATCGCTCGAGAATTTGCATAGTTACAGCGGGCTTGTCACGACGCTTCGCCGACTCTGTTTTTTGAAAATTAAAGCCCGGAGATATCTACGATTTCACGGGAAGGCGGTGTTCACTCTATCCATCGGACTTACCATGAGCGAGTCCATACTATGGACTCGCTCAGGCACGATCGAACGATGCATAGTGTGGCAGTTCAGGAAGCTGCCACGCTCTCCACGGTTGTCGTTCCACTGCTTGGCCCCGAAATTTGACGTGGTTAGCAATCGGGCGCAGATGCGCTGACTGCTTTTCAAGGCCAAACATTGGCTGATTTGAGCCCCTCACCCCGATCTGGCAATTTTGCCTGCGGCGCTTTGGGTTCTCCTGTTGCGGATCATTGGCGACGTAACGACTCCCACGCTTGCATTGCGTTTCGCATTTCAATGCAGGCATTGCCTGACGCGGGATGCGGAGCTCGAGCGATATCTCACGCGGCGCGGCAGTCGATCAACACTTCTGACTGCCGGCAACGGGTGCCCGATCGTTCGTACCAGAGGGATTCTGCGCTGTCGGATGAGTGCCTATGAATGGGGCTAGTAGCCCAAACCGCGACCGTCATTGTTACGGAGTCGGGCTGACGCATCCCACGCCGAGCGTCGGTGTGACGTCATCCGTAGGAGCCGTCCTACGATGTCTCGCGAGCACACGCCTCGACATAGTTTTGGCAAGCAAGAATCCGCGGAGATTCCGCTCCAACGCTGGACCTTGTGGTGTCGTGACTAAAGCATGCGGCACGCCCCAGGTAAGCGGGTGTCGCCAGAATACTTCTGACTGTACAGAAGGGCGAACTGTGATTGATGCATCGACGCCGCTAGAGATGTCGCTAACTACAGAATTCCGTCCGATCAGGATTCCATGCGGGCTATCTTTCACAGGAAGGAACATTGAGTAATGTGGCTCTGGGGTGGTGTGGCACGCTCCGTCGGAACGCGATTAGCAGCACAACATCTTGCGCCGCGCCGTGCGATCCGGATCAGGTGCGCCGACAATTGATTCGGGTGTTGACCGTCAGGGAGAGCATCCGGGGGATGCGTAACCCTCCGGGTACTCTGACGGTTGGTTTTCAAACGGCATCGACGGTCGAGTGCGTTGTCCCAAATGCAAGTGCTTGATGACCAAAGGTGGCAGTGTCTGTGCGTGATGGCACCCGGCTGAGATTTACGGCGAGCGTCAGAGTGATCGGTTGTAGAATCGCCCAACCGCGGCGTCGACAGTGCAGCACACCGATTGGCTTGCGCTGGAAGCATTTAATCAAGGGCCGCGATTCGCCGCGGACCATTGAACGCAGGTGTCCAAACCTTGACTGCTTTCGCCGGATTCGGATTGATTGGCCGTGCATGAGAGCTTCTCGAAACGCTGCCGTTTATGGTGCACATTATGCAACTAACCGCACGAAACGTCCGATCATTGATCGTACAGCGCGAATTCCGAGGAAGGGCCTCCGACAATTACCCATGTCAAATACTCAAATCGTGGACAGTCACGGCTATAAGCCGGCGAATCACGACGGGCACTTTCGTGAAACATTCGGGGATGGTTAAAACGGGGGCCGAAACCCAGACCAGGCGGGTGGTTGGACCTAATCGCCAAGGAATGTTTCACGCATTCCCGGTGCGATTACGGCCAGTTTCACTCACCATCTCGCCCGAAGCCGCCAATTCTGACTTCCTGCGCTGGGATGTATCAAAAAACACGTAATTTGTAATGTCGTGGAGTTGGTGGAGGTAACGGACGGATTCGGCGGTGACCGGGGCCAAACCGTCGTCGGAGAAAAGTTCGCCTTTGGGGAAGTCTTGCGACATCGCGTGGGCTGGAGCGCAAGCTCCTTAAACAAGCTCTCGAAATATTCCTGCGCGCTCCACGCGAGCGATTGGGCGATCGATTTGTTGGCGAGGTCCATGGCGCCATCGTCATCGCCGGCTAGCACGGCATTGTAAGTCAGGGCATCGTAGTCGATCTTGACATTGAGTGCTTGTTGGTACGACGGACCCGCTTCTTGCAACGCTCGATGGCCAGGCGGTCCTGCCTGCGCATTGCAGGCGCGGTTGAGAGGAGCGAAAGGCGTCCATAACTGAAATGGGAGCGGCACCAGACGCATCGAAACGGCGCCTCGATTATGCTGGCGCTGACGATGTAAGGCGTCTCGCGTCGCCAGTGTGGACAACGCGTTTCGAGTGATTGTTGATGCGCGGGACAGCGGTCTTCCTCCTCAAGCTGATGCAGCACGCTGTGATAGCTGTGAGCCGCGCATTGTCGGCAATATCGGAAATTTGTGTGATACCGGCCATGCCGCTGGGCATCATGCAACGATACGAGCAACACGTTTCTGGGCAAACGTATCAAGCGGCATAGGTCCTTGACGTTGATCGCCTTGCGCACCGGCACCACGCCTTCAGACGGATCAACCACGGGGCACACCAGGTGGAGCAGTACATGGCCCGGCAGCGCGTTGGCGCAAGCGAACTTCCACAGGATCGAGAGCAGGGGTTCCCCCGGCATCAGCCATGTGACATTGAAGACGCCGTCCAACGCCAGCCGGAGTTGCCATTCATCGAATGTCAGAATCGGAAGGCGTGGCGGCTTGAGCGCATTGGCACTACGCTTGGGCAAGTATGCGTCCGGTGGCATGGCGGGACTGAATATAGCCGCAGTGTTGTACGGCGTAGGTCCACAAGGCTGACTCGGGACAGTAACCCGGCGCATCCTTGAGCTCGCTTTCCTTGAGCACAATCTCGACGGCACGTGCGAACGATTCCATTGGGATCGAGAGGCTTCCTGGCAAGCTCGCCTTGTGGTGTGCGGCGTCGAACGCCTGCAATAGCAGACCAGCGTCGTTGACCAGGCGATAGCCGGCGTCAAACGCTCGCGGCACGTAGAACCGCGTGAAGCTCCAAGGGGTGCCCTCCGGGTAGGCGGTCTGATCGTAGCCATTCAGGCACGTGGCGACATCCTCGGCATTCCTGATGCCGTAGAACGCAAGTTCCTCGACCATGAGACGCACGACAATTTGTGTTTTGCCGGCGACCTGCAAGGCCGTCTTCTGCGCCAGCAGTTCCTCTTGTCCGACGAGGAACGTGAAGAGCTTGATCTGCTGGCGCTCGAGCACGTCGTGGACATCGCGTAGCCATTCGTACCGACTGCGCGTTTGGTGCTGTGCAGTTTCAAAATTTCCTGCCGCAGTTTCAGATCGTGCGGTACGCCACGCCACGCCCCTTGTGCTTCGAGCATCAAGATCTGCATCAGGCTTGCCGTTATCCACGGCGACAGGATCGGCCAGGAGTAGCAATTCCTGACGGTCACCGTAGCAGACCTGGAAATCCGCGAGTAACCGGCGACCACCGAACTGGACAAAGCCAGGGCGTTCGCAGAAGGCACGCACGGTCGGATCTGACTCGAGCACGATCCATTCATCGACGGCGTAGCGTCGGTCGATTGCTTCGTTTAGAGTGCAAATAAAATCGTCAATTCGGAGCGCAGAATCCCAACACTACAAGGATTCCGAAGTGACAACTTTGTTTTCTTCTACGGAACGAGAGAGCCTTTTCAAAAAACGCTGCCGCCGGAAAAAGACGAGCGAAAATTTCACCCTCAACCCTGGGAGCCAGCGCGCCCCGTTTCCGGATCGGCGGAAAATTCGTGCCGTAAGTCATTGAACAGGCTTGAGCCCAAAGCAATCCAGCGTCCAGTGCTTCCTGTCCGGTATCCAAGACACCCACGACACCTGATGTCTCGACCAGCCTGTTGTCCCGGGTAATTGTGCCGCTCGCGGCATAACGTTCGGGGGCGAGCAGTTCATCCTGCTTCACTATTGCGTGACGCCACAAGACATAACCCCGGTACCTTTCCTGCTCCATTGCTTTCAACCTCGCTTGATTGACTTTCGGCTTACAGTGGTTGAGAGGTTCAGGGGAAACGTCGCGCAATAGTGTGGCTTCGAAGGTCAAAGCAGCCGGTCGTGGAACGGGCGTGGAGTTGAGTTTATGTGGGTTGCTTCGACGAGTCCTCGTCGATGTTCTCTGACAACGTGCGGTAAAGCATCTCCGCCATTCCTTGAGCCAGCCGGAAAGGTGTACAACGCGCAGGCCATTTTCGCTGCAGGCTACACGCGCGACATCACTTTTTACGGTGGCAGGCAGGCGCGTCCTGAGCAACAGGCCGTATGCAGATGCTTTACTCAGTCTGCCGATCCTGCCCGCGTGACGGGGTGATCCTCCGGCGCGCATTCGTCATCTGAGCGCCTGGCGACGGCTGACGAGCCAGGAGCCTCTGGAGCGAGGAAGATGGTATTGGCTTCGGGGCCCATTCGGCGCTTGAGCGGCGCGGCTCTCAAGCGGCGCCAGCACGCTCGGTCCTGATTGTGGCCAGTCTGCTCCCGCCGTATGTCATCTTTTTGCGTTCACGATTTCGCGTATGGGACGGAAAGGAGCATCGGTCACGCGAACGACGACCTGCAGGCATGTGTCTGGACAATAGGGCGTTGAACGGTTTGCGGCGAGGTAGCATTCGAACGGAAAAGGCAGCAGGTGCGGTACGCACAGACAACATCGGACGTGATTCTATTTTTATCCAGTGACATTCAAACCGTTGCGCGCCGCTCATTCAATTTGCACGAGCGTACTGATAAAGTCATAATCACCACCGCGACGATGGCGACAATTCTGACGCGCAGACCGAACTTCGATATGCCAGGGAAGTTCCAGGATCGCATGAACGGTAAACCCCACAGGGAGGAATAGAAATGGCTACGCTGGACGCAATCAATTCGAAAATTGCAAAACTCCAGAAGCAGGCAGCGACAATCGCCGAGAAACAGACGTCGGTGGGCCTGACCAAAATCCGTGAGCTGATGCAAAAGCACGGACTGACTGTCGCTGACATTGAAGCCTTTGTCGGCAAAAAGCGCGGTCGCAAGGCTGCAGCTACGGGTGCAAAGGCAGCAGCAAAAGCACCACGCGCGAGCGTCCATCACGTTGCACCCAAATACGCGGATCCGAAAACGGGCGCGACGTGGACGGGTCGTGGGCGCGCACCCCTCTGGATCCGCGACGTGAAGGATCGTTCGAAAGTCCTGATTGAAGGCGGTGCGACGGCTAGAGATACCGACGAAAAAGCGGCACCGGCGAAAACGGCATCTGCAAAGCGTGTTGCGGCGAAGAAGGTCGCGAAGCAGCCGGCCGTCGCGAAAAAGGCTGGCCGAAGTGCGGCTGCTCCGGCAACGGGTGTACGCGGACGTAAGGCCGCAGCACCCGCGAAAAAGGCTTCGGCACCGCGCAAGGTCGCTGCCAAGAAGGCACCAGCCGTCGTTGAGGCGACTGCGATGCCTGAAGTCGCGGCAGCGTAACGGGTGATTCAGCCGTGGCTGGCGGAGCGACATGCTGGCCACGCCGCATTCGCAGCCCGCTACGGCTGATCACTCAGGTCCCTTTGCGCGTCGCCTTACGTCGAGGTGACGTCTTTCCGTGAGGAAGCGCGGACGCAGGTCCGCGTGCCTTTAACCCCATGCCCCACCGTTTCGAGCTGGTTTCGCTGGCGTTGCCAGCAGACTGTCCACCGGAGTCGGTTCCTTCCGCGGTCGGTCGGCTGATCTCGGCCGCCTGGCCGGGCATGAGCCGCGCCCAACTCGTGGACCGTGCCCGTCGGCTCGACATGCGTGCGTCGCTGCGGGTGCAGCCCGGTTTCGGACCGGATGGGCTGACGCAGTTCAGGCTCGCGCTCAGCTTTGCGGATGAGCGTTTCGAACTGATCGCCCATGTACGTCGGGTTATTCGCCGACGCACAGGTGCAAGGCGCCAGAAACCGTCACTGCCTCCAGCGCGCGATATCAGGCAACAAAGCCTTTTCTGAGTTTTCCCGAGGCCGCGCAACGGCGCCGATCGTCAGGCAGGCGTCACCGCGGGAATAACAAACGCTAGAGAATCCTGAGATTGCGAATCTTTCCAATTGTCGGTGAGCGTTCAATGATCAGGCTGGCGATGAACTCAGGCAACAGGGCGCGCGGCACGTTCGCGGGAACATCGGTCACGAGTTGCGAGGGCACCTGAACGATGAATTCCTCCGACGCAGAGGCCAGGCTATGTTCGTAAGCGACGCGAATTTCCATGTGTTTTCGTTCGGGGAAGTTGTTGCCGGCAACGCATTCGGCGTGCGCAGCAGCCGTGCATCGTTCTGGCCGCAGTGTAGCGCGGAATGCCCTGGCCGTTGCTCCGCTGGGGGCTGTTGAATGGTTTGTTATGAGCGCCTGCGCGCTTTGCCAGCGATCGCAGGGTATGCCGATCGCGATCTCTCCTTTGCCACGCACGTGCGGGAGTTTGGTCTCCGTCTATGGGAACCGGTTACCAACGGGCTGCACTGGATAGCCATTTGACGGTTGCGTGCGGCTTGCTTCAAACCGCGCGTCTTCGCTTGGCGGCGAGGTTGAATGCGCGTCGCGCTGACTGATGTGTGATCCCGGTTCATGAGACACGATGAAGCTACCGTGCAACCTGGACGTGGCTTTCGTTGCTACGGGTGTCACGTGCAGCCAGATCAACGATTCGGGCACATTCTACCCTCCAGTGCGATCTGCCTCGATGAGCACCTCTCCGAGGCCACGCTCAACGCGTTCGATGTCCTCGATGCCCGAGCTTTCCGTTTCTTGCCCGGGTGATGAAGTTCGCGATGATGATGACCTGGGAGACGAGGTTGATCAGGGCGCGGTCCGCTTCACCATTGCGCAGACGCTCCAGCGCGATTCGTGCACGCAGCACGAAATCCGTGGCTTCTTTCCGGGGCATCGGTAGATACAGTGACTTTGCATGCGCACCCGTCGGTGGTTGACGCGATGATCGATAGCGCTTCTTGTTGGGCATGTCCGGTAGCCGGTCGATGGATTTCGAGACGACATATGGGGCCTTCGCGCAAGGGTCAAGAGCGAACGGCAAATTAATCCTTGAACCGGCTTGGTCTCGCAGTCAGTACAACGCCACGAAAGCAGGGCAGTTGCAGACGCCATACGGAATAGTGCAGGGAAAGCGTGGGATTATTCTCGCGCCTCATTGGCCCGGGAGAAACGAGAATTTGAATGCAACTAACTGTCAATTGCCCTCACAAACCGCCTGCGCCTTTTCAGGCGAAAGGAAAAGCGATCCGCAACGAGAGGCCGCATGACAGCCAGGCAGGCAGTATGACTTCCTGAGGGTGAGAGGCTGGCCTGCCGCACGGCAGTCATAGCAGTCATTCCCGGCTTTCCGTATCCGCTTTGCAAGCTGCTCGCAGTCGGCGTCAGTAAATGGAGCTAGAAGCAGCTTGCCCAGTCTGGATCGGAGGTGAAGACTAGACAAGCGGAAATTAGCGACAGCCACGACCATCGGGAACAAAATTGCTTCAAGAAAATGGAAGCGGACGGAGCACGTGTTCCAGCGCCCTGTATGTAGCTGGGCTCGAACTAGCATGGATATGCGTCGAGAATGTCATCCAGAACAGGAGTTCGTGACAACATCTGGAAGATCACACGGCAAGGAGATCCACCATGGCAGCGAATGTCACGGGCACGAAGAAAGCTACGGAAGTTTCACTATCGGAAGACCTTTTGTCCGAAGCCCGGGATCTCGGCGTAAATGTATCGCAGGCTGCTGACGCCGGACTGGCCAAGGCTGTGTCGGACAAACGTGCTGAGCTTTGGCTGAAGGTGAACGCGGATGCGATCGCGTGCTCCAACGTCTATGTGGAGCAGAATGGGTTGCCGCTTGATGAGTTCAGACGGTACTGATGAAGGGCCCGCTGTTGATGTGCGTCCCGCTAAATATGGCGATGTGCTCGACACAAGGCGGACGCACTGCGGATCGTATCCATAACGTCAATTGTCGACACGGCGCACGACTGTAAAACTATCAGAAGGGTCGTCTGGCACGCGTCACGCAACGTGACGCGTGGAAAGCCTGAGCAAGACATGACGGACAGAAGTTCAAATCGTCTGTGGATGACGTCGACGCTTGCGACGAACCAGAAAGACCGCGACCGGTCCAAGAATTTGGCGCCATGCACAAGCACGGCGGCACAGTTCGGTTTTCCGGCTTGACGCATTAGTCTGCAGCTAATCGGCCTTTGACATGGGGGCTGTCCTCGGATACTCGTACGGGTTTCGGCCCGGACCCAGTCATTCTGAGCTTGATTGGTAAGTGGCTCAGCGCGGGTGCGATGCATAACGGAGTGATCATTCGGACTGGGGAGTTCTTTTGTAGGCAAACGACACACTCCGGCGTGCAGGATCTATGCTGGATCTATTCCAGACAGCCACCTGGCTATTACTGTGCCCATGCAGCAGATTTGATGCCGTTGACGGGACGCCCCGTCTTCCGATCCACGCAATACAAAGGAGACACCATGACAATCCGAGTTGGACGATGGCTCAGCAGAAACGGTGGCGGGCTCGAAATCCTTTCCATCGGGCCAGGTGCCCATTTCACCGGGCGCTATCAGACCAAAGTGGGAAAACCTGACCCCAACGCATGGTTCGAAACGCACGGCATGACCGACGGCTCGCTCATCGGGTTCACAGTGCTCTGGAAGAATCAGTCGGAGCAGCATGCCTCGCTGACAACCTTTGCCGGTCGCTATCTGGCCGCGGGCGATCAGGATGGCCTCGGCGACGCATCGCGGGAACGGATCGAGGCCCAATGGGTGCTTGCCCGCCTCTATGAAGACGATGATCCCGGCAAGCCACACGCGATGTGGGAGACCTTTATCTCCAACTCCACCGTCTGGTACTGGACGCCCTGACTGATCATCCCAGCGCGAGCCCGGCGTGTACCAGCAATTGGCGGAAGACTGCCAATCGCACCGTACCGGTCTCCCCCAGTCTTTGACAAACATGCACGTGCGCGGTCATGTCGGTGTGGCCGCGCAACGCGTCCCTGCACTCGTGCTCCGAGGTCTCCAGGTGGACACCCGTCAGAATCGCACGGCCTTTGCCCACCCGTGAACTCACAATAGCGGGCGGGGCGTCTTCGATACCCGTGTAGACGGCCAGAATCTGCACATTGGAGCTCGGTGCATGGCCGAAATCGAAGCGACAGCCGCCATGGTAGTACGTGTAAAGCGACATCGGGGCATCGGTCAGTCGATCTGTCGTCCGAATTTCCACCGCAGCAGCGCTTCGCGGCGTGCCGTCGTAGGTGACGCCCCCCGTGAGCTCGGGTAACGAGCCGACCGCGAGCGCGTCCACGAAGCGCAGCTCGCGTGTGCCACAGATCGCGCCCCCGGTCCCGGCGTGGAATGCGAGCTCCCTGCACGCGTAGTACGCGCCCGCGCAAATGCCCAGGTAGGCACCGCCTTCTTCAACGAACTTTCGGATGCGCCCATTGGGACCGCCATTCAACGCTGTGCAGTAGGGCAGGTCGGCACCACCCGGCATGACAAACAACACCGCGTCATCGAAGAGCGCGGCGTCGTGCCTGATGTCATCGGCCATGACCGCGCGGATCTCGTACGCCCCGGGGCGAAGCTGCTGCCCGATCGTTCTCATCAGGCGCGAGGTCCCGTCGGAGGTTCCGGCATCGATATAGGTCAGGATCTGAGGCTTCGGCATGCTGATTCGTGGCGGTCCAGTGCGTATCTCGTTCATGGTCTTGATCCACTGAACGAATTGTGGTCTGGTTTCGTGATTACACTAAGTTTGTTTGTAATGTCAGCTTCCATGTTCCAGCAGTTCCGAATATTCCATATGACAATACAATCCCTTCGTCCCGCCAGTCGCCAATTGAAGACGTTGCCCGAGCAGATCGCCGGGCGCATCTTCACGTCCATCGCGAGTGGTGAGTACGCCCCGGACGAGCGCATCGGAAAACTGCCATGCCAGATTTGACCGTTGCTGATGCGCTTCGGCTCGCGATCAATACGCTGCGGGACGTCGCTGAATCGCGCAAGATGCCCGCTGGCGTCGAGCTGGACGATGTAACTGCCGGGCTGCATGCGGCCGCCGCTGATGTACTGGATGAATCGCTCGATCAGCTGCGCGGGTACGAATAGGAAAACTCCACGCGCTCGGCGTCATCGCTTTTGGACGGCCCGAACGAAATCCAGCCGTGCCCCCAAAGCGTGACCTCGTCACGGCGAAGGATGACCTCGTGGCCGCCGTCGATGGTGATGCGCGTGCCGTTTGAACTGCAGTCGAGCAGCACATACCGTCCGCTGCGGCACTCGATCGACGCATGGATCCTCGATGCGTGGCGGTCGTGCACGACGATGCTCATGCTCGCATGACGACCGATGGTCACTTGCGTCGATGCTTCATTCATCTCCACGCACACGTCCCGATAACGCAGAGTCAACACTGACGAGTCAGACGGGCCCTGCAGGTCGCTACCCAAGACTGTCTGATCGGCGCTTTGTTGCCAGATTGCCTCGAACAACTCCGTTGGCTGTCTCTTTCCCCGTGCCTGTATTGGGTAAAGATGGCGCGCCAAATGACGAAGTTCGGCAGGAAGGCAATCAATGGTGTCCTGGCTCGTGATGATTTGTCCTGGCGAAGCAAGCTCCCTGAGCCGGGCTGCCAGGTTCACGGTGTCGCCGAACACGTCGCCGGATTCGTCCGGCAATACGGTACCGTAGTGAAAGCCGATTCGCAGCGACATTGGAATTCCCTCTATCGACGGCAACTGGTGGATAGCCAACTGCATATCGATTGCGGCCTGCATCGCGTGTTCGGCAGACGGAAACACCACCATGACTTCGTCGCCGATGGTCTTGACGATTCGCCCACTCAGCGTTTCCGAACACGATTTCATCAGCGCGATACAACGCGCAATCGTCTCGAAGGCAACCATGTCGCCGACGGTCTCGTAGAGTCTCGTGCTGCCGCTTACGTCTGCGAACATGACTGACTTTTTAGACGTCTCAAGCTTCGATTCACCATCCATGAGCATCGCGTCAGGTCGTTCGCTGGCGCCGGAACGCCGCTCATGACCTGCTCCTTGGCAGGGCTTCGCTTCTCAGTGTAGTACCCGGTTCGGCGTCCGGTCGGTCAAACGCTGCCGCGTGGAACGCGGCCATCAAATCAAGCTTGATGCAAGCATGGAATGAGCCCCTAATTGTTCTCGAGTGCGCCCGATGGATCGCGAGGCGATATGCGCTGCACAAATTGCGGGCCGAGAACCGCGATGACGAGAGATTCTGCAAGTACTGCGGAACCGGGCGTGTGCGGATCTGCTTGCGTTGCGGCAACGCGTTGAGTCCGATCGTGAAGTTTTGCGGCGAATGTGGCGCGCTTGTCTGCGGGCCGTCATCGCCGTCGGAGCCGGCGCGCACGCGAGTGCCGGCTCCCCCGCCTGTCCAATACACACCTCATACATTGCTACGCGCATCGTGGCCGACCGGGCAGACCACCGTCTTGCGGACAACCGGGCTCTTCAGGATATGCTGAGATTCAGACGAACCGCCACAGTCTCGCCGCGCTCGACCAGGACGAATCGCGAAAGCCCGAACGACGTGCAGATCTGTACGACTGGATCGCTCAACTGTTGAGTCGCGCCTCGTCGATACCGCCGGAGGCAATTGTTTCCGCTCTGCTGAGCGAATCTCCAGATGAGTTGGAGAAGGCGGTGACCGGCCTGCAGGCAGAGCCACGCTTGCATGAGACGCTTGCTCACTGCAGGGCAGTTGCACATCGGCGCGTGAGCGAGCTTCGCGCGGCAGGCCAGAATTTCCCCGATATGACCGACAGGCTTCGCATCCTGGACGGCACGCCGGGGCAGTTGCAGGCCTGACTGAGTCCTCTCTCAACATCTCTACGTGCTGGGGACCGCTGAGCTCACTTGAGCTCGATGATCGAGCGGCCCGGAGGCGCACCCGCATCGAACTTGAAGCCGCCGGGGTAGGTGGTATCGAACGTCAACTGCGCCACGACGTTGCCGTGTGCGTCCTCGACGGTGAGCAGTGGCGGCGCCGTATAGACGAGTTTATTCGCTATGGTATCGAGTTCTATCTTGTGGGACGCAGCAAAGCCGGAAATATTGCCCAGAAACGCACCGGGGTTCAGCAGCACGAGCCGCGCACCGTTGCCCAGGAACTCGATGGTCTGGCTCGACGGCACGGCCTCGACCGAGGCGATGCCATTGAGCTGTAATGCGATCTTGCCGGTGTCGACGATCGTGCCGAGGCATCGCAAATGGCCATTCTCAGCGACCGTGATCGTGCTGGCGTTATCGATATCGCCGATGAGGTTCAAAGCGTTGGCGGCCGTTACCGTTCCGGCGATGTAGAAGCCCGCGGCCGCCGTCACCGTGCCGCTACCGCTCAGCGTCGCTGGTGGGTTGACGGCAAGGGCATTCGTTTCGATCTGCCCGCCGCTCAGGGTGAGCGTTCCATTCACGAGAATCGAAATGCCCGCGGACACGAAGCCGTTGTTCTCGACCGTGAGCGAGCCCGTTCCCATGTGCTGGACCTCGAGCTGATTCTCGACGACGAGGCGCGCGTTCCCGCCTGTGACCGTCACCGTTCCCACGCCTGCCGGCTGCGTACCCGTGGCCGGTGCCCAACCGATCGCGAGATCCTTCGCGACGACGGTCCCGCCTTCGCTAACCTCCAATGTCCCGTTGGCTTCGCGGCCGACAATGACCTGTCCGCGCGCCTGCAACAAGCCATTGGTTGACACCTGAACCTCGCCATTGGCACCCGGGTGGTTGCCGATCACGAGCGGCCACGGATAAATGAGCGGATCGTCGTTGCCGACGCTGACAGTGCCTGAATTCCGCACAATCAGTTGCCCTTTGTCTACCTGCCCCACGGACATCGGCAGATTGCCGCCGTCGACGACGGCATTTTCGCCGTCCACCACGAGCGTCGCATTCGACCCGGGGGCCTTGCCCGTTGGCGCAACGGCAGCCAGCATGATTCCGTAGTTGTCGATGGTGTGCGTTCCGGCTATCACGACACGGCTGTCTTTGCCGACTGTGAGCGTACCGACGAACGGTGCTTGCGCGCCCTGGGGGAGCTGAACCCCGATGTGCAGCATCGGTGCGGTCAGGACGGCTCCAGGAAGCAATGTCACCTCCCCGTTGACAGGGCTTCCGTAGGTCGCAGTCAACTGCCCCGCAACGCGATCCGTGCCTTGAAAAAATAGAGTCTCGACGGTCCCGCCGCCGGTGATCGCCTCGGCGGCACTCGCGATGGTGGCGAAATCATTCGGCCCCGGCGGCACGCTTGCCACCGTGCTTCCGAGGTTCCAATTGGCTGCCACGGCAAAGACACCCGTGCCCGAACTTCCCGTCCATTGATAGTTGGCCATCGTGACGCTCCCTGGCTGCCAATCGCGTCTGCCCAAAAAACACATAGACGATTTCGGGCGTTCCTTTGGAAGAATCGGAACTCGTCTTGCGCGAACGGTGTTCGAAATATAGTGCGAAATTCGCGCACTACAAGAAATTCGAGAGCGTGAAAGGTAGGGGGTAGGGCAAATGAGCTGCCAACTTTGCCTGGAGGTATTCCCACTCAAGAGTGACGCGTCTGATCAGCGTTCTGGACGGTTCGATTCTGCGCGTTTGCAAAATGGAGACCTATTGAGAATGCAAAGTTGAATTTCCTTTTCGCTTGTGCCGTTCGCGTTCGGAGGAAAAGCAAGGAGAATCTCATTCGCTTTTTGTCTTGGTGGTCTACAAATATTTCGATCGCCGATCGCAGAAAACCGGGGTGGCAACGGTTCATGCAATCAGCATAACGCAGCTCGCGTTGTCCTCCAGATACTCCAGAACTACCTGAAACCGAAACTGCTCGTCGTAATTCGCCATGAGAAACACCCCAAAGGTTGAATCGAAGTCCAGCTTTTGCGGGGCAGATCAAAACAACGGGCCATTTTCTATGTTTCACAACGTCCAAAGCATCGAAACGATGTTCATCGCGTCGCAAGCGGTGTCAACCCGGACAGCGATTTACATCGAGCGCCAGCAAGCGAAGTCGGCAGCTTGCCGCCCTGCGCCGCCGCGCATGGGCAACGATCAATACCAGCAGATCGTCAGCGAAGCTGGCAGCCTTGGAGTAGGTGTAGGAGGACGCAAACAAAGCCCTGTCGGCGATTTCCCAACACTGTTCAGGTAAGTGATGGTCACGCCCAAACTTGCATCGTCGCGATGCACGTTGGGATGCGCTTTGCGCGGATTGTGCCTGGATGGCATGACATGTGCATAGTGTGCTGCAAGCAGCTGGCCGCCTGACTGCTCCTGCAACCGCCCTGTTCAAGGAGACCCATCATGAATACGTTGACCATCCGCGATATTCCGATATCTGCAGAGCTTGATCACCAGGAAATGGCCAACATTCAAGGCGGTCGGATAAAAATCATCGGCCAGCACGCCGGCTCGCTCCTCACGTCCGCTGATGGCGACCCCGTCGGCGTGTATGTCGACGGCGTGCTGGAAAACTCCGTTGGCGACGGCTACTACCACGGCTGAGTTTCCAGCGAAATATCGACTGCAGAGGCACAGCGGCGTAACTGGGGAGGCTGACGTGGACCAAACGGGGCTGGGTTTGGCTGCAGGCACGATCGTGCTTGCGATCGCTGTGGTTGGCGTGGCGGCGCACTACCTCCGTGAGCGGCGTCGGGCTGATCTTCTGCGCAATTTCGATCACCATGAATGGTGGCAACGAACCCACGGTGCAGCCTGCACTTCAGATGGCTCCGATGCAGGAAGATGGGCAGTGCATACAAGAACGAGGCGGACACAACGAACGGGGAATCAATTGTGAGCGACGGGGATCGACCGTGGGACGCCGCGACCACAAGAATAGGACGCCTGGAAGTAAAACCCGGTTGAATGTGATGAGGTTAGAAATAAAGAATAAACCGGGTTCCGCATTTCTGGCCGATTTCCATCAAGTGATGGAGGGTAGAGGGGGCGCGGGAAAATATAGCGAGAGCGTACTCCACCTGCGCATATGTTCATCCCAGTCTTGCACGAGGCAAGGGTGGCCGCTTTGAGCAGGACCTCATTCGATACAGGAGGAAATGAGCGAAGTGAAGCGGCTTGTTTGTGCAGACAACAAGACATGCCGCACCATTGGCAATCGTTAGAGGTAGCTCATCATGAAATCCCTTGGTAAAACCGTCGTTATCCTTACCATTATGGCAGCTCCGGTTGTCTCGTTCGCACAATCGGACACCGCCCTGACTGCTGCGCAGGTCCGCGCCGAGCTCGTCCAGCTGGAACAGGCTGGCTACCGCCCAGGTGACGGCGACAACACGAACTATCCAGCCAATATCCAGGCTGCCGAAGCGCGCGTGGCTGCGCAGAACGGCGCGAGTAGTTATGGCGGCATGGTCGGCGGGTCGTCAGCGTCTGGTGCGCCCGCGGCCGGTGACAGCATGAAACCGATTTACTTCGGTCAGTAAGCCATTGGGTTGACGAACCGTCTTGCATGGTTTCGGGGGCGGGCCGCGGTGCCTGGCGTTTCGAACCTGGCGACACGGCTCGGAGTGGACGTCGACCGTGAAGACCGGCACGTCGGAGCGTCCCACTTTGCCTGTAAGTCGGCTTTTACTGCGCTTGGCGCTGTAGATCTAGCGCGCCAGCCGATCCAACGCCGTACACGTTCGACGAAAGCCCCTTCCTCCGAATGGAGGGGGGCTTTTTTTGAGTTCTTCGCGGATTACCGGGATACGCGGCTGAGGCGGTCGGCGCAATCGGCACGAGAGCACCCGATGCCATCGAAACCACGCGCCTCGACTGAAACGAAGGGCACCCTGCGGATGTGACTGCGCGCTTTGTTGACGACGGGTGTTGATGCTTAAGGTCAAGAGAAAGGCCGGTGAGTTAGCAGTACAGACCGAGCATAGGGTTGCCGAAGTTCAATCCGGAAGGAACACAACACATAGGCCTCACAGGACTGTAGTTCCGCCAGGGGATTCTGACGTCGATGCCGATTTGACCCATATGCCGAAGTTCGCGTGACCCACCACGGTAGTCGGTCGACCCGTCGCTTCCCGCATTCCTTCCCTTCGAAAGATGGCCCAATGCCATTTCGACATGCTGGTCAATCGCATATCTGCGTCCACAAGGGATTCGGATTCGATTGAGGAAACAGGCAGACCGCCTCTGGGCATGGGCTCGCGTCGCCGGTCCATAAAAAGAATCTCCCGCCATAGCTTGATTTGGCAGTAGATTATTCAGTCATGGACGCCGAAAGCGTTATTAAAAAGAAGAAATTTTTTATTTTGGCTGAATAAACTTTTGTTCGGCACGGGGCTGGCCACAAACGCGGTAAATCCCCTGGCCTCGCGTTTTCACATTGCCGCCGGGATCCGGCGGCAATGTTCCCCGCGCTGCGAAGCCATCCCTTCACGGCGCCCAATCATATTGCCTGCCCACAAGGAAGGAACACTGATGGACCGACTGACGACCCATACCGCCGGAACGCTTTTTGGGCTTCATGGCGAACCCGCTCACGAACGCATCGTGGTTGCCAGCGATGCAGCATCCGGCCTTCAGGCGGTCATCGCGGTGTATAGCACCGCGCTTGGCCCGGCTTTTGGCGGTTGTCGCTACTGGCAATATGCGTCGGACTATGAGGCATACCATGATGCTCTTCGCCTCTCGCAGGGTATGGCCTTCAAAAACGCACTGGCTGGCCTGCCGTTCGGCGGCGGCAAGGCCGTCATCCTGCGTTGCCCCGAGTCGCTCGATCGGACTGAACTTTTCAAGGCATTCGGCCGCCTTGTGCATTCGCTGAACGGCATCTACATTACGGCCGAGGACGTCGGCACCACGTCAGACGACATGCGCGCCGTGCAGTCTGAAACATCGTGGGTGAGCGGCATTCCTCGTGCGGATGAGGCCTATGGCGGCAATCCATCGCCGCGTACCGCTTATGGCGTGTTTGTCGGCCTCAAGGCTGCCGTGCAGGTTGCGCTCGGACGCGACACGCTCGATGGTGTGTCGGTGGCAGTTCAGGGACTCGGCTCGGTTGGCTGGGATCTGTGCGAGCGCTTGCATCAAGCGGGGGCACAACTCATTGTGGCCGATATCGATGCGGGCCGAACCACCCGCGCCCGGGAGCTGTTCGGTGCACAGGTGGCCGATGTCGGGCGTATCGCCGGCGTCCACGCGGACGTATTCGCGCCGTGCGCGCTTGGCGGTTCGATTACTGAGACGGTTGCCGCGCAGTGCCACTTCAAGGTCATTGCTGGCGGGGCGAACAATCAGCTGCTATCGCTCGACAACGGCGACACGCTGCAGCGGCGCGGCATCTTTTACGCGCCGGACTTTCTGGTGAATGCCGGCGGCATCATCAGCTGCGTCCGGGAGTATCTCGGTGCCACCGATGCGCAGGCCGTTCTCGATGAGGTCGCGCTGATTGGTCCGCGCGTGCTTGAGCTCGCGGACCGGGTGCGCGTCACCGGTGTCGCGCCTGGCCGTGCAGCGGTCGCCTGGGCACAGGAAAAGATGGCTGCCGTCTGACGCTGGCGGGCCCGGGCGAACGGATGGAGGACCGGCTTCGCGACGCGGCGCGCTTCGTTGACGAGCAGTCGAACCCCAGCGATGCGCAGAAGAAGCTGCCCGGGAAGTTCGGTACGCAGCCCGCGCATGGCTTCAGCGAGACCGCCGGCGGCGACGGCGGCTGCCAGGTGCGGGCGCCGTCTTCGCGAGTGCCCATAGGGCGACGGAGACGAGAGCGCTGGCCGGCGCTCCCGGGTTAGTCCGCAGAGCAGATTGCGGGCATCTGGTGACACTGTGATGCGATTGCCGAACGGACTGGAGCAGGGTGCCCTGCTTCGTGGCGCTACGTCTCTCCCCCGTTTTATCCGCTATCTCGCAGTCTGACCAGGTCATACCTGCTGCATGTTGCATTGCACAAATTTATCTGGTAGTATTTAGGATTCCCCAATCTGCGCACACCGGATTCCGCCGGAGGCATTCCAGCCTCGATCGCCCGTGCGTCATCCACGATTCCGTTCGCACCCCGACAGATCAAATACTGATCTGTCGGGGTGCCCGCGACGATCGTCGGCCAACCTGTCGAGGAGAATGTAGTGGCAAATCCCGTTCGCGACGATTCAGTGTCCCGCGTGATAGCGGTTACGTCAAAGGGTGGCCGCCGCACGCCAAAGGGCAAGCCGCCAGCCGTCGAAACAGCGCTGGACATCCAGACGATGGCGCGACAGGACGAGGAGCGTCAACGCCAGATGCGCGCGCTGATCGCGCTTGGCCGTGAGCGCGGCTATCTCACGCACGTGGACATCAACGATCACCTGTCAGACAACGTTACGCAAACGGCCGCGATGGAGACGATCGTCAGTACGTTCAGCGACATGGGGGTGGCGGTGTACGAGCAGGCGCCGGACGCGGAGACGATCCTGTTAACCGGTGTCGCGCCCGCCGTGGCATCCGACGATCAGGCGGACGAGGAAGCGGAAGCTGCGCTGTCGACCGTTGATTCCGAATTCGGACGCACGACGGATCCGGTCCGGATGTACATGCGTGAAATGGGGGCCAGGGAACTGCTGACCCGCGCCGGCGAAATCGAGATCGCGAAACGCATCGAGGATGGCCTGCACGACATGATTCAGGCGATCGCTGCATGCCCGTCTGTCGTGGCCACCATGCTTGCCGAGGTGGACCGCATCGTTGCCGGCGAACTGCGTATCGACGAACTGGTCGATGGCATCAGTGACGAGGTGGACGAAAGCGCAATAACGCTGGACTCCGAAGAAGATGAAGCGGAGGCCTCCGCCTGCGACGATGACAGGGACGGTGACGATGGTGAGCCGGACGCAGGGGATCCGGAGGCAGCGAACGCAGCCCGTCTGGAGCAACTCACGAACGACAGTCTTGCGGTTTTCGCGCGAGTGCGTGCGCTGTTCGGGCAGTTGCCGGATATGCGTGCTACAGGCAAGGCACGTTCCGCGGCCGTTGCGCGAGTGCGCCCGGAGATCCAGCGTGAACTGGCGCGGATCCGGTTTACGGCCAGAACCATTGATCGCCTGTGTGCCAGTGTGCACGAACAGATCACGGAGGTTCGTGCGATCGAGCGCAGCATCCTGGAGATCGCCGTCGACCGTTGCGGCATGCCACGCGAGTCGTTTATCGAGTCGTTCCCGGGCCACGAGACTGACCTTGATTGGACCAGCCGCGTGGTGGCGACTTCGCCGCAGATTGGCGCGGCGCTCGAGCGACACCTGCCGGCCATTCAGGCCGGACAGCAGAAACTCGCCAACATTGAGGCCAGGGTCTCGCTGCCGCTGCAGCAGTTCAGGGAGATCAACCGCAGGATGAGTGCTGCGGAGTCGAAAATGCGGCAGGCCAAGCGGGAGCTGATCGAAGCGAATCTTCGTCTTGTTATCTCAATTGCCAAGAAATACGTGAACCGCGGCATGCCGTTCCTGGATCTGATCCAGGAAGGCAATATCGGCCTCATGAAGGCGGTGGACAAGTTCGAATACCGGCGCGGCTGGAAGTTTTCGACGTACGCCACCTGGTGGGTCCGGCAGGCTGTCACGCGTGCGCTTGCCGATCAGGCCCGAACCATTCGTGTGCCGGTGCACATGATCGAGGCGATCAACAAGCTGAACCGGATTTCGCGCGAAATCCTGCAGCAGACGGGACAGGAGGCACACCCCGCTGTCCTCGCCGAGCGTATGGAGATACCCGAGGAAAAGGTGCGCGGTATGCTCAGAATTGCGAAGCAACCGGTGTCGCTCGAGACCCCTGTGGGCGACGATGCCGACGCGACGCTCGGCGACCTGATCGAGGATGTCTCAGCGAGTTCACCGGCTGAGGCCGCCATTCACGCGAATATGCGTGCCGCAATCGATGAGGCGCTCGACGGGTTGTCGCCACGGGAGGCCAAGGTCCTGCGGTTGCGGTTCGGGCTCGATACGACCTCGGAACACACGCTTGGAGAGGTCGGCGAGCAGTTTGGCGTGACCCGTGAGCGAATCCGCCAGATCGAGATCAAGGCGATGCGTACGCTGAGGGAGCCCATTCGCGCTGACAGGTTGAGGCCGTTTGTCGAGCGCTGAGCAAAAGCGGGGCAGGCCCCCTGTCGACGCCCGACCGGCAGCGATGCTGCGTCGACCTGATCGCTGCTCCGCAGGACGCGTGCCTTGCCCGGGAAACTTACAACGGCGTGATGTTCGCTGCCTGTTTCCCCTTGGGGCCCTGCTTGACTTCAAAACTCACCTTCTGGCCTTCCTGAAGGGTTTTGAAGCCAGATCCCTGAACCTCGGAGAAGTGCGCGAACAGGTCTTCGCCGCCGTCGTCCGGCGTGATGAACCCGAAACCCTTGGAGTCGTTAAACCACTTGACAGTACCTGTTGCCATGTTCTGGATGTTCCTCGGAAGACTGGTTGTAGATGATGCCACTGGCCCGCGCCAGACGTGCGGCTATCTTTTGTAGCACAGGTGAGCCGTCGCCGACAATCCAGGGTTTTCAAAGGATGCGGTGAACACGTTGTGACGAAGGGCGAGATTGCGCAGCCTGAGGTTGCGACTTCATCCTTGGAATGCATAGACGCAAGTAAGGCAACGTTGCGCGCTCACCGTTACTGCACTGTCGCAGTGGCGAGCGCTTCCTGTCGAATGGTGGCGCATGCCTATGCGTGGCGCTCATCTGCCTGATCCAGCGATCACTCCGGGATCCGCACCCGATGGTCCAGGCGCGCGTGCGCGGCGTCAGCGACCTCCGTCGAGAGGGGAAGCCTGGGCTGATTGATGCTCAGGGAAAACCGATTCGCATCGTCGATATTGAATCAACGATGAAAGTGCCCGCCGCATCCGGGGGAGACGGCGGGCTGGAAAGCACATGACGCCTCGCTAGTGTCCCGTCGGCCGATTGCCGCATGAGGGCAGCAATCGGATTGAACGCGCGAATGGCAGTATGGTCTGCTTTCGGAGGGCAACGCGGATCAAGGATCTTCAAGATGACGGGCAGATTGATACTGTGTGTCGGCGCCGGCTCCAGTCTGGCCGCTCTCTTACGCGAGCCGTTGCGTCTGCCTGCGTAGCCTTGGCGAACAGGCTGCGAGCAACCGCGTTGAAGAGAAAGTTCAAGTCAGGGCAGGCATCTCCGCCGTGCCATCGCCGGATGGTCTAACCCTCTGAGTTGCGGGTCGTTGCTAACGCGCAGTTGCGCCGGTTGTATAGAGAGGCGCCTTGCCGTCCGGAATCGCGACACCGCCCTGCGCACCAGCAAGGGACAGGTAGGCGGGTAATCCTGCTTGGACCACCTCCGACAGGCTTCTGCAGTAATGCATCGCATACGAGAGGCAGGATGGCAGCATCAAGCTGCCGATGGTCAAGCATTCAGGGACACTGCGCGTGAGCGCGCAGCGCGCGGTGGTTTCCTGACAAAGCGCGAGCCAGTCGGCGTACGCTTGCGCGTTGACATGCGCGAGCGCCGTCCAGGCGCCCGCGAGAGCTCGCGTCGTGGGTGCGCTGCCAGGCGTCGGCGTCGATGATGCGGGATTGGGCATGAGCATCTCCAGCATGAACTGTTTCCTGACATCGTGAAAGGTACGCTTTCCGCAGCGTGATTCCCCGACACTATCCCCCAATTACAGGATTTGAGCCAGGACAAATACGTCGTACCGCCGCTTGCGATGCATCGCCCGTTCACTTCCGACATGGGTCGAGCAAACGCGAGCGTGTGCGCATGAGAGTGCATATAAGCGGGCACTGCGGCGCGGTTTACGCTCGCAGGAGGGTGAAGTCATGCCAATCGGGAATGTCAAGCGCGGGCCGCAATCGGCACGTGCCCGCCGCGTCGCTTTCGGCTTTGCACCGATGCCGATGCCGGGGGCTATCAGTTGCTCGAGTCCGGCCCCGTGCGGACAATCCGGCGCGTCGGCGCGCAGACCGACTGCGCCGCACCGACCTATAATATTTTATGGGGGTGTATGGGCACCTGAACGTTCCGGGGTATGGCCATGATCAATGCGGATCTTGGGGAACAGCTTGAGGACTACGTCGCCAAGTTGGTTAAGTCGGGGCGCTACGGCTCGGAGAGCGAGGTGCTGCGCGAAGGCATGAAGCTCATTCAGGATCGCGAAATGCAACTCAATGCACTGGATACGGTCATCGATCGCGGCATTGCTGATTCGGACGCAGGACGCGGCAAGCCCGCCGGAGATGTGTTCGACAGGCTTGAAGCAAAGTATCGTGAGATGGCGAGCACAAGGCCATGATTGTCCAGATACTTCCTGACGCTGAAGCCGACCTCGAGGCGATCGGCGATTACATGGCCCGCGACAACCCCCGTCGTGCGCTGGGTTTCGTGCGCGAGTTGCGCGAGAGGTGCACGCGGCTTGCGGACATTTTCCTTGCATTCCCGATCGTACCGCGCTACGAAGACCGTGGCGTGCGTCACCGGGTTTATGGCGGTCACCAGATTTTCTACCGTGTCGTTGGTGAGCCTCCCCAGCGCATCGACGTCATTCACGTCCTGCACAGCAGCGCGCGCAACTACGCCGCGATCCTTTTTCCCTGAATTCGCGTGAGCAATCCGACGACGATTCGCCTGCTTCTGCCGGTGTAGTTTCGCCTTTGAGCGGGAGCGCAGCGCTCTGGTTGATCTGTCAACACTTCATTGTCCGTCTATCGCGCCAGGAAACCGTTTTGCATCTGTCGGGCATCTTATTGGCGGCTGTGGCGGTGTTGTTCAAACGCGGTCTGGCATGCAACGCAGCGGGCCGTATAGGGCGCGGCGGCAAGCCGCTCATAGCCGATCGGGTCTCCGCAGTCGACGCATGCGCCGTAGAGGCCGGCGGCGATGCGTGCCAGCGCGGCGTCGATCTGCTGCAGTTCGTCGAAGTCGTGCCGCGCGAGCGCAGCGCGCAACGCGTCGCCCGCCTTGCGCGATGCGGTCTCGTCGGGATGCGACTCGGGGCCCAGCGCTTCGGGCGGTCGGGCTCCGGCGAGATCTCCGTATTCGCCGTGTAGCGCCGCCAGCAACTCGCGATGGCGCTCGCGAAGCCTTTGCTGTAACAGCGCGAGTTTGGAAGAGGTGAGGGTGATCATGGACAGGTTCGGTGTGTTCTGTAACGCCCCCCGCGGCTAGCAAAGGGCATGACCGGTGGCGCTCAGTCGTTGATCCAGACGCGCGCCTGCTCCAGCTCGTTGAGGTGGAATGCCTTGATTTCGGCCTTTATGAAGAACCGCGCCAGATGCATCGAGGCGCGAATCCAGCCCGCGTCGGCCACGACGGCGGCGCGCGTGACCTTCCGCGCCACGGAAACGCCGAGCGTGAGGTCGGTCCACAGCGCCTTCGGCTCGATGCCGGTGAAATGTTCGATCCGCTCGAGCACGCGGGTCTTGCCGTTCAGTTCAAGATCACCCCGCATGCGTGCAATGGCTTCGCGCAGCTCGTGGTCGGTGATTTTGCCTTCGACGGAAATTTCGATAACCGGAGAATCGGGGTCGGTGTGATAGAGGATCATGGCAAGCCCCCTGGCCAGGGAGACGTTACATGCCCAGGCGCGGATGAGCGGTTGATGATTTCCTCATGGTACCCCTTTCACAGCGTTTTCATTTGTGGGTGAACCGCAGGCGGCTCTACCGATCTCGACTGCGATGGCCGAGTCTGCGGTCAATCAGATCCTGAACAAGCGCATGTGCAAGCGGCAACAAATGCGATGGTCACCACGAGGTTCATCTGGCATCAAGCGCTTCGGGATATTGCTCTGACGATAAAGTTCGGCCGCGAACGGATACACCGCGAAAAAATCATTCTGCCACCGCACCTCTTCAGCCTCGCCCTCGTCCCGCAGGAGCCAGACCCCCAATATGTACAGTGCGCGTTCACTTCGACGCCACGGCGGCCGCGCTCTTGTCCAGCAGAGCCCAATGGCCGTCGCGCACCACGAGGTCGATGCTCTTGACGCCGACGATCCGGCGCGTCTGCGGATCGAACGTCGCTTTTCCGTACACCACACTCGGCACGTCGCGCAGTTTCGGCAGCGCGTCGCGTACGCCGCGGCGCTCGAGGCCGCCGGTTCGCAGCGCATAGGCGGCGATGATCGTTGCGTCGTAGGCGAACGCGTTGAACGCGTCGGGCTCGCGATGGTATTTCGCCTCGAAGCCCTGCACGAAGCGCTGCACTTCCGGGCGCGGCTCGCCAGGGAAAAAGCTCGTGTTGGTCGTCACGCCGTTCACCGAATTGCCGCCCAGTTCGAGAAACTTCGGTGAATACACCGAGCTGGCCGCGACGATTGGCAGGCTGATTCCACTTTCGCGCGCCTGACGCACGATCTGCGCACCATCCGCGTAGTACGAGATCAGCACGAGTGCATCCGGGTGGGTGTCGCGCACGCGAACGAGCGTGGCACGAAAGTCCTTGTCGGTGGGCTGATAGCCTTCGGCGGCCACGATCTGCGCGCCGCGTGCGTTCGCGGCCTTCACCAGCACGTCCTTGCTCGCGCGGCCCCAGTCAGTGTTCTGATAAAGCACGGCGAGATGCTTGTAGCCCTGCTTGACCGCGAGGTCCGCGATCAGCGGCTGGGCGTCCGCCTGGCTGATCGAAGGACTCCAGATGAAATCGCCACCCTTCGTGAAGTCCGGATGCGAGTTCGTGAAGCCGAGCTGCACGAGACCTGCGCGCTGGTAGATCGGCGAGGCAGCCATGGAGGCGGGGCTCGAAAAATCGCCGAGTTCGATCAGGATGCGCGGGTCGGAGACGAACTTCTGCGCGATGGCGACGGCCTGGCGCGGATCGCTCTGGCTATCTTCGAACACGTACTGCAGCGGACGGCCGTTGATGCCGCCTTCCGCGTTGATCTGGTCGAGTGCGAGGTCGAAGCCTGCTTTCCACTGCGCGCCATATTGGGCATTCGGACCGGTCAGCGGGCCGCTGACGCCGAAGTAAACCGGCTCGCCTGTCGCGGCGCCGGTCGCCGATGCAACAGGCGCGCAGAGCGCCGTGGTCAGGCCGAAGGCGAACAGAGCGGCGAGCCGCCCCAGGAAAGGGCGGCGCGAGCCGGGCGCGTGTCGAGCGGACATGATAGTAGGTCTCCGTGGCCGATTGGCGATAGAACGTAAAGTGTCCGATGCCGGCGCCATTCGTACAAACAAACGATTCGCATATCCATATGCGTGCCGCGCTTCAGCTACGCGCCCAACGATTGCATAACGAACGATCGCCCTGCGCGAAAAGCACATACAGGAATAAGCATTCCAGCAAAGCGCAAATAAGCAATGGCTCGATTCTTGGTTGGTCGGCTTCTTTTCAGCATGGTTAGATCGTCGCACTCCATCCCATTCAATTGCATCGGAAAACAGCATGGCAAGCGTATTGGACAAGAATAAAGGCGGCGCGCGGGTATTGCGTACGATGGCGGGCGCGAGCGCGCTGCACCCGCAATGACCGGCCCCGGCGAACGGACGGAGTCGTCATGAGCGCGTGGCTCGACTACACCATCAACGGACTGATCGTCGGCAACATCTATATGCTGCTCGCGGTCGGGCTCGCCCTGATCTTCGGGGTGTCGCATCTGATCAACTTCGCGCACGGTTCCGTGTACATGATCGGCGCATTCATCGGCTGGCTCTGCCTCGCGCGGCTCGGCCTGCCGCTGCCGGTTGCGGTCGCCGCGACGATTGCGGGCTGCGCGCTGCTCGGCATCGTGATCGAGCGCATCGGTCTGCGGCCGTTGCAGGGCGCCGCGCGCATCGCCCCGCTGCTCGCGACCATCGGCATCAGCTTCGTGCTCGATCAACTGGCGCAGTTGATTTTTGGGCCGGACCCGCGGCCGGTGCCGGCGTCGCTCCCCTACTGGACGTTCACCATCGGTGGCGCGACGATCGGCTCGCTCGACGTGCTGATCGCCGCCATCGGCATCGGTGCGGCAGCCGTGCTCTATGCGTTCCTGCGCTATACGCGGCTCGGCTGGGCGGTGCGCGCGACCGCGCAGGATCGCGACGCGGCGAAGCAGATGGGCGTTGACGTGGACGCCGTGAACCGCGCCGTCTTCGCGATCGCGTGCGGGCTCGGCGGCCTGAGCGGTCTGCTCGTCGGCATGTACTACAACAGCATCGATCCGGCGATGGGTTTCCAGGCCACGCTCAAGGGCGTCGTGGCCCTGCTGATCGGCGGCCTCGGCAACGTGCCGGGCGCGATTGCGGGGAGCCTGCTGCTCGGGCTCGTTGAGAGCTATGGCGTGGCGTGGTTCGGCACGAGCTATCGTGACCTGTTCGCGTTCGTGCTGCTACTCGCATTCCTCGTGTGGCGCCCCAACGGCCTCTTCAGCGCGAACCGCCGTCTGCCGCCTGAACCGTTGACGGGCACGTTTCTCCCGAACCGGCGCGCGTTGAACGTGCCGCCGTGGGCCGCGGCCGCCATATTCGCGGTCGCGTTTGCACTGCCGCTCGTCGCGCCTTCGCCGTATCTGTTGCAAACACTCACGAACGGCTGGATCTTCGCGCTCCTCGCGCTGAGCCTCACGCTTGTTGCGGGCACCGTGGGGCAGATCTCGTTGGGGCACGCTGCATTGCTGCTGATCGGTGCTTACGCATCGGCGTTGCTCTCGGTCGATTTCGGCTGGTCGCCGGCTGTGACGATTCCGCTCGCCGGCGTGCTGACCGCCGCCATCGGCACGCTGCTCGTGTATCCGTCGTTCCGGCTGCGTGGCCATTACGTTTCGATCGCGACGCTCGGCATCGGTGAAATCGTGGGGCTCGTGATACTCAACTGGGACAGTCTCACACGCGGACCGATCGGCGTCACCGGCATTCCTCCGCTCGCGCTATTTGGCTGGACGCTTACCGATGCACGCGTGGTCTACTGGTTCACGCTGGCCGTAGTGGCCGTGCTTGCGCTGCTGCAGGTGCGCCTGCTGCGCTCGCATCTGGGACGCACGTGGCGTGCGATCCGCGAGGACGACGTGGCCGCGCGCGCCTATGGTGTGCGGCCCAACCGCTACAAGGCCATGGCCTTCGCGTGCGGCGGCTTCGCGGCCGGCATCGGCGGGGCGATCGCGGCACACCTGTATAGCTACGTGAATTATCAGACGTTCGACTCGCAGGTGTCGATCCTCGCGCTGACCATGGTGATCCTCGGCGGGCTCGGCAATGTGGTGGGCGCGATCGTGGGCGCGACAGCGCTCATCAGCCTGCCCGAGCTGTTCCGCTTCGCGGCTGAGTACCGGATGCTCATCTACGGCGTCGTCTTGCTGCTGCTCGTGCGGTTCCGGCCTCAGGGCCTGTTCGGGTCGGTCTGAGGGAAGTGACGATGAGTGAAGCGAACAACATCAACGCTGCACCGCGCGACGTCCTGTTCGACGTGCGCGGCGTGACGCGCCGCTTCGACGGGCTGACGGCCGTCGGCGGCGTCAGCTTCTCGATTACGCGCGGCGAATGCGTGAGCGTGATCGGGCCGAACGGCGCGGGCAAGTCCACGCTGTTCAACCTGCTGGCGGGCGCCGACATGCCCGATGAGGGGGTGGTCCGTTTCGACGGCGAGGACGTCACCGGCTACGCACCGGAGCAACTGGCCGCGCGCGGCGTCGCCCGCACGTTCCAGCATGGCCGCGTATTCGGCAATCTGAGCGTGCTCGAGAACGTGCTGATCGGCGCGCATTCGCGACTCGCGCTGGCGCGGCCAGGCTGGCCAGTGGTGGGTGCGTGCGCCGAGGTGCTGCGCGCACTGTTCGCGCCGCGCAATGTGCGCCGCGAGGACGAAGCGTTGCGAGCCGAGGCGAAGACGCTCGTGGCCCGCTTCGGCACACGCCTCTTGCCGCGGCTGGACGCGCCGGCGCATAGCCTCTCCTACGCGAACCGGCGGCGCGTGGAGATTGCCCGCGCGCTGATGCTGCGTCCGCGCATCCTGCTGCTCGACGAACCCACCGCGGGCATGAACGAGTCGGAGACCGCGGAAATGCTCGAACTGCTGCGCGAATTGAAGGCCGAAGGTCTGACCATTCTGCTGATCGAGCACAAGCTCGAACTCGTGATGACGCTGTCCGACCGCGTGATCGTGCTCGACGACGGGCGCGTGATCGCCGAGGGCCTGCCGGCTGCGGTGCGCGACGATCCAGCGGTGATCGAGGCGTATCTCGGGCATCGCCATGTCGGCAGCGACACGGACCACACGGGCCACAGAGGCCACAACGAAGCGGCGGCCGCATGAGTGTCACCCTGTTTTCCGATTCCTCGCCCCGAACGGGTCGCGCCATGACCGAACTCTTGCTGAAGCTGGAACAGATCGACACGTTTTATGGCCAGAGCCAGGTGCATTTCGGTGTGAGCGTCGAGGTGCCGCGCGGCGAGATCGTCTGTCTGCTGGGCGGCAACGCGAGCGGCAAGTCGACGGCGATGAAGGTGATCCTTGGCTTGCACAAGCCGCGCGCGGGCACGGTGAGCTTCGACGGCAAGCCGTTGAACGGGCTGTCGACCGCGCAGATCGTGCGGCTCGGGATCGCGTCGGTGCCGGAGGCGCGGCGCCTCTTCGGCGACATGAAGGTGCGTGAAAATCTGCTGATGGGTGCCTTCACGCGCAAGGACCGCGACGGCGTTGCCGCCGACTACGAACGCATGCTCGAAATGTTCCCGCGCGTGAAGGAGCGGCTCAATCAACGGGCAGGGACGCTTTCAGGCGGCGAGCAGCAGATGCTTGCAATGGCGCGTGCGCTGATGAGCCGGCCCGCGCTCGTCTGCATGGACGAGCCGACGATGGGCCTCTCGCCGCTCTATGTCGACAAGGTGCTGGAGATGATTCGCGCCATCAACGCGCAAGGCGTGACGTTCTTCATGGTCGAACAGAACGCAAGCCTCGCGTTGCAGATTGCGCACCGCGGCTACGTCTTGCAGACGGGACGCGTGGTGCTCGAGGGCACGTCGGCGGAGTTGCTGGGCAACCAGCGGATTCGCGATGCGTATCTCGGCGGCGCGCTCGCCGCGCAAACTGCATCGTGAAGCTCACACGCAGACTGCCCGGCGCGACGTCAGGAGGGTGCCGCCTCAGACAAACACCTCGGGATAGACGAAACGAGCCACATCGACGCGTTCCTTGACGAGCCCGAGTCCATGGAAGGTGTCGACGATGTCTTGCTACTCCTTCACGATGTCCGGTGTGACGGCGACGGTCGTGTAGTTGCGGCGCCCGGTCGAGAGCTTGAGCACGGCGGGACGCACGCCAAGCTGCGGAGCGAGCAGGTCGGCTGTTTCCTGTGGATGATCTTGCGTCCACGTATTCGTCTTCTTGAGTTCGCCAAACAGCGCGCGGATGACTTCCGGGTTGGCCTTGACGAACTCCGGCCGCGCCAGGTGGAACGTGCCACGTTGGGCCGCTTCGCGAGCGAATCTTTCACGCTAACGTTGTTCCCGTGGCTCCCAAGGGAACGCTAAGGCAGGCCAGTTTGCCGCTCACGACCGCACGAGTTCGAGGGTCGCCTGATGCGTAAGCGCGTCGGGCAGCGCGCGGGCGTTGGCGGCGTGAGCGGTGCGGATCGTGACGCCGAATACGCCTTCGCCGCGACGCGCGAGCTGCGTGCGTAGCCGTGCTTCCAGCAACGCGCTATCGCCTTGTTCGTTCGCCGTGGTAGCGGCGTTCGTGCCCGCGCGCGGCGCGAAAAGCGCGAACGTGGTCGATCCGACCGGGAGCGTGGCGAGGCGCACGCCTTCGCCCGGCACCGTTGCGACGTGCGGATCGAACGAGTCGCCGAGGAGCGAGCGATAGCGGCGCAGGCTAGCGTCGATATCGTTCACGGCGACGGCGATGCTCGCGACACCTTGCGCGCCGTTCGCATGTTTTCGCACGTTACCTTCGGCGACGCGGAGGAATCGCGGCGTGAGGTCGCCACACAGGAAAGGAAGATCTTTCGATGCAGGACGGCCGAGCTGCCATTCGATGCGGGTGCCGTCCGGCCGCGTGCGGCCGCCCGGAATCGGGCCTTCGTAGTGCAGGCCGCGAGAGGCCGCCGTTTCGATGACCTTGCCGACCGAACCGGGCAGCAAGGCGAAATCGACATAGCCGTCGCCGACGCGGTGCCCCGCGTCCCACCACTTGTGCTCGCGCGCGTCGCGCAGGAAAGCAATCAGCTCGAGGTAACTGCCGTCTTCGAAACCGATGAGCGCGTTATGCGTCGCGCCATCGGCATGCGTGCCGCCGCGCTGGACCGTGAAGCCAAGCTCGCTGAAATCGGCAATGGCCGGTTCGAGATGCTGGACGCGAATGACGATGTGATCGAGCGACAGGGACATCGGGCAGTTCCTCCTTGGGACGCAGCGCGGGACCGGAGTCCGGCACACGGTGTGCGATGGGATCGGCGAACTTCATTCTATTGACCACCCTCACCACGGCGAACCAAAGGTTTCGCATAAGGTTATCGGGGAAAGGGGGGGGGCGGCATGGTCAATGGGAACGGCGATGGCCGCACGCAGGCGTCGCCGTGGCAAAGGCGCCCGGGGATGCCTGGTGTTGCCCTGCGCGTTAGCCATTTGCATATGAGAACAAATTGGTTTTCAGCCCCTCGTGCACGGCACGACAATGCGCCAGAACGGAGTCGGGCTAACGGGGGTTTGTCGTTCGAGCTGTTGACGGGCCCTCCCGGCGAGCCTTCCGGTAACAGGTCGCGATTGAGGGAGAACCCGTGAAGAGGCCGCCGTTACTCAATCTAGCCGCGATTGCGGGTGTGATCCTGGCGGTTGCGCTGATCGGTATCCGGAACGTTCAGGGCAATTCGTCATACCAGATCCTGAACGTTTCCTATGATCCCACCCGCGAGCTGTACAGCAGCCTGAATACCCGCTTCATCAGCCTCTACCAGCAGCAAACCGGCATCCGGCTGGCGATCGAACAGTCGCACGGCGGGTCGTCACGGCAGGCGCGCTCTGTCGTCTCGGGCGAGCAGCAGGCCGATGTCGTCACGCTCGGCCTCTACCCCGATGTCGACGCATTGCGGCGCAACGGACTCGTCGCCGACGGCTGGGCCGCCCGGCTGCCCAATCATTCGCAACCTTATTACTCGACTATCGTGTTCGTCGTGCGCAAGGGCAATCCGAAGCACATCCACGACTGGCCGGACCTCGTGGCTTCCGGTGTCGAGGTCGTCACGCCCGATCCGCGCACTTCGGGTAACGGCAGGCTGAGCGTGCTTGCGGCGTGGGGCGCCGTCACCACGCGCGGCGGGACCGAAGCGTCGGCGCGCGACTATCTGCGCTCGCTGTACGCCCATGTGACGAGGCTCGATGCCGGCGCCCGCGGGGCGGCCAATACGTTCACGGTCGAGAAAGTCGGCGACGTCCAGCTCGCGTGGGAAAACGAGGCGTTGCGCGAGGTGGCCGACGCGCCGGGCGACCTGGAGCTCGTCTACCCGCCCGTCAGCATTCTGGCCGAGCCCGTTGTGGCGTGGGTCGATGCGAACGTTGCCCGCCACCACACCGAACGTTATGCGCGCGCCTACCTGACGTTCCTTTTCAGCGACGCGGCCCAGCGCATCATCGCCGAGGCGGGGTACCGGCCCTTCAACGCGGCCATCGCGCGCGAATTCGCCGGGCGTCTGCCGCCCCTGAACCTTTTCCCCGTGACGGCGATTGCCCGCGACTGGGACGATGCGGATCACCGGTTCTTCGACGAAAACGGCATCCTGGCCACGCTGCCCGGACGCTCCGTCGCGTCGGGACCGGACTCGGGCAGGGGCTGACGATGACGACGACGCGCGCCTCAACCCTGCGCTACGACTGGAACTCGGGCCGGCGAGACTTGCTGGCGGGACTGACGGTGGCCGCCATTTCCCTGCCGCAGGGGATGGCCTATGCGCTGATCGCCGGTGTCGATCCGCGCTTTGGCCTGTATTCGGCAATCGTGGTGACGCTGGTCGCGTCGCTGCTGGGTTCGTCTTCGCATCTCGTCAACGGGCCGACTAGTGCCATCTCTCTCGTCGTGTTCAGCGCGTTGGCGTTTCTCGATCCGAACGACACAACCAGTCTCTATGAAGCGATGTTCCTGCTGGGCGTGATGGTCGGCATCGTTCAGATCGGCATTGCGGTTTTCAGGCTGGGCGATCTCACGCGCTACATCTCCGAGTCGGTCATCATCGGGTTCATGGCCGGCGCGGCCGTGTTGCTGGCGATCGGCCAGATCGGCAACGCGCTCGGCGTGAGGGAGAAAGGCGACGGCCACCAGCACGTGCTCTACCGATTGTGGCTGACGCTCTTCCACGGCGATCACGTCAACCTCAAGGCACTTGCCGTCAGCGCGAGTGCGATCGTGCTCGCGCTGCTGCTGCGTCGCGCCGTGCGACGCTACCGCTTGCCGCAGATCGACATGTTCGTGACGCTGCTCGTGGTCTCGGCGGCGGCGTGGGCGTTGGGATGGTCGGAGCGGGGCGAGGGCGGCCATACGGCGATCGCGGTAATCGGGACGCTTCGCGCGGGTCTGCCCACGCCGCACATCCCGGTGATCCGCTGGAGCTGGATCGGTCAGCTTTCGTCGAGCGCGGTGGCGATCGCGTTTCTCGGCCTGCTCGAGGCGCTCTCCATTGCCAAGTCGATTGCGCACCACACGCATCAGTCGCTCGACTACAACCGCCAGTGTCTCGCCGAGGGGGCGGCGAATCTGGTTGGCGGATTCTTTCGCTGCCTGCCGGGCTCCGGTTCGCTGTCACGCTCCGCGATCAACTTTCAGGCAGGCGCGCAGACACGCGTGTCCGGTGTCGTCAGCGCGGTCGTCGTGGCGCTCGCCGTTCTGGTGCTGGCGCCGCTGACGCGCTACATCCCGAAGCCCGCGCTGGCGGGTCTGCTTCTCGTGACCGCGCTGCGCCTGATCGACGTCGAGCGGCTGCGTTATACGCTGCGGGCGTCGCGCTACGATGCGGGCCTCGTCGTCGCCACGACGGCCGCGGCATTGCTGGTGGGCGTCGAGTTCTCGATCCTGATTGGCGTGGCCCTGTCGATCCTGCTGTTCGTGCCGCGTGCCGCCCGACTGAAGGCGAGGGAACTGGTGGTCACCGAGGAAGGCGTCGTGCGGGAGCGGTTACCCGAGGACCCGCCATGCAGTGCAGTCGCGCTGTGGGATTTCGAGGGCGAGTTCTTCTTTGGCGCGGCGCCCGAGCTGGACCGGTATCTCGACGCGCTCGAGGCGCACACGAGCGAGCGGGGCATCCGCTATCTCGTCCTGCGCTTCAAGCGCGTGAGGAACCCCGACGTCGTGTGCATTGAACGGCTCGAGCATTTCCTGCGCGACGCGCAACGCAAGGGTCTCGTGGTGCTGCTGGCCGGCGTACGCCCGGACTTCCAGGAGGTTTGCCAGCGACTGCGGTTCACCACCTGGTATCCCGCTGAGCGCTTTTTCCCCGAGGAGGACGAAAACTGGTCGGCGACCGTGCGGGCCGTGCGGTACGCCTATGCCCACCTCGGCGATCGCAACACCTGTACACACTGTTCGGACCGCGTGGATGCCGCCCGCAACAGTGCCCTCTACTACCTCGTATGACTGTTCGTGCCGTGTAGAAACATCGGCATTCGGGAGCATCCATGAAAGTCCACTCATTGATTCGACGCAACCGCACGAGAGAGACACCGTGGGGCAGCGGCGACGGCGAAGGCACGCCGCCCTCGCGCGGCACGATTGTCGCCGTGATCGTCATCGCCATCGTGCTGGCCTGTGCCGAAAGAGAAGTTTCAGGTGCGCGTGACGGATCATTCCGCTCGCAACTCGCGACCTTCCTCCACAGCATCGTGGGCGCGCGTCCGGGCTGACATGAACGGGACGCGTGAGTGCGTCCCAACAGCGCCGCCGCCATATTCATAGCCGCGTTCCTGAGATATCCATCTGCCAATTCCTTATTGGAGTGCTCCGCGCGGGCTTTCTATACTGGGCTTTCCATCAGCACTCGCATGTGGCGAGTGCCAATCTCACCGAGCAACCGAGAACACTCCGGAGAAAGCCACCCATGAGCCTGCGCCCCCTGCACGATCGCGTGATCGTCAAACGACTCGACCAGGAAACCCGTACCGCGTCGGGCATCGTCATTCCCGATAGCGCCGCGGAAAAGCCCGATCAGGGCGAAGTGCTGGCCGTGGGTCCGGGCCGACGCGACCACGACGGCCGCCGTATTGCGTTGGACCTGAACGTGGGCGAGCGCGTGCTGTTCGGCAAGTACGCCGGGCAAACCGTGAAAGTCGATGGTAACGAACTGCTCGTACTGCGCGAAGAAGACATCGTCGCAGTCGTCAATCAATAACCGGGAACCTGAGAGAACGTCACCATGGCAACCAAAGACATCGTATTCGGCGATATCGCCCGCAGCAAACTCATCGAAGGCGTGAACCTGCTTGCAGACGCCGTGAAGGTCACGCTCGGCCCGAAGGGACGCAACGTTGTGCTCGAGCGCAGCTTCGGCTCACCCGTGGTGACCAAGGACGGCGTGTCGGTGGCGAAGGAAATCGAACTGGGCGACAAGCTGCAGAACATCGGCGCGCAGATCGTGAAGGAAGTTGCCTCGAAAACCAGCGATGCGGCCGGCGATGGCACCACGACCGCCACCGTGCTTGCCCAGGCCATCGTGCGCGAGGGCCAGAAATATGTGGCAGCCGGGCTCAATCCGCTCGACCTGAAGCGTGGCATCGACAAGGCCGTGGGCGCCGCCGTCGAGGAACTGAAGAAGATCAGCAAGCCCACGACCACGAGCAAGGAGATCGCGCAGGTCGCGACGATCTCCGCCAACGGCGAGGAATCGATCGGCCAGCGGATTGCCGAGGCGATCGACCGCGTCGGCAAGGAAGGCGTGATCACGGTGGAAGACGGCAAGTCGCTCGCCGACGAGCTCGATGTCGTGGAAGGCCTGCAATTCGACCGCGGCTATCTTTCCCCGTACTTCATCAACAATCCCGACAAGCAGATCGCAGAACTCGAAAGCCCGTTCATTCTGCTGTACGACAAGAAAATCTCGAACATCCGCGACCTGCTGCCGATCCTCGAGCAGGTGGCGAAAGCGGGGCGTCCGCTCTTGCTCATCGCCGAGGATATCGAGGGTGAAGCGCTTGCCACGCTCGTCGTCAACAATATTCGCGGCGTGCTCAAGACCGTCGCTGTGAAGGCGCCGGGTTTCGGCGACCGCCGCAAGGCGCTGCTCGAGGACATCGCCATTCTCACGGGTGGCCAGGTGATTGCGGAGGAAACGGGGCTCACGCTCGAAAAGGCCACGCTGCAGGAGCTGGGGCGGGCCAAGCGCATCGAGGTAGGCAAGGAGAACACGACTGTCATCGATGGCGCGGGCGAAGCGGCCGCGATCGAAGCGCGTGTGAAGCAGATTCGCGTGCAGATCGAGGAAGCGACCTCTGACTATGATCGCGAAAAGCTCCAGGAGCGTGTGGCGAAGCTCGCGGGCGGCGTGGCGGTGATCAAGGTGGGTGGCGCAACCGAAATCGAGGTGAAGGAAAAGAAGGACCGCGTGGACGACGCGCTGCACGCCACGCGTGCGGCCGTCGAAGAAGGCATCGTGCCGGGAGGCGGCGTTGCGCTGATCCGCGTGCGCCAGGCGATTCTCGACCTGAAGGGCAACAACGTCGACCAGACGGCGGGCGTGAAGATCGTGCTGCGGGCGCTCGAGGAGCCGCTGCGCCAGATCGTCACGAACGCGGGCGAGGAAGCGAGCGTCGTGGCCGCGCGTGTCGCGGAAGGCGCAGGCAACTTCGGCTACGACGCGGCCACGGGCGAATACGGCGACCTCGTCGAGAAGGGTGTGCTCGACCCGACCAAGGTGACGCGTACGGCGCTGCAAAATGCCGCTTCGGTGGCAGGCCTGCTGCTCACGACCGATGCGACCGTGCACGAAGCACCCAAAGCGGCGGCTGCGACGGCACCGGCCGGTGGTCCCGGCGGCGCCGATCTGGGCTTCTGAGGCAAGCCGTACGCGCCATACACCCGGACCGCCGTGCATCGCGGCGGCCCTGGTCGACTTCCACCGGCTGAATATCCACCATGACGACACTCAACGCGTATCTGGCACAAAAGCGCACGGCGTGGCTCGCAAAAAAAGAAGCGGCCCGCGGCGATCCCACATTCAAGGCCACACCGCTCAAGGCGAATGTGCGTGCGCTCGGCCGCAGCGGCGTGCGCGAAATCCGCATTCGTGATTTTCAGGTGATCAGCGACAGCCCGCCCGATTTCGCGGGCTATAACCTCGGACCCGCGTCGCCCGAGTTGCAGCTCGGCGTGCTGGGTAGTTGCCTCACGCACATTACGCTGATTCAGGCAGCGGAGCGCGGCCTCGCCATCGATTCGATCGAAGTCGAAGTGACCGGCGAGCAACATCCGCTCGCGCAGCAGCCGGGCTTCGAGAATATCCCGATCTTTCCGCACAATATCCGCTACACCCTCGATATCGTTTCGCCGGAATCGGCGCAAACCATCCGCGAGCTGCACGAAGCCGTCGAAGCGGTGTGTCCCATCTTCAATTTGCTCAAGCAACCGCAGGTCATTGAAGGGGAATTGCGCCATACGGCGCCCGCTGGCGGGGCGAAGGAAAAGGCGGCCTGACATCGCCCGTTTAACTGAACAGCAAGGCGGCGCATGGAGCTCATCCATGCGCCGCCTTTTTTGCCTTTGTAGCCCGCATTCCAATGAGGTTTTGGAGCGTGCGTGCCTCATTACCAACCGGAAGAAAGTTCAATGACGAACCCAATTCGCAGTGAAATCGATTTCGATGCTGACGGCCGCCACGCAGGCTATCTGCGCCTCCCGCATTCCGTGCATCGCTCAGCCTATGGCTGGCTGCCGATACCCGTGGGCTCGGTGCGCAACGGCGCGGGGCCTGTCGTGCTGCTCATGGCCGGCAATCACGGCGATGAATACGAGGGGCAGGTGCTCGTTTCGCAACTGCTGCGCGAGATCGAGCCGCAATGGGTACGCGGCCAGCTGATCTTTCTGCCGATGGCGAATTTCCCGGCGGCCGAGGCTGGGCAGCGTACCTCGCCGCTCGACGGCGGCAATCTGAATCGCAGCTTTCCCGGCAATCCACAGGGTACACCGACCGAGGTGATTGCCGATTACATCGAAAATACCTTGCTCGCGCGCGCGCAATATCTCGTCGATCTGCATTCGGGTGGCAGTTCGCTGCTCTACCACGGCGCCAACATGCTCGCGATCGAGCCGGAAGACGAAGCCCAAAACGAGCGGTTGCGCGCCTTGCTCTCGGCATTCGGTTTGCCGCGTGCGTTTCTTCATCCGGCCAATCGGGTGCATTCGTCGACTGCGGCGCGGCGTCAGGGCGCGCTGTCGATCGTGACGGAGTTGGGCGGCGGCGGCATCGTTCAGCCCGCGCTGCTGCGCGAAGCGCGACAGGGGCTGCTGCATCTGCTCGGCGCCATCGGCGTGCTCACGGGACCGCTCGTGCCGGAGCGAGCGCCCGGCGAAACGCATTTTTTTCGTGTATCCGGCGCGGCTCACTATGTGTACGCGTATGAGCGCGGAGTTTATGAACCGCTCGTCGCCCTGGGTGACCAGGTGCAGGCCGGGCAGGCGGCCGCGCGCATCCATTTTCCCGACACGCCGCTTCGCGAACCCGTGACGGTCGCATTCGCGTCGGCGGGTGAAGTGGTGTGTCAGCGCGCATTCGCGGCCGTGCAGCGCGGTGACTGTCTGTTTCATCTGGCCGAGCCCGATAATGGCTGAATCCTGCGAGCAAGAACGCCAACCGGTTGGCGAAAACGCAGCAGCGAAAGATGGAAAATCGGATCTATAAAGATATTCGAAAAGCTTGGTTATGCCGGCGGCAACGAGGCGTTAATCTCTCAGAAGATTCAGGGCATTCCCTGATTTGGTTTGAAGCAACAATAACGCAGCAAATGCCGTCTTTAGCGATCGATGCAATGGCGGCTTTATCCTCTTTTCAACGCCACGACAATGACCATTCGCATTATCGATACCTCACCGCTCGATCCGGTTGCGAAGCCGTTGATCGACGCGCTGCAGTGGGAATACGCGACGCGATACCGCGAATTCCGCGAGGATAGCGGCGCTTCCGCCGCGCAGGAGCTGGCGCGATATCCCGCCGAACGGTTCTTGCCGCCCGAGGGCGCGTTCATCGTGCTGGAGCGCGATGGAGAAACGATCGGCGGTGGCGCATTCAAGCGCTACGACGCGCAAACGGCCGAACTCAAACGCATCTGGACTCGCGCTGATCAACGCCGCCAGGGCCTCGCGCGCCGTGTGGTGGCCGAACTCGAAGCGCGTGCGCTGCGCCAGGGCTACCGGCGCGTTTTCCTCACCACCGGATTCAAGCAGCCTGAGGCGTGGGGTTTATATACCGATTCCGGCTATACGCCGCTTTTCGACCGATCGGTGGCGCCGGAAGTGCTAGTGCATCTCGCTTTCGGAAAAGATTTGTTGAATCCGCTTTCGACAGACTTGCTTGACGACCTCCGTCAGACCGAGCCGTTTGGGTTGCAGCGCTGACTGTGTGACTTCCATTCTTCTGCCAGACATATCATGACCTTTACACGTCCCCTGATCGCAATTGCCAGCGTATTGGCGCTCGGCGCCGCAGGCATCGCATCGGCTGCCAGTTCGTTCGACCTGAGTCCGGAGCAGCACGGGCGCATTCGTGCGCAGGTCGATGCCGCTGCCGTCAAATCGATTCCACAGAATTACCCGTTCGTGGCGAAGGATACGATCACGATTGGTATCGTTCCTGCGCAGCCACCCATCAGCAGTTATGCCACCGACGCGAAAACGGTCGTGGGCTTTGACCCGGACCTCTCGCAACTCGTGGCTGACGGTCTGGGCCGCAAACTCAAGGTGGTGACGCTCGCCTGGCCGGATTGGCCTCTGGCGCTGCAGTCGGGCAAGGTCGATGCGGTCATCTCCAACGTGACGGTGACCGAGGAGCGCAAGGAGAAGTTCGACTTTTCGACCTACCGTCGCGACGAGCTCGGCTTCTACGTGAAGGCGGACAGCGGGATCAAGTCGATACGCGAGCCGAAAGACGTGGCTGGGCTGCGCGTCATCACCGACGCGGGGACCAACCAGGAAAAGGTGCTGCTCGAGTGGGACAGGGAGAATGTCGCGCACGGCCTGAAGCCGGTTTCCATCCAGTATTACGACGACGATGCGGTGCGTATCGTTGCGCTGCAGTCGGGCCGCGCCGACGCGATCTTCAGCGTCAATGCCGTGCTGGCGTATGAGGCGGCGGTGCAGGGGAAAACGCGCCTCGTTGGCACCGTGAGCGGCGGTTGGCCGCGCACCGCCGAAGTCGCGATCACGACGCGCAAGGGCAGTGGACTTGCTGTGCCGCTCACGCAGTTGCTGAACGATCTGATAGCCGACGGCAAATACCGGCAGGTGCTTGACCGGTGGAACCTCGATTCCGAAGCGATTGACCGGGCAGCAACTAACCCGCCGGGCCTGCCGAAAACCTGAGGGTGCCGTCGTTTTCTTCGTCTGCGGCAGCGAATATTTAATTCGGATTGCAGATGATAAAAGAAGGTTCGTTGAAACATGCGCCACGAGTTTCACTTCAAGCTTGAAGCGGCGGCGCGCGTCACGCGGTAAACGAAGGAGCAGTGTATGTCGGACGGACTCGCCCCAGCGGCGAAATGGACAGGGCGCCCGCGCCAGTACGGCGCGCGTCAGCAGAATCCGGTGCGCCGCTATCTGGGAATCGGCTTCGTGCTGCTTCTTCATGGGCTCTTTATCTGGGCGCTGATGAACGGTCTTGCGAACAAGGTCGTGCAGATTATCCAGAAGCCGGTCGACGTGAGGATCATCGTGCCGGCGAAGCCGCCGCCCCCGCCGGTGCCGGTGAAAGTGGTGCAGACACGGCAGCCGAAGGTCACGCCACCGCCCAAACCGTTCGTGCCCCCGCCGGAGGTCAAGGTCGCGCCACCGCCTGAGCCGACGATTTCGCATCAGTCGATTCCGGTGCCCACGCCGGTCGTTCCGCCGCCACCCGCGCCCGTTACCGAGCCAGCGCCCGCGAAGCCGGTCAGCCACGAGGTGGGCGTGGTGTGTCCGAACGCCGAGAAGATCCGCGGTTCGGTCGCCTATCCGCAGGAGGCGCAGGACAACAACATCACGGGTGACGTGCTGATCTCATTCGTGGTGGATGCACAGGGACACGTGACCGACGAGAAGGTGGAGCAGTCGGCCGATCCGCTGCTCGACCGCGCCGCATTCAATGCGGTGAAGAAGTTCAACTGCATTGCACAGGGCGAGTCCGTGCGCGTGCAGGTGCCGTTTTCATTCAACCTCAATTGAAGGCCGCGAGCCGGATAGTCATCCATCGCGGCGCAGCATCAACTGGAGTCCCCTGGAGCAATGATGAAGAACATTTCCTTTTCCGCCGGGGCGCGCGGCTTTCGGGTTGCCGCTATCGCCATCGCAGCCGTTGCCGGATCTTTCGGCGTATCAGGCGCTGTCTGGGCGCAGGCGACGCCGGCGGCCGCCGAAGTCGCGAACCCATACGGTCTTGGCGCCTTGTGGGCAAACGGGGATTTCGTCGCCCGGTTCGTTCTGCTCGTGCTCGTAGCCATGTCGATGGGCAGCTGGTACATCATGATCACCAAGTTCGTGGAGCAGGCGCGCGCGGGACGCCGTGCGAAGTCGGCCGACGACACGCTCTGGAGCGCGCCGTCGCTTGCTGTGGGCGTGGCGGAACTCGACGGCAGCTCGCCGTTCCGCTTCATCGCGGAGACCGGCCTCGAAGCCGCCCATCACCACGCTGAAGCGCTGCTCGAAGAGGTGGATCGCAACACCTGGATTCAGGTCTCGATCGACCGTTCGACCGCGAACGTGTCCAATCGCCTGCAGGATGGCCTCGCGTTTCTCGCGACGGTCGGTTCGACCGCGCCGTTCGTGGGCCTGTTCGGCACGGTCTGGGGCATCTATCACGCACTGACGGCGATCGGCATTGCAGGGCAGGCGTCGATCGACAAGGTGGCGGGACCGGTGGGCGAGGCGCTCATCATGACCGCGATCGGGCTGGCTGTCGCCGTGCCCGCCGTGCTCGGCTACAACTTCCTCGTGCGACGCAACAAGTCGCTGATGGAACGCGTGCGCGCGTTTGGTGCGCAACTGCACACGGTCCTGCTCTCGGGACGCAAGCGCCCGGTGCGCGCTGTGGCGAATGCGGGCTGACGCGGCAAACAGGCGGAGCGAAATGCCATGGCCATGAACGTAGCGCAAGAGGGCGACGAGGACGAGATCATCGCCGCCATCAATACGACACCGCTCGTCGACGTGATGCTGGTGCTGCTGATCATCTTCCTGATCACGATTCCCGTCGTTACACACACGGTGCCAGTGCAATTGCCGAAGGAGACGGTCAGCCCGCTCCAGACGCGGCCGCAAAGTATCGAGATAGCGGTGAACAAGAATGGCGACATCTTCTGGGACGAACGGCGTGTCGACGCCGCAGCGCTGCTCGCGCAACTGAAAGCCGTCTCGCAGAAGTCGCCGCAGCCTGAAGTGCATGTGCGTGGCGATCAGGCCACGCATTACGAGTTCATCGGGCGCGTGGTGACGCTCTGCGAGCGGGCTGGCATCGAGAAGGTGTCGTTCATCACCCAGCCGCCTGCGCGCGGCGAGTAACGGGAGCACCCTATGGCAATGAATGTTTCCCCGGATTCGGCGGCGAACGAGCCGGACGTGCTCGTCGACATCAACACGACACCGCTTATCGACGTGATGCTGGTGCTATTGATCATGCTGATCATCACCATTCCGATCCAGATGCACTCGGTCAAGATGAATCTGCCGGTGGGCAATCCACCGCCGCCGGCAGCGCCGCCACCGGTCGTTCAGGTCGATATCCGGCCGGATGGCGGGCTGACCTGGAACGGCACGCCGCTTTCGGGCCGGGCAGATCTCGAACAGCATATGGCGCAAGTCGCCGCTCAGACGGATCAGCCGGAGATACACCTGCTGCCTGACCGGCTTTCTCCCTACAGTGCGGTGGCGGAAGTGCTCGCCGCCGCGCAGCGCGAGGGCGCGACGAGGATCGGGCTCATTGGCAACGAGCAATATATGCAATAGCGGTGGTTGTGCGATTAATGCGAAAATAGTTCGCATATTCACTCATTATAATCGGGAATTAAAATAAACCGATGGCTGGTGCAACGTAACGATGCACGCCATTCGGCAACCACGATAAATTAATCAATAAGTTATCCTAATTTAAACTGTCACGCTGGTCGATCCGGAACCTGAGCCGCTCCGCTCGCCTATCGACGCACCCGACATTTGCGTGCCGGCCACCGTCTCGCGGCGGTCATTCCAGATTCCCGGACACCCATGCCCTTGGGCCGATCCGCTCGGCCGTGGATAGGCGTGCGCGCGCCCCGGCGTCCTGGAAACCCGATCCCCATTTGCAACCTGTTGGTATTGGAAAAGTGATGCAAGTAATCAAGAACAAACGGTCTGACCACGGCAGTCACGGCGTACGCATGAAGGTGATGTCGCTCGCGGCATTCGCGGCGTTTACGGTGGTTTGCAATGGCGCGGCGCTGGCACAGGAAGCGGCCGCGCCCGACGCGGCGAGTGCGCCGGCAGCGCAACCGGGGAGTGGGCAGCCGTCGGCGCAAAAGGAGAAAGGCGCGGCGGCGCAATCCGGCAGCGCCTCCACGACGGTGCAGCAGGACACCGTGGTTGTCACGGGCACGCGTACCGACACGCGCGCCAGCAAGAGCCTGACGCCCGTCGATGTCATCAGCGGCGCGCAGCTGCAGTCCACTGGCCAGAGCAACCTGCGCGACGCGCTCGTGCAGCTTTCGCCCTCGATCGTGCGCGAAACCTATGCCGGCGACGCCGCCGTACTCACCGACGCACTTTCGCTGCATGGCTTGAGCCCCGATCACGTGCTCGTCCTGGTGAACGGGAAAAGGCGCCATACGACGGCGAACATCGCGCTCGATGGTGGTCTGAACGAGGGCTCCACCGGTGTCGACATCGACATGATTCCGGTGGCGCTGATCGACCACATCGAAATTCTGCGTGACGGCGCAGCGGCGCAATATGGCTCCGATGCGATTGCGGGCGTCATCAACATCATTCTGAAGCGCGCCTCGCACGGTGGAGAGATCCAGTCGACGACCGGCCAGACCTATGCCGGCGACGGCCTCAAGAATACCGAATCGGCGAATATCGGCCTGAATCTGGGTGACAAGGGCTTTCTCGACCTGAGTGCCGAGTACGCGCGTCAGAATCATACTGTGCGCACGGGGCCGGACGATTATTTCGGGACCTTTGCGCCGGGGCATGGCTACTACAATCCCATCGAGGGCGATCCCTCCAGTACGCGGGAGTCGGTCGGTTTCAACGCAGGCTACTACCTGGGCGACGACGTCGAGCTCTACGGCTTCGGTACTTACGCCCACCGCGACGGCAGCGCCTATCAAAACTACCGCCCGCCCTCAGTGCTGCCATCGATCTATCCGAACGGCTTCGTGCCCCAGGAGACGATCAACGAGAACGACTACTCCGTGACGGCGGGCATCAAGGGGCAGAATCTCTTCGGTTGGTCGTGGGACCTGAGCACGACCTATGGCGGCGATCACGATGTGATCGGTATGGTCGACTCCGCCAATACCGGGCTTTACGCGGCGCAGGGCTACACGCCCACGACGTTCCATCTGTCGACGGTGAGCAATACGCAGCTGACGAACAATCTCGACTTTTCGAGAGCTTTCCAGCTGCCGGTGTTGCCCGCTCCGCTGCAGGTGTCGTTTGGCGTAGAGCAGCGGCGCGAGACATACACGGTGGGCGCGGGCGACCCGGCTTCGTACGTCTATGGCGGCGCGCAGGCGTTGCCGGGCCTCGCGCCGGTCAGCGCGAGCGACAATTCACGCAACGTCATTGGCACGTATATCGATCTCTCCACGCACCTGACGCCCAAGTGGCAGATCGACCTCGCCGGACGCTTCGAGCATTACAACGACGTTGGCGACACGACCAACGGCAAGATCTCGACGCGCTACGACTTTACGCCTGCCATTGCGTTGCGCGGCAGCGTGAGCACGGGCTTCCGCGCGCCGTCACTCGCGGAGGAGTACTACACGAATATCAACGAGTCGCCCGCTTCAGCGAGCGGTCTGCTAGCGGCGAATTCCGCGGCCGCGAAGCTCATCGGCGCTCAACAGCTCAAGTCGGAGGAGTCGACCAACTACAACGTCGGGCTCGTGCTCACGCCAGCAAACAACCTGCACGTCACGCTCGATGCGTATCAGATCGACATCCGCAATCGCATCGTGCTGGGCGGTACAGCGTCGGGCGCAGAGGCGATCGCGGCACTGGAAGCGGCCGGCCTGTCGATTCCCGGCACGATTCCGGCTTCGGCGGTGTCTGCAAGCTACTTCACCAACGGCGCCAGCACGCGCACACGCGGGCTCGATCTGACCGGGACGTACCACACGAGCTTCGGCAGTTACGGCCAGGTGGACTGGGACTTGGGCGTCAACCTGAATACGACCTCTGTCACGCATGTGGCTACGGGCGCCAACGGCGCGCCCGAGCTCAATGCGCAGCAGATCGGCTGGCTCACGACGTCTACGCCAAAGAACAAGATCATCATCGGCGGAACGTGGAAGCGCGACAAATGGGCGGTTAGTGTGCACGAAACGCGCTTTGGCACAACATCGGGCGAAGAGACCTATATCGTCGGCCCGAACGCGTTCTCCACCACCCAGTTCATTCATTTCCAGAACGCCGCGCGCTATGTCACCGACGTCGAGGTTCGCTACGACGTGACGAAGAAGTTTCAGATCGCGGTGGGCGCGAACAATCTGTTCGATGTGTATCCGTCGAAGCTGCCCTATGAGGCCCAGCTCGAAGGCGCGCAATACGACGCGTTCGCCTCCACGATCGGCGTGAACGGCGGGTTCTATTACCTGCGTGCGCGTTACCAATTCTGATTGTGTTGACTATGCATAGAAGAATTTGCTCGTAAGTATCTGGCTTTGCCGTAGACATAATGGCAAGGAGGCATTCGCGTGACTTTCCTGAAACAGCATTTCCCATGCGCAGGGCGCGTGGGGCGGGAGTGATATATGTCCTGGTCCCTTTCGATTCTCGACAAGAGTCCCATCGCGGAGGGCGCGAGCGCGCACGATGCATTGCGCTTCTCGGTGCGGCTGGCACAGCGCGCCGAAGCGCTCGGTTACCGCCGCTACTGGATCGCCGAACACCATGGCGCACCAGGTCTTGCCAGCTCCGCACCGGAGATCGTCGTTTCGCATCTGCTTGCGCACACGTCGAAAATTCGCGTGGGTTCCGGTGGCGTGATGTTGCAGCACTACAGCCCGTTCAAGGTGGCTGAGTCGTTTCGCGTGCTCGCCTCGCTCGCGCCGGGGCGCGTGGATCTGGGCGTGGGCAAGGCGCCCGGCGGCCTGCCGCTCACCACTCGCGCGCTGCAATGGTTTCATGACAAGCAGAAAAAGCCGGACTTCGCGCATCAACTTGCGGAACTCGACGCGTTTCTAAAGTGGGGCGTCGCCGAAGATCATCCGCTGGCGGGCGCGATTGCGTTGCCCGTTCCGCCGGAAGCGCCACAGCGCATTCTGCTGGGCGGCAGCCCCGAAAGCGCACGGCTCGCCGCGCAGCACGACTGGCAGTTCTGCTATGCGGGCCATTTCAATGGCGACGAGGCCAATATCGGCCGCTCCCTCGACGCTTACCGCGACGCGACGGGCCGAACGCCGCTGCTCGCCCTTTATGCATTCGCGGCGGCCTCGCGCGAGGAGGCCCGCAAGCACGTCGGCGCATTGCGCATCTTCAAGCTGCAACTGTCGACTGGCCAGAGCGTGAATCTGCCGAGTCCCGAGGCCGCGGCGGAATTCGCGCGCCAGACCGGCGTGTCCGAATACCGTCTCGACGAATTGCATCCGCACGTGCTTGCCGGTACGGCTGACGAAATCCGTGCGGAGCTCGATGCATTGCATGCGCGCTTCGGCATCGAGGAGTTCGTCATTGATACACCGGTGACGGACTATGCGTTGCGCCTCGCCTCGATCGAGCGGCTAGCCGGCGCGGAAATTGCCGCGCGCGTCTGAACTTCCCCTTTCATTCCTGCTGGACGGACAAGAACATGACTCAGCGTAATCTCACTTTCGGCATCATGCTGCATGGCGCGGGCGGCCACATGAACGCCTGGAAGCATCCGGGCGGTCCCGCGGATGCGAGCGTCAACCTCGACTTCGTGACCGGTATCGCGCAAAAGGCGGAAGAAAACGGTGTCGCATTCGCTTTCGTTGCCGATGGCCTCTATATCAACGAAAAGTCGATTCCGCATTTCCTGAACCGCTTCGAGCCGATTTCGATTCTCTCGGCCCTGGCGACGGCAACCTCGAAGATCGGCCTCGCGGGCACGCTCTCGACGTCGTACAGCCACCCGTATACGGTGGCGCGGCAGTTCGCTTCACTCGACCTCATCAGCGGCGGCCGCGCGGGATGGAACGTTGTTACGTCGCCGCTCGAAGGGTCGGCGAAGAACTATGGCGGCGAGCATCCGGACCATGCGCTGCGCTACGAGATCGCCGACGAGTACCTCGAGGTGGTGCAGGGGCTCTGGGACAGCTGGGACGACGATGCATTCGTGCGCGATCGCGAGAGCGGGCGCTTCTTCGATCGCGAGAAGCTCCACACCCTTGATCACAAGGGCCGCTTTTTCGAAGTCGCCGGTCCGCTCAATATCCAGCGCTCGCCACAGGGACAGCCGGTCATTTTCCAGGCCGGCTCGTCCGATTCCGGTATCGATCTCGCCGGCAAGTACGCGGACGCTGTGTTCACCCACTCGCCCTCGCTCGAGGAAACGCGCGACTTCGCCGAGCGTGTGCGCCAGAGTGCAGTGGCGCATGGCCGGGCGGCGAGCGACGTGAAGATTTTTCCCGGCATCGGCCCCATTGTCGGCACCACGCTGGAGGAGGCCGAAGCGAAATACCGGGTGATTCGGGATCTCCTCAACGTGGACGAAGCGCTTGCCTACCTCGGCCGCTTTTTCGAGCATCACGACTTCTCGCAATACCCACTCGACGAGCCGTTTCCCGATCTTGGCGACCTCGGTACGAACAGCTTCCGCTCGACCACGGACCGCATCAAGGCCGATGCCCGCCGCAACGGTGCGACGCTGCGGGAGGTTGCGCTGGCCGTCGCCACGCCAAAAACACAATTTCTCGGCACGGGCGAGCAGATCGCCGACGAGCTGGTCCGCTGGATCGACGCAGGCGCCGCGGACGGTTTCATCCTCGGTTTTCCGGCGCAGGCCGAAGGGCTCGACGACTTCGTGAAACACGTGATTCCCGTGCTCGAAGCGCGCGGCCGCTATAGCCGCCGCCTGAGCGGAGCCACGCTGCGCGATCACCTTGGCTTGCCGCGCCGCGCGAGCCGCTATGCGCTGTCTCCGGCGCAGTAAACGGCTCACATGCCTGGCAGGGAATCCGAACCATGAGCGATACGACGCAAATTGCCTCCACGCCTCACGTGCATCACGCCCACGCAGGCGAGAGCGCGCCCGACTATGCCCGTTACCGCGTCGTGCCCGCGCGCCACCCGGCGCGCACGGCCGGCACCGTGCTGGCGATCGCGCTGATCGCCCTCGTGTTCTTCTCCGTGCTGGGAAATCCACGCTGGGGTTGGGACGTGTTCGCGCAATGGTTCTTCGCCGAGCCGGTGCTCGAAGGGCTGGGGCGCACGATCGTGCTGACGGCGCTTGGCGCGGCATTCGGCTTCGCGCTGGCCGTGCCACTTGCGCTGGCGCGCCTGTCCCGCTCGCCGTTGCTCGCGGGCAGCGCGTGGGCGTTCATCTGGCTGTTCCGCTCCATCCCCCCCATCGTCCTGCTGCTGTTGCTGAACAACCTTGGCTATCTGTACGAGACGGTGTGGATAGGCGTTCCGTTCACGCATATCACGCTGTTCAGCGAGCCGACAACCGAGCTCATCAGCCCGTTCTTCGCGGCGGTGCTCGGCTTGTCGCTCAATCATGCCGCGTTCGCGGCGGAAGCGTTTCGCGGTGGCATTCTGTCCGTCGATCACGGTCAGCGCGAAGCCGCTGCCGCGCTCGGGCTGCCTCAGGGCAGGCAGGCGTGGCGCATCCTGCTGCCGCAGGCGATGCGCGCCGTGTTGCCCACAGCGTTCAATGACGTGATCGGGCTCGCGAAAGGCACGTCAGTCGTTTATATCCTTGCGATGCCCGATCTGTTCTACACGGTGCAGATCATCTATCACCGCAATCTGGAAGTGATTCCGCTGCTGATGGTGGCGACCGTGTGGTACCTGGTGATCCTCACCGTGTTGTCGGCCATTCAGGTGCACGTGGAGCGCCACTACGCGCGAGGCGCTTCGCGCGAGCAGGTTGCACGCTCGCCGCTATCGGGCCTCGTGAAGCTGCTGCGTAGTGCCCGCGTCGCGCAAACCACGCGTAGCGGCGCGGCCGACGTCGCAGCGGATGCCGCGTGGGCGCAACGGCGTGTGGGTGGGACGGTAGGAATCCACAACGTGTCGAAGAGCTTCGGCGCGCTCAAGGTGCTCGACAACATCTCGTTGACCGTGCCATCCGGGAGCGTGACCGTCATTCTCGGTCAGTCCGGTTCGGGTAAATCGACACTGCTGCGTTCCATCAATCACCTGGAGAGCGTGGACGACGGTTTCATCGATATCGATCGCGAACTGGTGGGTTATCGCCGCGAGGGACGCACGCTCTACGAGCTGAAGGAGAAGGAGATTTTGCGGCGCCGCGCCGACGTGGGCATGGTGTTCCAGAACTTCAACCTCTTTCCGCATCTGACTGTGCTGCAAAACCTGGTCGAGGCGCCGCTCGCGGCGGGCGTGCCGCGCGCACAAGCCGAAGCGCAAGCGCTTGCGCTGCTCGCGCGTGTCGGTCTCGGAGAAAAGGGCGACGCGTGGCCGCGCCAGCTTTCGGGCGGCCAGCAGCAGCGGGTGGCGATTGCGCGGGCGCTCGCGCTCAAGCCCAAGGTCCTGCTGTTCGACGAGCCCACTTCCGCGCTCGATCCCGAACTCGTCAACGAAGTGCTCGACGTGATCCGACAACTGGCGCGTTCCGGTACGACGCTCATCATCGTGACCCACGAAATCGGCTTCGCACGCGAGGTCGCGGACACCATCGTGTTCATGGACGGCGGCCGCGTGGTGGAATCGGGGCCGCCCGCCCAGGTGCTGGCGAATCCCGCTCATCCGCGCACGCGTGAATTTCTTTCGAAGGTGCTTTGATTTCGCTTCGCTTCGCCAAAACCCGTTTATTTACTGATTCCATTTGCTGATTATTTGCTGACTAAAGATTATCTGACTATGACGACTCGCGATCTGCTGCTGTTGCTGGAACCTGGTTTTGCCGATCCCGCCTACCCGGGCGAACGCTTCATCTGCCCGCATGGCGCCCCGATCGAGGCACTGCTCGCCAGCGATCCCGCCGGCGTGGCGAGGCTCGACGTGAAGCGCGTGGGCTTCACGCGCCCGCGGCAGGCGGTGATCGAAGTGCTGGACGAAGCCCACCAGGGGTTGCCGGTGCTCGTGCTCGGCGACGAGCAGCCGCTGCCCGACGACGCCCAAACGCTGGGCGGCCGTCATTATGTGAGCGATCCGAAGCGCATTCTCTCGCTGCTCGCCGAGCGTCACGGTTTTCCGAAGGTCCATTGACGCATCGCCCATTTTTTGAAAACCAGCGGGAACACGCCATGTCTGTTTACGAAGCGGAGGCGCCGGTCGTCGCCGCAACCGGGCTATCGCAGTCGGTGGTCGACTGGGTCCATCAACTCGTCTCCATCGACACGACGAGCCACCTGCCCAACCTCGGTCTGATCGAGACGGTGCGCGACGCGCTCGCGCGCGAAGGGATAGACGCAACGCTGATTCGCGACCGGCGCGAAGGCTGGGCCAACCTGTTCGCGACGGTGCCCGCGCACGACGGCTCGACCGACGGCGGTATCGTCCTCTCGGGGCACACCGACGTCGTGCCCGTGGCCGGCCAGGACTGGGAGAGCGACCCATTCCGCCCGCAGTGGCGCGACGACCGGCTCTACGGACGCGGCACCTGCGATATGAAGGGGTTTATCGGCACTGCGCTCGCACTGGTGCCGCGGATGCGCGCGACGAAGCTCGCGAAGCCGATTCATTTCGCGCTCTCGTACGACGAAGAACTCGGCTGCGTGGGGGCGCCCTCCATGATCGCCGAACTCGGCAAGCGTGGCGTGCGTCCGTCCGGTTGTATCGTGGGCGAACCGACCGGCATGCGGCCCGTCATCGCGCACAAGGGCATTCATACGTACCAGTGCTGCGTGCGCGGGCACGCGGCCCATTCGTCGCTCACGCCCAAAGGCGTGAATGCGATCGAGTACGCAGCGCGGCTCATTTGCCATATTCGGGATATCGCGGACCAGTTTCGTGCGCAGGGGCCGTTCGACGATCTGTTCGATGTGCCGTTCACGACGGCGCAAACGAGCCTGATCGAAGGCGGTAATGCGATCAATACGGTGCCCGCCGAGTGCCGCTTCTCTTTTGAATTTCGCAATCTGCCGCAGGTCGAGCCGGCGGCGGTCTTCGCGCGCATCGAGTCATGGGCGCGCAATACGCTCCTGCCACAAATGCGCAGTGAACATCCGTCCGCCGATATCGAGTTCCGGCAGCTTTCCTCATCGCCGGGACTCGACGCAGCGGAGGAGGCCGCCATCACGCAACTCGTGCGGGCGTTGACGGGCGACCGGGAGCGGCGCAAGGTGGCATACGGCACCGAGGCCGGGCTCTTTGCGCAGGTGGGAATTCCCACGGTGGTTTGCGGGCCAGGCCATATCGAGCAGGCGCATCGAGCGAACGAATATGTGTCGCGGGAACAACTTGCCAGTGGCGAGCAGTTTTTGCGGCGGCTCATTCGGGGGCTCGACGCGGAGGTGGGCGAAACGCATGCACAGGCGCGGGGTGATCGATGACGATCGTATTGCCCGCAGGTCAATTGCAGGAACAGTTTGTGTACGTCTCGGTGCGAGACCCGCGAGCGCGTCCGCTATTCGACGAACTGGCCTACGAATATCACAGCCGGTATAGCGACGTGATCGACCCGGAAATGTTGCGTCAGGAGATGGTCCGTTATCCGGACGAGGCATTTGCGACGCCGCATGGCGCCTTCGTGCTGCTGCTGCGCGACGGCGTGGCCGTGGCGGGCGGCGCGTTCATGCGCCACGCCGACGCAGGCACCGCCGAATTCAAGCGGATCTGGGCGAGCCGCCATTGCCGTCGCCAGGGTCTGGCGCGACGCGTGCTCGACGAACTGGAGGCGCAGGCCGCGAGGCAGGGCTATACGCGCGTGTTTCTCGGCACGGGACCACGTCAACCCGAGGCAATCGCGCTGTATCAAGGCAGTGGCTATACGCTGCTCTCCGCGCACGATTTCGGCGAGGACGCACCACCAGGCTATCACTTCGAGAAGGCGCTGACGGCGGCAGTGGCATTGCATGGAGCGTGACGCGTTGCAAATCGATGCGGGCGCGCGCTTTGTAGAAGGCTGCGAATCCGGCACCGTCGAGGCTGCGCGCGCGACGGCAAAAGAGCGCCTTCTCCTTGGGATTTGCGTCGGCGTGGGCTTCACGACGCTGCTCGATCAGACCGTCTTTGCGCTGGCGGTACCGCGACTTCGCGAGGCGCTTCACGCGACGGACGCGCAGTTGCAGCTCATCGTCTCGATCTACTCGATGGCCTTCGGTCTCGCGCTCGTGCCAGCCGGACGTCTCGGCGACATGATCGGCCGGCGCCCGCTTTTTCTCTTCGGGCTCGTGGTGTTCACCGGGTGCAGCCTGGTGGGCGGCATCGCGCCGAATGCGAGCATGGTGATCGCGGCTCGACTGCTTCAGGGGCTCGGTGCGGGCATCCTCAATACGCAGGTGCTCGGCCTCATACAGGACCGGTTTCAGGGCGCGCGCCGCGCATGGGCGCTCGGCCGCTATGCGTCGGCGGGTGGATTGTCGGCGGCGGTGGGGCCGATTCTCGGCGCCATGGTGCTTGCCTTTACGCCTTATGCAAGCGGTTGGCGCTGGCTGTTCCTCGTGAACGTGCCGTTCGGCGCGCTCGCGTTGGGGCTCGCGCTGCGCCATCTGCCGCGCAGTGGCGAAGCACGGGGACGTTTTTCGCTCGATGCAGTCGGGCTCGTGTGCCTTAGCGTGGCCACGCTCGGCTTGATGGGCGCCACGCTCGTCGCACCTGGCGCCACGTTTGCCGCGCGCGATTGGCTCGCGGTCGCATTGATCGCCCTGGCGAGCTTCGCGTTATGGGAACGCCGCTACGCGAAGAGCGGGCGCACGCCTATTCTCTCGCGCGGACTCGCCCGCTCACCCGGCTATGTGCTTGGCGCGATCGTTGCGATGTGCCAGTTCGCGGCGGGGCTGACGTCCGGCATGGTCTCGACGCTGTATTTTCTCGGCGGCTTCGGTATCGGCCCGACCTTGTTCGCCGCGCTAACGGTGCCTGGCGCACTCGGCATGATGGTCATGTCCGCGCGAAGCGGGCGTTTTCTCCAGCGCTTCGGGCGCACGGGCATTACGTTCGCGATCGCTGCGCACGCGCTTTTGACCTCGGCGCAGGGCGCAGCCATGCTGCTGCTTCCGCGCGGCGCGGTGTTGCTCGTGTATCCGCTCATCGGCCTGCTACAGGGTGGCGCGAGCGGGCTGATCCACGCGCCGAACCAGGCGCTGAGCCTGGCCGAAGCGGGCGAGGGCGAAGGGCGGGGCGTGGCTGCGGGCTTTTATCAGTTGACGCAACGTCTCGCGAGTGCGGTATCGATCTCCTGGGGCAGCGGATTGCTGCTCGGCAGCGCCACGGTAGGCGCCGCGCTCGCCGACTATCGGGGCGGACTCGTCGCGGCACTCGAACTCGTGCTCGCACTGACGGGCATGGCCGGGCTTGCGAGCGTCGCGGACATGCTGCGCCGTTCACGCCGCGCCTGAATGGCCATGCTTTCGTTGTACGAGCTGGATCGGATTGCCGTCGAGATCTGCGACCCATGCGGCCCTGAGTGTGCCGTCGAGGAAATCGTGCGTGGCAGAGAGCACTACCGCGCCGTTTGCCGCTAACGCTTCGAGTGCGGCGTCGGTGTTGTCGGTCCAGAGCACGATTTCCATACCCCGGCCTTCGCCTGGAGAGAGGCCGTGGCCCGCGCACGCGGCTCGTGCGGACGCGATGCCGGGCGTGAAGCCGTCGAGCTTCAGTTCGACATGCACTGGCAGCCCCGCGGCTGGCATGCGAAACGATTCGACAAATCCGGGACGCGTGTAAAAAGCGGCGGCGCGAGAGACGTCGTTCGCATAGAGATTGATCATGGGTGATCCCAGTAGCGTCACGTCCGTTCGCTGTGGAGATATTAAGGATGACGATGTTATCAGGATGCCAACACCGAAAAATGGCCGATTGATAGAAAGGCGCACACGTATGAAATGAATTGTGGCGCTTATTTACATTCGAGAAATAAATGGTTGGATCGACCTTCCGGCAGAGCGACCATCCGTTGCTTGATCAGGCAATAAAGACAGAAATATTCTGCTATTTTCACGATGGGGTTGTTAATGCGCCGGGAACGTTCAATCAAACACGACAAGCATTTATTTGCAGGATTCCATAAGAAAGCCATTCCATTCGCGGTTTTTTCACTCGCTTATGCAGGCACGGCCTGGTCGCAGAGCACTAACACAGCAACGACATCAGCATCATCGCAGCCCGACGGCAACGCACAACCCACCACTCAGGTGCAGGATCGTGTCGTAGTGACGGGTACGCGCACGGCGACGAAGGTGACAAAGAGCCTCACGCCCGTCGACGTGATTACGTCGGCGCAACTGCAGAGCACCGGGCAAAGCGATTTGCGCGACGCGCTCGTCGCGCTGTCTCCATCGATTCAACGCCAGGCGATGGGCGGCGCCCAGGCGGCGCTGGTCGATGTGTTGACGCTGCACGGGCTCACACCGGACCAGGTGCTCGTGCTCGTGAACGGCAAGCGCCGGCACTCCACCGCGACGATCTCGCTCAATCCTGGTCCGCAGCAAGGTTCCACGGGCGTCGATCTCGATCTCATTCCAGTCAGCGCCGTCGATCATGTGGAAATCCTGCGTGACGGCGCGGCCGCGCAATATGGCTCCGATGCGATTGCGGGCGTCATCAACATCATTCTCAAGTCCGACACGAAAGGCGGCTATATCGAGAGCCTGACCGGGCAGACGTATCAGGGCGACGGCCTGCGCCAGACCGAATCCGCGCATTACGGCCTTGCGCTAGGTGCGGGCGGGTTTCTCGATCTGAGCGCGGAAATCTCGCGGCAGAACCATACGGATCGCACCGACCCTTACGCACATACCGGATCGCTTGCGGGCTCGGAAAGCAACCGCTATATCGGCGATCCGTCGAGCACGCGTGAGGTTGTCGGTTTCAACGCGGGCTACTACCTGAGCGATAGTGTCGAGCTGTATGGCTTCGGCACCTATGCCCACCGCGATGCAGCCAGTTATCAGACGATCCGCGGCGCCACCGTTTTACCGGAGATCTATCCGAACGGATTCTCGCCGCAGGACTTGCTCAACGAAAATGACTTCTCGATCACGGCGGGTGCGAAAGGCGACGCACTGTTTGGCTGGAAGTGGGACTTGAGCACGACCTACGGCGGCGACTACGATAGTTTCAGCCAGGCGGATTCGGAGAATCTCGGGCTGTATCAGGCGACCGGGCATACGCCGACGAACTTCTATATCGGCAGCCAGCAAAGCACGCAGTGGACGAACAATCTCGATTTCACGCGGCCGTTTCAGCTGCCCGTATTGCCCGCACCCGTCAACGTGTCGGTTGGCTTTGAACAGCGTACCGAGCGCTACGCGGTAGGCGCGGGCGAACCCTATTCGTATCTCTACGGCGGCACGCCGGCGCTGGTTGGACTGTCTCCGGCGAGCGCGAGCGATAATTCGCGCAACGTGCTGGGCACCTATATCGATCTTTCCACCAAGCTTACGCAGAAATGGCAAATCGATCTCTCGGGACGCTTCGAGCACTACAGCGATGTGGGCGATACGACCAACGGCAAGATTTCCACACGTTACGATTTCACGCCATGGATTGCGGTACGCGGTAGTGTCGGCACGGGATTTCGCGCGCCGTCGCTCGCACAGGAGTACTACACGACACTGAGCCCGACACCCACGTCTGCGTTCGCGCTGCTCGCCGCGAATTCGGCCGCTGCGCGCGCGCTCGGTGCACAGCCGCTCAAGCCGGAGGAATCGACGAGTTATAACCTCGGCTTCGTCCTGACGCCGACGCGTGATATCAACGTGACGATCGACGCTTACCAGATCGACATCCGCAATCGCATTGTCGAGGGCGGCTCGCAGGCTGGCCAGAACGCGATCAACGCCATCGCGCTGGCGGGCTTTTCGACGCCGCTGGGCATTCCGGCCTCGGCGATCTCCGCAAGCTACTTCACCAATGGTGCGAACACGCGCACGCGCGGCCTCGATCTCACGGCGACGTATCACACCTGGCTCGGGCAATACGGCACCATCGACTGGGATCTCGGCCTCAATGTCAACAATACGACGCTGACTCATCTTGCACCTGGCGCGAACGGGCAGCCGCTGCTCAACGCACAGCAGATCGCCTATCTGACCACAGGCACGCCCAAGAACAAAATCATCCTGGGCGGTGTATGGAATTATGGCAAGTGGGGCGTGTCGTTGCATGAAACGCGCTATGGAACGACATCGGCCGAGGAGTCCTACCGCACCGGACCGAATGCTGGCTCGGTCACCGTCTTCATTCCGTTCACCAACAAGGCCGAGTACACCACCGATATCGAGGCCCGCTACGAGGTCACGAGGCAGTTCGAGGTGGCGCTGGGCGCGCGCAATCTCTTCAACGAATACCCGAACAAGCTACCGCTCGCGGCGCAATACGCAGGCGCCGTTTATGACACGACGACTTCCGCCATCGGCGTCGACGGCGGCTTCTACTACCTGCGCGCCCGCTACCTGTTCTAGTTCGACCGACAACACCCGACCATTGAAGGACCGTCATGCAACGAAGAGTATTCCTGATGAAACTCGGTGCGCTGGCTACGGCGCCGCTGGCCTTGAACGACATCGCTCGGGCTGCCACGCAGACCTATGATTTTTCCCCGCAACAGAACGGGCGCGTGAGGGCGCCGGAAAATCCCGCCGCACGGCGCCTCGCGGCGGAATATCGATTCGTTACGCCGGGTGCATTCAGCGTGGCGATCTCGCCGTTCGCCGCGCCCCTCGCAAGCTATGCGACGGACGCGAGGACCATTGTGGGTTCCGAACCAGACTATGCGCAACTGGTTGCCGATGCGCTCGGACTGAAGCTCGCGCTCATTCCCGTTGCCTGGGAGGACTGGCCGCTCGGGCTCACCTCCGGGAAATACGACGCGGTGATCGCGAATGTCGGCGTGACCGAGAAGCGCAAACAGAAATTCGATTTCACGACCTATCGCCTGGGACTGCATGCCTTTTACGTGGCGTCGAAGAGCACCATCCAGTCGATTCGCGAACCGAAGGATATCGCGGGGCTGCGCATCATCACCGGGTCGGGAACGATACAGGAGCGCATTCTTCTCGAGTGGAACCAGCAGAACGTGGCGAGCGGACTCAAGCCGGCCGCGTTGCAGTACTTCGAGGATCTCACGTCGTCCGTGCTCGCGCTGCAGTCCGGCCGCTCCGACGCCATCTTCAATCCGCACGCGCCATTGGCCTATGCGGCGGCAACGCAGGGAAACATCCGGCTCGTCGGCACGGTGAATGCCGGCTGGCCGCTGCGCGCGGACGTCGCCGCGGCCACCCGCAAGGGCAGCGGTCTTGCGGCAGCCCTCACGGAAGCGACGAATGGGCTGATAGCCGGCGGCCAGTATCGTGCCGGGCTCACCCGTTGGGGTTTGCAGGATGAGGCCATTGCACACGCCCAGACGAATCCGCCTGGGTACAAGGACGCCTGAAGCGCTAACGGATTGAACTTTGAACGACTCTCAATACCGGAATCTGACCACGACATGAGTGATTTGAACATCAAACATATTGCGTTTCTAACGCCTGGAAATTATCCCGACGAAAACCCGGCCGCCGGATTCGAGCGAACGCTGGAACTGTTCAGCGCGGGCGAAAAGCTCGGCTACGACAGCGCCTGGGTGCGGCAGCGTCATCTGGAGCGCGCCGTTTCTTCCGCGGCGACATTTCTCGCGGCGGCAACGCAACGGACCCAGCGTATTGGCCTCGGCGCAGCGGTGATCCAGATGGGCTACGAAAATCCGTTCCGTCTGGCGGAGGATCTGGCCACCGTCGATATCCTGTCGAACGGCCGACTCAATGTCGGCCTCAGCGCGGGCGAGCCGAACCACGGCGCGCTGCTCGGCGAACGCTTCTTCGACACCGACCCGGACCTCGTCGACTTCTCGCATGCGCGCGTGGCACGTCTTCGCCGCAATCTCGCGGGTGAATGGCTGGGCGACGAAGACACGACTGTCGAATCAGCCGCGGGCAAGGTGCGGCCGCGCGTGTCGCCCTATGCACCCGGGCTGACGGACCGGCTATGGTACGGCGGTGGCTCACGACGTTCGATCGAGTGGGCCGGTCGCAATGGTTTCAATTTGCTGATCGGCAATATCACCACGGGCGAGGGCACTGACGATCATCGCGAGGCGCAACTCAACCAGATCGCGCTGTTCCGGGAACACTGGGCCGAAGCGCGCGCGCCGCGCATCGCGGTCGGGCGCGTCATCGTCCCCACCGACAGTGCGGATGCCGCGACGCGGCAGCGTTACCGCGAATTCGCCGAGGGGCGTCGCGCCCGTACGCTCGCCCCGCTGGGTGAACGCCGGGTCCTGTTCCTTCCCGACCTCGTGGGACCGGCTGAACAGATCGTCGAGCAGCTGCATGCCGACCCGGTACTCGCGCAAGTGAGCGAGCTACGTCTCGAACTTCCGTACGACTTGCCGTTCGAGAACTACCAGCAGATTCTCGAGGACTTTATCGTGCGCATTGCACCAGAACTGGGCTGGATTGCGGCAAGCGCATCTAGCCCGTCGCTACCGTCCGGCCTGCCACGCGGCGCAGAAGTGTAGTTCCGGGGTGATATTGCTGCCGGTAATGACAAAATGTCCCTTCACCCGCCGATTTCATGGGACTTTTTGTCAGAATCTCCTTGAGAGGGGCTGACTGATCCTGCGCCCTGGCGGACCCCCGCTGGACCCGGGTGATGTTCGCCGGATATCCGGGCGACGACCGCCGCGCCATGCGCCATGGGTCGATGGACCCGTGGCGAGGCGGCCCTGCCGCGGCGCGTGGAACGGCACCGCGATCGGCGGCCCGTCAGGCGTGCGCGCGGTGGGCTTCCTGTACGCCGGACGCGTGTCAGGTGACATACTCCCGGCCATGGCGCCGGGGCATCACCAGGCGACTTTATTTCCCTGACGAGTCACTGAGCTCTGCGGAGCGAAGACGCGCGATATCATCCCGCAAACAGTGTACGGTGCGTTGCATCACCGCGTCGTCCGGGCCATGGCCGCCCTGAAGCCGTTCGATATGTTCCGTGAGGGTTTGAACCAGCGCGACAAGTGTACGCTGCTTCCGTGACTCCAGCAGTTCCAGATAGGCGTTGAGCGAGCGTTCAACGACATACATGGACGCGCTGTCCTCCAGGGCACTGCGGGCACTGAAGTAGAATCCCCAGCGCCCGAATACCCGCCCCAACGAACGTGGCAGCACCGTTGACGGCAAGGTTTCGCGAAGAATGAAAGCGGGTGCGACGAACGAAGCCGGGCGCGCAGGGGCGAGTCGAGCCGGTCCCGGCGTGTCAGCCAGATGATGAAGGGCGACGCTCGCTCTCGCGTGCAGTGTCTCGACGGTTCGCGTTGCCGCGCCGGAAAGAGAAAGGGCGCGTGCGTTCGCGGCGAGTTCAACAAGCCGGGTGGCGTCGAAGGACATATCGTGGGTTTCTGACCATAGCGCGGCGGCGTTGTGGGCAATTTCGCTCACGAGACTGATCATGGTTCGCTCGACCGTTTTTGCAGGGTCTGTTTGCGAACGAATGGTCGCGTCAACGGCATCGCGGCTTGCCAGCAGGGCTTGCAGCGCCTCGTCGCGTTGCGCGCCCGCGTGGGTTGCTGGCACATGCCACATCAGGCGAACCTCGAGTGCATCCAGTACGTCGCGACGTAACGTTGCAAGCTGGCGCAGCCGCATTTCAGTTCGTTGTTTGCGGCACTGCGCGAGCGCATCAGCAAAAGGGCCATCGATCCAGGCACGTCGCCAGGGTGGGTCTTCCTCCCGGGTGCTGACCAGATAGACGGGAATGTCCAGGCGGGTGCTTTTCCAGAGCCCACGCACGACGTGTTCGTAGATTCGCCACCGGTCGTCTGCGGTCACAAGATCGATCTTCGTGACGAGCACCGCAACGCGTGCGCCGCGGCTGCAGAGCTGACGCACGAGCGCCGACTCACGCAACGTGAGCGGCGCTGTCGCAGAAATGAGCACAACTGCGATATCGCACCACGGCGCCGTCGGTGGGCTCCCCTGCACAATGTCCCATTCTTCCCAGTCGACGCCCGGAGTGTCGATGAGGGTGATGCCACCGGAAAGCAGAGGAGCCGGGCATTCGAACGTGATCCGTGTGATACCCCTGGCGTTCCCGGGATTGGAATGCTCGTCGACAAATTCGGCGATGCGCGCGCGGTCGATGAGTTCGATCTTCGTGGTGACGAATTCGACGGTACCCCGCTCCACTCTTCCGTGATGAATCTCGACAGGTATGGCCGTTGTCGGCAGCGCCGTAACAGGAAGCAGCGCGCTGCCCAGCAGGCTGTTAAGCAGAGAGGACTTTCCGGCACTGACGGCCCCGAACAGACCGACGACGATATCGGTCGAGCCGTAGTGACGCGCGAAGTCCATGCTACGGCGATGAAGATCGCCAAGTCCGTGCGACGCGGTAATGCGTTCGAGTTCCGCTATCAGCGGATGCGCAGGGGCGCCGGTTGAGGCGCATTGCGGGCCGGCGGAAGCCGGCGAGGCTACCGGCCTTTCCGACGGGGTGCCGATACCGATGTCCCTGGAAAGCGAGCCCTGAAGCGCGTCGAGCAATCCCATCAGATGACCGACGAGTCTACTGGCATCTTCCTCGACGTCCTCGCTCAAGCCTTGATCGGCTGCCGTGCTGGTCGCGCTCGCAGTGCGCGGATCCAGTTCCGAAAGCGCGAGCATGGCTTCGCTGATACGGAGTCGGCAGGATTCAATGGCGCTGGTCGTGGGCGCGGGCAGGGAAAGATGGTGACGCGCGGTAATGGTCTGCATCGCGCTACGAACCCGTTCCAGCTCATTCAGCATGAGCTGATGCTGGACCGGCACGGCGTCGGCGAGGCGTGTGGGAAACGGTGACTGCTGCACGACCGGATTGAGGTAATGCAGCGCATCGGTGAGGCACGCATCGATCCGGACGAAAACCTCTCCTGCGCGTCGTGAGTAGGCGGGAGGGAACGTATGATCTTTACCATTTCGCAACATGGCGATCTCTTCGTTCAGTGGGTGCCCAGTGTTTGCAGGATTTCGCACCAGCCACCGCACCAGCCAATGGCCGCGATGAGCGCGCCGCGATCCTCCGCAGAGTCCGTTCCGCGACTGTCCCAGCGAAAGGAATGCTCGAAGCGCCCGAGATGCCCGGAGATACGGGAAACGGTCGCGCCATGGTGGCGCAGGAGCGTCGCACCATCGTGCTCCATGGCTGCAATCAGGTGAGCGCGGCAAAGGACATCGCTGTCATTTCCGGCGCATTGACCGCAGATATAAGGCACCCATCCGTCGCGATTTTCGCTTGCGAACGCCCGCGCGTTCGCAAGATCCCGGCCGTAGGCAAGCCGCTCCGGTGGCGCGTTTCCCGATGACTCTGGGCCGTAGCCCAGGCTGCACATATGGCATGGGCCGGAAGGACGCAGCCGGTGTCGTGCGACCCCTGCCGGTGCCACGCTGTACAGACCATGACCGCCCAGCAGGTGGTCTGCGTGGTGGATCAGTTCGTTATACAGAATGGTGCTGCCGTGGATCAGATGCGGGCGAAAGGCCGCCTCGACGCAGAAAAAGGCAAGCGCATGCCGTGCGCACATCCCCCAATGCGCATTGAGACGGGCGCGGACGTCCGCGTCCATGATGCTGCCCTGGATAAACCACCACAGAAAATCAACCTCGCCGTCGGACAGCGTCAACGCGCAAGGGGGAGCGAGACCAGAAGGGGCGGGCACGGTGCACTGTCCGGTAAGTCAAACGGGACGCAAAACCTGGACAGGGGCATTGAGATGACCCAGCAGCTCCCGACCAGGAACCGTAGGCATCATTAGCCGGACAGCGCCGGCGGTTTGAGGAGGTATGCCATCTCCCTCAAGCACAGGTTCATTTTAATGACGGCATCTCAGATTGGCAACGGATCCGCCGAATTGATATCTGAGTTGTCCTACACTGTGGCTAGAGACCGGGGGGGCGTGAGAAATGGCGGAACCATCGGAGAACACGAGACGGGCGCTGCGAGGACATCTTTGGCATCTCCTTGAGCTCCTTGAAAAGGTGCGCGAAATATGTGGGCCGGAGGCAAATAGCAGCGTACGCCTCAATTATCTGCACCGGCTGGATGGTGAAAGGCTGCATGATGTCGAGCGTTTCCTCGAGAGATTCAACGACGAGGTCAATTGGGCGGCAATTCAGTGGGGAATCGATATCGACAGGGAACAGATTGAAGCGATCCATGCGCTCTCAGTCTCACTGCAGTTCGTTGGCATCGCGCTTGAGGAGATGTCGCCGTCGCGTCTGTCAGGCTTTGGGGCGCTCGATCCCGCGTTCGAGAAGGACTACGCGGTGTTTCTCCAGAGACTCCGTGGCCACCTCGGCACGCTTCAGCGTGCACTGGTGACCAGCGAGACGGACCGCCCAGCAGTTTGATTGGTCTGGTGCCTCACGGTCCCCGAAGGCCGACATGATCACGTTAAAGGATGCGGGAACGTTGCTGCCTGCGCCGATGCCGTTGTGGTCCATCGCGGATTCTCCCGTTAGCTCCGTAGCGTTGCGACCAGCCGTTTCGGGCGCAGCAAGAGTCCCAGGCCGTCGACCGCGTGGCGAACGACGACATCGGCGACCTCCAGTGCGTCAGTGGCAAGTCCCTCAGACCCGAGCACGACGATGGCCAGCGCTGCCTGTTTGAGCATGAGCGCGTCATTGCGTCCATTGCCCATTGCTGCGACCCGGTCCGGGCCGAGGCGTCGTACGTAATCGGCTTTCGCAAGCGCCTGCCCAGCGGTTGGCAGGCAGAGGATTTCCACGGGGCAATTGCGCAGATGGTCGCGCGCATCGCCGTAGGTGTTGCCCGTGACCACGTGAAGGTCCAGTTCATTGGCGAGTGCCGCCAGACGTGACTCGACGCCGTCGAGCAGTCGCCCGTCAACGGCGAGCGTTCCGTTGAAGTCGAGAACAAGATGCTCGAGGTTCAGGGTACGAAACCCCGGGATGTCCAGGAAGATCATCTGTCTCTCCTTGTGCGCCACTGCGGGAAATCGGGCCCGCCACGGCGCAATCTGGCGATTGCGCGTGCCATCGGAGCATGGGAAGACAGACGACATGCGCAACAGCGCGACCCGATGCCAGGACGGCTGGAGGCATCATTAGCCGGTCGGCGCCGGCGGTTGGCGGAGAATGCCATCTCCGTAGATCTGTGTTCTCACTCTAGACAATGGCAGGAAGCTGCGCAATCGGGTTTTGAGGTGCGAAAGACGGATGTTTCATCCTGTCGGGTATTCGGGGGGCGCCCGGAATGGTCAGCGGCGCGGGCAGTGGCGGGTGCGGATTGTGCGTGCTACACTGCCCGGAAAGGAGATGGCATTCCTCCTTAACCAAACCGCCGGCTTTGCCCGGCTAATGATGCCTACGGTCCCTGGGTCAGGAGGTCGTAGGCATTGCCAAGGCGTCCTGCTGCCCAGATTGGTTCACGCTACGAATCTGGTTTTTCATGCGATCAGTTCCTTTTCCGCGCCGTACCGGGCGCGGTGAGTGCGTACGCACATTTTCGCTCGATGTGGCAGACCGGTCGTCCTTGCGGAGGCGCCCATGAAGGGGAGCCAGCTGACCCTCTACGCCGCGAACCAGAGCCACCGTATCAAGCACCTGACGGTGGTCGACTGGTTGCTCGACGAAGCCAGACAGGCCGGCATCATCGGCGCTACGGTCGTTGAAATCGCGGAGGGAGTGGATGCCAGGGGCAAATACCATGCCGCGCGCTTCTTCGAACTCGTGGATCAGCCGGTCGCCGTCACGCTGATCGCTGCGGACGAACGGATCGACGCGATGCTCGCCCGGGTCCGCGAGGGTGGCATTCGCCTTTTCTACACGCGCGCGCCGATCGAATTCGATACCCTGGGCACAAAGGGAGGCCAGTGATGGATTTCAACGCAATTCCCCCGGGCGATAACGTGCCTGTAGAAGTGAATGCCATCATCGAAATCCCCGCGCAGAGCGAGCCGGTGAAATACGAGGCAGATAAACGTCTCGGACTCCTGAGGGTCGACCGGATCATGAGCGCAGGTATGCGCTATCCAGCGAATTATGGATTTATCCCGAGAACCCTCGCGAGGGATGGCGACCCGCTCGACATTATCGTCATCGCGCCATTTCCTCTTGAGCGACTCTCCCTGATCACCTGTCGCCCGGTCGGCTTGATGAACATGACGGACCAGGCCGGACCCGACGAAAAGGTGATTGCGGTCCCGACGGACGGCGTCTGTCCGTCGACCCGGGCCATCACGGAGCTGGATCACGTGGGCGAATACACCCTGAACCAGATCCAGTTTTTCTTTGAGCACTACAAAAAGCTCGAACCGGGCAAGTGGGTGCAGTTCGAGGGCTGGGCGAATATCGATGCCGCGTATCAGGCAATCCGCAGTGCGATTGCCGCATTTCACGACGCGCATCCCTGAATCCGCTGTCTTCTTACATCAAGATGGCCGCTTGCCGCAAAACACCCGGCCGCCGCCTGTGAACGCAGAGTCAACTGGAGCCGCGATGAGCAACCATGCTGTGATTGACACGATACTGGCCGATGAAATTCTCGATTCGCGAGGCAACCCGACCGTCGAGGTCACCGTCACGCTCGGCAACGGGATCACGGCGAGTGCCGCGGTGCCTTCAGGGGCCTCGACGGGCGAATTTGAAGCCGTCGAACTGCGGGACGGGGATCCCAGGCGCTATGGTGGCAAGGGGGTGCTCTCCGCGGTCAGGCACGTGAACGAAGAGATCGCCTGGGCGCTGACGGGTATGAGAGTGGACGACCAGCGACTCATCGACGAGAAGCTGATTGAGGTGGATGGCTCCGAGACGAAAGCGGTGCTGGGTGCGAACGCGATCCTGGGCGCCTCGCTCGCCTGTGCGAAGGCTGGGGCGATCGAGAGTGGCTTGCCGTTGTTCCGCTACCTCGGCGGGACAAACGCGCACTTGCTGCCGGTCCCCATGTTCAACGTGCTCAATGGCGGCAAGCACGGGCATCAGGGCCCGGACGTCCAGGAGTTCAAGCTTGTCCCGCTTGGCGCGCCGACGTTTCGCGAGGCACTGCGCTACGGCGCGGAGACGTATCACGCACTCGGGGCCGTGCTTGCCGATGCCGGCGCGTCGACGAATGTGGGTGACGAAGGCGGCTACGTGCCGCAACTGCCTTCGAATGCAGAGGCGATGGAACTCATTTTGAGGGCGATAGAGCGTGCAGGATACCGGCCAGGGGAGGACATCGCGATCGGTATCGATCCGGCGGCGAGTTCGTTCTACGAGGACGGGCGCTATCACCTGACCCGGGATAACCGCGTGCTGACCTCAGCGGAGATGATCGCGTACTGGGCAGACTGGGTGAGCCGCTATCCGCTGGTGTCGCTCGAGGATCCGCTTGCGGACAATGACTGGGAAGGGTTCGCCGCGTTGACGCGCGAGCTGGGCAGCCGGGTGCAGATCGTGGGCGATGACCTGTTCGTGACGAACCGTAAATTCCTGCAACGAGGCATCGACGAGCACTGCTGCAACAGCATTCTGATCAAGCTCAACCAGATCGGCACGGTGACAGAAACGCTGGACACGGCACAGCTCGCATTCTCTGCTGGATACACCTGTCTGGTCTCCCACCGTTCAGGGGAAACGGAGGACACCAGTATTGCTGACCTCGCGGTTGCGCTGGGATGTGGTCAGATCAAGTCAGGCGCGCCCGCGCGCGGAGAGCGGGTGGCGAAGTACAACCGGTTGCTGGCCATCGAGAGATTGCTCGGCGACGACGGCCGTTTCGCCGGTCGCGCCGCGTTTCGTCTAGCCCATGGCCAGACCTGAAACGATAGCCGCGACCAGCAGGAGAATGAGGAGATGGCCACGTCCGCGTCGATCGCCCGCGTAACGGGAGAGGAAGTCCTCGATTCGCGGGGTAATCCAACCGTGCAGGTGACCGTCGTGCTCGACGACGGATCACTCGCAAGCGCAACGGTGCCGTCGGGTGCCTCGACGGGGGATGCCGAGGCCGTTGAGTTGCGTGATGGCGACCGGCTGCGGTATGGCGGCAAGGGCGTCCTGAAGGCGGTCAGACACGTCAACGAGTTGATTGGCCCCGCGCTCACGGGTCTGCTTGCCGATGACCAGTGGCGTGTCGATGCCGTGCTGATCGAACTCGACGGGACGGATTTCAAGAGCCGGCTCGGCGCCAATGCCACACTTGGGGCGTCCCTGGCGTGCGCACGGGTTGCCGCGCAAGCCTGTCGCCTCCCGCTCTACCGCTATCTCGGCGGCGATGCAGCGCATATTCTGCCCACGCCGATGCTCACCGTACTCGACGGCGGCATCCATGGCAACGGTGGCCCCGATCTGCAGGAATTCATGCTGGTGCCGCTTGGCGCGCCGACGTTTCGGGAGGCGCTCAGATATGGCGTGGAAGCCTGGCATGCACTGCGTGAGCTGCTGGTCGAGCGCGGTACCGCGACAAACTTGGGGGACGAGGGGGGCTTCGTGCCGGCGCTCTCGTCAAACGGGGCGGCGCTCGACCTGATGATGCAGGCAATCGAGCGTGCCGGATACCGGCCCGGTGAAGACATCTCGCTGGCCCTCGACTTTGCGGCGACCAGCCTGTGGCACGATGGCCGTTACCGGCTGGAGCGGGAAGGGCGCAACCTGTCAGCGCAGGAAATGGCCGGATTGTGTCACGAGTGGGGCGAGCGGTATCCGCTTGTTTCTGTCGAAGACCCACTGATGGACAGTGACTGGGATGGCTACGCGCAGCTCACGCGCGCGCTCGGCGACCGGATGCAGATCGCCGGTGACGACCTGTTCGTCAGCAACCGGTCTTTTCTTGTGAAGGGCATCGCGCAGCGATGCTGCAACTGCGTCGTCATCAAACCCAATCAGGTCGGAACCGTCACGGAAACCCTGAACACCGCGCGCATGGCACTCGCCGCGGGCTATTCGTGCATGGTGGCACACCACTCCGGTGAGACGGAGGACACCAGCATTGCGGATCTGGCCGTCGCACTGAACTGTGGCCAGATCAAGGCGGGGGCGCCAGCGAGAGGTGAGCGCGTTGCCAAGTACAACCGCCTGTTGACGATCGAGGGCAGTCTCGGCGAAGGCGCGCACTATGCCGGGCGCTCGGCATTTCAGCGCACACGTTGACCGGCGGTGCGCCGTTTCTTGGGACTACGGAGAAGGGCGTGGACGGCATACCGAGGCTACTCCATGATCGGGATCTTTTCGAGGCGCTACTGCAGCACGTGAGGGCACTCGACGATGCGACCCGCGAAGGGGCTGTCTTTGGCTACCCGGTGGTTCTCATCGGCCATCGCGTCGTTTGCTGTGTGTACGGGAGTGGTATAGGAATCAGGCTGCCGGCAGACGATGCACAGCGCCTGATCGACTGTGGAGGCGCCGTTTATTTTCAGCCGTATGGACGGTCGGTCATGCGTGAATGGGTGGAGATGCGCGTTGCCCGCGACCGGCTGCATGAAATCACACCCGTGCTGAGCGAAGCGATTCGCTTTGTGAGGGGTCTCGAAGGCAGTGCCTGACGAGGTCTGGCGTCCGTGGGTCCGTGGTCGCACGTTTCGCCGCGCCGCAACATGCGTCGGGCCTGTCGTCATGCACTAGAATGGCTTGAGGGGCCGCCGGCCCTGGAGCAGTCATCCTCGTGACGGCATTCTGGTGTCGTTTGACGGAGGCAGACATGAACGGCTACCAGCTGACTTTCTATACCGAACAGAATCGGCGCCACGGTCATCATACGGTCACCGAATGGTTGCTGCATGAGGCGAAGCAACTCGGCATTCATGGCGCCACGGTCATCAATTGCGCCGAAGGAACGGGGCATGCGGGCGCGCATCATGCCGCGCATGTGCTTATGCTCGCCGATCAACCGGTCCAGATTATCCTGGCGGTTACGGAAGAGGAGGCTGACCGGATGCTCGACGCGGTGAAAGCCGGGCATGTGCACGTTTTCTATACCCGTTCGCCCGTGGAGTTTGGCGTGCTCGGCGACGATGGCCACGAGGGGCGCGAAAGCGCCGGTAAGCATTTTTCGCTCTTTCACCGGCGGGCGCACTAGCAGAAGTCTGCGGGCTTGCATGTACCGGGGTGTCTCCTATACTCGATACTGTTGTTTGCGGAGATGGCATCCTCCCTTAACCGCCGCGTCCTCCTCCGCGCTGCTAATGATGCCTGCCAGTCCCCGGTAGCCGGGGCCGGCAGGCATGTTTGGCCGGCTCGCATTCACGAGCATCCCGGGCATATCAATGCCAGAAAAAAGCGAAGAACATGGGATGCACCGACGAGTTTTCATGGCGAATTCCCTGTTGCGTTGACCTTTGCAACCCCCTGCGTACCAGGCATCCGTTGCCGGCGTATGGGCGTGGCCTGCTGCAGGTCGGCGTATATGCCCCTGGCGGCGTCGGAGCGCGGCCATGAGTGCGCGCGACGTCCTGCTGCAGATCGCCCAGGTGGTCACCGTGCTCGCGCTGTCACCGCTGCTGCAGGGGATGATCCTGCAATGGGAGGAACGCATCCAGCGCGGACGCGGGCCGGGGATATTCCAGCCCTACCGCGATTTGCGCAAACTCTTCCTCAAGCAGATTGTTGTGCCCGACACGGCGTCGTGGATCTTCTGGTGCGCACCGATCGTGGCGTTTACCTGCATGATGACGGTGCCCATCCTGATTCCGGTCCTCACCGATTTCCCGCTGCCCCTTTCCGATATGGGTGACATTCTCGGCGGCGGGCTCATTCTCACCCTGGGTTCCTTTGCAATCGTCCTGGCGGGCCTCGACTCGGGGAGTGCCTATGGCGGCATCGGATCGAGCCGTTCAGTGATGCTCGGCATCCTGGCCGAGCCGACGTTGATCCTCGTGCTCGTAGGCATCACGTTGCTCGCAAAGTCGATGCTGCCGTTCGTGGTCAATCACCTGCTGGTCCAGCAGCCCTCGGTGTACTGGAGTCCGGCGCATCTCTTTCTCGTTTTCGCTTTCTTCGTGCTCCTGCTTGTCGAAACAGACCGTCTGCCCATCCATTCGAGCACGCATATCGAGGTGTACATGATCGAGGAGGCACGCATCCTCGAATACTCGGGCCCCCTCCTTGCACTGCTGAAGTGGGCATCGATGATGAAGCAGTTCATCCTGTTCACGATCTTCTGCAACGTACTCACCTTGCCCTGGGGACTTTCGCAGCACGGTACGGCGATCGGGGCGCTCGGCGCCGCAGCGGGCTTGTTCGCCCGGATGCTCGTCGTGGTGCTGGCGATCGTCCTCGTTGAGACGGCGCAGTCACGCCTGCGTTTTTTCCGCTACCAGGAGCCGCTCGCAGCATCGTTCATGCTCGCGGTGCTGGCGATTGCTGCAAACCAGCTACGGTGATCCGATGCTCCTTGCCCACCTGAGTCCTCTGGCGGCCTCCCTGTTCAGCCTTCTGGCGATCGGCAGTCTGTTGCTCGCGTTCGTCATGCTCGGGTCCCGCTGGCTCAAGGATTACCTGCTGGCCTTTACGGCGGAATCGTGGCTGATCGCAATTCTCTCGGGCACGGTCGGCTACTACGGCAACTACCACGAGCTCTATCTCGTCGCCGTGCTCACCGCGCTCTTTCGTGGGCTTGTCCTGCCGTACCTGATCTGGCGGATCATTGCGCGCCTGTCTGTGGAGCGGGAAGTGCACCTCACCCTGCAACCGAGTTCGTGCCTTGTGCTCGGCGCGCTGCTGGTGCTCTTCGCCTTCGTCGTGTCGAATCATCTGGGCGACGCACTGGGTCTGGGTGGCACCGTCGTCGTGCTTGCGCTGACGGTCATGCTGTCGATGAAGCTCATTGGCTTTCTGATGCTTGCCGTGCGACAGGAAGCGATCAGCCAGGTGCTGGGCCTGCTCGTTCTTGAAAACGGCATTTTTCTCGGTTCGCAGATTCTGGTCCCCGGTATGCCGCTCCTGATCGAACTGGTTCTGTTGTTCGATCTGCTCGTCATCGTGGTGAGCTTTGGTGTGCTCGTTCGTTATCTTGTTGCCCACGTGGGTAGCACGAGTAGCCGTGAGCTCCGGCGCCTGGTGGGGTGATCATGATCGAAGCGTGGCTCGTTATAGTTGTGGTCGCACCCATACTGTCCGCCGCGATTGCCGGAGCGAGCCAGCATGGGCGCGTCGCCGAATATGCCAATCTCGCGGCGGCCGTCGTGTGCCTCATCGCCTCCCTGTGGCTGGTGATCCATGTCGACGGCACCCGGACCTTTATCAACGGTTACGTGCTGTTCGATGCGCTCGGTGCCTGGACGCTCGTGTGTACGTGCGTGGTCTACTGCCTGGCCTCGATCTACGCCGTCGGCTATATGCGTCTGCTTCGCGAGGAAGAGGCACGCCTCCCCGGCTTTTACGCGCTGTTTGCGCTGTTCGCCGCGACAATGATCTGCGGGCCGCTGATGAACAATATCGGCGTCTACTGGATCGCGATCGAGCTGACGACCCTGGTGAGCACATTCCTGGTCGGTTTCGAGCGGGGGCAGGAAGCGATCGAGGCGGCCTGGAAATACATCATCGTCGTGTCGGCTGGCATCAGCCTGGCGCTGCTGGGCACGGTGCTCTTTTACTGGTCGGGCAGTCTCGTCCTCGGTCCCACCTACGATATGACCTGGGACACCCTGCGTCACGCCGCGCCCCGCATGAGTCCCGCGCTCACGCAGATGGCCTTTCTGCTCGTGCTGGTCGGATATGGGACCAAGGCCGGGTTGGCGCCCATGCACACCTGGTTACCTGACGCCCATAGCGAAGGGCCAGCGCCTGTCTCGGCCATGCTCTCCGGGGCGCTTTTGAACACGGCGATGCTCGGCGTCGCACGCTTCCTGACGATTACGGATGCGGCGAGCGGATCCATGCTCCCGCGGACCGTGCTCGTCGCGTTCGGTGCTTTTTCGCTGTTCGTCGCCGCGTTGTTCATTGTGCGGCAGCAGGGGATCAAGCGGCTCATGGCGTATTCGAGCGTCGAGCACATGGGGGTGCTGGCACTCGGATTCGGGTTCGGCGGCCCGCTCGCCATCGCCGCGGTGCTGTATCACATGCTCAACCATTCATTGAACAAGTCGCTGATGTTCTTCGGCGCCGGCAATGTGATGCGGGCTTATGGAACCAAGGACATCGATTCGATCCGGGGCGTCTGGTCCCGCTTTCCGGTAACGGGCGCCTTGTGGATCGCGGGGGCAGTCGCGATCACGGGCGCGCCCCCCTTTGGTCTCTTCCTGAGCGAACTGGCGCTGATGCGCGCGGGGTTCGCCACGCCCAACGCCTGGGCCGTTATCGTGATGTTGCTGCTCCTGATCGTGATCTTTATCGGGTTCCTGAATCACTTTCGGACCATGTATTTTGGCACCCGGACGCCGGTTGCCGCTCCCGCGCCCGTCACCAATGATGTCGAGGTGAGCACCTGGATGACGGTACCGATGTGGATGGCACTGCTGCCCGTATTCGTGCTTGGCATTTGGTGGCCGCAGGAATTGTGGCGCTATTTCGAGGTCGTCGCAGCGAACCTGGGTGGAGGCGCGCGATGAAGAACTGTGAGTACGTCACGCTGCCGGTAGACGAGCTCGTGGCGCGTGCGCGGGCTCTGGTGGCTGCCGGCGGGCGATTTCAGGGCGTTTATGCGTGGTTCCCGCCTGCATCGGACGCAGAGCTACGCTACGTCGCCACCTTGCCCGGCCAGGAGAAGTTCCATGGCTGGCGCGTGCAGGTGAACGGGCGCCCGGCGCCAAGCCTGGCCGCGATCAGTCCACTGCTGGGCTGGCACGAGCGTGAAGTCATGGAAATGAGCGGCGTCGCGTTTTCGGGGCACCCGGAGCCCGAACGGTTGCTTACGGCATTTCTGCCGCACATCGACCGGGGCCCCCTCGAGCCTGCCACCGCACAAGGCGAGAGCATTGCGGCAAAGCTGCCCGCACCGTCCCTGCCGGCGGTATCGGGCAAGCATGTGCAACTGCTGCCCTTCGGGCCGGTGCGGGCCGACGTGCTGGAGTCCGCGCAGTTCATTTTCTACTATCTGGGCGAAGGGATCCTGCACTATCACCCGAACCTGTTTCTCAAACATCGGGGCATGGAAAAGCAGTTTGAGGGCATGGACGTCGGCTCGGCCACCTTGCTTGCGGAACGGGTGACGGGGATCGACAGCGTGGCGCACACGATCGCCTATGTCCAGGCCATCGAAGATGCTGCGGAGTGCGAAGTGCCACACCGGGCCCGGTGGATCCGGCTGATCGCGGCGGAACTCGAGCGCATCTACAACCACCTCCACTATCTGGGCCACCTGTGCCATACGACCACACTGAAGGTTGGCGAGGCACAGGGCAAACTGCTCGAGGAGCGGGCCAAGCAGATCAACGCTCGCGCCAGCGGTAGCCGTTTTCTGCGCAGCCTCGTGTGGCCAGGTGGCGTGAGGCATGACCTGGATCTCCGGACAGTCAATGAAGGACTGAAGGCATTGAAGCCGCAGATCGATCAGTACATCGGGCTGATCGAAAGAACCACCAGTCACCTGGATCGCCTGATCTCCACGGCGCCATTGAGCCAGCAGCTCGCATTCGACCAGGGTGCGACCGGGCCCATTGAGCGCGCCTCAGGCGTGGATCGCGACTTGCGGCGGGACCATCCGTACGCGGCGTATCGTACGCTGCAGCCCGAGGTTGCGGTGGCACAGGAGGGCGATGCTGCCGCGCGGATGCGGGTTCGCATCGCCGAGTTGCGCGCCAGTATTGCGCTCGTCGACAGGGCCATTGTCGAGGGCCCGCCAGAGGGCCCGTTATCTGCCGCATGCGTACCCCCGAAGGGCGCAGAGGGACTGGGATGGTCGGAATCCCCGCGCGGTACGGTCCTGTATGCCGTGCATCTCGACGCGCAGGGGCGGCTGCTGCGCGTGAAAATCAAGTCTCCGTCGTTCGCGAACTGGCGTGTTTTTCCGTCGACCGTGCACGACAGCAACATGATGGACTACGCCATCAACGAGGCCAGTTTTGGCCTGACGATTTCGGGCTGCGCCCGCTAGCCGGTACAGGCATTTCGAGGAACGTGCACCATGTCACTCTGGACCTGGTTTGGACTCAAGGAAGGCAGTGCGAGCACGGACTGGCCGTTAAAGGGTGACGAGGACGGGCAGCAGGGCGTGCTGGGCATGCCACGCTACGACCCGTCGAAATGCCGGCCGCACTGCGACGCGTGCGTCCTGGCCTGCGTGACGCACGCCATCAGCCTCAAGCCAGCGGAGCACACGACAACGACGCCGGAAGTCGACTGGGGACGCTGCATCGTGTGCCAGCGCTGCACGGAAGTTTGCCCGACGGGAGCCTTTACGGAATCGGCGGACTGGGCACTTGGCGTCAGCGAGCGGCTCGACCTCAAATGGGACGAGGCAATGAGCGAACGGATCCCCCGCGAGGTCGTGGAGCGCGGGCGTCGCGCCTTCGGCCGCAGTCTGCATATCCGGCACGTGGACGCGGGGTCGTGCAACGGCTGCGAGTCCGAGCTTCAGGCGTTGAACAATCCGTTCTACAACCTGCACCGGCTGGGCATTTTCTTTACACCGTCCCCCCGTTTTGCAGACGTGTTACTGGTCACGGGACCGGTCACGAAAGCGATGCACGGGCCCCTTCTCGAGACATGGGAAGCGATGCCGCAGCCCCGTTGGGTCATCGCGACGGGTACTTGCGCGGTTTCGGGGGGCGTCTCAGGCGGAAATTACGCTTCGTGCACCGGACTTGACGGTGTCGTGCCTGTCGATATCTATCTTCCCGGTTGTCCGCCCAATCCGGCAGCGTTGATTCACGCGCTATTGATGATCGTTGGGCGAGCACAACAGCGAATGAGGGGAGGCCGGATTGAACGCTAACCCGTTGCTTGGCCTGGCGGTCGCGGTGTGGGTGCTGGCCGCCATCCTGTCTCCGGTGCGGGTCATGCACCGCGTGGCGCGTGCACTGCTTGGCGCGGGCTGCCTGCTCGGCATGCTCGCGTGCATTGTCGCCTTGCCGCTGGGCACGCCGCCCGTAGCGCTGGGTATCTCGCTGGCGTCTCATCCCGTCTCATTCGCAGTCGAACCGTCGGGTTTATGGCTGCTGGGCTTCGGTCTTGTCCCGGCGATCTTCGCCTGCTGGCTGGGCTCTCCGCTCGCGGGTCGCTCAGGGCGCTGGTATTCAGGCGCGGCATTCAGCCTGCTCGGCGCACTCGGCGTGGTGGGCCTGCAGGACGGCACTTCGCTGCTGGTGGCGTGGGAGGTCATGAGCCTCGGCGGCGCACTGATGCTTGCGGGAGAACGAGCAGAGGAGAACGAAGCGAAGCCGATCTTGCTGATGCTCGCGCTACTGGAGGTGGGAGCAGTCGCGCTGGTCTTTGCGATCATCGTGCTCGACCATGCAGCCGGTGGCATCGGGTTTGGCAGTTTCGCCGGCGGCGCGACGACATCCACCGATGTGGTGTCCTGGTTTGCGGGCATTGCGCTGCTGGTCGGGTTCGGTGCGAAGCTCGGCTTGCTGCCCTTCTATGAATGGTTTCCACGGGCCTATTCAAGCGGCAGTGGCGCAACGGGTGCGCTGTTCTCGGGTGTCGTGCTCAATGCCGCGTACTTTGCCTTGAGCCGTGGCTGGAACATCTGGCTCAATGTGGCCGTTCATCCTGATACGGCGATCGGCCTGGGCGTGATCGCCATCGCAGCGGGCGTCATCAGTGCGATCCTGGCGGTGCTCTTTGCGTTCCAGCAGGATGACTGGCGCGCGTTGCTGAGCTACTCGTCGGCGGAGAACGCTTCGATTGCCATCGTCATGCTTGGCGTCACGCAGCTTTTTCGTGCCGACCATCTCCCGGATCTGGCCGGGCTCGCGTGGACGGTGGCGCTACTTCATCTTGCGGGTCACGCGCTGGCCAAGGGCGCGCTTTTCCTGACCGCGGACGGCGTTTTCCTTGCATCAGGCAATTACGACATCGTCCAGCACGGATGGCTCAAGCGTAGCGGTTTTCTCCTCGGGCTCGGTGCCGTGTTTTCGGTGATGAGTCTCGCGTCGATTCCGCCGCAGGCCGGCTTCGTCAGTGAATGGTATGTGTTCCAGTCCGTGTTTCAGGGCTTCCACCTTTCGTCGTTTGTCGGACGGCTGGTGCTGGTGCTCGCCGGCGCCGGGCTCGCGCTGGCCGCGGCCGTCGCGCTGGCCACCTTCGTCAAGCTGTTCGGGCTGGGCTTGCTGGGATTGCCGGATGTCGACGTCACGCCGCTGGTGCCCCGGACAAACGCCATCTCGGTCGGCATTCTGGGCCTTTGCGTGCTTGCGGTGGCAGTCGGCGCACCCCTCTGGCTGAACGCGCTCGCAGCGGACGCCCAGGCGCTGTTCAACGCCAACAGCCCACAGGCGATGGTCGCCGGGTGGCTGCTGGTTCCCCTGACTGACAAGTTCGCCTTCATCTCGCCGTCGAAGCTCATCATCGTGATGCCGCTGCTCGCCATTGTGCCTGTCGCACTGCTATGGCTGACGAGGCGCCGCGCAGTCAGGCGTGTTCCAGTGTGGTTTGGTGGCATGACGACGAACCCGCGCGACGCCATGACCACCGCACTGACGTTCTCGAATGCGATGCGTACGTTCTATAGCTTCGTGTACCAGCCCACCATCAGTACGACGCGCGAGCATGAGCAGCGCGAGTACTTCATAAAGCGCCTGGTGTTTGCCGCAGGCGTGACGGATCTGTTCGAACGGCACCTGTTCGACCCTGCGGTACGGATTGTGAACCGATGCGCGGAGACGCTGCGCGCCCTGCAGTCGGGCGACCTGAATTTTTATCTCGCATTGATAGGAGGATTGCTGATCGCGATCCTGTTCCTCACGCTCCTGTAGTGTCGTCCTCCCCAGGCCCCGCCGCAGAGCCTCAAAGGGCGGGCTCGCCAGTCTGCTCTCGCGGCTCTCTAACCGTGCGCAATCGGCGCGCGGCAGGGCGGTTTGTGCGTCCTTTCTGCGACACCCGGGTTGCAGGAGGGCACATCGTCCCTTACAATCGCCGGGCTTTCGGAGATGGCATGCCTCCCTTAACCGCCGCGTCCTTTTAGCGGCTGATGATGCCTACGAGTTCCTGGGTGAAGGAGGTCGTAGGTCGTCCGTGCGGTGCCCCCGTCGCCCAGGTTTGATGACGTTTCAAACCTGGAAAACATGAAAAACCTGAAGTCTCTCGAGCAGGTCGCGATGCTGCCGTACATGGCGCGCTGGCTGCTCCTGTCCTGCATACTCGGTGCACTTGCCGGCACCGCATCCGCCGTCTTCCTCTACGCGCTTGATCGCGCAACCGATATCCGCCTCGACAATCCCTGGCTGCTATGGCTTTTGCCGTTGGCGGGCTTCGCCATGGGCTGGGTCTATCATCGTGTGGGCAAATCGGTCGAAGGGGGTAACAACCTGCTGATCGACGAAATCCACGATCCGCAAAAGATCGTTCCCAAGCGCATGGCTCCGCTCGTGCTGATCGCGACGGTGGTCACTCACCTGTTTGGCGGATCCGCGGGCCGTGAAGGCACGGCTGTCCAGATGGGCGGGGCACTCGCCGATCAGGTGACGGCCCTCTTTGGGCTCGATCGCGAGGAACGCCGGATTCTCCTGATGGGCGGCATCGCGGCGGGCTTCTCCTCCGTATTCGGCACGCCGCTGGCCGGCGCGATCTTTGGACTCGAGGTGCTGGCCATCGGCCGCCTGCGTTACGACGCACTGCTTGCCTGTATCGCGTCGTCGCTCGTGGCCGATCAGGTGTGCCGTGCCTGGGGCATCCATCACACCGTATACAGCATTCCGGTCATTCCCTCCGTGACGGCGCTGGGCGTGGGCTCGGTCATCGTGGCGGGGATTGCCTTTGGCGCGGTGGGCATGCTGTTCGCAGACTCGACGCACGCCTTGTCCGCATTCATCAAGCGCAAGATCGCCTACGCCCCGGCGAGACCGCTCGTGGGTGGCGCAGTCGTTGCGGTGGCGGGCGTCGTCCTGAACGTCCCGCAGTATCTGGGGCTGGGAATTCCCACGATTGTTCAGGCGTTCAACGGACCGCTGCCGGTCTACGACTTCGCCGGCAAGTTCGCCTTTACGGCTGTCACACTCGCGTCCGGCTTCAAGGGTGGCGAGGTGACGCCGCTCTTCTACATCGGCGCGACGCTTGGTAATGCGCTGGGTCATGTGCTCGCGTTGCCGATTCCGGTGCTTGCGGGTCTGGGCTTCGTTGCCGTGTTCGCCGGTGCTGCAAACACGCCGATCGCATCAACCATCATGGCCATCGAGTTGTTCGGCTCGGACATTGCGGTCTACGCGGCGCTCGCCTGTGTCGTGGCCTATCTCTTTTCCGGGCATACGGGCATCTATCGCGCCCAGCGCGTCGGCCACGCAAAACACCCGCTGCTGCCTGCGGGAATGCGTCTTTCTGATATTCCAGCGCTTCGGCGCGCGCGTCGTGCAGCCGCCGCAGCGGCTTCGCCGAGCCAGTCGTGACCCCCATACCAGTTTCCAGAACATCATGTCCAAGCTGATTTCGCTTCGCCTGTATTTCCATCATTCCGAGCGCGCTCATGTGCAACATCCGAAACGCTTCTGGCAGCGCCTCACGCGCCCGAGTCTCGCACGCCATCTGCTCAATCACGCGAAGCGCGCGGGTATCGAGCAGGCCGTGCTGCACCGTGTCCACGCGGGTTATCTGAACGGGGACAGGCTCCATCATGAGCATGTCGAAGTAGCGCATCACCGCTTTCCGCATTGCATCGAGCTGATCGACCTGGAGAGCAAGGTGAGGGCGTTCTGGGGCACGCACGGCCAGGGCCTTCAAAACGTGCGCGCCGTGTTTCTTCCCTGTGAAAAAGCGGCGGTCGAGGGCTGAATCGTTGCCCGGGCCACTGGCTCGTGCTGTTGCACATCCAGCTACACCCGAAGCGGTGCTGATGCGAAGGACCGGCACGGCATTCCCCCGTGATTTGTGGAGGCCGATGTGAAGGACACCCGTGGAGGTCTGGCGGAGAGGCGCGCCATGCGCTTAGTCCTTCTCGTCGGTGTCCTGAGCTTTTTCGCGGACTTTACCTATGAGGGCGCGCGCAGTGTCCTTGGCCCGTGGCTCGCCACAATGGGGGCGTCGGCCACGATCATCGGGATGGTTGTCGGCTTTGGCGAACTGCTCGGTTATGGGCAAGGCCATTCGCAATCCGCCGCGGGACGTGATGCTTGCCAGCGCCGCAAAGCGCATCGGCGGATATGGCCGGGCCTTCGGGATTCACGAGCCTCTGCCGCCAATACTTGCGGATCAAGGCTGTTCAAGATCGATGCGCCCGCCATCAAGGTCACTTCATTGTTCGTGACCTTGCGCGTGCGGCAACGCGAAGTCGCGAGTGCCCGGCGTATCCGGTGCGTCTAACTGGTAGCCGACGCCGAGCATGACCGCAGTAGTCGAGGGCCCCCTCGTTACCTGCACGTGATTGAGTTGCAGATTCGCTATCCAACGCCGATGAATACCACGTGGCGCGCCCGCTGTAGACGACGCCCCAGCCGTGCGTATTCGAGTAGCCAAGGCCTTGTTCGGTGGCCTCGGTGTCAAAGTAACGATAGGGGCCCACACCGGGAGCGATGACGAACCTCCCTTGGGCGAGTGGACATCCGCCCCATACCTGCATGAGCGGACCATCTCGTTGATGATCGCGAATATGTCCTTCGTCAAGGCACGTGATACTGCCGGCGAGGTACCGGCCGAATCCCTCCGTATAGTCGAGCGACCATGCGTAGGAATGGCTATGCTCACCCGTCAACGGTCCGCTGTACAGCCCGAACTCTTGAGCCGATGCGTGGCCGGTCCCAATGCATAGCGCCGCAGCGGCAACGGCGAGCGTCCAGTTCGCCTTCATCGATGTGTTCGTGGGGACCGGCGTAGCCGTAGTTGATGGCGAGCGAGTTCAGGCGGCGCGTTTCTGCTGGACCGGTTTTTTGCGCGACTTGCACGTGCCTATCTGATGTTATCGGGTCTTTGCCTGCTCGCAATGTCTGGTCGGCAACTATCAGCTGCGATCCGCAGGGCAAGGGCGAACGTCGGGAAGTGGCCGTACCGGGCGCAGGAAATGGCATAGCGCTGTGCTCAGCCGGCGCTCGATACCCGGGTTCGATGCGTAAATCAGGGCTTCCGCGAAGTGCTTGAGGCACACCCCTGAGGTGACCGGCGGCGCGTCTTCGTTGGGCTGCGCGCGGGACACGTTCCGGACCAATTGGGCAATGGCCCTGCGCGCCGCAATTTCTTCTGTGGCGCAGCCGGGGCACGCCTCGCGCTGGAGCGCTTCACGCGCGCACGCCGTACCGTTCGCCTGGGCCGCGCTGCCGCCGACCGCGTTGAACCAACGAAGTTTGCTGCGTCGACGTCGTTTAGGTCGTTCGCCGGGTCCCGGCGCGGTGGTCGCCGGACGACCGGGCAGCGCGGTCTGGAGATAGCGCTGAAGCGCCGCACGCTGCAGGCCTCGGTCTGCCTGCGCGAGGCAGAGCAGCAGGTGGTTGCGGCAGGTCGGAAGCGTAATCCACCCAGGTTGTTCAAGACGCACGTTTTCTGCGGCGGCCATCAGCCATTGGCCCCGCGCAATGCGGATCGCCTCGCAGACCGGGCACGCACAGAGCGTATCCGATCGGGGCACCCCGTCGCGCGCGAGTGGGTAAAGAACACCTTGCAGGGCAGTGACGCGGTCATCGGAGCGAATCTCCGGCGGTGTGTCGAGCGTCGTGATCGCCGTGCGGGCCAGGTCGCGCAACTGGCGCACGAGACGACCGCGCAGGGGCGGTTCCGTACGCTGGACAAGGAGCTGGGTGTGGACGAAGCACAGTGGTGGCAGGGAGGCGCGCTTGCCGTCGTTTTCGAGGCCGCGTAGCACGCGGGCCACGGCGCGTCCTTCGCTGCGGTGAAAGTATATGCAGGCCGGACAGCGCCCGCGCGCATTGAACAGAATGTCCTGGAGCAGTTCGTCCTGCAGGGCCGTGCGCTCAAGCAACGAGGCCAGATGGCGGCCCCCTTCACGAATGGTTGCCTCCAGTTCACGTGGCACCTTGCTGTCAGGCGATGCGATCATGGCTGCATGATCCGGACAGAATCCCATGCTCGTCGCGATGGTCTGCGCGAGTGCCGCCCGTGCGCGTGCATCGCGCATCAGACGTCCGAAATATCGCCCGTCCGCATCGGCAAGCCGCGCGCAGATAACACATTCAGGACCCCCAGCGGCAACGGCAGGGGGCGTCAAATCTGCGAGGCGGGTGCCTGGAACGACGAAATGGTTGTCGCACGGAGCGGCACCGTCGGACAGGGAGGATCGCAAGGAGGGCATGGCCGTCACGTTCAGGGTCTGCTTACGTGACCTGGGGGATGGCACTGGCAGACAGCCTACGGCGTCCCCCCCAGGGGTCCGTAGGCATCATCAGTCGCGCAGAAAAAGCGCGGCAGTTCGAGGGAGGATGCCATCTCCTCCCGGACAGTCTAGCGCAGATCGAAACGGTACTGCAATGCGGGGAGCGATGCGCGGTGCCTTTCGCTTTCGCGCGGGTCCCCGCAAACACATTGCGACGCACATCAAGCGGCGATAATATTCATGAACACTGGTGGAGATGGCATTCTCCCTGACCGCCCGCCCGGGCTGATGATGCCTGCTGGCCTGTTCGAAGGCGGCACTGGCACGACCACCAGTTCCCTTTCGGCCAGATTGTGCCCCCTGCACGTGGCCGCGCCTCCGGTGTGCCGGCCCAGCCGTTCATGCGTGCCCCGGCCACTGCCAGACGTCCTGTTGTCCCTGCTGCAGTCGTTTCATTGCGATGGTCGCGCAAACACTGCGAGGGAAGGCGGATGGAACTCGACGGACAACGCATCGAAGTCTGGGAGGCGAACATTGCGGATCAACCCGAGTGGCTGGCGCATGCACTTGATGCGCTTGATGACGCCGCGGCAGCGCATGCAGGCTTCCATATACCCGAACACATTCACGCAATCCGTGTCTGCGGGCACAACCGTACAGGGCTTGTGGCGGGCTTGCCTGGCATGATCGCCGGACTCGGCATCAACTTGCACGGCTTCACCGCGTCGACAATTGGTCACGAGTTCGTCGCGTACATCGCGGCGGACTCGCAGTCTGATATCGACAGGATCGTGCAGGCATTGCGCCAGTTGTGAGCGGGCGGATGCCCTCGCCGTTGCGAAACGGAGGGAAACACGATGAACCTGCGTGAGTACGAAAACGCAAAGTTTGAGCTCGCCGGCATGCTGCGCGCCTTGTCGGAGGCGGCAAAGGCCAAGGGTGAGCCGACCGGTGAGAGGATTCGGGATCTGTTCGTTCGCCTCGCGGAAGACCGGTTCAACCTCGCCGTGGTCGGTCGCTTTGGACGCGGCAAGAGTTCGCTGATGAATGCCCTGATTGGCATGGAGCGCTTGCCGACCGGTATTCTCCCGCTCACATCGGTCATCACCGCCGTTGTCTATGGCAGTACTGAGAAAGTCATCATCCACTACGAAGGTCGGCATCTGGAGAAGGCTATTGAGCTCGACGAGCTTCCACAGTTCACTACACAACGTGGCAATCCAGGCAATGTGCGCGGCGTCAGGACCGCGGAGGTGCAGTTGCCCGCCGAACTCCTGCGGCGAGGGTTCCGATTCGTCGATACACCCGGTCTGGGATCAGCGATCGCGGAGAACACGCGCACGACCGAGTCCTTCCTCCCGGAAGCCGACGCGATGCTGGTGGTGACCAGCTATGACAGTCCACTGTCGGAAGAGGAATTTGCCGTGTTGCGCCTGGCCGCCCGGTACGACCGCCATGTATTCATGGTACTAAACAAGCAGGACACCGTGACGCAGGCGCAGCGTGAAGAAGGGCTCGCCTATGTGCACGAGACGTTGCAACGGGTCCTTGGACCGCGTCCCTCGCCGCCTTTTTCCGTTTCCGCGCGTGATGGCCTTGCCGCCAAGTTCCGGGGCGATCCCGAAGCGCTGCGGGAAAGCGGTGTGGCTGAACTCGAAGGCGCCCTGGTCAGCTTTCTTGTAGAGGGCAAGCGGCGTGCCTTTCTGGCGAGCTTTTGCGAACGGATCCTGAATGTCACCCGAATGGATCCATCGGACGCGGAATTTGCCGCGGTAGCGCTCCAGCTTCAGGAGTACCTTCATCGGCTCGAAGCTGACAGCGGTAGTGTGCGCAACCCACGTCCGCGCGTTCCCGATTCCGACACTGATCTTGGCTCGCTGCACACTCTCCAGCCCTGCGAAATCTGTGAGCGCATCCAGTCCGTCAGCTTCGACTTCTTGTGCCGGTACCAGTATGAATTGAGCGTCAGCGCGCAGTCGCAGACACGGCATGCGCAGACGAAGGGCCTCTGCGTCACGCACACACGACAGCTCGCGGCGCTTGCGTCACCACGCGGTATCGCGATTGGTTACCCCGCGCTGCTCGGAGCACTGTCCTCTACGTTGGAGCGTGCGGCGCGCGCGTCGTCGGGTGGGCTGCGGGACGTGCTCGATCGCAAGGACGTGCTGCCCGATACGCACGAATGTGCGTTGTGTCGACTGTGCATGGCGACGTTGCAGACGACGATCAAGGAGATTGCGGGCCGTCTGGCGCAGGACACCACCCATGGCGTCGATTCATTGTCCGGCATCTGCATGGTGCACCTCCCAGCCCTGATAGCCGGGCTGAGTGACGCTGGGCTGACGGAGCGAGTGCTCACACGCGAGGCAGCGATCCTCTCCAGGCTGGCAGACGATCTGAGGCGTTATGCGACGAAGCATGACGCCATACGCAGGCAGCTTGCCAGTGCCGAAGAGACAGACGCTGCAGAAAGGACGCTCAAGTTGATCGCGGGGCTGGTCAACGTGCACGTGCCGTGGACCGACGAGTGAGCAGGGGTGGCACACGCGATCTGCAATTTGATGACACCCGCGATTTGCGTGATCACGGAAGGGGGCACAATGAAATCGGCTGGCCGCGACCCATTTTACTCGCTTATAAAATCGGGATTCCTGTTTGCCAAGTAGTGCCTCCCCTCGCCACGCCTTATCGCGACACCAATGCGTGTGCCCGGTAGGTGGCCGGACGCCTTACGGATGGGGCAACTGAAAGAGCAGGTGGGCTCGGTGCGATGGCAATGTGCGACGGCATGGTCACGAGCCTGGCAGTCGACCCTGCCGGCCTGGGATCAGTGGTCCGCGTGCAGCATGACTGAAAAGCTGACGGGCGCCGAGCCCGACAGCACGTTCAGATTCATGACTGAGCGCAGTGCTTCGACGCCGTCCTGGAGGCCGTAATCCTTCAGGTTTACGATGATTGGCGTGCGGGTGGTGACTAGCAGCGCATGGCGCTCCAGCTTTACCACGCGTAGATGCGCGGCGACGGGATTCGATTGCCCGGCGATGACGAGCGTACCGCTTACGTCCACGTCGTCGGATCCACCCGGCGGCAGCGCGTCGAGACGGTGGACGTCGACAGAACCGGTAAACACGGCCTGCGGATGTTCGCTTACCTTGAACAGCATTTGCTTGATGCGGTCGTTGCGCAGGGGGATGTTTGTTTCGACACTCGCGAGGTCGACAGCGAACTGCAAGGCACCATCGTCGCCGACCGTGCCGCTGATCTGCCTGAAAGACTGGACTTCCTCGATTGCGGAAGTGCCCGGCGCGCCGGCCTTGGTCGTCACGAAGGTGAAACTCGACTGGCCATTATCGACCTGCCATGCGGCTTCGGCAGCGGTGGCAACGAGAGAAGCGGCGACTAGCAATGCCGTCGCGACGAGCGTGGATCGGCGCATTTCAGACCTCCTGGGTTCTCATGGTTTGGCCGGCGGTTTTGCCCCGGGGAAGGACGGTGAAGCACGAGGCGTTCAGACGAAACTAGCATAGTTTTGTATCGATTCTGGAAGCGCACTCATCAATATCTTTAGCGGCATGCCAATGCCCGCGCATGGCTGGGCGCCGATAACGCCGTGAAGTGTGGTCCGCCTGCTTCAATCCGATGCTGCCGGCGTTTGGCGTGCTTATGGCCTTGCCACAGGCCGAATGCCGACGACCAGGGTACGGGCCAGCACGCCTCTGCGGTTGTCTCCGGCGGCGCCGGGATTGCTGCGTGAGCCCACGGGTCATCATTCCTGAAGCCACAGAGCTTGCGGCCCATATTGCCAGAGGCGCGGCAAGCGCTCTCATCAACTGATACGCAAAGAAACGCTCGCTTCCGATTATGGCCATCTTCGAGCTGTCATTGGCTCCGGCCTTACGGGCAGGGGAGGCCCGTCGTGATCGAAGGAAACAATGCGCTCGCCGACTGAATACGGGGCAACACGACTTCGACGACGATTTCCGTCAGGGCGGCGGGGGATCCAGTGTATGCATCCTTGAAGGGACGTTGTCCGGGCAGACCCGTTGCGTCTGACGATAGCGCTTGCCCGCGCCGAAGCCGCAGCGTGACGTCCTGGCGACGTCTTGTATCCGGCGTCACGTGGACTATGCTCGAAAGGCATTGTCCGTGGGGTACTGGGGCAGGCTGTCCTCAGGGCCGACGTGGCTGTGAATGGGAGAAAGGCATGAGCTACCAACTGCAAGGCAGCGTTCTGGAGGTCTGTAACTGTAATGTGCTGTGCCCGTGCTGCATTGGCGAAGACGCCGACAACGGCTCGTGTTGCGCCGCCCTCGCGCATCACTTCGACAGTGGCAGGATCGACGACATCGATGTTTCGGGGTTGACCGTTGCGATCGCCACGTACATACCCGGGAATATTCTGAAAGGAAACTGGCAGGTGGCCCTGTACATCGACGAGCGTGCGACCGATGCCCAGTTCGAAGCGCTTTCGAGTGCCTACCGCGGCGAGCGCGGCGGTCCGCTTGCCGACTTCGCACAGTTGTATGGAAAGATTGTTTCAATCGAGCGTGCGCCCATCACGTTCGAACTCAAGGGCGGCAAGGGCACGCTGGACGTTCACGGCGACATTCATGCGGAAATGGAGCCCTACTGGAACCCCGGCGGCTCGCCCGCGGTGCTGGTCGGCAATCCGGTGGCGACGACGCCCTGTTCGCCCGCCATCATCAGCAAGGCGAGCGCATACCGGATGAGAAATCCGGGGTTGAATGTCGATCTGAACCTGAGTGGCCATAACGCGACGCAGGGCCATTTCACCTTTCACGCGTAGCCAGCCTGAGGCCGAACATCCCGGATCGATGCGATGCCCCCGACTATCCGTGCGGACCGCGTGACGCCTGTCGTGTTGCTGGTGACGCTTGTCTCGTGGCTGACGCTGTGGGGGTGGAACAACAGCACCTATGCGCCCGGTTGGGGCGACCAGGGCTGGCTGGGGCAGATGTGGGTGGCGCACCTGTGCAGGGCGCTGAGCGGATCGTCATACGTCGCCGCGATGGCGTTCCATCTCGTGGCCTGGTTTCTGATGTTGACCGCGATGATGCTGGTCACGATGGTGCCGCTGCTTCAGCTATTCCTTCGCCTGGTTCGTGCACGGGAGAACCGCGTACAGCTGATGGCACTCCTGCTGGCCGGCTATTTCATTGCATGGACGCAGTTCGGCGTGGCCGCCCACGTGGCCAATGAGACACTTCATGGCCTGGCGGGCCAGCTCACCTGGCTGACGCTGCATCCGTGGGTCCCGGGCGCAGCGATCCTGGCGACGGCGGGGGGCTATCAGCTGACTGCATTGAAGAGACGCTGTCTCGACCGGTGCCGCTCGCCCATGACGTTCATTACGATGCACTGGCACGGCGAGCGGGAGCGACTGGCCAGCTTCGCGATTGGCTTTCATCATGGCCTGTACTGCATCGGCTGCTGCTGGGCGCTCATGCTGCTGATGTTTGCCGTCGGTAGCGCGAACCTCGGCTGGATGCTCGCACTCGCGGCGGTGATGGCCGCGGAAAAGACCTGGCCGTGGGGCCCGCGCATCCGTGTGCCAGTGGCTGTCGGGCTGCTCGGCTGGTCTGCGCTGATCGTTGCCGGGAGCCTTTAAGCGGTCGCGCCGCCTGCGAGGCCGCACGCAGGCGTGGGCAATGCCGAGTCGTTTGCGTGCGGCCTCTGCAACGCGCCGTGCCCGATCCTCATCTATGTGCGTCTCTCCCGCATCGCAGCAGGCCGTTCGGCGCCGGCTCCGCCAGGCGTGCCGCTGGTGAAGGACGGTTTCGGCGCATGTTCCGGCGTCAACGCCGCGCGACGGGCCAGTTTGCACTGCCCGTCGGCGTCACACCGGATGGAGTCCGCAGTTCGTCTGACTGTACGGGAAAGCACGTCGCTCGAGGATGCCTTCTATTTCGTCCCGCCGCCTGGAAGACGCGCTACGATCGCACGTCGCCGTCCGGCGAGATGGCTACCTTCGAGTTAACGTTCCGGGTCGTATCGCGCGAGAAGATTACGATCGGCGCGGGAACGTTTGACGCGTTCTGCGTGCGGGCCGAGGGCTGGCGGATCGATAACCACGGACGCCGCACCGTGACTTACTGGATCGCGCCCGACAAGGTGCCACGCTATCTCTCGATGGAATTCGCCCGTTACAGAAAAAGAGGCGGAGCTGCGGTCGAATACTGGCGGGAGGAACTGGTCACCTTCGACGCGGGCTAGCGACCACACAAAAGCCAATACTCGAACCTCGGCCGGCAAGGGGCAGTTCACCGTCGCGAGTTGAAAGGACGGTTTGAGCGGAATCGACACCGGAATGTCTGAGTGGCGACGGTGCTGGCGAACGGCGCTTCTTGGCCGCACCCGAACGATTGTCGCGTACCAGCGATTCGCTTTCCCGCTTGTGGTGCCGAACTTCCGTAAGCGTTATCGGGTTATTCGACGCCTGCCGATATGTGCGGAGGCATGCACATTCCTGCGGCCGATGGCAGGCATCCAATAAGCCATAACGATAGCCGCCCGACGCGGCCGGCTGCGCCCGCACAAGGGCTACAATCAAGGCTCTCGGATCGTTATCCTCTCATGTATCCACCCCGGCTCAATCAGCTTCACCCAGGGAATACGGATGGCCGGCCTGCTATGATTCCGTACATCGGCCACGCCCCGGAGAACCTGCGATGTCCAATTCCATCGTCAAACCCACGCTCCAACCTGTGCCGATCAAAGACGGAAGCGGATACTACGTTCGAGTGACGTGGCCTGACGGCGTCCAGGAAGAGATCCACGACCTGAATACCGGCGCTCCTCCGTTCGTCAGCGAAGGCGAAGCGCGTGACTGGATCGAAAGCGATTCAGCCGACTGGCTCGAGCGTCACCCACGATCAAAATAGTCGAACCGGCCTTCGCCGTGCAAGTTTAGGGACCATTCGACTTCATTGACAAGTTCGTGTGTGACGAAGCAGCCACGAGGGCAATCTTCGAAAACTTCCGAAACATGATGACCGTCGTCGCTGTTGGCGCGCGGCATGGCCAAAGCGGGGGCGTGTCGATGGCGGGGTTGGATGCTCTGGCTGGTGTAAGTCGTTCTTGTTTTTGTCGGCTTATCAACATTCGCCACCTTTTATTAGCGCTTTGAGTAGCGACCTCAAACTTTATGCAGCTGACCGGATGCCCAATCAGTTGCGTTGGACAACTGAATAATGAGCGACCGTTCGAACGATAGCTCCGTAAAACCCTTGAATTTTGGGAATTGTTCCGCGATGGGATTTGAATAGGTAGAGGCAGTCGAATAACAGTTTGCGGGTGTATCCTCGTATCGACGCGGCATCCCACGATAGGCGAGTATCGCACCGTTTGCGTCTGGCGTGAGAGGGCCGTGTGTCCGACTCCATCGGCGCCGACAACAGCATCGAGGTCCTCACGATAACCATGCTCTCCGATGGCATTGCCTGTGTGAACCGCCGAAAGTCTCGCGCAACTCGACTAGCGGACCCGATAGCTTGTTGCGTATGTCGACGTGATTGGCGGATCGACGATCAATGACCATTTTCAACAGCATCGAAGTACAACTGCCATCGCCTCCCTTGCCATGCTGGTACGGGCTACGGTTTCGACTCGCTTCGGTAGCGCACCACACGCGCCGGCCGCTGATCGACGCGTTTGCGGCGCGGCGTCTCTGTCAGGCCGTGTCGCCCACCTCGCGAATCGGGATCACGGTGCGGCTGCCGCAGTTGCGCAACAGGTCTCGCAATTCGTTGATGACAGGGAACACCTCGTGGTTCCAGTCGGCACCCTGCCTGTCGTGGGCCTCCTGCTCGCGCTCGACGATCCAGCGGTCCTCCTTGAAGATGCGTTCCGTGAACCAGACCAGCAGCGGCCACGCCAGGTCCAGTGCAAACGGGATGCCGGGCCTGCGGATGGAAAGCAGGCCAAACGTCCGGTTGGTGCGCTGCGCCGCATCCAGCGGCACGTAGACGATCCACAGGTCCATCACTAACGTGCCGTCGTCCGAGCGGATCTGGAGCGTCTGGTACGGATAGCCGGTGCGCACCGTCATCACGTCCTTGTTGTCCCGGTCGCCGTCCGTCTTGCTGGCGCCAAACACCAGCGCCTCGCCTGCAGGCTGCTTGCCTTCCCGCGCGAACGTATAGTCCACCTCCACCCAATCCTCGCCGCGACGGCGGCCCAGCGAGCGCGCACGGATCTGCCCCATCTGCCGCCGGTGCAGGAACTGATGGTTCATGTCCATCAGGTTTTCGTGCATGAAAGAGTAGTGACACTTGACCTCGCGGCCAAAGCGGCGCGTCTTGTACGCCTTGTCTGCCACCGATGGCAGACAAGGCAGTGGCCGTTCGTTGGCAAGCTCCACATTGCCGGGGAAGACAAAGATCAGGCCGTGCACCTCGCGGCAGGGATAGGCGCGCACGCCGTTGGGCAGGCGCTCACGCCCGAGGTATGGCACATCGACGCAGTGGCCGGTGCAGTCATAAGTCCAGCCGTGATAGCCGCACCGGATGGACTCACCTTCCACCACGCCCGCGTGCAGCGGCACCTGCCGGTGTGCGCAACGATCTTCCAGTGCGAATATCGTACCGGACCCGGTACGCACCAGCACGATCGGATTGCCGGCGAATTGCACGCCGACGGCTTTGCCCCGCCTGACCTCGCGCGACCACGCCAGCGGATACCAATGATCGGGATGGATGGGGACACGGCGCAGGTCGCGCACGGGCGCGCTTGCGGGCGGGTCGATGGCACTGCTATCCAGCAAAGGCACTGCGTGCATGCGTAACGCCTCCTTGCATAACGGGAGCTTCGACCGTCGCCACAAGCGCAAGCATTGGCGACCGGGGATCTGGCACAGTCTACGCGAAATCGGGTCGAATCGAAGCTCCCGGCACAGATGTCTTGCATGACGGCCGGCTCATCGCGGGAGGTCGCGCGGCGGCGGGCCGCTGGACTGATACTCGTCGATTGCCGGGTGCAGGTGGACTTCAAGGCATCAGATTCCAAAATCAAACCGTTTCGTGACTCCTGGTCCTTGAAGTTGTATCGCAAGGCCGTGATACAAGCCTTAATGGAATTCAGGAAATGGAAATCTACTTCACCATAGGAAAGTAAACATGAAGAGCCACCACTGGCGTTTACGGATGACTTTCCGACGCGGAATGTACGCTAGTGCATATACACGTTATGGCACCGCGCCTACGCGCTAATATTGCGGGTGTATCCGAAGCAGACCGTCGACTATTGCGCGCACCTGCGCGCGTACATCGACACGTCCGTCGTACCGACGCCTGCGTTCCTGTATGGCCTGCATGATGAAGATGGAAACGCACATTGCGGCACGGCGGCACTGCCCAGGCTTTGGCCGATCAGCAACGCGGCGCGCGGCGCGTCGCGCGCAGATGATCGGCCGCTGCGATCAGCATACGGCTGCATAAGCCCGGACCACTTGAAGGCGAAAAGCCGAGGGAACCCCAGATTTGCTGGTGGTCACCGACCAAATGTAACCGCTCGGTTTTTCCTTGAACGCGTGCCACATCATGTGTTCACGAGCTGCTTGAACTACTGCTGCTCAGTGTGCGAATGGGGCCACCTGGATTGATCGGTTCAGTTGGCCCAACGGGATGAGGATCAACTGGAATTGGCTTGCAACAGCTGATTGGCGGGGATGGTGGATTCGGAGGCACGACTGGCCCAGGTGCTGGCGTTGGTCCTACGGGGTGAACAATGATGGGTGGAGAGACCGTGGTTGATGGCTGAGCAAACGCAGTGGAGGCAGACATCAATGCTGCTACAGCGCATAGGGGTAATAGCTTGCGCATCATATTCTCCTGATTGAATTAAAGGGGGGATCAACAACAGTCCAGCGGTACCGCATTGCAGACAAACGATTTCTTGGGGCTACTACGTATTCGGGTATCGGACCGAGTGATGCTTGCGCAAAGACGGTCGTCAAATCATTAACGCCGAATAGCGCATTTACTGCGCTCCGTTATTCGTGAAAGCTATTAACACAGCATCACCGCCTTACCTTTCAACAACGAGACAAAAACGTGCGCTACAACACACTCACTGGTACAGCCCCCCGACGGTCCGTACGCCGGAATCATCAACCGGGAACGCGCCCCATTTACATGAATCGGTTGTATTAGCAATCTGGGGATCCGGCGGGCATGTTCACTTCAGGCCCTTTGTGCTTGCGTAGCTGCCTGACAGACCGTTACCTCCCGTTCAGCGAAGTGCTTGTGATCCACTTCATCCCGGCAGCCGGGCGTGACGAGCAGTTTGCGCATCCGGTCGCGGTGCTGCAGCACTTCCTTCTGCAATTGGCCGCGATCGCGCATCAGCTGGCGCGACGCTTCATCTTGCAGCGAAGGCACGTGCAACACGTGCATCCGGTCGCGCTCGACGCGTAGCCAGGCGCGCAGGTTGATCACCAGCTTGATCGCATCCAGCCGGTCAGTCTTCGCGCGCCGCTTGTGGCGTTCGACCGGAATGCTGGCCGGATCAACGACGTAGCATTCGATGCCGCGTGCCTGCAGTGCACGGTAGATCCAGACAATCGTCCTCCTGAAGGCCGCGTGGAAGTCCAGTTCGTTCCGGATTCACCTCCTCGCGATTCGCCAGCGCGTCGTTTGCCGCTACCCCTGCAATCAGGAAGTTGCAATGCTCCTTAGCCTCGCGCAGGAGATTGAGGTGTCGGATGCGCGAGAGGTCTTTGACCGTGCGCACCTCGATGCTCCGGTGCGCGCGCGAGGGCGAGCCCGGCGCGCACCGGTCATCGCGCCGTGTCTGAAGCGCGTGTGCCGGGCGCTTGTGTTCGGCCACAGTGCCCAGGTCTACCTCCGTGAGGCGGTCATACTCGCGGTACAGCTCCATTTTTCCGTCAGCCCGCAATTCGATGTGCCCGCGCGGGTACTCCCAGACCTCGATATTGCGGCGCACCAATCTGCGATTCTTCGGCGTATCGTCCCGAACGCGCATCGCTCGGTGCTACTTTGCCGTCAGCGACTACGTCACGTGCAGTGCCAAACTAATCTTCCCGTTCTGGCGCGTCGGCCAACACATCCGTACGGAAGTGCTGGCTGCGCGGCTTGTCCGGGACCACGGCCGCAGTTTCGTGAATAAGAACCTGCGCTGGTCGGTTCTATAGGCGCCCAACCAACCCGCCGGCCGTGCTGCAGACTGAAATCACGCAGCAAGAATCGGAGTTTTGCGAGGCGGCTCGCGGCTTATCATTCTGCTCAGACGATCGGGCGATGCCGGTGACGCTGCCCCAGTTATCTGTGAGGACTTCCAGATGAGGGAAAAAGTACACCAACAAGACCATCGTCGGTCGCTGACTCACTGAATTTTCGAGCATAGCCGTCCTGATTGCGGAAGACATCTAGATGGGACGGTAACGAATGAACTTCGCTTCAGCACCCTGTGGGTTCATATACCGAATTAGCAGTCGTTGACTCATTCGAAAGATATCCTGCAGCAGATTTGACATGAAAGAGAGATAGAAATGACCGAGGCATCCCCGTTCCGTCCAGCTCTTGAACACGCACTAAAGCATGCGCTTCAATATCTGGAAAATTTGAAGCATAGTCCCGTCGCCGCAAGTGCAAGCGCGCAGAACCTGCGTGAGCGTTTGTGTAAGCCGTTAAATTTCGATGGTCTGGCTCCAGAAAAGGTGATCGATGAATTGGTCGCCGATACGGCCGGCGGCATCATGGGTAATGCGGGTGGGCGTTTTTACGGCTGGGTTATAAGCGGTTCCTTGCCTGCAGCATTGGCGGCTGACTGGCTAACCAGCGCATGGGATCAAAATGCGGCTTCATACTCTTGCGGGCCGGCAGAGGCCATTGTCGAAGAGGCGTGTGGCACATGGTTAAAAGACTTGCTTGGTTTGCCCGCGCAAGCGAGTTTCGCCTTAACCAGTGGTTGTCAGATGGCGCATGTTACAGCGTTGGCAGCAGCTCGCAATGCGTTGCTGACACGGTGTGGCTGGCAAGTAGAACGTGATGGTTTGTTTGGCGCGCCGCCGATTCGCATTTTGAGCAGCGACCAATTTCACGGCAGTATTACGCGCGCAACCCGCCTGTTGGGGATGGGAACGCAGGTGGTCGTTGGTCTGCCTACCAATCATGCTGGACAACTGGAGACAGCGACGCTGGAGCGGGCATTGCAGGAGGCGCCGGACGTACGGACCATTGTGTTGCTGCAAGCGGGGGACCTTAACATCGGTGCCTACGATAGTTTTGCTGAATTGATTCCGCTGGCGCATCGCTACGGCGCGTGGGTGCACGTTGATGGTGCGTTCGGGTTGTGGGCCAATGCAAGCCCGCGCTATCGGCATTTCCTGGTCGGAGTAGAACAGGCCGACTCGTGGGCCACTGATGGTCATAAGTGGTTGAACGTGCCTTATGACAGTGGTTTTGCGTTTGTGGCGCACCCAGATTCCCATCGTGAGGCCATGTCATATGAGGCGAGCTATATAACGCACAACGACGAAGTCCGTGAACAAAAGGACTGGAATCCCGAGTGGTCTCGCCGCGGGCGTGGCTTTGCAGCATATGCCGCCTTGCGGCAATTGGGCAGACAAGGCGTGGCGACGCTAATCGATGCATGCTGCGAATCAGCTCATGATCTGGTCATGGGAATTGCTGCGTTGCCCGGTGCCGAATTGATTTGGGAGCCTGGTGTCAATCAAGGACTGGTCCGTTTTCTCGATCCGCACCCTAACGCCAAACAAAGTGATCACGACAACTATACCGACGCGATCGCCGAGGCAGTCGCTAAAGGCGGTGAAGCATTTTTCAGCAATACCACCTGGCGCGGCATGCGTTGCATGCGGGTGTCCGTCTGCAGTTGGCAAACCGATTCACAGGATGTGGCGCGTGCAATCGCGGCAGTCGCTCGGGCTTTGGAGCAAATAGGGTGGCGCGATTAATTGATTTAGTTGCGACTCCGCGAAATAGGCGATTATAGAAACAAAACAGTGATGGCATCTTTAGTGAGATGATTCCTTGATAAAAAATCAGACTTGGAAACATCGCTGGGCGCGAGCAGATACTAGCGGAAGACGGTTCCTCGTTTGCGGCCGCAGCCATTGATCATCGACGCGATGCACAACCCTGGCGAAGGGGCGTGCCAGACCAACACCGCCGACGTCGGATGGGAGGGGTTTTCTTTGGGCCACTCGGGGAGCAACGCCACGCTGTACGCGGCGACCGTCGGGTCGATCACGCGAGCGTGACGTGCATGCGGAACGCGAGGTCGCTCAGCGCGACGTAGGTGGCCGCATCGGTGAGCAGGTTCGTCGGTCCAGCCACCTGCTTGAGGTCGGCACTCCTCACGCGGTCCCCGAAAAGCATCAGCGAGCGCTCTTCGTCGTGCTGGCGGGAAACCCAGCACAGCCCATCCACGTCCGGGCATTGGGACTCTAACGGGTCGCGAGCCGCCGATCGCCGACGATGCAGCGGCTGGTCAGGTTCGGCTATTCACATATGCTCCCGAACGGGCAATCGCGGCCAACCGCATGGGTTGACGACTGGCCGCCAGCAATATTGCTGGCCTACAGGTGTTCAAATTTCGGGTCGGCTGGAGCGAAACGGCGCTGAGTGGCGATACGGCTCAATTCCTGAGAAACCTGCTGGCGACCGGCGCATCCCTTATCAAACCGTCGCTAGCGACGTCCGCTGCGGCCCCAGACATAGCGCACCCACCGCTGCCACCGGCGTTGCGGCGGAGCGGCCGGGTTGTGCGCAGCCTGCGCTTGGCGGTCGCGCTCGACGCTCTTCTGGACCTGTTCGTGGATCTGCCGCAACGTCATGCCGCCGGGGCCTTTCAGTTTGTCGGGATCGGAATCAGGATCGAGATCGTCTGTCATGGGAGTCGCTTGTTCCTGATGAGGCGACTTGATCTTGATACAGATGCGCCGTCGCAGCAAGCCTGTGGAAGCAGGTCGCTGACCAGCGCGTGGTCCGCAGTGGTGCAAGCGAGCCATGAGCACTGCGAGCGCCTGCCCTGAAGGTCAATAATGTTCAGTCAGGCGTCCGGCACGCAACACCGCACGGGACGCACCTCGCCATCCAAAATTCTCCATCTGTCTCCGGGTTGCGGCACGACACACGGGCGGGTTATGCGTGGCGGCCGCGCGCAGCCCCGCCGGTGACAGTCGGGCTGGAATGTCAAAAGTAGTCAGACTACGTGACCTGGCGGTGAGTGGGATGCCTGCAGCGTCGGTGATCAACGGACGCGCTGACGACAGCGCGTCGGTCCGGTGCGAAAGCAAATGGGTCCGTCGACCCTGAGCGGAACCTTCGTCTTCCTCGAAAAGGGACATTCGGCGCATCGGTGCGTGACGATACAGGAACGTCTGTTGCCTTATGTGCGCGTTGATCGTCGTGCCGATCCCGTCTGGATGTCACCGGGTGTGACACGCTCCAGGTAAACGAATCCCGCGGCAACGCGCGGAGATCAAGGAACGTTTCCGATCAGTTGGAAAGCGGTACCCGCTCAGGCTCGTCCGCCTCGAACCAGTCCGGGTAGCGTGCAGCAATCGGCCCGAGAGAAACGAGGACTTCCCGCAGATGCTGGCGCATTGCTTCCTCTGCGGCACCTGGATCGTGAGAACGCAGCGCGGACAGGATCTCCGCGTGCTGCTTGATCAGCAGGGAGAGCGGGGATACATCCGGCAGGCTCAGGTAGCGGACACGGTCCATCTGCGCCTTGATGTCCTGGATCGTCTCCCACGCCGCCGTGCAATCGATAGACTGCGCGATCGAGAAATGGAATGCTTCGTCCAGCGCGAGAAATGCAGCCGTATCGTTCACCTTTGCCGCAAGCTTCTGGTCGCGGAGATTATCGGCCAGCACCTGCAATTGCGCGTCGGTGATTGACTCGGCGGCCTTGCGGGCGACCGCCGTTTCGATTGCTTCACGGATGAATCGCCCTTCCCGCACCTTGCGCGGGGATATCTTCTTGACCAACGTGCCGCGCTGCGGCAACACCTGTAACACGCCCGTCTCGACCAGCTTGATGAAGGCCTCACGCACAGGTTGTCGGGAGACCTGAAACATGTCCGAGACTTCCTTCTCCGAGAGCGGCATACCCGGCATTATCTGTCCAGCGAAGATCGCTTCGCGCAGCGCCCGGAAAATCTGCCTGCCGATCGACTCATGTGATTCGATCGATATCTGCGCCGTTAGATCCGGCAACGCGGCGCGCGACACAGCAGCAAGCCCCACCCGCCTTCTTGCGCGCGGCGCAGCCACGGCAGGTTCAACGGTGGTAACGGATACTGAGTTGCGAGAGGCGTTCTTTGGCATACGGTTAGTCGGGTGTAGACGCTATGCGGCAGATGATTCGACCAGATTGCAGTCGAACATACATCGCCATACTACCATTCGTCTTTCATATTTTGCCATCGTTGGACGGCTCGTGTTGCGCACGAGTGAACCTGCGTCGAAGCGCTATGGCCGGAGCAGGGCGTTCTGCAGCGTCAAGAGAGTGTTCTTTTAGCGGTAGCCTCGAAGTTAGCCGATGCCAGAACGGTGCACATGACAGCCAGCGCAAGAGCCGATAAGCGGACACACAGCCACCGCCACCAACTCCTGACCGGCAGCGATGGATGAGGAGTTTCCAGTCGGCCATCCACACGCTGCGTTCCAGCCAGGCTTCAGCATGATCCGCCCCTGGCTTGCACTAAAACCGCACTGTCAGCCTGGCGACATCGTACCGGTTTGCGTCCCCCTTTGTCCTCAAGCTGAGACTGCCCACAACCCTGCGTGGCTGAAGGTTCCGATGAGCATCGACAAGCGGAATATCAGCAATCTCAGTGTAATCCCTGGATAGGATCAAAATTATACTTGTATGGTAGTATGTCTAAAACGTACATGGCGTCGTCTGCGCAGTCGTCGCCCTGTGCATCGAGCCGTGCGTTGCGCTCCGCCGCAGCGCATGGTTGTCACCGATTTTGCAAGGATGGATTCATGAAGATCGTTCGCGCCGATGTGATCGTCACCTGTCCGGGGCGGAATTTCGTCACGTTGAAGATCGTCACTGACGAGGGCGTATATGGCATCGGCGACGCAACACTGAACGGCCGCGAACTCGCCGTTGCTTCCTACCTGAAGGATCATGTTTGCCCGACATTGATTGGCCGGGATGCCGGGTGCATCGAGGATATCTGGCAGTACCTCTATAAAGGCGCGTACTGGCGCCGTGGGCCCGTGACGATGACGGCGATTGCCGCCGTCGACGTGGCGCTGTGGGACATCCTTGGCAAAGTTACCGGAATGCCGTTATACCGGTTGCTGGGCGGCGCGTCGCGGGATGGCGTGATGGTGTACGGACACGCGACGGGACACGATATCCCGGAAGCGCTCGACCGCTACGCGGAGCACGTGGAAATGGGCTATAAGGCGATCCGTGTCCAGTGTGGTGTCCCGAACGTGCGTTCCGTGTACGGCGTGCCCAAAGACAATGGCATGTACGAACCGGCGACCAAAGGTACGGTTGAAGAGCACAGTTGGTCTTCTGAGAAGTATCTCGACTTTGTGCCAAAGCTATTCGAGGCGGTGCGTGCCAAATTCGGCTTCGATACGCACTTGCTGCATGACGTTCATCATCGCTTGACCCCGATCGAGGCGGCGCGTCTAGGCAAATCGGTCGAACCATACCGTTTGTTCTGGATGGAAGACCCCACGCCAGCGGAAAACCAGGCGGCGTTTCGCCTCATCCGCGAGCATACGGTGACACCGATTGCCGTCGGTGAAGTGTTCAACAGTATCTGGGACTGCAAGCAGCTAATCGAAGAGCAACTGATCGACTACATCCGCGCAACGCTCACGCATGCCGGTGGGATCACGCATTTGCGGCGCATCGCGGATTTCGCGTCGCTCTGCCAGGTGCGCACCGGTTGCCACGGCCCGTCGGACCTGTCGCCCGTTTGCATGGGTGCAGCGTTGCATTTCGATCTGTGGGCTCCGAATTTCGGCGTGCAGGAGTACATGGGTTTTCCTGAGGCGGCGCTTGAAGTCTTTCCGCATGCATGGCGCTTTGAGCGAGGGATGATGCATCCGGGCGACGCGCCAGGGCATGGTGTCGACATTGACGAAGCGCTCGCTGCGCGCTACCCGTATACCCCCGCATATTTGCCGGTCGCGCGCCTGGAAGACGGCACCTTGTGGAACTGGTAACGATTCACTTTTGTTCTGTGGTGACTTCACCGCCCGGACCATTGTTTTCACGTCGTATCACCATAAGAGAGAGGAGATAATCATGCAACACATCAAGAAAGCGGTTGCTCTGTCCGTGCTGGCCGCAGGCCTGATTTCCGCCGGCGCCGCGCAGGCGAAGCAACTGGTCATCGCTGGCATCGTGTTCCAGCAGGATCAGTATTTCCGGACCGTGCAGGTCGGTATGCGCGACGCGGCGAAAGCAGCCGGCGCCGAACTGCTGGAGGCCAACAGCGACAACAAGCTGGAGAAGGAGTCGCAACTCATCGACACGTACATTGCACGTGGAGTGGACGCGATTGTAATCGCACCGCTCAGCGCCAAAGGGTCGATGAACGCCATTCAGAAGGCTCGCGCAAAAGGTATCACGGTCGTCACTTACGGTACTTCGGTAGGGGGTGATCTGGCCCAGGCATCTGTCATGAGCAGCGATCGTGACCTGGGTCTCAGTGTCGGGAAGGACGCGAGCCAGTACATCCTGAAACATGCGCAGCCGGGTACCAGAATGAAGATAGCGACGATCGCATTCAAGTCCCAGTTGCCAGAGCAAAGCGATGCGCGCGTCAACGGTTTCCTGGACCAGATCAAGCCGCAGGTGGATGTGGTTGCCCAGCAGGACGCGTGGTTAGCGGAGAAAGCCGTAGCGGTAGTTGGTGACATCATCACGGCGAACCCGGATGTGCAGATTATCTTCGCAGCCAACGAAGGCGGCACGGTGGGTGCAGTGCAGGCAGTCAAGAATGCCGGAAAGGCAGGCAAGATTGTGGTCTTCGGCATCGACGGTACTGAGCAGACAGCGAAAGCCGTGCTGAGTCAAGATGGCATCCTGCAGGCGGTGGCCGCGCAGCAGCCCTACCTCGTAGGCAAGGATGCAGTTGAGGCGGCCATCACGCTTGCAAACAAGAAGACACCCGCGCAGAAGGACGAGGTCGTGCCCGTCAAGCTGCTGGCTCGCCAGCAGCCGGAGCAGGTTACGAGCTTCCTCGCCGAGGTCAAAAAGTACTGACCGGACTACGCTGTTTTCGGTGCGATTCTTGTCCCTGCCGATCGTATTGCGACGGCAGGGAGATGCGGAGACAACTCGATGTACACACAACCTGACGCTTCCCGGTCTGGATTGCAAGCCCATTCTGGCGCGCCACCGTCGTCGGCGCTGTCGTTGCGGAGCCTGAGCAAGCGCTATGGGTCGATCACCGCGCTCGACTCCTTTAGCCACGATTTCGCGCCCGCGCAAGTACATGCATTGATCGGCAAGAACGGCTCAGGCAAGAGCACGTTCATCAAATTGCTGGCCGGCGCAATCCAACCCACCAGTGGGCAGATTGGGGTCGGTGGAAATACGGTTGATTTCGGAAATCCGCAAGATGCCTTACGAGCGGGTATCGCCACGGTATTCCAGGAACTTAGCCTGATACGGGAGTTGAGCGTCGCCGAGAACATCTATCTCGGGCGACTACCAACAACTCGTGCCGGGGGCCGCGTGGACTGGGCCGCGACCCACCGCCAGGCGAGCGCGCTACTCGAATCGATGGGGCTGGACATCGACCCCGCTACGCCGGTGCGGCGACTCAGCGTGGGCCAACAACAGGTCGTGGAGATCGTGAAGGCGATGTCCAACGAGCCGGACATCCTGTTGCTCGACGAACCCACTTCGGCGCTCGCTAGCAGCGAGGTCGATCATCTCTTTCAGGTGATGCGACGTCTGCGCAGCCAGGGCGTGACGATGATCTACATCTCGCACCGGCTCGCCGAACTTGAGATGATCGCCGATACCGTGACTGTGATCCGCGATAGCCGTCACATCGGCAGCGTGCCTATCACCGAAGCGAAACCAAAAGTCATTCTGGATATGATGTTCGGCGAGACCGAATTCGCGCGTCGAACCAGCGCCCCGTGCCGCAGCCGCCACACGGTGCTCAGCGTCGAACACGTTAGCCTGCCCCCCAAGCTGCACGATGTGAGTTTCACGTTACACAAGGGCGAGGTACTGGGTATTGCCGGGATGCTGGGTTCAGGTCGCACCGAGTTGCTGCGCGCAATCTACGGGCTGTTGCCATCGGCTTCGGGCAGCATCGTCCTCAACGGCCAACCGGTCAAAAATCCGACGCCGCAAAAGATGAAGGCCCTCGGCCTGGGTTACACGTCTGAGAACCGCAAGGAAGATGGTCTGGTGCAATTTGCCAGCATACGCGACAACCTCTGCCTCGCGGGCCTTCGGCGCATTGCCCCCAAGGGGTGGATCAGCAGGAAGATCGAACAGCCTTTTGTCGACAAGAACATCCGCGACCTGCACATCAAGGTCTCCAGTGCTGACAAACCCGTGTCCTCGCTTTCGGGAGGTAACCAGCAAAAGGTGGTGATCGGTAACTGGCTTAACGCCGGACCCACCGTGCTGCTTTTCGACGAACCCTCTCGCGGCGTCGACGTCGCGGCAAAGCAGCAGATTTTCCAGATCATCTGGGAACAGGCCGAACGCGGTCTTTCGTCGATCGTCGTGTCGACTGAACTGGAGGAACTGCTGGAAGTCTGCGACCGCATCCTGGTACTGCGTGATGGACGCATCCAGTGTGAGCTAGATCCGTCTACCACTGACGCTAAAGCGCTATACGCAGCGTGTATGGAGAAATAAAGTGAACCGAGTTGTCATGGAAAAGCCGGCACGCGGCCTGAAAGAAAGGCTGAATGAAGTTGTCATAGACAGGCTCAAGTCTCGTCCGATGGAGGCGGTACTCGTCCTCCTGTATGTGACTCTGATCTGGGCTGCGCCTAACTTCTTTACGTTGGAGAACCAGCTTAACGTTTTGCGAAACGCCACGTTGCAAGGCATCATTGCGTTCGGCATGACGATAGTGATCATCTCTGGCGAGATCGACCTGAGCGTGGGTTCAGGTGTAGCGTTTGCGGGGTGCGTCGTGGCGCTGATCGTCCAGCGATTTTCCGATTCGCTCGGCAACGTGATCTCGGTCCTGCTGGGGTGCGTCCTCGCCGTAACCGCGTTGAGCTGCACAGCGCTAATGTCGGGATTGCTGCGTCAATACACGCGCGTGCCAACCTTCATATCGTCATTGGCTCTGCTGACGGGGCTCTTCGGCGTCGCCAACCTGCTCACCAGCGGCTTTCCGTTGACCCCGTTTCCGGACTGGTATGGCTTTCTGGGAAGTGGCTATCTGCTCGGCATACCCGTGCCCGTCTTTTTCTTTGTCGTGATTTTTGTGGCAACCCACATGCTGATGAAGCACACCACGTTCGGCCGTGCGGTGTATGCGGTGGGCGGCAACATGGAAGCGGCCCATCTTTCCGGCATCCGCATCTGGCGCGTGAAGACCGCTGCACTGGTCATCACGTCCGTACTGACTGCCCTGAGCGGTATCCTGGTGTCATCGCAAACCATGGCCGGCAACGCGGCCGCAGCTCGCGGCTGGGAGCTCGACGTGATCTCATCGGTGATCATCGGGGGAACCAGCCTCTTCGGCGGGCGCGGTCAGATCTGGGGCACGTTGATCGGTGTCATGTTCCTCGGCATCATCATCAACGGGATGACGCTGATGAACGTCAGCGAATATTGGCAGTACGTGGTCCGGGCACTATTGATTCTGGGCGCGGTCCTGTTGAATTCCGTGTTGGAGAAGCATCGTGAGCAATGAATTCCTTAGTCATGATTTGTCGCGTGAATTCGCCGGGCGCTCTGCGCTTGTTGCGGGCGGAAGCACGGGTATCGGCCTCGCCAGCGCCAGACTTCTAGCGTGGCGTGGTGCCGCCGTGACGATTCTGAGCCACGATGCGAAGGCTAACGCGGAAGCCGTCAAACAGGCGCAGACGGACGGGCTGAAACTGCAAGCGGTGACGGGCGATGCCAGCGACGGTGCCGCAGTGGCCGAAGCCGTGCAGCAGGCAGTACGATTCGGCGAGGGACTGCATGTCCTCGTCAATTCGGTGGCGATGCATCCGTACGGCGACGCCCAGACCACGGCCGAAGCCGTGTGGGATCGCACTATCGCCGTTAATCTGAAGAGCGCCTATCTGCTCGCACACCACGGCGTGGCGCATCTGCTGTCCGCGCGCGGTGGGGCGATCGTCAATGTGGCGTCTAATCAGGGCTCGGCGTGTCAACCCAATGTCAGTGCGTACGCAACGACAAAGGGCGCGTTGCTCGCCTTTGCGCGCACGCTGGCGGTCGACTTCGGACCACAAGGGGTTCGCGCCAATACTGTCAGCCCGGGACCCGTGGCCACGCCCATGCTGCAAATGGCGGCCACCAGGTTTCGACCGGAGGAAGCACTGGACGCGGCCTACGAGCGCTTCGGAGAATCCGTACCGCTGCGGCGCGTCGCCATGCCCGAGGAAATTGCAGAACTGATTGCCTTTCTCGTCGGGCCACGCGGTAGCTATTGCAACGGCGCCGACTTTGTCGTCGACGGCGGTCTGTTGGCTGCGCTGGGTATCTGAGGCGTATCTATGACGAATGTCTGGCCCTTGGTGTGGTCTCACGGTCGTGGTTGGGTGGAAGCTGTGGGGGGGATGCTCGGCCCCGTGCATTTCCGTTTGCCAGATGATCGCGAAGTGCAGCCTTTCGCTGTGTTTCCATGGGCCGACGAAACGCCGCCGCCTGAACAACCCGTATTGACGGGACTGATTTCACGCGGACGCGGCGAATGGCCCTGTGTACCCTTTGGGCAAGGTTCCGGGCCGGTCGATGCGGAGTGGGACCCGCCTATTCATGGCGAAGCCGCACACAATCGATGGCATCGCATCGACAACGGCGAGGACCCGTCCCGAGTGCGAGTACGTTATCACTGCGCCACTGCAGGCCCAGTTGCATCTTTGGAGCGGCATGTTAGCGGAATAGATGGTGAGCCCGGCATTGACTGCCGCTTGATTGTGCGCGTCCGGCGGCCTTGCGCGCTGCCTGTCGGATTGCATCCGACATTGCGTATGCCCGCGCGCCCGGGGGGGCTTGTGATCAATCCCGGCACCTTCGCGTTTGGGCTGACCTACCCGGAAGAGGTCGAGCCTGGCAGGGACGTGGTGGCGTCCGCGCGGGAATTCGCGGACCTCGCCGCCGTGCCGCGTCGGGATGGCGGTGCAGTCGACCTGCGAACCTTACCGCTTGCGGAGTCTTCGGAATCGCTCGTGCAGTTATGTGGTAGCGACGGGCAGGTAGACGTCACGAACCTCGACGAGGCTTACCGCTTCAGCCTGCGCTGGGACCCGCGCCAGTTGCCGTCGTATGTGCTGTGGATCAGCAATGCCGGGCGCAGAAACTGGCCGTGGAACGGTCGGCACTACGCGCTGGGCGTCGAACCGGTATGTGCCGCTTTCGACCTTGGCGTGTCAGCAAGCGTCGGCGCAAATGCCATATCCGCGCGTGCCATACCCACGTCCTTATCATTGCGCCCGGAGGTACCCCTCGTGATCGACTATCGGCTCGGCGTCAGTACGGCGAGCGAGCCCACATCGCTCTCCATCGCGCCATATTTCTCATGACCTGCCGCATTGGTGGGCGATTCGACAGGTTTGGCAGCGATCCGGGACTCGATGTCGAACGTGCGTAGATGGCCGAGAGCAGTCTCATGATTCTAGTTTGCCAGCTCGGCAGTGACAAAGGTATGCGAAGGGTATATTTCTTCCCTGATGGGACATTTACGTCACTCCAAAGCGGCCATTCGCCAACCAATGAACAGCGGGTCTATCGGTGGCTGCCTGGGGAGTTGAAGTCAAGACTTGTTCGTGACAGAGCTGGCAACTTCAGGAATCGAGCACAAGTGGTCCTAATGAATTATCGATAAGAGCTTTCCATCCGCCGCCGGGCTGCTCGCGCAGGACTGTCGTTGCGACGACTTCCCTCGTGGGAACTTCCCAATTCGACTCCTTGTACTCCAGAGTCCATCGGGACAGGAACAGTGCAAACCCATCTGCTTCAAAAACGTGGGTTTTGAGCTGCCTGGCTGACGCACCCGATTTCATCGCACGTTCGAAAAAACTGCGTAGCTGTGATCGTCCGCGGACTGTTCTTCCCGGGCCCAGTGACGACGACAGCCCCATCTTCATAGAAGCCCATGACGGTATCAATGTCGCGAGTATTGAACGTTCGATCCAATAACTCCACCACATGTTCCGGGCTGCTTGCGATCACAATTTTCCTCTGAGACACATCACATCGTGGACGGGCGACCGGTCGGGTAGCCACAGCCATTAGGGCAGGGCCTTCGACCTGACTTCTATCGTATTCTGCGGGAAGATGAACAGGCTTGTCGATGATCTGGGCATCGACGCCGACGGACCGTTCTGGGCCGGACAGCGTCCGCGCGCCGACCGGCGTTGCTGCTTCAACGTTGGTTTGCTCCACCATCTCCAGCGCGTCGTCGCCCTCGATACCCAGGTATCGAACTGTGCTCTCGAGCCTATTGACTGCTGGCAATAGAGCACGATATGTGCCCTTCCTGATTATGCCTTGTAATGCGATGTGCCAGCCGGCCGTACTGGCGTGTCGACACTTGCGGCGAGCCGTGGATCCGGCTCGGAAACAGGTAGTCACCCGACGCAAGAGTTGCCGCCTTGATCCACGCTTCCACGCTCGCACCTGTCTGCTCCGTGATCTAGAACTGGAACGGCCGCCGCGTCATCTGCTGCATGACGGTTGCTCGCACCGCCACGCGCGAGCCGTGGCAAACGTCCGAGACTCGCAGCCTCGTGAGATCGCACGCCCGAAGCTTGCTGTCGATCGCCAGATTGAACAGTGCCAGGTCCTGCGTGCTGCCCGCGAGCTGAAAACGGATACGAATCGCACAGATCTCACTGAGTTTCAGCGGTGGCTTCTGGCCGGTCAGCTTTCCCTTGGTCCATGGCACGCGCCGCGCGCTGCCGACGTCAAGAGCTATTCGCGAAGTTGCCGCTGGCCGCAACCGCAGACGACTACGCCGCGCTCAATCTCAGTGTAACCCCTGGATAGGATATCAATCATACTTGTATGGTAGTATAGCTAAACCGTACGGGGCGCCGTCTGCACAGTCGTCGCCCTGTAGATCGAGCCGTGCGTTGCGCTCCGCCGCAGCGAACGGTTGTCACTGATTTTGCAAGGATGGATTCTTGAAGATCGCTCGCGCCGATGTGATCGTCACCTGTCCGGGGCGGAATTTCGTCACCCTGAAGATCGTCACTGACGAGGACGTATATGGCATCGGCAGCGCAACAGCCATGTGGGATCGCACTATCGCTGTTAATCTGAAGAGCACCTATCTGCTCTCACCCCGCTCATCGAACCCGCCGTGCAGATCTCCCGCAATGGGCTCCGGGACGAGACATCACGCCTTCGTACACGGCAAGTCACTACCAAGGCCCTTGTAGACGTACGAGACCGAAATGCCTGTAGAGGTGCGAGGGTGGATAGCTCCCGCCTCTGCGACGCCTTACCTTGTGACTGGTCGGTAAGGATTTTGCACTCGCCGCGTCCAGGCTTGATCGCGTGTTGCGGGGTGCGTCAGTCCGAATCACCGATCGAGACGTTCGAGAGCGGTCTCGGACGTTAGTTTTCCCCACGGGGTCGGTTGAAGGCGATCGAGAAGCAAGGTCGCCGCATCGCAATGTGGCTCGATGCAAACATTATAGAAAGTAATACTAAATAATCGGCGTCTCTCTCGCAAGCAACACGGAACTTCAGATGGCTGAAGTGGGCGCTCGGGCGCCATCAATATAAAGATTGTGCCTTTTATGGGTTTGGAGAACAATGATGAAAAAGATTTTGACGGCGGCCGCGCTCGCGGCACTAAGCGGCGCTGCTTTCGCGCAGAGTAGCGTCACGTTGTATGGTCGCATCGATGTGGGTGTTGACTACATCAGCGGGTTGCCGAATTCCAGCTATACGGGTTCGACATCACGCTGGCGTGCGGAAAGCGGCAACTGGGGAGGGAGTTTTTGGGGCTTCAAGGGGGTCGAGGATATCGGCGGCGGCACCAAGGTTTTGTTCCAGCTCGAAAATGCGTTCAACACAATGAATGGTCAGTCCGCGAACAACCTGATGTTCAACGATATTGCGACGGTGGGGTTCTCGCATGATTCGTACGGCACGCTGCTCCTGGGCCGAGAAGCATTTATCTCGAATGGGGATTGGGATTTTGACCCGTTCGGTCAGACTTCATGGTCGTCGGCTTCGCTGGTGCGCGGGCGCAACTGGCCGAAGTCGAGCAACAACATTTCGTACCAGTCGCCCAAGTTCGCCGGGTTTGACGTGTACGGGCAGTATTCGCTGTCGAATGCAACGAGCTGGAACGGCAACGGAACGACAGCCCAGGGGCGTCAGGACGGACTGCAGATTACGTATACATCGGCGTTGTTTCAGGTTCGCGGCATCTATGACGAAATTCGCGACCCGCAAAACGGTTTGCTCGATAACCCGTTCACCCATTCCCGGGAGTATACGGCGGGTGTGAACGTGTTTCTGGGACCAGTGACCTTGCGGAGTGTCTACCAGGCACTCCGTACCTCGGGAGGCGCCGTTGCGGGTGCCGGACCGACTTCGCTCGATCACGAGTGGGCCGGTGTGAACTGGCAGGTTACGCCGGCCGCGTCGCTCATCGCCGCTGCGTATCACGTCAACGCGAACAAGGGTGGCGGCAACGCAACCATTTACTCTGTCGGCGGTACGTACAACCTGTCCAAGCGAACCTTGCTCGACTTCCAGGTCGCTACCGTGCGGAACAGCTCAACAGCCAACTTCGGACTTGACGCAAACAGTGAGGGTCCGGGTGGGGTGCAGGCAGACGGATCCTACAACGAAAATCCGCTGCCTGGACACAGCCAGTCGGGTGCGTTCGTGGGTATGCAGCATCTCTTCTAAGGACCGTCGCTGGAAATTTGTTTGACGCTGCTGCGAGAGGCGCGTTTTTGGGTGCGGCTCATCGAGTCGCACCGCTTTTTTGCCCTCGTCGTTAGCCGCATTCCCGTCTGCGTCAATCGTTCGCGCTTCGGACCGTCGACAGGTTAGATCGATCCGCTACCAGGGGCTCTCACCGTCAGATGATTGATGACGTTCCTGACTCCGGGGACATTCGCCGCGAGCTGCGCTGCGCGATCAACCTGCTGGGCATCTGGAGTACTGCCTTCGAGCGTGACGTCGCCGGAGGCAGAAAGCACTGAAATCCGCGACGCGTTGATGCCATTGGCGCTGGCAAGGGCGCCGCGCACTTGCGTTGCGAGGCGGGGGTCTGATGATCCGGCCTGCGGGGCGGGAGCCGTGTCGGCTCCGGCGGCATATGCACCACATGCCACCGTTAGTCCGATCAGCAGTGTTACGAACGACAGTTTGCAAGGCATTTTTCTTTCTCCTTCGAATCCTCGCCTTGGAGGCGAGCGCGCGCCCGATAACTCGGAAATGAGTTGGTGTCAGCTGTTACGATGCGCTGCACGGATCATCGTCAACGAGCTGATTGCCGACTCCAGATTGCGAGAGGTCGCGGTGATCCCGGTTGCTGTGCATCGTTCGGGCGCAAGTCGGTGCTGCCACGGGAGCACTCGGCCATCATGGCACAAATTGGAAAGTCGGTCAGGCGACGCCTCCGCGCCGATGGGAAGCTCCGGCTGGATCCGAAGATATCCGAAGCGCCGCAGACAACGGGCGATAGCATTGGTGTGACTCGCGCACTCAGTAACCACGCCCTCGGTGCTGAATCGCTGCAGTTCGACGTGCCCGGCCGCGCCGACAGCACACTGATATGCCAGACTACGTGGCTGGGCGGTGCGGGGATGCCGGCGGCGGGGGGGCGCATCCAGTGAGGCGCGGACAACTGCGCGCGATAAGCCCTCACGCGCGCGAACAACTGCCTCGCGGTTAAGATATGCGCGAAGCGCCGGGCGCATGGCGAACTCGCGTGGCGTTGAAACGCGAGTCAGCGCTCCGTCCAGTGGGAAATTCCCGACATCGTCGAGCGTGTACGGTCGCCCGCGAAGAATCACCGTGATCGCGGTAGTCGGAGGTTGCGCGAGCGGTGGTTTGAAGCGGCTTCAGTGTGATGGAGAGCGTGAAAAGTGAATCCTAACAAAATTGATTTAAACCTGTTGATCGTCTTTGATGCCCTGCTGCGCACGCGGAGTACGACGCTCGCGGCACAAGAACTACATCTCACCCAATCCGCAATCAGTAACGCGCTTAAGCGCCTGCGTTTCCTCTTCGAAGACCCGTTGTTCGTGAAGGGCGGGCGCGGAATGGTGCCGACGGCATTTGCACTCGAAGTGGCGCAGCCTGTTCGCGGTGGACTTGACTTGATCCGTTCGGCCGTAACGGCGCGCGCCAGTTTCGATCCCGCAACGTCGGATCGGGGCTTCCGGATCTACATGAACGAGCTTGGACAGACGGTTCTGATGCCGCGCCTGCTCGCAGCAATCGCCGACGAGGCACCCGGGATCACGCTGACAAGCGTCGAGCTGGCGCCTAATGAAGCCTCGGCGGCGATGGAAACCGGCGAAATTGATTTCGCGTTTGGCCATATCAGTGACCTCAAGACAGGTTTTCACCGGCAAATACTGTTCGAAGAGCGCTACGTGGCGCTGGTGCGGAAGTCGCATAGCCGTATTCGAGAGCAACTGACATTGCGTGACTTCTTCGACGCGAAACATGTTGCGTACCACCCGGCGTGGATAGCGATGTCGACATTCGAGGATACGGTCGATCGCTTTTTTGAGGAGCATGGCGAATGCCGCAAGGTGGCGTTACGCCTCGCCTATTCTTTGGGGCTCGCCGGTCTGCTCGAGGCAGCGGACGTATTGGTATGTGTGCCGAGTCTGCTTGCCGGGGTGCTTGCCCAAACCGGGAACTTACATATCTTTCCGTTGCCCTTCGATTCCCCGGTCTTTCGCGTTTCCCTTGTCTGGCACGAACGTAATCAGGTCGATGCAGGGCACCAGTGGCTGCGGGAGAGGATTCAAGAGCTGTTCATCAGTGAATCTACTTAAGTAGGTTCACCGGTATTTATGGCGTAAATGAAGGAGATTTACACAAAGCGTTAGATTCAGTCCAGATCATTGCTTATATTTCCGCGAACACCCGCCGTTTGAACGGTGTGCAAGGAAACACAGGAGACAGCAATGATCAGTTCAACGCTTCGGCGTCGGAGGGGAAACCCCGCGCGCGTGACGTATCGTTCTAACGGAGCGAACTCCATTGTTCAAAGCGCGGGTCCCACGCAAGGCGGGGCGCAATGAACGAAGACAAAATCGCGCATTACGGCCTCGAACTCTACAAGGCGCTGCGACGCGCCGTGCCGGTCGAGCCTCTGACTGAGCGGGAACCGTCGCTCAGTATCGAAGACGCTTACCGCATCCAATTGCACACGCTCGAATTGCGCACGACGCGGGACGGCGAGCGCGTCATCGGCAAGAAGATCGGGGTGACGAGCCAGGCGGTCATGGACATGCTCAACGTGCGACAACCGGATTTCGGTTGCCTGACGTCGGCGATGTCGTTTGCCGACGGCGCCAGGATCGACATTCGCACCTTAATCGCGCCCAAAGCCGAAGGCGAAGTAGCCTTTGTGCTGAAGCATGACCTCCTTGGTCCGGGCGTCAGCCCGCAAGACGTCATGGCCGCGACCGAAGTCGTGCTGCCGTGCTTCGAAATTGTGGACTCCCGTATCCGGAATTGGCAGATCCGCATTGAGGATACGGTCGCCGATAACGCGTCCTCGGGCGTCTTCGTGCTCGGTAATAAGGCAGTCGATCCGCGTGACATCGATCTGGCCAGTGTCAGTATGAAACTGGTCAAGAACGGTGAGACCGTCGTGACTGGCGTCGGGGCTGCGGCCCTTGGGCATCCAGCGAATTCGGTTGCGTGGCTTGCAAACACCCTTGGGGCACTTGGTATGCCACTTAAGGCCGGCGAAGTCATTCTTTCAGGAGCGCTTGGCGCCATGGTTCCGGTGCAAGCGGATGACATGCTTCAGATGTCGCTTGAAGGTATCGGTGACGTTACCGTCTCGTTCGGCCCCCCCTGATTTCTACATGAAATATCGACAGAAATGAATCAGTTGATTACATCGCAATCCTCAGTAAATGGTAAAAGAAAACTGAAGGGCGCAGTCATTGGGTCGGGTAATATCGGCACCGATCTCATGGTCAAGATCCTGCGGCACGGCAAGCATCTGGAGATGGCGGCGATGGTCGGCATCGACCCGAATTCCGATGGCCTCGCGCGCGCCGCGCGTCTGGGCGTGGCGACCACGCATGAAGGTGTCGAAGGCCTCACGCGGCTGCCCGTGTTCGAAGCAATCGATTTCGTGTTCGACGCCACCTCGGCGGGCGCGCACGTAAAGAACGATGCGCTGCTGCGCAGGTTCAAGCCGTCGATCCGCGTGATCGATCTGACGCCCTCCGCGATCGGGCCGTACTGCGTCCCGGTGGTCAATCTCGACGCGCATATCGATGCGCCGAACGTGAACATGGTCACATGCGGTGGCCAGGCGACGATTCCCGTCGTCGCGGCCGTGTCGCGCGTGGCGAAGGTGCACTACGCGGAAATCGTTGCGTCGATCAGCAGCAAGTCGGCGGGACCGGGCACGCGCGCGAACATAGATGAGTTCACTGAAACGACCTCGAAGGCCATCGAAGCGGTCGGCGGCGCGGCGAAGGGCAAGGCGATCATCGTGCTGAATCCGGCGGAGCCGCCCGTGCTGATGCGCGACACGGTCTATACGCTTTCCGAACTCGCGGATCGCGACGAGGTCGAGCAGTCGATCGAAGCGATGGTTGAGAAGGTGCGAGCGTATGTGCCGGGCTATCGACTGAAGCAAAAGGTCCAGTTCGACGAGATTCCCGCGAACGCACCGCTCAATATTCCGGGCCTGGGGAAATTCAGCGGCCTGAAAACCTCGGTGTTTCTCGAAGTGGAAGGTGCCGCGCACTATCTGCCCGCGTATGCAGGCAATCTCGACATCATGACTTCCGCCGCGCTCGCGACCGCCGAACGCATGGCGCAGACGCTCTTGAGCGTGCAGGGAGCCTAAAACTGTGAGCAAGAAACTCTATATCTCCGATGTGACGCTGCGCGACGGCAGCCATGCGATTCGTCACCAGTACTCGATCCAGAACGTGCAGGACATCGCGCGTGCGCTCGACAAGGCGAAAGTCGACTCGATCGAAGTCGCGCACGGCGACGGCCTGCAAGGGTCGAGCTTCAACTACGGCTTTGGCGCGCACAGCGACCTCGAATGGATCGAAGCTGTGGCCGACGTGATCGAGCACGCGAAAATCGCGACGCTGCTGCTGCCGGGCATCGGCACGATTCACGATCTGAAGGCCGCGTACAACGCGGGCGCGCGCGTGGTGCGTGTGGCGACGCACTGCACGGAAGCGGACATCTCGAAGCAGCACATCGAATACGCACGCGAACTCGGCATGGACACCGTGGGCTTCCTCATGATGAGCCACATGACCACGCCGGAGAGTCTCGCGGTCGAAGCAAGGAAGATGGAAAGCTACGGCGCGACGTGCATCTACGTGGTCGATTCGGGCGGTGCGCTGACGATGAACGATGTGCGGGATCGATTCCGCGCGGTGAAGGCCGTGCTGAAGCCCGAAACGCAGACCGGCATGCACGCGCACCACAACCTGTCGCTTGGTGTGGCGAACTCGATCGTCGCGGTGGAAGAGGGCTGCGACCGCATCGATGCATCGCTCGCGGGCATGGGCGCGGGTGCGGGCAACGCGCCGCTCGAAGTGTTCATCGCGGCGGCGGAGCGTATGGGCTGGAATCACGGCACCGACCTCTACACGCTGATGGATGCCGCCGACGACATCGTGCGTCCGCTGCAGGACCGTCCGGTGCGCGTGGACCGCGAGACGCTCGCGCTCGGCTACGCGGGCGTGTATTCGAGCTTCCTGCGCCACTCGGAAGTGGCCGCGAAGAAGTATGGCCTGAAGACGGTGGACATCCTCGTCGAACTGGGCAAACGCCGCATGGTGGGCGGTCAGGAGGACATGATCGTCGATGTCGCTCTTGACCTGCTTCGAGCGTAACAGCAACGAGGCATTGCTGCCTCACCCGTCTCATCATCATTTTAGAAAGGAGACAACACGATGACTTCAGTTTCGAATCTGGGTTACCTTGTTCTTGGCGTCAGTGATCTGGATGGCTGGGAAAGATTTGCGGTCGACATCATTGGGCTCCAGTTTGGACGCCGCGTTACGGGCGAGTCGCTGGCTTTGCGTATGGACGATTACGCGCAGCGAATCGTGCTGGAGAAGAGCCCGGAAGATGACCTGCTCGCCGCGGGTTGGGAGTTCGACTCGGACGAGGAGCTTGATGCGTTCGTTGACCGGGTCAGACAATCCGGTGCCTCTGTCAACCAGGCGGAGCCTGAACTCGCGAGCCGCCGCTGCGTCCCGCGGCTGTTCACCTGCATCGATCCCGACGGCGTAAGTCACGAGTTCTATACATGCGCCGCGCGAGCGGCGGGTACCGATCCGTTCCGTTCAAAAGTGTTGCGAGGTCGCTTCAACACCGGCCGTCTAGGTGTCGGCCACTACGTTGCGGTCCCGAAATCGGTCGAACTGGCGAATGCGTTCTGCAAAGACGTCCTTGGCCTGAAGGTGAGCGACCATGCACGCGGCGAGATGGCCCCGGGGGTCGTCCTTGAGATCGCGTTCCTGCACGCCAGGACGGGGCGCCATCATTCCGTGGCGATTGCAAAGGTCCCGTTTCCATTCAAGAAGCGCATCCACCACATCCTTGTCGAAGCGACCGACTTCAATGATGTGGGTCTCGCGTACGACCGCTGCGCGAAGGCGGGTATTCCGATGGCGATGGAGCTGGGTCACCACCCGAACGATCAGATGTTCTCCTTCTATGTGCAAACGCCTTCTGGATTCGCGCTCGAATTCGGTCATGGCGGTGTCGTGGTCGACGACAGTACGTGGGACGTTCGTCAATACGCGGAGCTAAGCGACTGGGGGCATCGTGCTCACCCGCCAGGAAAGAATGATTCGAGTGCACATTAAAAAGCCGGTTCACCGCGTTTTCCCAGCCTGCAGGATAGACAAGGAGTGAAAGATGTCCGTATTGACAGAAGCATCGACCAGCAAGTTCATAACGATCGACGAAGCGGGTCTCAAGAATTTCAGGATTCACTATAACGACGCCGGTAGCGGTCCCGCAGTCTTGATGTTGCACGGCGGGGGGCCGGGCGCGAGTGGCTGGAGCAACTATTACCGCAATATCGAAGCATTCGTCGGTGCCGGCTATCGTGTACTTCTGATTGATTGCCCAGGATTTAACAGGTCCGATGAGATAGTCTCGGACGTACCGCGCAATGTGCTGAATGCACGAGCGACGAAGGGCGTGCTGGACGCGCTGAGTATCGACAAGGCACATCTGGTGGGCAATTCGATGGGGGGTGCGACGGCGCTCGCGTTTGCACTCGACTATCCGGACCGCGTGAATCGTATGGTGCTGATGGGCCCTGGTGCACAAGGCCCAAGTATCGTTCAGCCGCAACCGAGCGAAGGCATCAAGCGCATGATCAAGCTCTACGCGCACCCGACGTATCAGAATTTCGAGGAGATGCTCGACGTGTTCGTCTTCGACCCGGCAGGAATTACAGAGGAACTGCGCCGCGGCCGCTGGAAAAACATTGAGTCGAATCTCAACCACCTGAAGAACTTCGCGGAAAGCGCCAGGCTTAGCCCGTTCACGAGTTGGGATCTCTCCGCACGTTTTTCCCACATTCCGCATAAGACGCTGATTACCTGGGGGCGTGACGACCGGTTCGTCCCGCTCGATACCGGCCTGCGCATGATCAACACGCTACAGGATGCCCGTCTGCACGTGTTTTCGAAGTGCGGTCATTGGGCGCAATGGGAATACGCTGAGGAGTTCAACAGGCTCGTTTTGTCATTCCTGGAGAGCTGATCGCAGCGAGTTGTCTGCTTGCCTCGGCCGAACAGACGCGTGGTATATGCACCGAAGTCTAACGCAGTCGCTTCAATCGATAAATTTAGTATAACTATATTTGGAGACACTTGGATGAAGTCAGCGAGAAGGGTGGGACGGACTATTGCAGCCGCGACGATGGCCTTATCAGGCGCTGCTCACGCGCAAGGGTCGGTGACGTTGTACGGCGTCGTCGATGCAGGTTTTCAGATAACCAGCAAAACGGCGGGGCCCAACGGCACCAATGCCGGACGCACGTTTGCTTTGACTGATGGGGGGGCTGGTCCGTCTGTTTTTGGCCTGCAAGGAAGGGAAGACCTCGGCGGGGGACTGCAAGCGATTTTCGCGCTGGAGAGCGGCATCGATGTTGTCAATGGTGGTTTCAACAACTCAAATGGCAATCTGTTTGGTCGTCAGGCTTGGGTCGGTCTGACCGGATCATTCGGCACGATCAAGCTAGGTGAGCAGTTTTCCCCGTTTTTCCTTTCCGTGTTTGCTTCGGACCCACGAACCTTCTCGTCGTTCGGTAGCGGCATCGTGTTGTATGGCAATAACGTGTTCCTGACTGGCGCCGTGAATGCAAACGCCATTTCGTACTCGTCGCCGACGATCGCTGGATTCCAGGGTAGTGCGCTGTTTGCACCGGGTGGCATCGCCGGCGATTTTCAGGCCGGTCGCCAGTGGGCCGCGAGCATTCAGTATGACTACGGTCCGCTGACCATCAACGCCGCGATCTATGACGGTAACGCGGGGGGCCAGGCGACGCCCGTTCCCACCGGTGTCGAATTCCTGGGCCGCACGCTCGGTGTCTCCTACCGGTTCAGTCCGCTAACGCTGAAGGCGTCTTTCACCAGCTACAAAGTAGCGGGATCGTTTAACGACGACGTGTTTGGCGGAGGCTTTGACTACGCTGCGCTCCCGTCACTCGACCTGAATGGTGGGGTGTGGTACACGACCGATCGTAATAACAGTAACAACCATTCTCTGATGGGAGCGGCGGGTGTCAATTATCTGTTATCCAAACGAACGACACTCTACACTCAGATCGAGGTGGTCAACAATCATGGGGCGATGAATACGGGATTTTCAGTATCCATGCCACAACTGCTTTTCGGTGTTCCGGGAACGGCCGTTGGTGCCAACGTGGGCATTCGCCACACGTTCTAGATAACCCAATCAGTACGCGAGGCGTGCAGGCGCCTATCCCGGTCCAATGCCAGATGTAGTAGATCTAATTCAGGAATGTTCGCAATGAGTTCTCAACCCAACGCTATTGAAACCGAAGTGCTGATCATCGGCGCCGGCCCCGCTGGCTCGTCCGCGGCCGCGCTGCTGGCGACGTACGGCATTTCGAACATCATGATCAACAAGTATGGTGGGGTATCCAATTCGCCACGGGCGCACATCACCAATCAGCGCGCGGTCGAAGTTCTGCGTGACCTCGGACTGGAGAAGTCGCTGCTTGAGAGCGCGACGCCCCAGCGCTTGATGGGCGAACACGTTTATGGCACCAGCCTCGCCGGACGTGAGTTGGGGCGCTTGCGTACGTGGTATACCCATCCGCATTTTCAGGCGGAGCATGACTTGGCCAGTCCGTGCTCGGTTTGCGATATGCCGCAGGACCGTATGGAGCCGATTCTGGTCAACGCGGCGGCTAGCCGTGGCTCGACGGTTCGGTTCAACACGGAGTTTGTTCGATTCGCACAAGACGCAGACGGCGTGACGACCCGCGTGCGCGACCGCGTGTCAGGTCACGAATACGACATTCGCAGCAAATATCTGATTGGCGCTGATGGCGGCAATTCGATGGTCGCAAAGCAACTCGAACTGCCGCTCGAAGGTCAAACGGGCCTCGGTGGTTCGATCAACATCGTGTTTGATGCCGACCTGACACAGTATTGTGCCCACCGACCCGGTGATATGTACTGGTTCATTCAGCCCGGCGTCGGCATGAATGGCTTTGGTATTGGCGTGCTGCGCATGGTTCGTCCGTGGACCCGATGGATGGCTGTCTGGGGCTACGACGTCAATGGCCCGAAGCCGGAACTGACGGAAGAAGAGGGCGTCCGTATAGCCCATCAAATCATCGGGGACAAAAGCATCGTGGTGAAGGTGGAGTCGATGTCGCTGTGGACCACGAACGACATCCATGCAACGAACAATATGAACGGCCGCGTCTTCTGCGCGGGCGATGCGGTACATCGCCATCCGCCAATGAATGGGCTCGGATCCAATACTTCGATTCAGGACAGCTACAACCTTTGCTGGAAACTGGCGATGGTGCTTCGTGGGCATGCTGCGCCGTCGCTGCTCGAAACGTACCGTGACGAGCGCGTCCCGGTTGGTAAGCAAATCGTCAAGCGAGCCAACAAGAGTATGCATTTGATGCCGCCGCTATTCGGGGCGCTCAAGCTGCCACAAAGCCCGGATGTGGATACGATGAACAAGGTATTGGACGATCTGGGTGCGCCGACCGAAGAAGCGGAGCAACGTCGCCGTGACTTCGACGCTGCGCTGCAGAATACGGTGATGTGTTTCAACACGCACGGTGTCGAACTGAACCAAAGCTACACGTCGGCGGCGATTGTCGACGATGGCACCCCGAAGCGGGACGCGCCGCGCGACGAGGAAATCTATTACTGGTCGACCACGCAGCCCGGTCGCCATCTCCCGCACGTTTGGCTGATCAAGGATCAGCATCGCGTTTCAACGTTCGATCTTTGCGGCAGGGGGGAGTTCACGCTGCTGACCGGTATTTGCGGTAATCGTGCGTGGCGTGAAGCGGCTGGCCGTGTGACTGAAGAGTTGGGTGTGCCGGTGCGTGTTCACACCATTGGGCGTGGTTGCGAGTACGAAGACAGCTACAACGACTATCGGACCATGTGCGAAGTCGAAGAAGACGGTGTCCTTCTGGTTCGCCCGGACCATATGGTTGCATGGCGGGCGAAGGATGCATCGGGCGATCCGTCTACGCAACTTCGCAATGTGTTTGCGCAGATTCTCGGCCGGCAGTAAGCGCGCCGGCGTTTGCTTGCTCCCGCGACAGATCGCGGGAGCTCACCCTGGTACCCGAACCACCCGTTTTCCCGATTGTCGAGGCTTGATCGTCCAGTGTGCTGTCTCGCTGTGGAAGCAGTGGTCGCTACGACCCATAGGAGCCATTGGACCCAACCTGACCCGTTTGGCCGCTTGCAAGATACAACGCTCGTTCGTTGAGTCGCGGTGAACGGAGTTCAGTTCGAAGCGAGGCGATCACTTGGTGATGGGGCCCTGGTGAGTTTTCGGTTTGTGATGAGCTTCAGGTGCTGCTCTGAAGCCCTTAGCCTCGGGCTTCGTCGAGAATCCATGTCGCAAATGCCTGCAGTGGTGCCGCACTCAATTCGATCGGCTCGGGAAGAACGAGGCAGAAGTTTTTCGCAACCCCTTTACCCTCCGGCCAGGGCGCAACCAAACGGCCTTGTTCAAGCTCTGTTCCGATGTAAAGACGCGGCACCAATGCCACACCCAAGCCGGCTAGCGCCGCCTCAATCAGCATGGAATGGAGATCATAACGAGCACCGACCGCAGAATTGGTCAGCACGATGCCGGACTCCTGGGCATAGAGCTGCCAGGCGTCCGGGTTTTGCCGCCTGTGAAGGCGTGGCAGTTCATCCAGCGACATGTTCGCACCGGCGTCTTCGAGTAGCGCCGGACTGCAGACGGGCACTAGCACCTCCTCGAGCAGGTGGTGCAGATGCATACCCGCCCACGCGGGATGCTCGAAATGAATGGCGGCGTCGAAGCCGCTACCTGCAAGAAGGAAGGGATCCATCTGCTCTGCGATATGCACGGTAAGGTTCGGGTGCTTAGCTTGAAAACGCTTTAACCGCGGGATGAGCCAACGCGTTGCGAAGGTCGGAATTGCGGCGATATCAATGCTCGCGCCCTCGTTGGGCTGCCCCATCAGATAAAGGCTGTCCCGTTCCAGCCGATCCAGACTCTCGCGAACCTGCATTGCGTATCGCGCGCCATTCGGTGCGAGCCGAATGCGATTTCCGACTCGCTCGAATAGCGCAACACCCAAAAATGCCTCCAACCGACCAATCTGACGACTGATGGCGCCCTCGGTGAGCGCCAATTCCTCGGCGGCGCGGGCGAAGCTTCCGTGTCGCGCCGCCGCCTCAAACGCGAGAAGCGCGGAATTGCTTGGGATTTTACGTCGCATTGGAGTCTTGTCGAGGTGTTGGACGGACGTCAGCTTGAGTAAATATCACTGAAGGATGACGTTATTTCGATTTTCACGCGGAAAGTGTCAGCTTAGCATTACTTTTCCGCAATGAACGTGGCACTTGCAGCGAGATGCGCATCCGTCACGAAGGACAAATCCGATGATCTATACCGTGGAATGTAGCTTCTCCGATCCCCGCAGCGAGGCCGAATGGAACGACTTCTATAGCCTCGAAAAGTTGCCCGCTCTTATCTCGGTGACCGGCTTTCACACTTCGCAGCGCTTCAAGGCGATAAGCGATGGTTGCCCTGTCTACCTGGCCGTCCACACGATCGACCGTCTCGACGTTCTGACCGGAGACGAATATCACCGCAAGGGCGGCGGTAATTTCGCAAGGTGGCAGCAACATATCACCGACTGGCATCGAAATCTCTACAGCGATATCGGCGTGGCGCCCGCGGTTAACGCCGACGAACTGCTCGCAATGTGCGCGAGCGGCCCCGATCCCCTGATTCAGATGGGCCTCGAACCGTTGGCCATGCAAGCTGTTGCGCTGGAGAGGTTTCCGGAACGCCGTTGGCTCGCAAAACTGCCTCGGAGTAACGCCCGGCTCATCGAGAACCTTGAAGGCGCTCATCTTTATTCGCCAATGACGGAACAACTGACGAGCGCCCACACCGTTTCGACCGAGCGGTAAATATAGGTCTGCGATGCCCAAAGTCACTTTCTATATTCATGCGGTGCAGATGCCGTCCGATGAACGTCTTGCCGCGCTTTCCGGCGACTGCGTCGAACTCTGTACGAATGTCCTTGAAGCGGACCTCAAAAACGTTCACGTCATCTACGTGGATGTTCGGCATGGACATGGACATCCCGTCTTCGTGGAAGTCCAATATCGCCTTGCGACGCTTCGCACGTGCGCCGTAATGAACCAGTTCATGGAAGCGCTGGAGAACGCCATCGCGTGCCGCACGGGTCTCACGGCGCGCATCCGTTGTTTTGGCTATGCGGCGTCGAACATCCACGCCCGAAACTAGCAGGTCTGGAGACGAATGGTGCCCACCCTTAACTTTCCACGTCAGCGCGTCGGCGATTTCACGATTACCGCGATCAGCGATGGCTATCTCACTGCGAGTCTCGACTTCCTTGCGAATATCGACACCGCAGAGGCCACCAGAATGGGTCTGCTGGTTTGGGGAGACGTGGTTCACTTTCCTCACATTCAAATTGAGCGGCCGGACGTATCGATCGCATTCGATCAAGACGCGTCGTTGGCCGCCTCCACACGATCCCGGCTTTTGGACCAGGTCAGTTCCGAGCGGCTTCTGATCGCCGGCATGCATTTGGGTGAAGCCGGTTTCGCGCGGATAAAGCGAACGAGGGGGAAATACGGTCTGCTTTACGAGACCGAAGCATGAGCCCCATCGGCCGCTGACTGTGAGTCGCTTGCCGTGGACGTATGCGGCCGGGGCTTTACGAAGCACTCGGGGCGGCGTCCGCCCGTTTGCCTTGTCCGACCCGTGTCTTACGACGGTTGCCGAGGCTGAAGCTGCCGCTCAAAGCGCAAACTGGCGAGATGGGCGAGTGACGCCTCTTGGCGTGCGCCGTGACAAGGCGGCGCTTTTCCGCGGACGCTCGCTGAATCGCCTTGCGACGGCATCAACCCTGGCCAGCGAACAGGCATCAAGGATCAATCCTTAACGGAAACAGCATTGCGCTTTCGAGGGGCACGCCTCGAAACCTGGGTCTTCCGCTCAAGAGCAAAGGCCTCTGCACGAGCGGCGCGTTCGGCCGCCCACGATGGATTGACCTGCGTTTCAACCTGGCTAAAGCTAAAGGGCAGGTCGGCTTCTTCGGGGTGCCAGTCTGCGTCGATGGTCGCGCCGGTCCGACGATGCGTCATCGTCACTGCGCTTTCAGCCTCCGGATCGAGCCCGCAGTGCCGCATTCCCCACAGGCGAAGGGTCAGCATCATCCCATCGAGCTCGCGCGTCTTGTCCGTGACGCAGTAGGCGTACCGCTTGGGGCGCTCTTGATAGAGCCGCCGCTCGACGAGTTCGTTGTCCTCCATGGTTTTGAGGCGCTGGGCAAGCAGGTTGGGCGACATCCCGGTCTGTGCCTGAATGCCGTCGAAGCGATCGTTGCCCATTCTCAGTTCGCGCAGAATCAAGATGGTCCAGCGATCCGCAATGACGGCAGCCGCGCGGGCAAGGGGACAAATCGTCTCGCCGGTATCCTGTTGTTTCATCTCGATCCCTCATCAAACCCCACATTTTGAACCTGTCCGCGCAGCGAACCAAGATCGCTGACGTTCATCGCTCCAATCTTGGGCCTTTACAAGCTATGTGACTTCAAATATTGTAGCAACACATCCAACGTACCGGAGGGATCCTCAAAATGGCCAATCAATCTGCGTCCGGGCTGACGTATGAGCCTGATTTGACGGGACTGCTGATCGTCGATCCCTATAACGACTTCCTCTCGTAGGGCGGCAAGCTCTACGAACTCTGCCGCAGCACCCTGGAGGCGAACAACGTCGTCGAGCATATGCGCCAGATCCTCGCTGCTGCTCGAGCGGCGGGTGTGCAAGTCTTCATCGCCCCTCATCATCGTTGGCGCGAAAGCGATCTGCACAATCACTGGAAGACCATTCCGCCCATCGGGGCCGCCGCCGACAAGGGGCGTGTCTTTGCTGACGGGACTTGGGGCGGATGTTTTCACCCTGATTTCGAACCGCGCCCCGGTGAGATCGTCGCGCAGGAACATTGGCTCTCGAGCGGGTTCGCCAACACGGATCTCGACTTGCAGCTCAAGAAGCATGGTCTGCGCAAAGTCATCGTGATTGGCATGCGCGCGAACACCTGCATTGAATCCACCGTTCGTTTTGCGGCCGAGCTGGGCTACGAAGTCACGCTCGTGAAAGATGCCATCGGCAGCTTCGGACAAGCCGAGATGGACGCCTCGCTACAGTTCAACATGCCGGCTTACGCATGCGCCATTGTCTCGACTGACGAAATCATCGGCAAGCTCTCAGTCTGAGGGGCTGGAGGTGCAGCACTGCGTCGAGGACGTCGCCGGGCGCAGCCAACGCTCACATCTGCGGTTACGCTGTCTCCCGTACTCATCGCGGAGTTCGACGTGCACCCCAATGCTCTCTCCCCGAATGACGGCATCGCGTTTGGCCCGTTCTTGCTGCTTCCGGCACGGCGCGAGCTATTGAAGGATGGCGAATCGGTCACGATAGGCAGTCGCGCGCTCGAAGTCCTGATCGCGCTTGTCGAGCGCCACGGTGAAACGGTGGAAAAGCGCGATCTGATTGGCAGGATCTGGCCGCGGACTGTCGTTGAAGAGTGCAATCTGAAAACCCACGTGGCGGCGCTGCGCAAAGCCCTGCAGGACGATGGGCACGAGCATCGCTACGTGGTGAACGTACCGGGCCGGGGCTATTGCTTCGTTGCTGCCATCGAGTACATCGGGCGCGCGCCCCCGCCCGCGCCGCTCACCAACGAACTCCAGCCGGCGTTACGCATCCCCTCCCGACTCAGGCGCCTCGTCGGGCGCGAAAGCGCGATCGAGACGATTGACTCGAAGCTTCTCGACGGGCGTATCGTGACGATCGTCGGACCCGGCGGAATCGGCAAGACGACCGTCGCGCTGGCCGTTGCACACAAACGCCGGGCCGAGGCGGGCGGGCTGGTCAGCTTTGTCGATCTCGCACCGCTAAGCGGAGCGGCGCTGGTGCCAAGCGCGCTCGCCACGGCGCTCGGCAGCGGCGTCCGGTCGGACAACCCGATTCCAAGCCTCGTTGCGTGGCTCGCCGGCAAGCGCATGCTGATCGTTCTCGACAGTTGCGAGCACCTGATCGACGCGGTTGCGTCGATGGCCGCCGAACTGCTCGAAGGCGTGCCCGATCTGCAGATCCTTGCCACGAGCCGCGAGCCGGTCAAGGTGACGGGCGAGGTCCTGCATCGTCTGCCCCCGTTGAGCACCCCCACGGTGTCGGACGCACTGACGGCGTCGAGCGCCATGGGCTACGCGTCGATCGAACTCTTCGTTGAGCGAACCTCCGAGCGTCTCGGCGCGTTCCAGCTTGGCGACCCGGTTGCGCCCATTGTCGCGGATATCTGCCGAAGGCTCGATGGCAATCCCCTCGCCATCGAGCTTGCCGCGGGACGTGTCGACGCGTTTGGTGTGGAAGGGGTGTCGTCTCTGCTGACTGACCGCTTTGCGCTGTTGACAGGGGGGCGGCGCGACGCGCCAGCGCGTCAGCAGACGTTGATGGTCACGCTCGACTGGAGTTACGACCTGCTCCCGGAAGTCGAGCGGATTGCCTTCCGGAGATTGGGCATCTTCGCAGGCTACTTCGATAGGGAGGCGGCCGCCCGGGTAGCCGCGTACGATGCCGTCACTGCCGCGGACATGCTCGGCATCGTGGCGAATCTCGTCGACAAGTCACTGGTCTCTGCCGATATCAACAGCGGCGTCACCCGCTACCGACTGCTTGATACGACCGTTGCGTACGCACGCAAACGCCTTCTCGATCTCGGCGAATTCGACGAGCTGGCGAAGCGGCACGCGAGCTGGTATCTGCAATTTCTGCAGCAGACGGATGAAGCCGATCAACAACCCCTGGACGGTATTCAACGCGGTGAGCGAGGCAATGTGGCAGACAATGTCCGCGCGGCGCTCGACTGGGCCTTTACCGGGGGAGGGGATCTGAATCTCGGTATCCAGCTCTCGATCGCGTCGGTTCCGCTGTGGCTGAGGCTCTCGCTGATGAACGAGTGCCGGATCCGCATTTACCGCGCGATCGAGGCCAGGGCCGCTGCGAATATCGACGATGAGTGGATCGACATGCAACTCCAGACTGCGCTCGGCGTTGCCTTGTATTCGATCGGGCCTGGTCCTGAAGCGAGGTCGGTATGGACCAGGGTCTTGCAGATCGCCGAGCGGCTCGACAACACGGACTATCGCCTGCGTGCGCTTTGGGGGCTTTGGGTTGACACGGTCACGGGCGATAACCACGCAACCGGGCTGACCCTTGCGAAGGAGTTTGCGCAGCTTGCCTCGAAGGTGGACGATTCGCTGGCATGGTTCGTTGGCGAACGGCTGGTGGGGACCTCGCTTTATTTCCTGGGCGAGCAGGGCGAAGCGCGGACGCACTTCGAGAGGATGCTGAGCCGGCCGCCCGCAGCGAGCCATCAATCGCAGATCCGTCGCTTTCAGTTCGATCAGATCGTGGCCGGCCGAGGCTTTTTTTCGCGGATTCTCTGGGTGCAGGGCTACCCCGATCAGGCGTTTCGCGAAGCCCAGGCCAGCGTCGATGAGGCATTGGCCCATCAGCATTCTTTGTCGCTGTGCTACGCGCTTGGACAGTCCGCATGCGCTGTCGCGCTGCTCGTCGGCGACTTCGAAGCCGCCCGGCGCAACGTCCAGTTGCTAATCGAGCACGCCGCGAGGCACGAATTGCGGCTATGGCAGAGCATGGGCCGTTGCTTCAGTGGCATTCTTCAAATCAAGGTTGGCCACAAGAACGCGGGAATCGAACTCCTTTCGCAAGCGATCAATGAGCTTCGCAATGCCGGGTTCGCGCTGTATCACACGGCTGCGCTCTGCGAGTTCAGTGCCGCGCTCGGCAGCATCGGTGAACTGCACGCGGCGCAGCGTGCAGTTGATGAGGCGCTCGAGCAATCGTCGCGAAACGATGAGCGGTGGTGTCTGCCCGAGTTGCTGCGCACCAAAGGCGAGCTATTGCTTGCCCAGTTTGGTACGAGCGCGGCGCCGGCCGCCGAAGATCTTTTTCAACGATCACTTCAACTCGCGCTGAGCCAGGGCGCGCGCGCCTGGCAGCTTCGCACGGCTTCTAGCCTCGCGAAGTTGCACCGCGAAGCGCCCGATCAGGCATCCCACGCGTTGCTCGCGCGCACGCTCGAATGGTTCACAGAAGGATTGAAAACGCCTGACCTCATAGAGGCCCGAGCGCTGATGGACAGATAGTCCACCCAGCGCCGATCCCGGCGTGCCTCGCCCGCTCCAGCGGCGCGATGGAGCGCCATTCACCACGATTCACCGCGATTCACTGACGCCCGCATCCGCCAGCGGCTAGCCTACGTCGTGCGATCCACAAGCGCATCCTCAGACCATGTGGCGTGTCGTGCGTCCGCAAGACGGTCGCGGCGCGCGTGCAAAGGGAGGTGGCCATGGCGTCGAGCGTCGAAGTCATTGTGCCCGACGGGGCCTTTTACGCCTATCTGGCAGAGCCCGTTTCGGTGCCGGCGCCCGCCGTGGTGGTCGTGCAGGAAGCGTTTGGCGTCAATGCCGACCTTCGCACGACCTGCGACGAGCTCGCATCGAAGGGGTTCATCGCCGTGAGTCCCGATCTGTACTGGCGTCAACAGCCGCTCGTCGAGCTGTCCGACAAGACCGATTGGCCGCAGGCGCTCGCGTTATACGCGGCGCTTGACCTCGACAAGGCCGTTTCCGACCTGCAAGCGACGGTCGAGCACGCGCGCGCGATGACCTGGTGCACCGGGCGCGTTGGCGTGGTCGGATTCTGCCTCGGCGGGTTGCTTGCCTATCTGGTCGCTGCGCGCTTTGGCGTCGATGCGGGCGTCGGCTATTACGGCGCAAGAACGGACGAATTCCTCGATGAGGCGCGGGCGGTGCGTGGGCCGCTGCTGATGCACTTCGGCGATCAGGACGAGTCCATCGGCCCCGCCGCGCACAAGGCGATCCGCGACCGCCTCACGCCGCTCGGTGTCGAGATTCGGACCTATGTTGGCTGCTCGCACGCGTTCGCGCGCCATGACGGTGCGCATTTCGACGCCGGGGCGGCCGCGCAGGCCAGCATGAGAACCGTTGAATTCCTCAACCAGCATCTTTTTGAGTGAGGGGCGCGCAAGCGCTCATCTTGGGAGAGCACGATGAAGCCAAGTATCGTTTTCGCGCACGGCATCTGGGCCGATGGGTCCTGTTTTCAGAAGCTGATCCCGACGCTGAAAGCGGAGGGGCACGACGTGATGGCGGCGCAATATGGCCTCGATACGCTGAAAGGCGATGTCGACGCGACCGTGCGCACGATCGCACGAGTCGAAGGCCCGGTGGTGCTGGTCGGCCACTCCTACGGCGGAACGGTCATCACCCACGCCGGCATGGACCCCAAGGTCGCTGCCCTGGTGTATATCGCCGCCCTGGGCCCGGATGAGACCGAGACGTCGCAGGGGCAGCAGGACAAATTCCCGAAGACCGAAGTCTTCAACCACATCGAGGTGGCCAACGGCCGCGTCTGGCTCAAGCATTCCGGGCCGGCCGCGTTCGCTCAGGATCTGTCGCCGGAAGAGCAGGAGATCGTCTATGCGACCCACTTCGCGCCGGCGCTCGACCTCTTCAACCAGAAGCACGAGGGGATCGCCTGGCGTACGAAGCCGAGTTGGTCGATCGTCGCCACGGAGGACCGAACCGTCCATCCGGACCTGGAGCGCTTCGCCGCCAGGCGCATGGGTGCCACGACCGTCGAACTCAAGGCCAGCCACGTGCCGATGCTCTCACAGCCGCAGGCTGTGCTCGACGTCATCCGCAAGGCCTGTGCCGCGGTCGCCGCCACGCAGGGATAGGCGCTCCGGGGCAGCGCTTCTGCCCGGCTCGCCGCCGCCTGGCGAGCGCGCCGAAGCGCTGCGTGTGACGTTCCGGCGACCGCGGCGGGACGCTGGGAAATGGGGTCGTGAAAGGAGATAGCGATGGAAAGCCGTATCGTCATCGAGGGCCGGGAGGGTGCCTTCGGCGCCTATATTGCGCGGCCGGCCGATCTACCCGCGCCGGCTGTCGTGGTGCTGCAGGAGGTGTTCGGGGTCAACGCCGATATCCGCAAGCATTGCGATGAGCTGGCCGGATTGGGCTTCATCGCGGTGGCGCCCGATCTGTACTGGCGACAAGAGCCCGGCGTCGACCTCGACGTCAGATCAGAACCTGACTGGCAGCATGGGCTGCGTCTCTATCAAGCCTTCGACCGGGACGCCGGCGTGAGGGACATCGAGGATACCGTCACGACCACGGCGGGGCTACCCGAGTGCACCGGGAAGGTCGCCGTGCTGGGCTATTGCCTGGGAGCCCTGATGGCATTTCTCGTCGCGGTCCGCTCTGAGGTTGATGCCGCCGTGGCCTACCACGGCGGCGACACCGAACGATACCTCGATGAGGTGGGCGGCCTTCATGCGCCACTGCTGATGCACCTGGGGGAGGAGGACGAATTCATCTCCAGGCCAGCTCAGGAGGCGATCAAGGCGGCGCTCGCTGGCAAACCGGATGTCGCGGTCTACAGCTACCCCGGCCAGCGCCACGCGTTCTCTCGCAACAATGGTGCCCACTACGATGCCGCCGCTGCCGCCCTGGCCAACGGTCGAACCCGCGACTTCCTGAACCGCGAGCTGCGGTGATCCTTGTCGATCCTGGCTGCTCGCGTTGTCGGAGAGCGGTGGGGTGGGTTGTCATGGATTGGCGCACGCTCAACAGGTGGCCGTTCAACCTCGGAAAGCCGCTATTGAACGGATCACACGCGATTGGCCGCAACGGGTCGACTACGGCGAACCGTGTCAGGCGGTAGTCGGCCAGTTGTTGCCGTTCGCAAAAGATATAAAGCCGCCATTCCAACGGCCGATTCACTCAGTGAACGGACAATTTTCCGGTGGACATGCTCGTCACCTCCCAGGTCCGGGAAGTCGCGCTGCGCGGTCCGCATACACAGCAGATGACGGTCCGCTTTGGCGAGCCTGTCGCGGGCTTTTGCTGTCGAATCCCGTTGGCGGCGACTGGATCGACAGTTGACCGGACACTCAGGCCGGCCACTCGGCAAGAGCAGTTTGGCAGTCAGGAATCCTCTGTCTAGAATACTTGGGCCCGACGCTGCGAACTTTCGCGCGATGTGAGTTGAAGGAGGGCGTGCCATGAAGGCAGCCATTACTGGCTTCGTTGCCCAACTTGCTTTGCTATTTGCGCTCGAAGACCTGTCAAGCGCCGGAATGGCACAAGTGGTCCGGACTGAGGTCATTGCGGTCCCGTCTGTCACGATGACGGATCAGGAATTCCTGACCGGTCGTGAGGACGGGCAACCGGTCACGATCGCAGGCGAACTTCGACTTCCCAAGGCGGCGGGGGGGCGAGTTCCGCTCGTGGTCCTGCTGCATGGTTCAGGCGGAATTGGCAGTTCGGTGACCGACTGGGAGCAGGATCTGCTTGCCATGGGCGTTGCCACCTTTGTCCTGGATAGCTTCTCGGGACGCGGCATCATCAACACAATCAACGATCAGGCTCAACTGCCTCGTCTGGCACAAGCCGAGGACGCCTTCCGCGCGCTCGCGATTCTTTCGAAACATCCCAGGATCGACCCGGCAAGGATCATGGTCATGGGATTTTCGCGAGGCGGGCAAAATGCACTGTATGCAAGCCTGAAGCGGTTCCACCGATTGCATGCCTCACCCGGGACTGAGTTCGCGGCCTATGTGGCGTTCTATCCAGACTGCACTTACACGTACCGTGAAGATGACGATCTTGTTGCAAAGCCTGTAAGAATTTTCCAGGGCGGCGCAGACAACTACGACCGGGTTGCCGCATGCCGTGCCTACGTAGAACGGCTAAAGGCAAAAGGTAACGATGCTCAGCTGACCGAGTATCCAGGGGCCAGTCATGCCTTCGACTCGGCGGCGCTCACGCAGCCGGTTCAGTTTCCGAAGGCGCAAACGACCAGAAATTGCAGGACCATCGAGCAGGAAAACGGACTGCTGGTCAACGCGCGGACAGGGGAGCCCTTTACCTACAACGACCCCTGTGTCGAGCACGGGGTGACGACGGCGTACGACGAACAGGCGGCAAGGGCGGCAAAGCAGGCTGTTCACGAGATAGTGGTGACAGTGTTAAAGCCCAGCGTTGCCGCCTCAGCGGCACACCCGTGATCATGGGGAGGGCGCCCCGGCGTTGGATGCGGCGATGGCTGCAGATAAAGGGATGACTGTTGTACGGCTCAAAGCGGTCGCACAGATAGCGCCGGGTTCTACGTCCGTAGTGGGTCGGCACCGGTTCTCGCCCCCAGCTCCATACCGTCATCGCACAGTGGAAGTCTCACCAGACTCGGTGACGGCCGAACCGTCCTGCGCTACCCTTTGCTCATTTCCAATCCTCTGGTACGATCTCGCCCTCGTAGGGGAGTCGCCAAGCTGGCCTAAGGCACCGGATTTTGATTCCGGCATTCGAAGGTTCGAATCCTTCTTCCCCTGCCATCACGCCCCCCAAGCATTATCGATCCAGGCATAAGTCTTTCTGGCTGCGATCATTCGCCAGGACGCTCTGCGTAGAGCCCACCAGCCCGTCAGCTGCCGGGAGGATTGCGAAAGCGCTGGGCCTCCGATCACGCTGCGTTGATCAGTCCAAGTTGTCGCAGCGCGGTCACGAACTGGTCTAGCCGCCGCCATCGAGCCTGTCAAAACAGAGTTACTGGCAGGCGCCATCGTCGACGTTCCTGTGAAGGAGCCCGGGGCCGACAAGTCGTCGGCGAGCGTCTCATGCAGCCTCGGGAGCGGACAGTAAGGCACGAGTTTCTGAGCGACTCAAGCGGGTCCAGACGACAACGATATGCGTGAGTCGAATCGATAGGCCTGCTCAGGCGAAGACAAAGTACTTGCGCACCGTCTCCACCACCTCCCAGGTCCCTTTCATGCCGGGTTCGATCACGAACACATCGCCTGCCTTCAGGTGCACCGACTCCTCGCCTTCCGGCGTGATAATGCAGTAGCCGTCGAGGAAGTGGCAGAACTCCCATTTCTCGTAGTTCACCTCGAACTTGCCCGGTGTGCAGATCCAGGTGCCCATGATCTTGCTGCCGTCCTTGGAGAGGTAAGCGTTGAGGTTCACTGTGTGCGGATCGCCGCCGATGCGCTTCCACTTGGTGGCATCAAGGACCGGAGTCGGGCAGGTTTCGCGCAATATGGTTATAAAATCGGACATGTCAGCTCCAAACGATCGAATAAGAGGTCCATCACCTTAGTCCAAAAGGGCTAATGGGGCTTGTATGCTTCCGACACCGACGCATATATTTCCGACAACGACTCCCCTGTATCTGCGCATCGTGCGCGAGATCGCCCGGTTTCTCGAGCGCTCGCCTGAGACAGCCACCGTCGAGGACCTACGGCGCTACCCGTTGCATCTGGTCGATCACGGCACATCACCCGTCTCACTGAACCGCACGATTACCGGCCTGAAGTTGTTCTTCACAGTCACGCTCGACCAGCCAGAGCTGATGGCGCAAAGGAATGTGCGGCCGGCTCACCGGACCAGAAGTTTCGGCTTACCATGGTTGGCACTGTACAGGCTCTGGTAACTTCGACGGGACCTGCACGGAGGCCTGTCGACTCCGCACCGCGGATCGCGCGGCGTGACGATCGAGCGCGAAACAAGGAGGGTCCACGATGCGCGCACGAAGTATGAGCCAGGGGCGGCGCGATTTTCTTCGCAGATCGGGTGCGCTGCCGTCCACGTTGCTGCTGTTGGCGCTCGGAAAAACCGACGAAGGCCGGGCCGACGCAGTTTCACCGACGCCCGCCTGCGACGATGGTCACGGACCGACGCCGCCGCAGACGGCAGGCCCGTTCTTCCTGCCGCGATCGCCGCAACGCACATCGCTGTTCGAACCGGGGATCAATGGAACGAAGATCGTCCTGACCGGGCAGGTGCTGTCGAAACGATGCAGGGCGGTGTCGGGGGCTTTGCTCGATTTCTGGCACGCTAATGACGCCGGGGAATACGACGTTGAGGGGTTCCGGCTGCGCGGTCACCAATTCGCTGACCGCGAAGGACGCTACCGCCTCGAGACCATCGTGCCGGGTCTGTATCCGGGACGCACACGACACTTCCACGTGACGGTGCAAGCGCCGAACGGGTCTACCCTCACGACCCAACTTTACTTTCCGGGCGAGCAGCGCAACGCTCGCGATTTCCTGTTTGATCGCCGGCTGCTGATGACGATCGACGACCACGGCGGGCGCAAGGCGGCCCGGTTCGATTTCGTGCTCGCGTTCGCGTAGCGCAAGTCACGGATTTCGATGGCGCCCGGGATCTCATTCCGGTCAGCCGAAGACGCCCGCGTTGAGATCTCTCGTGAAATGCTGTAGCCAATCGCTTTCGTCGCATAACGGGTATTCCTTCGTAACCTGCGTCGATAGCCTGGTTATGCAGACATAGCCCTGTAGACCGCAGTTCTCGTCACTCTTGGGGTCTGTCGTGTCGGTTTCCCGAAGACTGAAATCTCCTTCTGACAAACCGTTGCGCCGCAGGGTCGCGAGAAAATCTTTGTGTTCGTCTGGTTCGATCAGGCGCATGTTCGTCCCCCCGATGTGTTCAACGGAGATATCGTCAACCATTGCCAGTATGCTCCCGGCCGCCGCTTTCGGCTCGCGCCGGGCCGACTTGGTATCATCAAATGCGGCATCGTTGTATAGACTTGAGCCAGGTGGGGATGCTCCCCAGCGTTGTGAAGGAGCCAGGTCATGCTGACGCAGCGAACGAAGGACATCGTCAAGGCCACCGCGCCCGTTCTGGCCGAATATGGCTACCCCATCATCCAGCGCTTCTATCAGCGCCTGTTCGAGACCCATCCTGAATTGAAGAATGTGTTCAACATGGCACATCAGGAACAGGGCCAGCAACAGCAGGCGCTCTCGCGTGCCGTCTATGCGTACGCGGAAAATATCGAGGACCCCGCGAGCCTGACGGCAGTGCTGAAAAACATTGCCAACAAGCATGCGAGCCTCGGCGTGCTGCCGGAGCACTATCCGATCGTCGGCGAGCACCTGCTTGGCGCCATCAAGGACGTGCTCGGGACCGCGGCGACCGAGGATATTGTTTCTTCGTGGGCACAGGCCTACAGCAACCTCGCAGACATGCTGATCGGCATGGAAAGTGAGTTATACGAAGGCTCCGCGGAGAGGCTGGGCGGCTGGACCGGCTGGCGCACCTTCGTCGTTCGCGAGAAGCGGCCGGAAAGCAGCGTCATCACATCGTTCGTTTTTGAACCGGCCGATGGCGGACCCGTCGCCAACTTCGAACCCGGGCAATACACCAGTATCGCCGTGAACGTGCCGGCTCTGGGTTTGCAGCAGATTCGGCAGTACAGCCTCTCGGATATGCCAAATGGACGCAGCTACCGCATCTCGGTCAAACGCGAGAGCGGCGGTGCGCACACGCCAGGCTATGTCTCCTGCCTGTTGCACGATCACGTCAATGTCGGAGACGAGGTCAAGCTGGCCGCGCCATATGGCAGTTTCCATATCGATGTGGGCGCCAGTACACCCATCGTGCTGATCAGCGGAGGCGTGGGGCTAACGCCGATGATCAGCATGCTCAAGAAGGCCATACAGGATCCGCAGCGGCTGGTGGTATTTGTCCACGGTGCTCGCAACAGCGCGGTGCATGCCATGCGTGACCGGCTGCGTGAGGCAGCCGCGGTGCATGCCAATTTTCATCTGGTGGTGTTTTATGACGCGCCATTGCCCCAGGATACTCAGGGCCGTGACTACGATCACGCAGGCTTCGTCGACGTCAATCTGATCAAGAGTTCGATCCTGTTGCCGGACGCCGATTACTACATCTGCGGACCGATCCCCTTTATGCGCATGCAACATGACGCGCTAAAGGAGCTCAGCATCCATGACGCCCGCATTCACTACGAAGTGTTTGGTCCGGACCTGTTCGCCGAATAAGGACGGCGGAGCCTTGCAAGACAAGGGTTTCGGCCACGCGAAGTAAAAGTATCACCGGCGATGGCCGGTTCGTGGAGCGACTCGCGAGTTTCACCACTGTCGGCTGGCAATTGGAACACAAGCGGGTGGCCGTCCGGTGCCGCGCGCAATGGCTATGTCTCAACGCGGCCACTTTCAGCCATTCGCTTGAGCGCTCCTGCGGTCACTCAAACGTCAGGTCAAATCGCATAGCGGCCCCCCGCCGCTTGACGGCAGGTAGTTCGAGATGTTTTTTGTGCAAGTGCCGCGCCGCCGCGCCCGTGGCGTGATCAATACCAATCAGGGCCTGTCCACTAGATCGCGGCGAGCGTGAAGAAGTCGATCCACAGCGCGACGCGGCGGTGCATATTCTTCTCGTGCGTGGTTATGGCCTTCAATTGCTGCATTTCTGTCGTTCGCCCGATGCGCGCTCGCCTAATATGAATCATCACATCTCGGGCTCCGCGCGGACGACGTGAGGCTGTCCACCCTCGCACTGAGGAACGGCAATATGCCCGATACCGACTCTGCACCGCCCTGACAGCACACGAAGCTCCATACGCTTGGAGAGAGGAAATTAAATGAAACGCTCTGCTGCCGTGATGTGCTGTGTACTTTCTCTCGGAACGATAGATGCTGCCGGTCAACAGCGTCAGAACTGCACCGGTCCGCAGCTCGGAACCTGGAAGCTACAGTCCTTCACAACTGAAGACATGGCGACTGGCCAGAAGACCGAATTGTTCGGTGCACACCCAAGCGGCTATCTCAGCTATGGGCCCGACTGCCGGATGTATGCGATCCTGATTAAGGACGGGCGAAAGGCGCCTGACACTGTTGTTCCAACCGACGAGGAGCGAGTCGACCTCTACAACGGGCTTGTTGCATACGCGGGGACCTATAGCATTGAGGGCGACAAAGTTAGCCACCATGTTGATGCATCGTGGAATCAGTCGTGGACAGGGACCACACAAGTGCGCCAGTTTAGAATCGACGGGGATTTTTTATACATCAGGACGCTGCACGCGAAGAGCCCGATAACTGGCAAGGAAAGCTCATCCGAATTGGTCTGGATTAAGGTTAAGTAGACAACAAGTAACACTGCCGCGCAGGAAGAGCCATTAAGCGGCCTGCGCGAGGGTTAGCTGGCTCGTTTGCGAGTTTGCTTTTCGGAGGAGGTGCACTACGTAACGCACGAAGCTCCGGATGGTCCGAACTGCCAGTCCATTGTCAGATGGAGAACTGATTGTATTGCGACCGGGTTCAATACAACGCGGCTCGTAAAGGGATCAGTTTGGCGCGATCCCTTGGGCGGCCGGAGGTTGTCCGAACGCATTCATAAAAAACTGAACGAGATCGTCCCGAGCTTGTTCGCGCGCCGCCGGATCAGGGCGGACATGGACGATTCCCCCGTGCCGGCAGTTAGCTCTTGGATCGTTAAAGTCGCGCTCACCATCAAATACATCGAACTCGTGCGTCGCTCCTGGAAAAGCACGTATCGACAGATGAGTAGCATCAGAAGGTGACAGACTGCGCAAAAGATCCTCGCATGCGGCTTCTCCACCGTCGTAATCGTCCGACGTGCCTACAAAAATCCGAATCGGCGCATCAACGAGCTTTCTGAAATCGGCGCCCGGCACATGGTTGAAGCGCCAACAGATGGGGTACAAGGCGACCGCGGCCTTTAAATGGACGCCGTCACCAAGAAGCGCATCGCTATGCTGGTGGGTCATCATCAGCATCGTTTCGCCGCCGCCCATCGAGCTACCCATGATGCCGATCCGCGATGCGTCGATCTCGGGGCGCCCCGCCAGCAGGCGATAGGCGCCGGCGATGTCGGGCAAATTGGCGTCGACGTTCTGGGGACGGCTGGACGCCTCCCCAGCAAGGTCACGTCCACCCCACTGATCGATCTCGAGCGTTGCGATACCGGCGCGATTGAGCGCTGCGGCGTAGTAAACGCCGCGATAGCTGACGCCTGAGGTGCCATGCAGGATGATCACTGCCGGAAGTGGGCCTTTTACATTCAGCGGCACTTGAAATCGCGCGCCGATCATGATCGTGCGGCCGTTCCAAGCCACGGGGTAGGCGAGGTAGTTGACACGCAGATGCGGTGTTTCTTCCCAAGCCTTTGCGCTGCCTGTGAGCAGCATGGACAAAACGACAGCGATCAACCCAGCGAACGCTCCTTTCATTTGCCTTTCCCTCTCAACATCACGGATAGTCTCGATCCATGCTCCCTCTAGTCAAATCATAGGCTGCCCGAGTCGTTGAAATTGCATCTGCATATCGAGTGCGCCGAGGGTGTGGCTACCAATAATGTGCGCCAGACTCAATGTCCGGTTCACCATGGAAACGGCTGTTGTCCTTGCACTAGCGCGTAAGGCCGCAACGGGTCGTCTTTTGCCATTTGCATCGCGAGCACGCCCGAGACGATCATCGCGTTCAGGCGTCGGTTCTATCCAGGAAGCGGTCGTTCAATTTGCGACATCGAACGTTGCTTCGTTGGCCAATGCCGACGGTCGTCGATCGGAAGGTGTGGAGCTGCTGTTGGTTGCTCTGCTGATGTTCGCTAACCGGCAACATTAGACGGTAAGCGGCCATCTGAGGGTTCTCATTTTCAACGAGACCATGATGCTGACGTTGAAGTTCATGAGCGAGCCTCACCCGAGCAGCACGCCAACGAGCGTCGCTAAACCACGAGCAGACTCGTCGGGCGTGACCGACCTGACGACTTCAGGTATTCACGGACGCTTATCCCGACCTCAGGATGCGCTTTGCGAATCTCCATCAATTGGGATCATTTGCCCGGAAATGGAACGTCCGGCATCGGATGCCAGAAAGACAGCAAGCGCCGCGATCTCCGCCGGATCCACGAAATGTTTGATGGACTGATTGGCGAGCGCAGCCGACTCTTCCTGAGCGACGGAGCGGCCGCTGGCCGCGGCCCGGCCCGCCAGCACTTGCTGAATACGTGGCCCTTCCACGGCGCCCGGCAAGATTGCGTTGACGCGTATGCCAAATTCACCCAACTCACGCGACAAGGTCTTGGTGAATCCAATGAGGCCCCACTTGGTCGTTGCGTAGGGGCTGCGGTTCGGATAGCCGAAGCGGCCGGCCAGCGACGACATGATCAGAATGACGCCCGCGCGCGATTGCTTCAGGTGAGGGATGGCTTGTTGCGTGACCGTGAACGTACCAGTGAGATTCAAACGCAGTACGGCTTCCCAGGCATCCGGATCCATGTCCGCGACACTCGCCGTCGGTCCCGCAATGCCCGCGTTGTTGATCAGGACGTCCAAACCGCCCAGCGCGGACGCGGCGTCGGCGACCATGCGCGTAGCTGCCGCCCGATCTGCGATGTCGCACACCGATGTCGTCACGCCCGGCAATTGCGCCTGGATTTGCTCAAGCGCTGCTTCGTCGATGTCGCAGACGTGGACGCCAGCGCCTGCCGTTACGAAGGCTTCCGTGATCGCGCGCCCGATACCCCCGGCGCCAGCGGTCACCAGCACGCGCAGGCCTTTAGATGTGGTCATGTAACCCTCCTTTCTGACTCGATCATGCTCGCCGCTCAGTCGCACGCGGCACGTATGAATTCAGGCACACCAACGGCCTTCAAACGTCCATCGTCCTGCTTGACACACAAAGCGCGAGTCGCGTTACCCTCGCAGATCAGCGTATCGTTGCGCATGATCCGATGGCTCTGGATGAACACTTTGCCTCGCCATTCCTCAACACGGGTATGCACCTCCAGACTTTCGCCGTAGGTCGCCGAGGTGTGAAAGCGTGTATGAATCTCCAACAGCGGCGCGCCGATGCAATTGGGCAGCGCTTGCATCTCCCGCCATGGCGGCAGGCCGCACTGTATAAAATAATCGTGCGATGCGGCGTCCATCCAGCGCGAAAAATTCGGAAAAAAGACGATTCCCGCCGGGTCGCAATCGCCGAATTGCACGTCGATACGATAGACAGTCTCTCTACTCACGGATCTATGCTCCTGCTTTCAGTTCAGCCATTGTGCGCGTATTGCACGCGCGACACTGTCGATGCAGCGACATTTCACATCGGCGGCCAAACGCTCCACGCGGAGGGACGGCAATGACCAGGCAAAAGCGGATGGTCACGATGTCGCTTACGCTCGACGAACTGCTCGCTCAGTCGCCGTGGTTCGTCCGACTAGACGAACCCACGAAGTCGCGCGTGCGCACTGATGCGTCGGAGCGCGCCGTCGCAGCCGGTCAGGCTTTAGGGCACCACGGCGAACGACAACACGCCTGGTTCGGCATGCTCGAAGGCCTCATCAAGTGGTCGATCACCGCCCGCGATGGACAAACTGTGACTTTGGGGGGACAGTCGGTCGGCAGTTGGTTCGGAGAGGGCACGCTGATTCGCAACGCGCCGCGCGAATCAGATCTCATCGCCTTGCGTGACAGCCGTGTCGCGCAGATTCCCCGCGCGACCTTCGATTGGCTTCGGGAGCAGCAACCTTCGTTCAACGAATTCTTGCTGCTACAGGTCAACGAGCGTCTGCACTGGTTCATGGGCGCTGTCGCCGCGCACGGGTTGCTCGACACCGACAGTCTTGTCGCCAGAGCGCTGGTGGGTATGGTGCAACCGCTGTCCAATCCGAGCGGCGCAGGGCATTTGCCGCTGTCCCAGGAAGAACTCGCCAACCTCGCCACCGTGTCGCGTCAGACATGCAATAAGGCAATGACCCGCTTCAAGAACGCAGGCCTCGTGCGAACGCAGTACGGCGGCATCGTCGTGCTCGATTTGCCCGGGCTCCGCGCTTTGGCCGGATAGCGACGCATCGCTCTCATTGCAATTGAGGCGCCCGTGTACCTGGGCGCCTCGGTGTTTACGCTGTCCCGAACTGTCGCGCCATAGACAGTCGCGGCAGCGCTCGCCCGAAATAATGCGTGTCATCCAAGATCAGGAGACACGCAATGAATCGCGCCCATTCGCTGCCCCCCGCAGTCGCGCCTGTCGAGAGTCCATCAGGTCGCATCGTGGAAGACGCCGTCTTTCGAAAAATCAGTTGGCGCGTGATGCCGCTGATTCTGATCGCCTACATCTGTGCGTTCCTCGACCGCATCAACATTGGCTACGCGCAGTTGCAGATGAAGCAGGACCTCGCTTTCTCCGACGCGGTATATGGACTCGGAGCCGGTATTTTCTTCGTTACCTATCTGCTGTTCGAGGTGCCCAGTAATCTGCTGCTTGAAAAGATCGGCGCGCGACTCACCTTCCTGAGAATCATGGTGCTGTGGGGCCTCACGTCCACGGCCACCGCGTTTGTCACGGTGCCGTGGCAATTCTATGGAATCAGGCTGTTGCTCGGCTTATTCGAAGCGGGCTTCTTCCCCGGCATCATTCTTTATTTGACGTACTGGTATCCGAGCCAGCGGCGCGGCCGTGTGACGGGTCTGTTCCTGTTCGGCATGCCAATCACGGGCGTCCTCGGCGGCCCGCTGTCGGGAACGATCATGAGCCGCCTGGAGGGGCTTGGCGGCATGCACGGCTGGCAATGGCTGTTCCTCGTCGAAGGCCTGCCGACAGTCCTGCTGGGGATTCTGCTGTATTGCATGCTTCCGGACCAGCCGGCCCGCGCGGCGTGGCTGAACGAGGCAGAGAAGGCGCTGGTGCAGTCGGTCCTGGATGCCGACCACGGCGGCGAGACCCGGGCTGGACGTCATGGCCAGCCTCATGGTCGACTCAAGGCGGCGTTGGCAGACCCGAAGACCTATGTGCTGGCTTTCGTCTATTTTTGCTGCGCTTGCGCCGTCTACACGCTGACGTTCTGGTTGCCGACGATGATTAAAGGCCTGGGGGTCGCGTCGATCGACACGATCGGCTGGTACACGGCAGTGCCTTATATCTTCGGCGCGCTGGGTGTTCTGGTCATCAGCCGCAGTTCGGATCGTTTCAAGGAGCGCCGCTGGCATGTCGGGGGAACCCTGGTCCTCGGTTCGGTGGTCCTGGCCTTGACCTCCTGCCTTGGCACCACTGTTGTGCCGGTGATGGTCCTGCTGTGCGTGGCCTCGTTCTTCATCTTTGGCGGCGGCTCGCTCTTCTGGTCGATCCCCCCGACCTACCTTGGCCGGGATGCGGCCGCGGCCGGCATCGCAGTCATCAGCTCGCTGGGCATCCTCGGCGGCTTCGTCAGCCCGACGCTGATCGGTTGGATCAAGGGGACGACCGGCAGCATCCAGATGGGTCTGCTGGCCCTGACCGCGGTTGTCATCGGAGGCGGCCTCACGATCCTGCTGGGCCTGCCGAAGAGCGCAGTCCGGGTAGGCCCAGGCGATGGCGCGAACGCGCACTAGTCGGGCCGTCATCGTCAATCCTGTTGCTTCGATCCATTCAATCCATTCGATCCATTTCAACTCTGGAGTCAACCAGCATGAGCAAGCCCAAAGTCATTGTGACCGTTGCCCCGACCGGCGGCATGGCTACCAAGAAAATGAACCCGCACCTGCCGACCCAGCCGCAAGAGATCGCCGACGATACCTACCGCTGCTATAACGCGGGCGCCAGTGTCGTTGCAGTGCATGCACGGCGTCCCGACGACGAGGCCACCTGCGATCCGGCAATCTATAGTCACATCAACCGGCTGATTCGCGACAAATGCGACATCATCCTGAACAACTCCACCGGTGGCGGCATCAATGGCGACATGGTTCGCGAACTCGACAACGGCCTGTGGGAAATCCAGTGGGAAGAACGACTGAAGGGCATGCAGGGCGACGGCGTCGAGATGTGCACGCTCGATGCACAGACCGTGATTGCCAGTTTCGGCGGCAAGGAGATTCTGGTGGCGACGCCGCCCTCGCGAATCCGGCAGATAGCAGAGATGATGAAAGAACGAGGCATCAAGCCCGAATGGGAGGTGTTCGGCCTTGCCGACATCGTCCAGGATGTTCAGCGTGCCATCAATGAGGGACTCGACGACGCGCCGCACTTTATCAATATCGTGATCGGCGCCAATGCGTTCCAGGGCGCGTTGCCCTACACGCCGCGGTTGTTGCAGACGATGGTCGACCATCTGCCCCGCAACACCGTCTTCAACGTCAGCGCCATCGGCGCGGCACAGTTACCCGCTGCGATGAACTCGCTGTTACTGGGAGGGCACGTGCGCGTCGGGCTCGAGGACAACCTCTACTACAGACAGGGTCAGTTGGCTACCAATGTCCAACTGGTCGAGCGGCTGGTTCGCCTGGTACGCGAGATGGGCTATGAGCCGGCCACGCCTGCTGAAGCACGGGAGATCATTGGACTGCGGCCGTTGCGCAAAACCATCCACGCTGCCTGCCAGGAGGGTTAGGCAATGGCAACGCGAGCCGTCAACGTCGCCGTCGTCGGCACGGGTGTCATTGGCGCCGGTTGGGCGACACACTTCCTGGCTCATGGTTTCGCCGTCACGGCGACGGATCCGGGCCAAGGGGCCGAGTCGCGCCTGCGCAACTGGATCGACGATAGTTGGCCTGTAGTCGAGAGGCTCGGACTGGCAGATGGCGCCTCGAGGGACAAGTTGACATTCACGACCGATGTGGGCTTGGCGGTGCGCAACGCCGATTTCATTCAAGAAAGCGGCCCCGAGCGTCTGGATGTCAAACGCGCGTTGATCATGAGCATCGAATCGGCGGCCAGAGACCTGGGCATGTATCCCGAGACAGACGACTACATCGAATCTATTGCGAGTGGCGTCGATGCGGAACTTCAGTCATACGACTTTCCAGAAATGCTTCGCCAGCGCGATCAATTGCTGATTCAACTACTGGAGGCGAAGCGAAATCTTTCTCAGATCCCCAAGCCGGACGGTACCTGAAGATGAGCGGGATGGAGATTGGCATGAGCACATCAACCAACACCGGTCCGCAGCGCGTAACCGCTTGTTCGTGCCAAGGAATTTTCAACGTACTTCGCTCTGCCCGAAGACGGCCGATGATCAAGAAAAAACGCCACTGGCGCAAGCCAGTGGCGTCTTTCACTGCATCGACCCACCGCCGTCAGGAGCCACCGC
>NZ_BAYD01000012.1 GCF_000685075.1 Paraburkholderia oxyphila NBRC 105797
AAAAGTAGGTGCCGCCCCGCACAGGGGCAACGCTTGCGGCCCGCCGCGAAAACAAGTTAAGGCCAACGCACTTGGAGTAAAAAAGAACTCCAGCCTGGCATCAGGCACTTCTCTCGGTCGCCATATCGCCGAGCAACGCCTTCGCTTGCTGCAAGTCCACCGTATCCGCGCCTTCGGAGAAGGCCTCATACAAGCGGCTCAGCATGAGGCCGGCCTCGCCCGTCTTACGCTGTGCACGCCACAGCCGTGCCAGACTCAACCCGGCTCGCAACTGCAGCGACATCGCCCGCTGCCCGGCCGCAATGGCGAGCGCTTTCTGAAAACAGGCTTCGGCCTGTAGCGATTCCTGCTCATCGCACGTTCGATCGCCCGCGCGCTCGAGGAGGAGTTCTCCCCTGATCCGATGCAATTCCGCTTCGTGGAAATGCTCTCCCGTTTGGTCAACAATGGCCAGCGCTTCGGCCAGCGTATCGAGTCCCTCGCGCTCACGTCCATTGCGCCCGCACGCCGAGGCAAGCAGCCCCAGAAAATAGGAATGCGAAAGCTTCGCACCGGTCGCGAGGTACGCCGCGAGCCCTTGCTTCATCTGTTCGATGCCGCCATCCAGGTTGCCCTGCTCGGCGAGCGACGAGCCGTGCAGGATCGTCGCCCAGGCCAGGTAGTACGGAAAGCCCTGTTCGTCCGATAGCGTGATGGCCGCTTCGGTGAATTCCTGTGCCTGCCGGGGTTCCTGCCGGATCAGATGCAGCATGGCCGCGGAGACCAGCGCGAACGCGAGACCGAACGGCTGGGCAATCTTGCGGGCGAGCGTGAGGGCTTGCCGGCTTCGCTCGCTGGCTTGATCGGGAAAGCCCAGATACCACTGGGTCCACGAAGCAATGCTCAAGGTGCGCACACCGGGATCCATGCCATAGACATAGGCGTGAGCCTGATGCCGCTCCTGCACGTACAGCGCGCGCATCTTTTCCTGGTGCTCGCGTGCGGTAACGAAATCGCCCTGGAAGAACGAGCTCGACCCCAACGCACTATGCGCTTCGACCAGAAAATCCGGATCGTGCGCATTGGACGCGACCCGCAACAACCGTTCACCGAGCTCCTGTGCCGTGGCGTAATCGGCACGCAACGAATAGTAAGTGCGCAGGCCAAATCGTGCGGGAAAGAGCTGCGAGCAATCGCCAATCTGTTCGCATAGCGCCATCGCGCGCGTATACGTGGCTTCGACTTCCGGCGCGGCGTAGCCCCGGGCCGCCATCAGCGCGGGACCGATAGAGAGCCGCAGCGCCAGTTCCTGGCGCGCGCGGCCGGGTGTGTCGGGCAAGCGTTCGAGCAGCGCGAGCGCCGTCTGGAAGTGCCGCATCGCATCGAGGCCGGCCGAGCGCTCGACGGCCTGCTGGCCCGCGCGGTGCAGGTATTCCACGGCTTTCTGCGCATTGCTGCTGAGACTGTAGTGGTGCGCCAGCTCGCTGCAATACTCGTTGAGCCGGCCGGCATAGAGCGCCTCGATCGCCTGTGCCGTGCGCTCGTGCAACAGACTGCGTTGCTCGGAGAGCAGCGAGCTGGCGGCGACCTCCTGCGTCAGCGCATGCTTGAAGGTGTATTCGATTTCCGGGAAGGCTGGCCGCTCGTAGATGAATTCCGCTACTTGCAGACGCGAGAGCAGATGGCGCAACTCGTCTTCCGTTTGCTCGACCACCTGCCGGATCAAACTCCACGGAAACTCCTTGCCGACAATCGCGAGATGTTGCAGCAACGTCTTCTCGGCAACGGGCAGCCGGTCCATCCGCGAGGCCAGCACGCCATGCACCGTGGTGGGAATGTGCAGCTCGGCGGGCGTCTTCGCAATCCGGTACTGGCCGGGCGCGCCAAGCAGCGCGCCTTCCTCGACGAGCGTCTGGACCACTTCCTCCATGAAGAAGGGGTTGCCCTCGGTCTTTTCGAGGATGCGCTCCTTCAGCGGCATGAGGCCGGGGTCGTCCCCCAGCAGCGCGCTGAGCAGGCTTTGCGCTTCGGCCGGCCCGAGGGCGTCGAGCCGCATCTGGCGGTAGTTGTCCTTGTCGCTCCAGCCCGGGCGGTAGTCGGGCCGGAAGTTCAGCAGCAGGATGATCCGCTCGCTGGCCACGTGCTCGATCAGGAATGCCAGGAATGCCTCGGTCTCGCTGTCGAGCCATTGCAGATCCTCGAACAGCAGTTGAACCGGCTGGTTCAGGCTCTCGCGCTCGATCAGCCGCTTGATCGCGTCGAAGGTCCGCTCGCGCCGGATGCGGGCGTCCATGGTCGCGACCGCCGAATCCGGCTCGCCGGCGCCCAGCAGATACAGCACATAGGGCAGCAGATCTTCGAGACCGCGCTCGAGCGTCAAAACGCGTCCGGTGACTTTCTCGCGGGAGCGCCGCTCGTCGTCCTGAGCCGTGATCTGGAAGTAGTTCCTCAAGAGCTCGATGAGGGGCAAATACGGAAACGCCTTGCCATGCGAAACCGAGAACGTCTCGAGGATCAGGCAGCCGCGCTGCGAGCGCTCCTTGAACTCATGGAACAGACGCGACTTCCCGACTCCCGCTTCGCCCACCACGCCGACGATTTGCCCGTGCCCGGCCGTCGTCAGGGCGAGCGCGCCGTGCAAGCGCTCCAGTTCCGTTTCGCGGCCCACGAACCGGGCCAGCCCGCGATGTGCCGCCACTTGCAGGCGTGTGCGCAATGCGCCAAGACCGGTCAGCTCGAAGACTTCCAGCGGCTCCTGAATGCCCTTGATCTGGGTGGCGCCCAGCGCCTTGAACTCGAAATAACCGGTGGTGAGCCGGTATGTCGATTCGCTGACGAGCACGGAGGAAAGCGCGGCGATCGTCTGCATGCGCGAGGCAATGTGGATCGTATGGCCGACCGGATCGTAGTCGGTGCGCAGGTCGTCCTTGCGGATCGAGCGCACCACCACCTCGCCGGTGTGGACGCCCACGCGAATCTGCAGAGGAATACCCTCCTGCAGACGGATGCGGTCGGCATGCCGGCGCATCGTCTCCTGCATGCGCAGCGCCGCATACAGCGCCCGCTGCGGGTGATCTTCGTGCGCGATCGGCGCGCCGAAGAGGGCGAGAATGCCGTCGCCCAGCGACTTCGCGACGAAGCCCTCGTAATGATGGACGGCCTCCATCATGAGCGCGATGACCGGCGCGATCAGACGATGGGCATCTTCGGGATCCCGTTCGTGGATCAATGCAGTCGATCCGGCCATGTCGGCAAAAAGGGCCGTGATCGTCTTGCGTTCGACCGCCGTGCCTTGCTGCGCTTCGATCGCGGCCTGCTCGGCGAGAATGCGTTGGGCCAGATGGGGCGGCGTGTAATGAATGGGGGCGGCGGGGGATGCATGACCGGCGTCGCCAAGGGGCGCGCCACCCGAGGATGCGTCACTTGAGGGCGCGCCGCTAGCGGGTGCGCCGCATGCATTGCAAAAGCGCGCGCTCGCGCTCAGCTCATGGCCGCACCGCGAGCACAGCCGCGCGAGCCGCATTCCGCATTGCTCGCAGAAGTGGGCCCCGGCGGCATTTTCGAAACCGCAGTCTGCGCAGCGCATATCGCCTCTCGCTTTCGCCTGCATCTCACTGATTAGACGCCGAATCCATCAGCGCATCAAGGCGGATTACCCGCCGGCATGGCCTGGCGGTTTCCAGCCCTTTTGCGCCTCGGCGCTCCAGTGCGCCGGCGTGAGCCTCGCGATGAAGAACTCGGCCAGCGCGCTCGCTTTTGCGGGGCGTGCCCGGGCAGTGGGGGTGACGAAATACAGACCGCCTTCGCGCAGGCGCCAATCCGTCAAAAGCGGTTCTAGCTGTCTATACGGGCCTCGATGTGATCATCGTTCGCGACGGGAAGATTGCCGCGCTCCATGTCTTCCTGAATTCCATCCCGTCGTGATTTTCGGATTATCCCTGAGGGGTAAGGATGCAATAAAACATCTATGCATATGCGTGAAGCATGATGCGCCGGGTATTGCGGAAATTCCGCTTTATCTGTCACGTCAGACCATTGTGTGCTCTTGTACTTCGGCGTAGTGTGTGTTGAGAATCGTGTCGATTGCGCGGCACATTCCTGGCATGGTTATCAATCATGCTAATTCAAGCGCTCTTGTGTCGCCGGAATGGTGGATTGTTTGCCGGCGTGAAATCGTATTCATGGAGAATGAAATCATGGGAACGACCAAGTACGCAACGGGTACGCCGAAGATGTATTTGAAGAACGTGGGCGGAGCGCCAGGTTCTGAATTTCCCCTCAATCAGGATTCGGATAATTCGGTAGTGCAACCCGGATTGGTCAATGCAGCAGGTTTCACCCTCGGCACCATGCTGAGCAAATTGACGGTGGTCAGGGCACTGGATTATGACCACGAGAACGGTGAACACTCGCATTGGGAAACCTATTTTTCGACTTCGGCTAATATTTCCGTTAAGGTCGATCTCCTGCAGAGCTATTATCGAGTACTTTATTCGGCTATCAGGCCAGGAAATGCGTACGCAGATGATTACACGCTTGATCCAGAAAAGAGCTTGGGGGAAGTGCTCAAGGCGGCAGTTGATGTAGCCAAGGATAAGGGAAAATGGAATGGCGACGTCGAGGATGGCTACAATTGCCAAATCTTTGTGATTAAACTCATGAAGCGGTTAGGTATGAAGGAAGACGCCGTTGGGTATAAGGAAAAGCGCATCCGGGCGCGCATAGATCGAATGAAAAGATACATGGAGGCGCATTAATAAAGCGAGACTCGCTGACGGCGGCGGGGAGCCTTGAATCGTTCGCGTGAAAATTCTTCTGCGTGCATCCCGGTCTTCGACTGCGGGACGTTGAGGAGCGGTTGGCCCGACACGGTGTCGTAGCCGCATACGGAAGGGCTGTTGCGAACCTGTCATGCCGTCGCGCTGAAGACGTTTGGAAACTGGGGTATTGTGTCAAACCGGAACAAATACCGTGCTTATTAGTTCGGATATCGAAATATAAGAGGTGTGGCGGACATAACTCGACCGCCCCAGAGACGGCCGTGACGAGTGAGCGAGCGGGAACTTCAGTCCATCGCGACTAGCGCCATCACGCCGTCACGCTGAGATGGCGCCGGTTCGCTCGGGGTATCTCCCAATGCCCCGCATTCCACGATAGACCTCGCTGAATCCCCCGATCTTACGGGCTTGATGACTAAAGCGCATCAGGTCGTGCATAGATATCGTTTGATGCCGGTCTATTGGCTGCCGACAATCTCCTTGCATCTTCGCCGCACGTGGCCCAGGCGCCGCGTGTCGAGGCGGGGGATGAATATCGCGCGCTGGAGCCCGCTGCGGTTGACGAGGTGCGCGATGTGCCGATCACCGATATCAAAGGAACGCTCAATGGTTGCCCGCTTTCGCACTTCCTGTCGTCCTGCATGGGTTGCTGTTTCTCTGCTGCTGGCGGCCGGGTCCGTCCACGCTCAGCAGGTCGAAGTGAAGATTGGCGTTGCCAGCCCGCTCACGGGTGGTGGCGCCGCTTACGGCAAGGACATCGAAAACGGCGTGCGCATGGCAGTCGATGAGGCGAATGCCAGCCATCCGACCATCGCCGGCAAGACAGTCAAGTTCGTCGTCGATTCCCAGGACGACCAGAGCGATCCGCGCGTCAGCGTGCAGGTGGCCCAACGTCTCGTCGACGATCACGTCGCGGTCGTCGTGGGTCACTTCAATTCCGGCACGACGCTGCCGGCTTCGCAGATCTACGCGAAAGCGGGCATTCCGATGATTACTCCGTCGGCAACGAACCCGGCTATCACGCAGGCCGGTTTCGGCACCGTCTACCGGGTGATCGCCACGGACTCGCAGAACGCCGGCAACGCAGGCGCGTACGCCGCGACGGTCAGCAAGGCGAAGCGCATCGCCATCATCGACGACCGCACGGCATTCGGCCAGGGCGAGGCCGACGAATTCGAGAAGGCCGTCAAGGCAAATGGCGGCACGATCGTCGACCGCGAGTTCACCAACGACAAGGCAGTCGACTTCTCGGCTCAGCTAACCGCCATCAAGGGCCACAATCCCGACCTCGTCTTCTTCGGCGGTCTCGATACGCAGGCGGCCATGCTGGTCAAGCGCATGCGCCAGCTCGGCATCAAGGCCCAGTTTCTCGCGGGCGGCGGCGTGAAGGACGCGAACTTCATCAAGATCGCCGGCGATGCGGCGAACGGCGCCTCGGTCTGGGAGTACGGCCAGCCGCTGGGCGCGTTGCCCAAGGGGAAGGATTTCGAGGTGAAGTTCAAGCAGAAATACGGCGTGGACATGCTGGCATACGCGCCGTTTGCCTACGATGCGGCATGGGTAGCCATCAAGGCGATGCAGACGGCCAACTCCGTGAACCCGGCGCAGTTCAATGCCGCGCTGAAGTCGACGGACTACCAGGGTATTACGGGCCGGATTGCCTTCACCCAGACCGGCGACCTCAAGAGCCCGAGCTCGACGATGTACCAGGTGAAGGACGTGGCCTGGGTGCCGGTGACGACGAAGACGACGGACTGAGCGCGCGCGGAAATCCAGGGCGTGCCCGCCAGCGTGGCGGACGCTCCGGCGCGAGCGGTGCCATTGACCCTGCTGCCGGCGACTTCGAGGCATGATTGTTTCCGATGCGAAATTTTCGTGCCGGGCCGGAAGCGGGGCGCGCCGCCGCGCAGCGGGCGCCGCGAGATTTGCTGACGAGCGGCGTTCCTGGCCAGCGCAGCGTGCTGTATTGACACCGTTGCCCGTGCCCGGCTCTGCGTGTATAGTTTCCTAAAGTATCAATATTTCCTATCGGAAACATCGACGAGGTTTCTCCGTGAAAGCATCCACCATCCTTTCGGAACTTGGCATTTCCCATCTCGCAGAGGCAGGCGATATCGCGGTTCATTCGCCCATCAATGGCGAACTGATTGGCCGCGTGGCGAGCCAGTCCGTCGCCGATGCCGACGCCGCGCTTGCGAAAGCGCACGAGGCTTTCAAGACCTGGCGCAACGTGCCGGCGCCGCGGCGCGGCGAGCTGGTCCGCGTGCTGGGCAACAAGCTGCGCGAGCGCAAGCATGCGCTGGGCAGCATCATCACCCTCGAGACCGGCAAGATCCTCCAGGAAGGGCTGGGCGAAGTGCAGGAGATGATCGACATCTGCGACTTCGCGGTGGGGCTCTCGCGTCAGCTCTACGGCCTGACCATCGCGTCGGAGCGTCCGGGCCACCGCATGGCCGAGACGTGGCATCCGATGGGTGTTTGCACGGTCATCTCGGCGTTCAACTTTCCGGCTGCCGTGTGGTCGTGGAATGCCGCGCTCGCCCTGGTGTGCGGTAACGCGGTCATCTGGAAGCCTTCGGAGAAGACGCCGCTGACCGCATTGGCCGTCGACAAGATCCTTCAGGATGCGCTCAAGGAATTCGGCGGCGCGCCGGAAGGGCTCACGAGCCTCGTCAACGGCGGGCGCGATGTGGGCGCGAAGCTGGTGGCCGACCCGCGCTCGAATATCGTGAGCGCCACGGGCAGCACCGAAATGGGCCGCGCCGTTGGCGTGGAAGTCGCGCGCCGCTTCGGCCGCACGATTCTGGAGCTCGGCGGCAACAACGCCGGCATCGTTTCGGGCACGGCCGACATGGAACTGGCGCTGCGCGGCATCCTGTTCTCGGCGGTGGGCACCGCCGGCCAGCGTTGCACGACGCTGCGCCGCCTGTTCGTTCATGAGAGCGTCTATGACCAGGCTGTGGAACGGTTGAAGACGCTCTACAGCAAGGTTTCGATTGGCAACCCGCTCGAGCAGGGCACGCTGATGGGGCCGCTCATTGACGAGCAGTCGTTCAATCGCATGCAAGCCGCGCTCGAGCAGGCAAAGCAGGAAGGCGGCAAGGTCTTTGGCGGCGAACGCCATGGGGTCGCGGGCAACGAAAAGGGCTTCTATGTGCGCCCGGCCATTGTCGAGATGCCTGCGCAAACGGCGATCGTGCTGACCGAAACGTTCGCGCCGATTCTCTATGTGCTCAAGTACAGCCGCTTCGAAGACGCCATCGAGGCAAACAATGCCGCGCATCACGGGCTGTCGTCGTGCGTCTTTACGACCGACCTGCGCGAGAGCGAGCGCTTCCTCTCCGCGTCGGGCAGCGATTGCGGCATCGCCAATGTGAACATCGGCCCGAGCGGCGCGGAAATCGGCGGCGCATTCGGCGGCGAGAAGGAGACCGGCGGCGGCCGCGAGTCGGGCTCGGATGCGTGGAAGGCCTACATGCGGCGCGCAACGAACACGGTGAACTTCTCGTCTGCGCTGCCGCTCGCGCAAGGCATCGATTTCAACATCGACTAAAAATGAAACTCACTCTGGGCGTGGGGAGACTTTCAGGGGGCCAGGCAGCGCGCGAGCCAATGCAATTTGCAATGGCGCGTGTTTCTGCTTCGCCGCTGACCGGCTTCCCGCCCAGTGTGTCTGGCTATCTGGAATCTGGAGCAAGTCGTGAGTGCAAAAGTTGTTATCGTTGGCGGCGGGGTCATCGGTAGTTCTATCGCTTACTTTTTGCGCGCGTCGGATCCGACGGTTGCCGTGACGGTCATCGAGCGTGATCCGAGCTATGCGCGGTCGTCGTCGGCGCTATCGGCGGCTTCCATCCGGCAGCAATTCTCCACGCCGCTGTCCATTCAGATGTCGCTGTATGGCATCGAATTCCTGCGCAATATCGGCGACCGGCTCGAGGTGGAGGGTCACAAGCCGTCCATCGACTTGCATGAGGGCGGCTACCTGTTTCTGGCCACCTCGACGGGCGAAGCCACGCTGCGCGAAAACCACGCATTGCAAACGAGCCTGGGCGCGGATATCGCGCTGCTCTCGCCGGACGCGCTCAAAGAGCGGTTTCCCTGGCTGAACGTGGACGACATCGTTGCGGGCGCGTATGGCCTCAGCGGCGAAGGCTGGTTCGACGGCTACGGGCTCGTGCAGGCGCTGCGCAAGAAGGCGCAGGCGCTGGGCGCGCGTTATGTCGCTTCGGAGGTGACCGGTCTCGAGCTCGACGGCCGCAAGGTCACGCATGTGCTGGCGAGCAACGGAGAGCGCTACGCCTGCGATACGCTCGTGAACGCCGCTGGCGCGTGGACGCGCCGCATCTCCGAAATGATGGGCATCGACATTCCGGTCTACGCGCGGCGTCGCAGTATCTTCAATGTGTCGTCGCCGGCACGGCTCACGAACAGCCCGCTGCTCATCGATCCCACCGGCGTCTATTTCCGCCCCGAAGGCAAGACGTATATCACCGGAACCTCGCCGAGCGAAGAGAACGACCCGAACGATCTGCCGCTCGACGAAGTCGATCACACCCTGTTCGACGAAGTGATCTGGCCGACACTGGCGCATCGGGTGCCGGAATTCGAGGCGCTGCGCGTCGAGAATTGCTGGTCGGGCTACTACGAGTACAACGTGTTCGACCATAACGCGATCATCGGCTATCACCCGGAGATCGAAAACTGCGTGTTCGCAAACGGCTATAGCGGGCATGGCCTGCAGCAGGGGCCCGCCACGGGCCGCGGCGTGAGCGAGCTCATTATCGGCGGCAAATACGCCACCCTGGACCTGTCTGCGCTGAGTTGGGACCGCGTGCTGGAGAAGCGTCCCATCGTTGAAAAGAACGTCGTGTAGTTCCGGCGTGTCGTCTCCTTCCTTGTTGAATGGAGTCTCCTGGTACTTCGAAATTTAGCCCGACTGTGTCGGGCTTTTTTTTTTGCCTCTTGCGAGGAAGCCATGCGGGAAACGGCGGCCATGCCAGCGGCTGCGGACAGCCGCTGCGGACAGCCGCGAGGAAGTGGCTCGATGATGGCGGGCCATGCCGCGGCGTGCACGTCGCAGCGGCATGGATGGTAAGCTTCGCGGTGTCAGATCGCGCAGGACCTGGCTCGCAGGCGTCCTGCGTGCACATGCACGGAGCCGGAGCCCATGCGCGGGTCGCGCGCGGGGTCTGGCGCCCTTGCCCCCTCCCAGCTTCTTACATCAGATGGATACGCTGAACTGCATGCGGATCTTCGCCCGCGTTGCCGAAGAAGGCAGCTTTACCGCCGCCGCACATCGCCTCGATATCACGACCGCATTCGCGTCGCGCGCCGTGGCGAGCCTCGAGACGCATCTGCAGGCGCGCCTGCTCAACCGTAGCACCCGCCGCGTCGCCCTCACCGAGGCCGGCGAACGCTATCTTCGGCGCTGCGAGCAGATTCTCGCGTACATCGACCAGGCGGAAGCCGAGGCCGGCGATGCCCAGGCGCTGCCATCGGGCAGGCTGCGCGTGCATGCCACGACGAGCTTCGGGCAAGCCTATGTCGTGCCCGCGGTCATGCAGTACCAGAAGCGCTATCTCTCGGTCTCGGTGGAGCTCACGCTCTCGCAGCACGTGCCCGACCTGCTCGACGAAGGGTACGACGTGACCTTGCAACTGAGCTCGACGGAGTTGCCTGATTCGGCGCTCGTCTCGCAGACGCTGGGCGTGGTGCACAGCGTGCTGTGCGCCTCGCCCGACTACCTGCGCGAGCGCGGCACGCCGCACAGCGTGGCCGAGCTCGCGGATCATGCCTGTCTCCAGCTCATCACGCCGGTGTTTCCGCGTGACCGGTGGCACCTCGAGGGGCCGGGCGGCGCCGAGACGTTCGAGTTGCCGCCCTCGGCATTTCAGGTGAACGTCGCGGATGCGCTTGCCGCCGCGTTGCGCGAGGGGGCGGGCATCGGCTCGCTGCCCATGTCGTCGGCGGTGCCCGCGCTGCGCAACGGTTCCTTGCTGCGGGTCCTGCCGGACTATCGTCTCCAGCAGCTCACGGTGTACGCGATGTACGCGTCGCGGCAATATCTCGACGCCAAGATCCGAACCTTCGTCGACTTCCTCAAGGAATCCATTCCGCAAGTGCTCGCCGCCGACGAGGCGGCGCTGCGTATGCCGGTCCATTGCACGCAAGCCGCCTGATACCGATATCGCGCCAGGGCCCAGCAAAAAAACTGGAAGCGGCAACCGGGGGTTGCCGCTTCTCTAGCGCCGCCTTTGAGCGGCGCATTTGCTTGCTCAGTGCACGAGCGTCATCTGCACGACCTTCACGATCACGAGCGCCACGGCCAGGATCAGATAGCCGCGCAGCACGCCCATCCACACCCGCTTGGCGAGCGTGAGATTGGGCGGCGGCAATTCGGCGAGCGGCGGCATGCGCCACATATCGCGGGTGCCCTGCGGCCAGCTCTGGGTGACGACTGGGGTTTCGCCGCGCAGCCAGCGCCATCCGAGTATGACCGCATGGGCGGCTACGGCCAGCAGCGTGCCGGCGGCGAGGATGTCGATGATCGTCTCGCCGCTCATGTCGGGGTACATGACCGAAGCCGTGAGGACGATCGAGAGCATGACCAGCACCCAGACGACCGCGCCCGTGAACAGGTTCAGCGCCTTCGAATTGACCCAGGGCCCGAGCACGGCGCGGTCGTTGCACAGCAGCAGCAGGAACACCGTGGCGCTCGGCAGCAGCACGCCCGCGAGCGTCTGCACGGCTTCGGTCAGGAGGCCGAGCGGGCTGCCCGGAATCAGCACGATGGCGGCCGCGGCGGCCACGATGCCGAAATAGACGAGGTAAAAGCCCTTCGCGTCGTTCACGCCACGATGCAGCGAATGCCGGATCTTGAACACGTCGCCGATCGCATAGGCCGTCGAAAGCGATACCGCCGCCGCGCCGATGATGGCCGCGTCGAACAGCGCGATAGCGAACAGCACGGCCGGCGTGTGCCCCGCGTACTTTTCCAGGCCGGCGATCACGCCGCCCGCGTCGGAGAAGTTGCCGAATTCGGGCTTGCCAGCAAAGAGCTGCGCGCAGAACGCGATCATGGCCACGGCGCCAATCAGCACGAAGAAGATGCCGATCCACAAATCGGCCTTTTCATACTTCATGAAGCGCGGCGTGATGCGTTTGTCGATCACGTAGCTCTGCTGAAAGAACAACTGCCACGGCGCGATGGTGGTGCCGACGATGCCGATCACGAGCAGCATCACGTCGGAGAGCTTCGAATGCGCGGGCCAGTTGGGAACGAAGAAGTCGCGCGTCATCTGGCCAACGGGTGGGTGAATCGACACGAGCACCGGCACGAGCAGCAGGCTCAGCACGCACAGCGCGACGGCGAAGCGCTCGAAGCGCCTGAAGTCGCCCGTGCTTACCGCCGCCATGGTCAGCACAGCGGCAATGCCTACGCCCAGCATCTTCGGGATGCCGAAGAAGTCGAGCACGAAGGTGATGCCGATGAACTCGGTCACGATCGTCAGCGCATTGAGGATGAACAGGTCGATCACGCTGAAGGCACCCCAGAACTTGCCGAAGCGCTCGAAGATCAGGCGTGCGTGGCCGACGCCCGTGACCGCGCCCAGGCGCAGCACCATTTCCTGGTTCACATAGAGCACGGGGACGAGCAGCAGCAGCGTCCAGAGCAGGGTGGTGCCGTAATTCTGGCCCGCTTGCGTATAGGTGCCGAAGGCGCCCGCGTCGTTGTCGCCCACCATCACGATGAGGCCGGGCCCGAGGATCGCGAGCAGCGTGCGCAGGCGCGGCCACCACCCCGTGCGCGGCGCGAGGTCGTAATGGGAGATGGTGCCGAGCGCACCTTTGATGTCGCCCAGGTGCGCTTCGTCGAGCACGGCGCTGCGTGGCGGCGATACGCTCGCCGGCTGGAAGTTGCTTGGAGTGGACATGGCGTTCTCGTCTTTTGCGTTGTCGGATGGCTAGCGGGGGCGTGGCAGTGCGCCGTGCGCGCGCGGCGTACCGGTTACGAGAAGCGCTGCTTGACGCGTTGCCAGAGGCGGGCAGGCAAGCCCGGCACGTGTTCGTGCAAGGCGAGCAACCTTTCGTATTGGGCACGCGCCTCTTCGACATGAGGCAGTTTTGAAAGCAGGAGTGCGAATGACATGATGTTGCTCCGGGCGTCTGGCTCGACGCGTTCAATGAAAGCCAGCAGGCCCGGGTGGCCATGCGCGCTGCGTATGGCGGCGGGCGACTACTCGCTTTCCGTGTTCAGGAATGAATAAGTCAAAAGGGTCGGACGTAAGGGATAACTGTCACTATCCGGCATGGCGGCTCCTTCATGCGTCGTGCGCGTACGGGGCGTACACGCGTGTTGATCCACGCGCTCGCGCGCGGCGCCTTGTGCGAATGGGCGCGCACGAACGCAGTCGCGAGCGGATGCTCGCAACGCTTGCCGTGCGAACGCGCGAAAGCCGCGTCCATACGGCGCTAAATTGTGGGGTGCACGGGAAGTGTTGCTACGGCGCGCACCGTCTGCCTGCTGGCGAGACGGCGGCGGTGAGAAGGGCGCGCGGACGTCTTGCCGGTCAGGCAGCGAAACAGTTCGAAGATCGACTACTGCAGGTGTCCAAGGCGTAAGCCCCTTTCGTGAAGATTTCTAAATTCTAGGTAGCGCACGCGCGACGCGTCAACACGTTTTTGGAGGCGGAACAAAAAAACGTCGTGGCGTACAGGAAATTGAAAGGTAAGCTGGGTTGCTCTTGGGGTGCTCTATTGAAGCTTCTGGAAAGGTGCGCGAAAGCCCGTGGCGAGGCTGAGGAAGGGTGGACGATTGCACAGGAGACCTGTGTATTGCGACTGTCGCGAACGCGCCTCGTTGCAGAACATTCGAGCACATTGTGCAGGCGATCTTTTTGCTTGCGTTTTTTTGCAGAGGGCGAATACAATCCGCCCCGTCATTCCAAAAGGAGTCCCTCGTGGACACATGCTCTAGCAGTGGAAGTTCGATGCCGGCCTGCGCCGGCGTCACAACCGCGAGTTAGCCGCCGCAGGACCTCTTTCCTTCGCCGCTAACTCGCTGAGTCGGGTTAGCGCGCTTCTTTGCAGCACGCTCCCTCTGTTGAATCGTCCGTCGCAAGCCTGCTTGCGAGGCGTTCTCACGTCGTCGTTCGTCGCCCGTTTCATGCGGGCTGGACGGACGGAGGTGGGCTTATGTTCGTCAAAACATTCGTTACGTACTTTCTCGGCACGGCGCCGCTGCCCGCGCGTGCCGGTAATTCGCCGCTGCCCTCGGGCGGCATGGTGCTGGCCCTCGTCGCTATGGCCATCGCATTGGCCGCGGTGCTGTGTGCGTCGTCCGCCGCGAGCGGGATCGATCGCGCCATGCGCCTGAGCTGGTGGTTCTCGTAAAGAGATCGTCGCATTACTCCGCCATCCTTGTAGACGGCCCGAATTCCAGCTCGCCTCGCGCGATTTCCCGCAATCGTCCCGGTATTCGCGCCGGGAAAAAACGCCTCAATCATCATGAGAAAAACATTGAAAGGCTCGCCGTCGTTCGCCCGTTCGCCCCTCGGCCTCGCCGTCCTGCTTGCGCTTGGTCTGGCGCCGGCTGCCCACGCACAGACGAGCGCCACGCCCGATGCGGCACAGGCCGCGCCCGCGCCACAGGCGCAAGAAGCCGCACCGGCCGCGCCGGCAGCACAACAAGCGGCGCCGGCGGCGCAAGGCGCCGACGCGGCGCCCGCGCCCACGGGCTTGTGGGACCGCGCGACGCTGTTTGGCGACATGGGCGGACTGCGCCCCTGGCTCGGCGCGCGCGGCATTACGTTTGGCCTGCAGGAGACGAGCGAGTATCTGAACAATCTCTCGGGCGGCACGCATCGCGGCGGCGCCTATGACGGGGTCACCGAAATGAGCCTCGGCCTCGATACGCAAAAGGCGTTTGGTCTGCCCGGCGGCATCTTCAACGTTTCGGCGTTTCAGATTCACGGCACGAATCTCACGCAGCGCAATTTGCAGACGCTGCAAACCGCGACCGGCATCGAAGCGGACGCCACGACGCGCCTCTGGGAACTCTGGTATCAGCAGAGCTTCGCGGGCGGCAAGGCGGACGTGAAGATCGGTCAGCAGAGCCTCGACCAGGAATTCATGGTGAGCCAGTACGCGGGCACGTTCATGAACGCCACGTTCGGCTGGCCCGTGCTGCCCTCCACCGACATGCCGGCGGGCGGCCCGGCGTATCCGCTTTCCTCACTGGGCGCGCGCCTGCGCGTGACGCCGTCCGACTCGTGGACCGTGCTGGCGGGCGTGTTCGACGGCAATCCGGCTGGCAACGGCGTGGGCGATCCGCAGAAGCTCAATGCGAGCGGCACGAACTTCAATCTGCACGACAGCGCGCTTTTCATCGGCGAAGTGCAGTATGCGCTCAACCCGGCGCCGTCGAATCCGGCCGATGCGAAGAATGCAGGATTGCCTGGCACTTACAAGCTGGGTTTCTGGTACAACACGGGCCGCTTCGACGACCAGCGCTACGACAATACTGGTTTGTCGCTCGCGAATCCGGCGAGTACGGGTGTGCCGCAGTCGCATCGCGGCGACTATAGCTTCTACGCGGTCGCGGACCAGATGGTGTGGCGCCCGAGCGCGGACAGCCCGCAATCACTGGGCGTGTTCGCGCGCGTGATGGGCGCGCCAGGCGACCGCAATCTCGTCGATCTCGCCGTGAATGCGGGCGTGACGCTGAAGGCGCCGTTCAAGGGACGCGACAACGATACGGTGGGACTCGCGGTGGGCTACGCCAAGATCGGTTCGCACGCCCAGGATCTCGCAAGCGACACCGCAACGTATACGCCCGGTTATCCGTCGCGCAGCTCGGAGACCGTGCTGGAGGCAACGTACCAGTATCAGATCGCGCCGTGGTGGCAGGTGCAGGCCGACTTTCAGTACTTCTTCAGACCGTCGGGCGGTATTCCTGACCCGCAGAACGTCACGCAGCGCGTGGGAGACGAAGCGGTCGTGGGCGTGAGAACGACGATTGCCTTCTGATGGTGGAAACGCGCGGTGCGGGCGCACCGCGCCTGGTGGCCGCGTGCTTACCAGCCGGCCCAGTGCCCGGGAACCCAGGCCCAATGGTTGCCTTCCCAGCGGTAGTGACCCTTCACCCAGTGATAGCCGGGCGCCGGCGCGGGTGGCACGACTTCGACGCGCGGCGGCGGCTCGGGCGGCCGCGCGGGCTCCACCACGCACGCCGAAAGCAGGGCCGTGCCGGTGAGCAGGGCGGCGAGAAGCATCGGCTTCGTTTTCACGATTGAGTTCCTCCTTGATTTACGGATTTATGTTTCGTTGATCGGCATATTGGTCTTCTCGCGCCAGATCATCCGTAATCCTTATTGTTCATTCAGGTTCGAATCAGCCCGGTAACCGGCTGCTGCGCACCCGCTTGCGCGAACAGCACGGCAGCCGTGCGCTGCGGGTCGAGTTGCAGGCTTTCGGCGGCGGCGCCCGCGATCAGTGCGTCCAGCGAGGCGGTGGGCTTGAGGTCGCGCTGCTCGTAGAGATCGGCGGGGCGCAGGCCCGGCCAGTCGGCGATCACACGCCCGCCCGCCACGGCGCCGCCCGCGAGCATCGCCACCGAGGCCTGGCCGTGGTCAGTGCCGCCCGTGCCATTGGCGGCCGCCGTGCGGCCGAACTCCGTTGCCACGAGTACGGTGGTCTTGTCCCACGCGGGGCCGAGGTTGTCGCGCAGCGAGGCGAGCATCGTGTCGAGCGCCTTGAGCTGATTCGCGAGCCGCGCGTTCTGCGCGCTGTGCGTGTCCCAGCCGCCGGTCTCGATCATCGCGATGCGTGGGCCATCCGCGCGCGCGAGGAATTGCGCCGCGAGCTTGCCGAGGCTGGCCGGATCCTGATGCGCGCTCACGTCGCCGGCTAGCCCGCGCGCGTTCATTGCCGAAGCCCAGAGGCCGTGCAATTGCGCATCGCCTTCATAGAGCGCGGAGACGCGCGTGAGCAGATCGTCGGACGCGGCGGGCAGCGCGGAGGGTGCATACGACGTCGCGCGCGCCGTGCCGCGCAGCGCGAGCGGCACGGTGGGCGCGAGTGCGATGGCGTTCTCGCGCGTGGCGCCCACGAGCCCGACGAGCCGGTTGAGCCAGCCGTCCTTCACCTGGTACGGCGCGCTGCCGCCCGTCTCCAGCACGTTCTGGCCGTCGAAGTGCGAGCGGTCGCGATACGGCGAGGCCACCGCATGCACGAAGAGCGCCTGGCCGCCGTGGTACATCTGCGCCATTTGCACGAGCGACGGGTGCAGCGCGAAGGTGCCATTCAGCTTCGCCGCGTTCGCGGTGTCGATCGCGAGCGGTCCGCGCAGGCTCGCGTAAGCGGGCTCCGCATAAGGGACGACGATGTTGAGGCCATCGGCGGCGCCGCGCTGAATGACGAAGACGAAGCGGCGGTCGGTGGCCGCGCTCGCGAACACGATCTGCGGCGCGACGAGCATCGCGCCCGCGCCGGCGGCGGCGACGCGCAGGAATTGGCGGCGGGAGAGCATGCCGGTTACCTCCTCAGGAAATCGGGCGAGACGAGCAGCAGCGCGATGGCCGTTGGCGCGCTCTCGGCGTGCGAGACCGCCGTGGCCGTTGCCGGGCTGAGCGTGCCGGGCAGCACGGTGGGGCCGAGCGTGCGCGGATCGAGCCGGTCGCCCACGCGCGCCGCAAAGCGTTGCGCGACCTCCACACGGCGCACCAGCGCATCGGGCGCGGCCCAGCTCGCGGCGATATCGTCGTAGCCGGCGGGCGAGCCCGGGCGCCAGATCGGCTGGCCCAGTTGCGTGAGCAGCGGCGCGGCGTTCAGGTCGCCGCGCTCGCGCCAGCCGAGCGCGCGCATCGAGGACACGGTCCATTCCCATGGCGTCTTGAACTTCACGTCGGCGTCGTTCCATGCCAGAGGCGATTCCACCAGCGCGCGATAGACCGTGGGCAAATCGCCATCGCTTTGCTCGAAGGCCTGCGCGAGGCGCTCGGTGAGCGCGGGCGGCGGATTATCGGCGACGAAGTGGCGCGCGAGCTGGAACGCGATATGGCGGCTCGTGGCGGGGGCGTGGGCGAGGTCGTGCAGGATCGCGAGCGCCTGTTCTTCACCCGCTTCGTCGTAGCGGCGGCCCATCACCGTGCGTGCGCCCGGTTCGTGCAGCGCGGGCCGGAAGATGAAGGCGCCGGGCGTCGCTACGCCGGGCGATGCGTTGCCCGGCTGCGGCCCGCGTACGCCGGCCACGCTCCAGCCCGTGAGCGCGCGCGCGAATTCGGTGACGTCGTCCTGGCTGTAGCCGCTGCGCACGCCAAGCGTGTGCAGCTCCATGATCTCGCGTGCGAGGTTCTCGTTGAGGCCGCGCTTGTGCGCGGGATCGTTCTGATCGGCGCGCAGCGCGGCGCGGCTGTCGGGGCCGACCGAACGCACCTGATCGAGAAAGATCTGCATCGCGGCATGCTGCTCGACGGCGACCAGCATGTCTTCGAAACGGCCGAGCACGTGCGGGCGGATCGCTTCCATCTCGAACGACCCCGCGAGGCCGGCCAGTGCCGCCTTGTCGACGGATACCGCAAAGTGGTTCGACCAGAAGTGCACGAGGCGCTCGACGAACGGTGTTTCGGTATCCAAAGCACTGGTGAGGCGGGCGTTCACCGCACTGCGATAGATCTCGACCCCCTCGAGGCGAATCGCGCGGTTGGTGGCCTGGCGGGTGGCCTGCCGGGCCGCTTGAGGTGAGGCCGCGTTCGGCGGCGTCTGGCTTGCGCCGCCGTCGTTTGCGGCATTCATGTCTCGGGAGCCAGGCGTGCCATTCGTGCCGCTGGCGGCCGCGCCGTCCGCCATGCGCTGCTGGCGCTCCTCGCCAAAGCGCGTCGTAATGGCGACCGCGCCAGGCTCGCCGCGCCATGCAGCAGGCAGCGGCTCGTAGTGGGCGAACTGGTCGAGCAGCCAGCGCGGCGGGTCGGCAGGGGGCGTCTCGTCGGCGCGTGCGCCAAGGCCGAAGCGATTCATCGCGATCGCGCCCGCGCGAGCGGTTGGCAGGCTTTCCATGCGCTGTCCTCTTTGCGTTGCGTATTTCCCTTAAACGCACCTCGCGCATCGATCCGTCGCTGCCGCGCAAAATTTCTTTTAGCCGCTTGTTACGGCTTGTTTCGTTGTCGCGCTCATTGCGCCTCGCTCGCCGTTTGCGGTGGAGTTTTGCGCTGCTTCGGCGGCAGACGCCATTGACCGCTGCGCTCGAGCCCCTGGGCAAACTTCGCGCGCTCCTCGGGCGTGAGCGTGGCGGCATAGTCGGCAACGGCGCTTTCCACCTGGGTCCGCATGGCGAGGTCGGCTTCGCGCGTGTGCGCGAGCGCGGCGTCGAGCGCGGGCCGGTCGATCTGCGGCGCGGCCAGCAGATCGAGCACCTGGCGGCGGTCATCGCGGCCCGCGCGCGCGTATTCGCGGCCTTCGCGCCGCGCCGCCTTGAGCGCGTCGAGGAACTGCTGCTGGCGCTCGGGCGCGAGTTCGTCGGTGGCGAAGCGCAGCGCCGTGCGTTGCGCTTGCAGCGCCTGCGCCGTGCCGTGCACGGCGAACCAGCGCCAGGCGCCGCCCGCAATCGCGCCGAGCAGGAACACGTTGAGCAGCACCGAGCCCACGATCAGCGCTTTCCAGCAGCGTCCGTTCATTCGTCGCCCCACTCGTCGATCGAGCCGTCGAAGCTCGTGCTCATCCACGAGGGGCTCTCGTGCGCGGCGTCATGGCCCGAGTCGCTTGCCGAAGGCGGCGGATTGCCGAGCAGCACGAGCGACATGGTCAGCGCACCGGCGAGCGCGCCCGCGAGTCCGGCGCCCGCGAACGCCGCGCCGGACCACCAGAACAGGCGCCGCTTCGAAGGCGCCTTGTGCACCGGCACCGGCGCAGGCGCGGGCGCGAGCGCGACGATCTGCTCGACGAGCGCGCGCGAGGGTGGCGCGATCATGTCGCGCGCGAGCCAGGCGTCGAGCGCCAGGGCCTCTTCTAGCACCGCATCGGCTTCGCTGCGGTGCGCGCGCGCCCAGGCGAGCGCGTCGGCGCGTTCGTGCTCGGGCCAGCGGCGCGGATCGGCGCCATAGGCTTCGACAAGCGTGTGGAATCGTTCAGGTGTCATACGGAGTCCTTACCGGCCTCTTCGCCGGCCAGTTGTGCGCGCAGGGTGCGGCGGGCGCGCGCCAGCAGACTTTCGAGTGCGTCGACCGAGATGCCCATCAGGCCGGCCGCTTCCAGGTTCGAAAGCTCCTGGTAATAGGTGAGCACGAGCGCTTCGCGCTGCCGCACGGGCAACGCGGCCAGCGCGGCACGTACGCGCTCATCGCGCGTGCGCGCCTCGAGTTGCTGCTCGGGCGCCGCCGCGGGATCGGCTTCGTCGGGCAGCGTCTCGGCGGGCGCCTCGCGGCGGCCGCGCAGGCGGTCGTAGCAGAGATTGAGCGCGACGCGGTGCAGCCACGTGTCGAACTTCGCCTCGCCGGTGCGCCAATGCGGCGCCTGCTTCCAGATGCGCACGAACGCCTCCTGGGCCACGTCTTCGGCCTCCATGCGGTCGCCGAGCATGCGGGTGGCGAGCGCGATGAGCCGCGGCAGCTTGTGCAGGACGAGCGTGCGTACCGCGCCGGCGTCACGCGCGCCCACGCGCGCGACGAGGTCCGCGTCGGGATCGCGCTCGCTCAAGGCACCACACCGTGCTGGCGCGCCTGGACCGCGTGCGTCTGCGCACGTGCTTGCGGCAATGCTCGAGCCGGTGCTCTCCGCCGTGTCCGCTGCGGGCTTTGGCCTCTCGTCGAGCGCGCAGCCGTTGTGTGCGAGCGCAGCGGCTCGTGCCGCGCGAGTCTCATCGTCGTTCTCTCCCAGGGCCGGTTCGCGAGCGTTCAATATATATGACACGGCGCCGGCTTCAGGCCCAATGCCCCGGCACCCAGCGCCAGTTCGGACCGCGCGCTACCCAGTGCCCCGGCACCCAGCGGTAGCCGCGGCGCACGGGCTGCCAGTGGCCCGGCGCCCAGATATAGGCACCGCGTTCCCAGCGCCAGTGACCCGGGTCCCACACGTAGCCGGCTCGCGGCGGCGGCATGACTTCCGCACGCGGCGGAGGCGGCGCCTGCGGCGCGATGATGACGGTCTGTGCAAATGCACACGTGCCGGCGAGCGTCAGCACGACGGCGGCGAGGAGCGTTTGAAGCGGCTTGCGAGGCATGGAAACTCTCCCGTTGTTCGTGGCGGGCGCGTGGCCCTCATGCGTATTGAACGGGACAGTGACGCAAATCCGTCGCGAGGAGACGAAATTTTTCAGGTGACATTTCTCGCGCCGCGCGCGCCGACGCCACAAATAGCAATATGCATGACTGACGCCGCATTTATGCCGCTCTTGTTTCGCTTTCGCGCATTAACAAGAACAGAGCTCCAACATACGGGTCAGGTCATATTTAAAGTGAATTCCACAATAATCAAATTCACTGACTTGACAACGGCGTCGCGTGATTGCCACACGTCCATGACATTCCGATGACGGGGCCAGGGTGGAATTTTCCTTTCCACACAAGGTTTTAAGTCCGGATATCTCGATACTTCCATATTCTGCAATGGTCTGTTCCACGGCGTGAATAGCCCGTTCCCAACGCATTGGCACTTAAACTTCGCTCCGAGATTGCCGGGGTGGTTCCAGTACCCGGGCCACTTCAGCGCGGTCTGAATGTCATATAGGAAAGTCATGAAGAACACTTTGATCATCGCGGGCGTCCTGAGCGCGTTCGCAGTTTCGGCTCACGCACAAAGCAGCGTCACTCTGTACGGTTCGCTGGATGCGGGTATCGTCTACGCGAACAACGCGGGCGGCCACGCAGCATGGAACCAGGGCAGCGGCGCCCTCTCCAACACGTACTTCGGCCTGAAGGGCAGCGAAGACCTGGGCGGCGGTCTGCATGCGATCTTCAAGCTGGAAAACGGTTTCAACCTGAACAACGGCCGTGACACCGAATCCAACACGATGTTCAACCGTCAAGCGTACGTCGGTCTGCAAAGCGACCAGTACGGCGCACTGACGCTGGGCCGCCAGTACGATTCGATGGTCGACTACCTGTCGCCGCTGTCGGAAGCAGGCGCGGGCTACGGCAACAACCTGGCCGCTCACCCGTTCGACAACGACAACCTCGACGAGTCGTTCTCGATCAAGAACGCGGTCAAGTACCAGAGCGCCAACTATGCCGGCTTCAAGTTCGGCGGCCTGTACGGCTTCAGCAACGACGCTGGCCAGTTCGCGAACAACCGCGCATGGAGCGCTGGCGCATCGTACAGCAACGGCCCGCTGAACGTCGCGGCTGCTTACCTGCAGATGAACAACTCGAGCACGAACAGCAACCCCAACGGCGCGAACTCGGCAGGCAATGGCAACAACTTCAACCTGTCGGCGCAAACGCAGCGCACCTTCGGTGCAGGCGCGAACTACACGTACGGCCCGGCAACGGTCGGCTTCGTGTGGACCCACACGCAATACCAGGGCTTGATCGCTGGCGGCCAGGGCGGCGACACGCAAATCGTGTTCACGCAACCGAACACGAACCTGCACCTCGACAACTTCGAGCTGAACGGCACCTACGCGCTCACGCCGGCTCTGAGCCTGAACGCCGCGTACACGTTCACGGACGGCAAGCTCACGAGCAACGCTGGCTCGTCTGATCCGAAGTGGCACACGGTTTCGCTGCAAGCCGACTACTCGCTCTCGAAGCGCACCGACGTCTACGTCGAAGGCGTCTACCAGCACGCTTCGGGCTCGCTGAACGGCGTGTCGAACGTTGCCATGATCAACACGCTGTCGCCGTCGACCACGCCGAACCAGGTCGCCGCAACGGTGGGTCTGCGTCACCGCTTCTAATCGAAGCCCGATCGTCTGATCGGAAGCGGGAAATTGCGGGTAGCGGATCGGCCGGTCCGCTCCCGCGTTTTCCGGCAATGCATGGCCGGCCCGCCGTGCGAAATGCGCTCACGAGGCGCGTTTCGCCGGCGGGCCGGTTGCTTTTTGTGCGCCCGATTTACGGGGTTGATTCGTTTGTTCTGCGAATTACCCGGCGAGGACATAGAGCGGCACGAACGCCGCGCGGTAGCGGCGTACGAGATCGTCGGCCGTGTGCCGCAATAGTGCCGTGTCGGCATCCAGCGCGGCGTCCATCGCCCCGGCAATCTCGTGCACGCTTGCCGTTGCGGCAATTTCCGCGGGCTCCCACGTCGAGGCGAATGCGGCCTGCTTGGGCGGCTGTAGCGCTTGCTGCGCGTGAACGATATTGATGCGAGGCCTCGCGAACGCCATGGCGACGATCCTGCCGTGCAGGCTGCTGCCGCAATAAATGCGGCTGCGCGCAATCAGCGCGCAAATATCCCAAACATCGAGCGAAGCGATAATCATGAGGCGCGTGCCCTTGATGCGTGCGCCAAGGCGGCGGTAGGTGTCGAGATCGTCGTGCCAGGGCGCGGCACCCGCGCGAAACAGCACGATGCCGAGCCCTTGCGTGCGCGCCACGCGTGCTATTTCGCGAGCGAGCACGTCCAGTGTGGCGTCGTCGCCGAAACTCGCGTCGAACTGGATGGCCGCGTAGCCCTGTGGAAACGCGCGCGTGACGGCTCGCATGGCATCTTGCGCGACGCGCTGCCGAATCCGCGCGCCGAACAGTTCCGCCACCATGACGGCGGGATCGGGCACGAGCTGGGCGTCGATGCCGTGCGTACGCAGTTGAGCCTGAGTTTGCCGGTCGCGCACGCTCAGATGATCGGCCATCCTGAGTTTTTCCAGCACCTCATCGCGCAACGGCGCGTCACGCCGATCGAGACCCGCGCCGCCCACCGCGTGGAAGCAGAGTGTTTCGATCCGCGCTTGCGTGAGCGCGGTTTTCGAAAGCACGTAAGGCGCGCGCGCAGCCATGCCTACATGGGCCTGCGCCCACGCCAGAGGATCGTCCTTCCATGCCTGCTCCTGGGCGATTAACGCCTGCGCGCGCTCGGGCGGCGCGAGCATGACCGCGGCTTCCCATGCATCGCAGGTCAGCAGTTCGCCGCCCACATGGATGACGTTGAGCGCCACGCCGCGAGCGCCAGCGGCAAGCGCGCCGAACGCGCGTACGGCGTGCCCGCCGCAGGCGCGCAAATCGCGCGTCGCGAGCCCAGCGTGAGACACGGCGCGCGGCGCGAGCATGCGCTCCAGCACATGCGGAAACAGCAGATCGCCGAAATTGTGACGGTCGAACGCGCCGAACAGAACCGTGCGCGCCGGCGCATCAGGTTGAGGTGGCATGAGCGAGCCCCGGATCATGGCGGCGGACACACACGGCCCGCACGATGTCGATACTACCGCGTCGAACGTGGCGAGACCGTGTCTTGCCACGCGCATTGCGGGCGGCCGCGAACGGGCTTAATCTGTGGTGCCGCAACCCTTGCTGGAGCTGCTCTCATGCATGCGCTACCCCTCAGGCTGTCTCCCGGCGACGATCTGCGCGACGCGCTCGGTGCCGTGCTCGCCGAACATGGCGTCGCGGCAGGGTATGTCGTTCAGGGGATCGGCAGCCTGAGTGCGGTTGAATTGCGCTTCGCGGGCGTCGATACGCCCGCATCCTTGCGCGGCGATTACGAAATCCTCACGCTGGCAGGTTCGCTGTCACCGGACGGCGCGCATCTGCATGCGAGCGTGTCCGACGCGCAAGGCCGTGTGCTCGGCGGGCACGTGGCGCGTGGCTGCATCGTGCGCACGACGGCCGAAGTCCTGCTCATGCTGCTGCCCGAGTACCGTTTTTCTCGCGAGCACGATGCACGCTCGGGTTTCGCGGAACTCTTCGTGCGCCACACGTAAACAACGCCGCGGCGGCGCACCCGGCCGATGACCGGGCGCGCCGCCGCGCGCGTGCAGGGGCGTGACGCGTCAGAACTTCACGCGCATGCCTGCCGCGACCACGGCCTGCGTGTTGCTCGACGAAGCCGCGAGGTTATAGATCGAGGCATTGCCCAGCACCGCAATGCCGTTCGCGCCCGAGACGCGCTGATAGACGCCTTCGAGATACAGGTCGGTGCGGCGGCTGAGCGCGTAGTCGGCTTGCAGCATGAACTGGTTCCAGTGCGGCGACGCATTGCCGGCCGCCTGGCTCAACGAACCGTCGGTATAGACATACGAGCCGCCCAGGCTGAATTGCGGCGTGAGCTGGTAGCGCCCGTTCACCTCATAGTTGTTGAACGTGAGGTAGTTGGCGCTGAACGCATTGAGCGAGCCGCCCTGCATGATCTGCGTGGGCGAGGCGATCATCGTGCGCGTGAACACGAGGCCGACCTTCGCCGCGCCGATCGTGTAGCTGCCGCCTGCGCCCAGCGTGCGCGTGCGTGCGGAGACGAACATCGGGTCGTTGTCGGTGCCGCTACCCGCGGAGAGCGCGCCGCCCGTGGTCGTGCCCGGCTCGTTGCCCTGGAAGTAGGCCACGGCGAGGTTGATCGGGCCGCCGTTCCACGACGCGCCGAAGGTGTACGCGTTGTTGTCCGAGAAGCCGCCGGCGAGATTGCTGAACGCGTAGGCCGCCTCGGCCTGGAAGCCCGCGTAAGTCGCGCTGCGGAACTTCACGGCGTTGTTCATGCGCACGTCGTTGTTGAGGTTGTCGTTGTCGAACGGGTGATCGGCAATGTTGCCGCCGAAACCGGAGCCCGTGGCCGACATCGGCGCGATCATGTCCACGAGGGCATCGTACTGGCGGCCCAGCGTGAGCGAGCCGTACTGGTCGCTCGCGAGGCCCACCCATGCCTGGCGGCCGAACAGATAGCCGCCGTTCGAACCCTTGCCGTTCGCGACGTTAAAGCCGTTCTCGAGCTGGAAGATCGCCTTGAGGCCGCCGCCCAGGTCCTCGGCGCCGCGCAGGCCCCAGCGGCTCGTGCTGACGTTGCCCGACTGCACGCCCCACGAGGTGCCGTGGCCCGCCGACGACTTCTGGTTGCTGATGTAGTCGAGCCCGGCGTCGACCGTGCCGTACAGCGTGACGCTGCTCTGGGCGTGCGCCATCGACGACGCGGCCACCGTGGCGAGGGCGAGAGTATTCAACAACGCTTTTTTCATTTCGATTCCGTTAGAGAAAGGTCAACCATCGTGCGCTGGGACGGGCGTGTGGTTAGTAGTCCGATGCGCAGTATTTCCGGCTATGCGGCGGGAATCGAGAATTTAAGGATGTGTAATGACAGGTCCGTGTCGGAAACGGCCCGAAAAATGAAACTTGTTTTAGTTTTCTGATGCGAAAATTTCAGGCATGCGCGCGCAGGACATGCGCGCGGTGCGGGCCGCGGGTCAACAGGGGGGAAAAGGGGAGTGCGCCGCTCAAGCGGCCCGCGCGTTCTCGCATGGCTTGAGCGACGCGGGCGCGCGTGCTCAGAGATAGCACATGCCGTCCACGTAGGCCTTGCGCCAGCGGACGATGCTCACGCGCTCGAAGAGCTCCGCGAGCGAGAAGGGGTCTTCGGCGATGAAGCGCTCGGCCGCTTCGCGCGTGTCCAGGTCGACGATATAGACGCCGCCGCCTGCGGTCGACCCGTCGTCGTTGAGCTTGGCGCCGCAGGCGAGCAGCAGCCGCTTGTGCTTCTCGAGAAAGGCCAGGTGCGCGGCGCGCTCTCGCGCGCGCACGTGGGCGTGGTCCGGTTTGTCGAAGGTTTCGATCAGAAATGGCATAGGGCGCGCTCCACTCAGCTCTGGGTCAGCCCCAGGCTAGAATCGCCACCGAATAAACGATGCCGATCCAGAACATCATGATGACGGTGTAGCCCATGATGTCCTTGAGCTTGAGCCTCGAGAGCGCGAGCGCCGGCAGGATCCAGAACGGCTGCACGAGATCGTTCCATGCGTTGCCGAGCATCACGGCAACGGAGGTATGGCCCACGGAGGCGCCGATCGTCTTGGCCGCCTCGATCATGAACGGTCCCTGGATGACCCAGTGGCCGCCGCCCGAGGGCGCGAAGAAGTTGATGACGAACGAGCTGATCAAGCCCCAGAACGGCAGCGTGGCGGGTGTGGCCACCTTGACGAAGGCCGCGGAGAACGTTTCGACGAGGCCTGAGGACGCCATGATCGCCATGATGCCCGCATAGAACGGATACTGGAGGATGATGCCGCTGATCGTGCGTATGCCCTCGTTGAGCTTTTCGACGTAGCGAATGGGCGTGCCGAGCAGCAGGATGCCGAGGAACAGGATGAAGAAGTTGATGAGGTTCAGGTCGATCGAGCCGCCCTGGACGAAGTGCAGCGCCACATAGCCCATGCCGATCGCGCCGATCAAATAGCTGAGGAGGCGGCTGTTGTTCAGGCGATGGGCGAGCGTGCCGTGTTCTTCGGTGTCGAGCACGGGCGCGGTGGCCTTGGGCGCGGTTTCGAGCGTGCGATCGATTTCCTTCACCGGCTGGCCGGCCTTCGGATGCAGCCAGGCATTCAGGAGCGGCAGCGTGACGATGGTCACGAGGCTCGTGATGAGCATGGTGGGCGCGAAAATCGTTTCGGAGAGCGGAATGACGCCCATCTGCGCTTCGAGCGGATGACCCTTTGTGGAGATCAGCACCGGAATGCTCGCGGAAAGCCCGAGACCGTAGAGCGTGAAGCCGCTGTACGCCGAAGCGATGATGAGCGGATAGTGCACGCCCTTCACGCGCAGCGCGAGCTTGCGCGCGACGATGCCGCCCACCACGAGGCCGAAGCCCCAGTTCAGCCAGCTGCCGACGCCGCCCACCAGCGTCGCCACGATGATGGCCGTGCGCGGCGAGTTCACCTGCGAGACGAGGCGGTCGAGCAGGCGGTCGGTGAGCGGGGCGGTGGCGAGCACATAGCCCATGGCGAGAATCACGGCCATCTGCGTCGTGAAGGCGAGCAGTGCCCAGAAGCCCTTACCCCAGCTCGTGGTGAGCGCGGTGATGGCCTGGCCTTGCACGACCACGGCCAGCACCATCGTGAGCAACGTGAGGCCGATCGCGAAGACGAAGGGATCGGGCAAGTACCGGCGCATCAGCTCGGTGAAGAAGGCGGTGACTCTTTGCATGGTTCGGTCTCTTTCAAGTCGTAATCGTTCTGGGTCTCGCTCGCGATTGCATCGCGCTCACGCGAGCATGCGGTTCAATCCTCAGTGGCTGGGAGGGTTTGGCGATGTTTCGCGAGACGCATGAGCTGGCGGTCGCGCCATGCCACGCGCGCGTCCCATTGATCGAGCGGCAGCGCCGCGCGCCGCGCGGCCTCTACCTGCGCGACGAGCTCGGGCGTCCACGGATCGTGCTGGCCGCGCTCGGCGCCCATGCGCTCGTAGGACGGCCCCATCTTTTGCGCATGCGAGGCAATGCCGCCGCGCGTATTCAGGTCGACGGTCTCGAACGGGCCGATCACCGACCAGCGCGGCGCGAGCCCCTCTCGCATCACCGTGTCGATGTCGTCGACCGAGGCCACGCCGTCGCGCACGAGGCAATAGGCCTCGCGCAGCACGGCGCCTTGCAGGCGGTTGAAAATGAAGCCGGCGACTTCCTTCTTCACGCGCACGGGCAGCAGGCCCGCTTCGCCATAGAGCGCGATGGCGCGCGTGGCGGCGGCGGGGGACGTGAATGGCGCGGGCACGATCTCGACCACGGGCACGAGATACGGCGGATTGCCCGGATGCGCGACGAGACAGCGCGCATGGCCCGGCAAGGTTTCGTCGACGAATTTCGACGCCGCGAGAAACGACGAGGCGCTCGCGAGAATCGCATGCGCCGGCGCGGCGCGATCGAGCTGCGCGAAGAGCTCGCGCTTGAGCTCGGCACGCTCGGGCGCGCATTCCTGCACGAGATCGGCATCGGCGGCTGCGGCTTCGAGCGTATCGACCACTGCCACGCGCGCGGCGATCAGCGCCGCGCTTTCGTCGATCAGCGCGAAACGCGTGAGATCTTCGAGGCGCGCGGCGATTTCGGCGGGCACTGCCGCGCGCCGCGCGGCATCGGGATCGAACAGGCGCACGCGCCAGCCCGCGCGCGCGAATTGAAGCGCGAACGCCACGCCTATGCTGCCGGCACCGACGATGCCAGCGCGCCTGCTGGCGCGCTCCGGTGTGGCCGGTGCGTCATGCGCTTCGAGTTGGTCGATGGGCGCCATCGTCAGACTCCCGCGACGCCGACCGTCATGCCGCCGCACACATACAGCACCTGGCCCGTGACGAAGCCGCTGCGCGCGTCGAGCAGATACGAGGCCGCGTGCGCGACGTCGTCGGGCGTGCCCACGCGCTTCACGGGCACCGCGTCGATGATGGCCTGGGTGCGCGGCGCGCCGGGCGGGTTGGCGCGGTCGAACAGCTCGGTGCGGATGGGGCCCGGGCCGATGGCGTTCGCGGTCACGCCGAACGCGCCGAGCTCGAGTGCCCAGACGCGCGTCATGCCAATGAGCGCCGCCTTGGTGGCCGAGTAGGCCGTGCGCAGCTCCTTGCCGAGCGCCGCGCGCGACGACATATTGACGATGCGCCCGAAGCCCGCGGCCTTCATGCCCGGCAGCAGCGCCTGCATGCACTGCTGCGCGCAGCGCACGTTCAGCGCCCACGCGCGTTCGAGCTCTTCGAGCGTCTGGTGCTCGGCGTCGGCGGGCAACACGATGCCCACGTTGTTGATGAGGCGTGTGATCGGACCGCCTGCGAGCGCATGCTCGAGCGCGGCCGCCGTGGCCTCGGTGTCGGAGAGATCGGCGATGATGCCGTCGCCCACGCGGTCGATCACGACCGCTTCGTAGCCGTCTGCTTCGCAGCGGGTGGCACACGCGGCGCCAATGCCGGCGGCGCCGCCGGTGATCAATACACGTTCTTTAGCCATGTCGGGAATGCCGGTCGAGGATGTGCTCGAAAAGAAAAGGAATGCTGACTGAATTCAAACGGTGGCGACCGGCGTGACGGGCGAACCCATCGCGCCCGGCAGCCGCAGCGGCGGCGCGGTGAGCATGAAACGCGAACGCTGGTGCGCGCGCAGCCAGGCGGCGAGATCGCGCAAAAACCAGAGCTCGCCAAGCGGCAGGCCCAGTTTGAAGAGGCAGTGGTGGTGCAGCGGCAGGAGCGGGTGCTCGCCCGCCGTAGCGGGCTTGCGCGCCGGATAGCGCTCGACGGCGTAGTTGTCGGCGGCGAGCGCGGCAATGCCCGAGTCGGTGATCCATTGCAGCAGGCGTTCGTCGCGGCCGTCTAGCGCGCTGCAATGGCTCGCGAGCACGGACTCGTCGGGCTGGCGGTTCATCTCCAGCACCATTTCGGCGAAGCCGGTGCGCAGCACGAGCATGTCGCCGCGCTCGACTTCGATGTTGTCCGCCTGCATCACGCGCATGAGGTCATCGTAGCCGACCGTGCGGCATTCGCGCCCGAAATGCGCGGCCAGATCGATCAGCACGCCACGGCCCTGCATGCCCTTCACCGCGAGATGCTCGATGCCGAGCACATCGGCATGGCTGTGCTCGCCGCCGCAGGCGTGCGGCGCGAAGCCGTCTTCCGCGCGGTATTCCATCGGGCCGACGATGTCCTGGTTCGCGCGGTAGCCGTTGTAGTAGACGCTTTCGGCCACGCCGTCACCGTTGGCGTCGAAGCGCGCGCCCACGTGCGCGAGCGAATCCCATTGCGTCGAATATTGCAGCGAAAGCAGCACCTGGTCGTCGCTCACGACATCGGTGGCATCCGGCGTATTGCGCGCGAACGGGAAGTTCACGTACGGCAGGCCGTCGCGGAACGTGGGGCGCAACACGGGCGGATGGCGGCGCACGTTGAGCTTGCTCTCGCCGGGAAAGTCGAGCGGCAGCGAAAGCGTGAACGTGAGCCCCGCGCGAATTTCGCGCGCGCCCTTGAGCACCTGGTCCGCGCCGATGAGGTTCGGGCGGCCCAACTGATCGTCAGGGCCGAAGTCGCCCCAGTTCGAGCCTTCCGGCCGGTTTTTCCAACGCATGCTCCGTTCCTCCACATCTTTGCCAGGCGGTGGGCAAAGTCGCGAGCCGTGCAGCCCAGACGCACTTGCGCAACCCTTGCCGTGCCGATTTGCGCCGTCACCTGCACAGGCGCTGCATGCGCGCCCTCAGGCGGCGAGCAGCGACGGCGGGATTTGCGCGAACACTTCGAGCAGCGCCTTCACGGCGTGCGGCTCGTTTTTCAGCAGGCGCGCCTTGGGCGCGCCGATGACGAGCGCGAAGGCCTCGCCATGAATCAGAAAACCGCGCGCGAGGCCGGCCACGTCTTCGACGCTTTCGCCCGTCGAGCGGTGCCAGCCGTCCAGCACGCCCTGCTCGATCTCGCGCTCGAACGTGGCGCGGTCCACGAACGAGCCGCCCGGTGCGACCGTCAACGGCTCGCAGCTATCGAGCAGCTTGCGCCGCGGCGCGGGCGCTAGCGCGCCGAGCAGCGCCTTGCCGGCCGCGCTCGTGACGGACATGAAGCCGCCCGGCTCGTCGCTGTAGCGGATCTTCTGGCGCGACTCCAGCACGTCCAGATAGACGACGCGGTTGCCCGCAAGCGTGGCCAGCGCCGCCGTCTCGCCGGTCGTGTCGCGCAGCGCGGCAAGCAGCGGCTGGAACATCAGCGTCAGCGGGTCCTCGCTGCAGATGTCGCGCGCGACATGCAACAGGCGCTGCGTGGGGTAATAGCCAGCCTTCACGCCCGGTGCGTAGAGGTAGCCCTTGGCCACCATCGTCTGCAACAGCGCGTGGCAGCTCGACAGGGGAATCTCGGTTCGACGCGCAATCTCGCTGTAGATCATCGGTTGCCGGACTTCGGCAAAGAGGTTGATCACGTCGAAGACGCGCACTGCAGTTTTCACATCCATGAGAGCATTATCAGCATATCGATAATATTCTGACAACACGCTTACGGGTAAACACCTAAAGCGCGCGTACAGCCGCCCAGACTGAGTCTGGAGCGAATTCGGGTTATCCCTTGGTTGACGGTATAAAGCGAGCGCTCCATAGTCCGCACCTCCCGACAGTTGTTCGGAAAATGAAAGCTTGTTCGTAAGGTGAACAGTACTGACCCCGCTTGCGACGCGCGCCGGATCGGCATGTTTCGCATCGGAAAAGCGGCCGGCCCGGCGTGTTTCGCATGAGAAACCTCGGAAACATCGCGGCCGGCATCGATTTCTGGAGACGCAACTTGGCAGCTTCCTCTCTCGACACCCAGCATCGCCAGGCCCGCAAGGCCGGCATCGCCTCGTTCGTCGGCACGACGATCGAGTGGTATGACTTCTACGCGTACAGCACGGCGGCGGCGCTCGTGCTCGGCAAGCTGTTTTTCCCCACGAGCTCGCCCGTGGTCGGCACGCTCGCGGCGTTCGCGTCGTTCTGGGTGGGCTTTCTCGCGCGCCCGATCGGCGGCATCGTATTCGGCCACCTGGGCGACAAGATGGGCCGCAAGAAGACGCTCATCATCACGCTCATGCTGATGGGCTTCTGCACCACGGCCATGGGGTTCTTGCCCACTTACGCCGAGGCGGGTGTGATCGCGCCGGTGCTGCTCATCGTGCTGCGCCTGATGCAGGGCATTGCGATGGGCGGAGAGTGGGGCGGCGCGGTGGTGCTCTCGTCGGAGCATGCGCCCAAAGGCAAGGAGATTCTCTATTCGGCCTTCGCGCAACAGGGCTCGCCCGCCGGCAATCTGCTCTCGACCGTGGCGTTTCTCCTCGTCTCGATGCTGCCCGATCACCAGTTCATGACGTGGGGCTGGCGCGTGCCGTTCCTGATGTCGGCGCTGCTCGTGGTGGTGGGCCTGTTCATCCGCGCGAGCGTGGACGAGTCGCCGGCCATGAAGGAGCTGCAGGCGAAGAACAAGGTCGTGAAGCTGCCGATCGGCGAAGTGCTGCGTCATCACAAGGCGCTCGTGGCGATGGGCGTGGGCGCCTGCGTGATCGCGCTTTCGGCTACTTACTTCAAGACCACGTTCGCGCTTTCATGGGCCGTGACCTCGATCGGCTTCGACCGCACGCAATTCCTGAGCGTGATCACGTTCGCGATCGTCGTGCAACTGATCGTGCAGCCGTTCGGCGCGGTGCTGGCCACCAGGCTCGATCTCAAGAAGGCCATCATTTATATGCTCGCGCCCGAGATCGTGGCGCTGCCGATCATGTTCTGGATGATCAGCACGGGCTCGACGAAGCTCGCGATGTTCGGCATGGCGCTCGCCTCGATTCCGCATTCGCTCTATTACGCGGCCATGGCTGGCATGCTCGCGAAGGCTTTTCCGGCGCAGGTGCGCTATACGGGTATCTCGCTCGCGTACCAGATCTGCGGCATGGTGTTCGCGGGCACGACACCGATTCTCGGCCAGTTCCTGTTGAGCGCCACGGGCAGCATTGTTTCGGTGGTGGCGCTGGGCGTCGTGCACGTGATCATCACGATGGTGTGCGCGCTGATGCTGGTCTCGCGCATGCGTAGCGATGAGCTTGCGCGCGAGCAGAGTGGGGTGGCGCAGCGGGTTTGATAACCGGAGCGCAAGGCGCGCCTCACCGCCGCGCCGCCTCCGCCTCCTGATAAAGCTCGCGCAGCGCCTGCCCGAACACGGTATCCACCTCGCGCTGCACGCCCGCGCGCGTGAAGAGCGCAATGGGCGGCAGCGTCCAGTCGAAGGTGTAAGGCACGATCGCCACGCCGGCGATGTGCACGAGCTCTTCGGCAATATCGGCGGGCACGATCGACACCGCGTTTTCGTTCGCCGCGATCATCTCGCCGATCAGGCGCGACGTATAGCTCTCCATGATGGGCACGGGCGGCGCCGAACCCGCATGCAGGAAGAGGTCGGAGATCTGCTCGCGGATCGGCGTGTTCGGCGCGCCCAGGATCCAGTCGAGCTCCGCGAGCTTCTGCCAGTTCGCCTTGCTGCGCCCGAGCCGCGCGGCAAGGCGCCGGCTCGCGATCAAGCGCGGCGTCTGCTGATACAGCACGTCGAACTTCAACTGCGCGACGTCGACAGTGGACGAGGCGCGTCCGATCACGAGGTCGAGCGTGTGGTCGCGCAGGCGCGGCAGCAGCGCGTCGCTCGTGCCTTCGTGGATCGTCATGGTCACGCGCTGCGGCAGGCGCGACTGCGCGAGCCGGATGGCCGCGGCCAGCGTGCGCCCCGAAATGAACGGAATCACGCCCACGTGCAGCCGCGTGGCGTGGCCGGCGTGCACCGCCTCGATATCGCGCGCGAGATGGTCGAGATCGTGCAGCATGGCCTGCGCGCGCGCCAGCACGACGTTGCCGAGCGCCGTGGGGGTCATGCCGCGCGGCGAGCGGTCGAACAGCGGCGCGCCGAACATGCTCTCCATCTCGGCCAGCGCATTGGTCACGGCGGGCTGGCTGGTGGCCATGTGCTCGGCCACCCGCGTGAGCGAGCCGTGCTGGCGGATCTGCAGGAGCAGCACCAGATGGCGCATTTTCAGGCGCGTGTTCAGGCGCCTCGTTACTTCGTCGGTACTGAATGACACGATCCGCAAGCCCCCCGGGGGCATCAGGAAAACATAATGGCCCCATACTAAATCAAAATAGGGTCGTTATGACGGCTCTCTAGAATCGCTCTCACTCGAACCATTCGAACACCACCGGAGCGCCGCCAGCGCGCCCGGCATCCTATCTGGAGTGAGGAACATGAACAAGACCGAGCGTCAGGCCGCCCTCGAATATCACGAATTCCCCACGCCGGGCAAGATCTCGGTCACGGCCAGCAAGCCGCTCGTCACCCAGCGCGACCTTGCGCTTGCCTACACGCCGGGCGTGGCCGTGGCCTGCGAGGAGATCGTCACCGATCCGCAGAACTCGTTCCGCTACACGGCGCGCGGCAATCTGGTGGGCGTGATCACGAACGGCTCGGCCGTGCTCGGTCTCGGCAATATCGGTGCGCTGGCTTCCAAGCCGGTCATGGAAGGCAAGGCGGTGCTGTTCAAGAAGTTCGCGGGCATCGACGTGTTCGACATCGAAGTCACCGAAAGCGACCCCGACAAGCTCGTGGACATCATCGCGAGCCTCGAAGCCACGTTCGGCGGCATCAATCTGGAAGACATCAAGGCGCCCGACTGCTTCACGGTCGAGCGCAAGCTGCGCGAGCGCATGAAGATTCCGGTCTTCCACGACGATCAGCACGGCACCGCCATCACCGTTTCGGCCGCGTTCCTGAACGGCCTGAAAGTGGTGGGCAAGGATATTTCGAAGGTCAAGGTCGTGACCTCGGGCGCGGGCGCCGCGGCACTCGCGTGTCTGGACCTGATGGTGGACCTGGGTCTGCCGCTCAAGAACATCTGGGTGACGGACCTCGACGGCGTGGTCTACCAGGGCCGCACGACGCTGATGGATCCGGACAAGGAACGCTTCGCGCAGGACACGTCCGCGCGCTCGCTGTCCGAAGTGATCGAAGGCGCCGACGTGTTCCTCGGTCTTTCGGCCGGCGGCGTCCTCAAGCCGGAAATGGTCAAGAAGATGGCGGACAAGCCGTTCATTCTCGCGCTCGCCAACCCCACGCCGGAAATCTTCCCCGAGGTCGCGCTCGAAGCGCGCCCGGACGCGGTGCTCGCCACGGGCCGCTCGGACTTCCCGAACCAGGTCAACAACGTCCTGTGCTTCCCGTACATCTTCCGCGGCGCACTCGATGTGGGCGCAACGACAATCACGCGCAACATGGAAATCGCGGCGGTGCACGCCATCGCGAAGCTCGCCGAAGAAGAGCTCAATGACTCGGTGGCGGCCGCCTACGGCGCCTACGATCTGCGCTTTGGCCCGAAGTATCTGATTCCGAAGCCGTTCGACTCGCGCCTCATCGTGCGCATTGCGCCGGCGGTGGCGAAGGCCGCCATGGAAGACGGCGTGGCGACGCGTCCGATCGACGACTTCGCCGCCTACACGAACGAGCTGCAGCAGTTCGTCTATCACTCGGGCGCGTTCATGAAGCCGATCTTCGCGGCGGCCCGCCAGTTCGTGCGTGACGGCGCCAAGGCGCGCATCGTGTTCGCGGAAGGCGAGGAAGAGCGCGTGCTGCGCGCGGTGCAGGTGATCGTCGACGAGAAGCTCGCGCGTCCGATCCTGATCGGCCGCCCCGAAGTGCTGCTGGCGCGCATCGAGAAGTTCGGCCTGCGCCTGAAGCTCGGCGAAGACGTCGAAGTCACGAATCCTGAGTACGACGAACGTTTCCACCAGTACTGGACCACGTATTGGGAGCTGCGTTGCCGCGACGGCATCTCGAAGGAGATGGCGCGTGTGGAAATGCGCCGCCGCCTCACGCTGATCGGCGCGATGATGGTGCGCCTGGGCGACGCGGACGGCATGATCTGCGGCACGGTGGGCGCGTATCACGACCATCTGCGCTTCGTCGACGAAGTGATCGGCAAGCGCCGCGGCGCGAACACCTATGCGGCGATGAACATCCTGCTGCTCGACAAGCGCACGGTCGCCATCGTGGACACGCACGTCAACGACAACCCGAACGCCGAGCAGATCGCCGAGTTCACGCTCGCGGCGGCGCGCCAGATGGAATGGCTCAATCTCGCGCCGAAGGTCGCGCTGCTCTCGCGCTCGAACTTCGGTTCGGGCAGCTCGGCCTCGGGCACGAAGATGCGCGAAGTGCTCAAGCTCGTCACGGAGCAGAACCCGGATCTGGAGATCGACGGCGAGATGCACGGCGATTGCGCGCTCGACGAAGCCCTGCGCCTGCGCATCCTCCCGCATTCGAAGCTCAAGGGCGCGGCGAACCTGCTGGTGTGCCCGAACGTGGACTCGGGGAACATTGCCTATAACCTGCTCAAGACCGGCGCGGGCAGCAATGTGGCGGTGGGGCCGTTCCTGCTCGGCGTGAATGCGCCGGTGAACGTGCTCACCTCGAGCTCGACGGTGCGACGCATCATCAACATGACGGCGTTGACGGTGCTGCAGGCCAATCGCGACTGATTGAGCCCGGCGCGCAAGAAGTTCGCGCGCGAACGATGAAGAAGGCGGCGGCCCGCGAGGGCGCCGCCTTTTTTGCATCGTCGATGCATGGTCGCCTGGCTGCGAGCGTGACCTCCTGCTATGGATTGCACGAAGTGGGTGCCACAATGTCTATACATATAGGGCGTGTTCGCCAGACAACCGCCTGACGCCAGGGCTTGCGCATGGCGAGCCATTCATCACCCGCAAAGGAGCGCTGCCATGAATTCGAACAAGGCACTTTGGGAGAAGGGCGATTTCACGCATATCGCCCGGACCATGAGGGAGAGCGGTGAAGCGCTCGTGAACCGGCTCGGCATCACCAAGGGGTTGCGCGTGCTCGATCTCGGCTGCGGCGACGGCACCACGGCCATCCCCGCGGCGGATCTGGGGGCCGAGGTTCTGGGCGTCGATATCTCGGGCCCGTTGGTGGCGGCGGGCAACAAGCGCGCAATGCAGCTGGGGCTCGCCAACTGCCGGTTTCAGGAGGGCGATGCGTGCGACCTGCGCGAACTGAACGACGGCAGTTTCGATCTCGTCGTCAGCATATTTGGTGCGATGTTTGCCCCCAGGCCATTCGACGTAGCGAAGGAAATGGTGCGCGTGACGCGGCCCGGTGGCCGGATCGTGATGGGCAACTGGATTCCCGACGACCCGACATGCGTCGCGCAGCTGCTCAATATCTGCTCGGCGTACATGCCGCCGCCGCCCGAGGGATTCATCAGTCCAATGACGTGGGGCATCGAGAGCAACGTGACCGAGCGATTCGTTGCAGCGGGATGCAAGGCCGAGAATATTGCCTGTTCCAGAGAGACCTGGGTTTTCGATTATTCCGGCACGCCGGCGCAGTACGTTTCTGAATTCAGGAAGTTCTATGCGCCGACGATCAATGCGTTTGAAGCTGCCGGGAGCGCGGGTCGATCCGCTGAGCTGCAAAAGGAACTGGAAACACTGTTCAACAGCGCGAATACCAGTTCGCGTGCGGGCAGAACGTCCATTTCCGCAACCTTTTTGCTCGTGACCGTCGCGCTTTGAGTTTGGCGGGCGCGTCCGCAAGCGTTTTCATTCGGTATACGAAATTATTTGAAGGACCCGTCAATGCCGGGTCCTTTTTATTGGCGATGCCGTATTTATTGCGGATTTCGGCGCGTTTTTTTGTCTGATGAACGTGTGGCTGGCAACAGTGTTCTTGCTGCCCTTCAGTTTCGCGCGCGTATGCCGATAGCATTTGCGTGGCGCCCGGCGCGTCACGCAAGGCAACCGCAAGGAAATGAAGATGAAGTTGACCCTGAAGATTCCGCTCGCATTCGCGGCGGCGCTCCTGTTGATGTTCGCGGGGGCGCTCTACGGAATCTATTCACTGAATCAGTCGCTGAACGTGTACGGCACCACGGTACAAAACAGCGTCGCCAACGAGCGCGCGGTGACGGCGATGCTGGTCGCCTTCAAGGTGCAGGTGCAGGAGTGGAAGGACACGTTGCTGCGAGGCAAGGATCCCGCGCTGCTCGAAAAGCACTGGTCCGCCTTCGAGGCGCGTGAGCGTGAAGTGGACGCGCTCGCCACGCAGTTAACGACGAGTCTGCCCGAAGGCGAAAGCCGCGATCTGGTCGAGCGCTTTGCCGCCGCCCATACGACGATGGGGCAAGGCTATCGCACGGGGCTCGCGGCCTTCAAGGCGGCGGGCTTCGATCCTGCTGCGGGCGATCATGCGGTGGCGGGCGTCGATCGCGCGCCCGCTGCGTTGCTCGACGAAGCCGCGGGCCGGATTGCGGCGCAAAGCGCCCGCGTTTCGGCCGACGCGGCGAACGAGGCGCGCCACGCGACGGCGATCAGCGCCGTGCTGATGGTGGCGGCCTTGATCGTCTCCATGACGGGCAGCTGGCTCTTTAGCCGTAGCGTGACGCGGCCGCTTGCGCGCGCGCTCGACTGCACGCGTGCGGTGGCGAAAGGCGATCTCGCCTTCGAGGTGCAGACTGGCGGCCGCGACGAAACCGCGATGCTGCTCGCCGCGCTCAAGAGCATGCAGCGCAGCCTCGCGGGCGTGGTGAGCAAGGTGCGCGGCCATGCGGAGGGCGTGGCCTCGGCGAGCGGTGAGATCGCGGCGGGCAATCACGGGCTTGCCTCACGCACGGAGGAGCAGGCCGCCTCGCTCGAAGAAACGGCGGCGAGCATGGAGGAACTCACGGCCACCGTGCGCCAGAACGCGCAGAACGCGAAACAGGCGGCGTTGCTGGCCGGCGATGCGGCGAATACGGCCGCGCGCGGCAAGCAGCTGATGTCGGAGGTGGTCGACACCATGAGCGGGATTGCGTCGAGTTCGGGCCAGATCGTCGAGATCATCGCCGTGATCGACGGCATTGCGTTTCAGACCAACATTCTCGCGCTGAACGCCGCGGTCGAGGCCGCGCGCGCGGGCGAGGAGGGACGCGGCTTCGCCGTGGTGGCCGCGGAAGTGCGCTCGCTCGCGCAGCGCAGCGGTGCGGCGGCCAAGGAGATCAAGGCGCTCATCGAGGCCTCGGCGCAGCGCATCGACGCGGGCTCGGCGCTCGTGAACGATGCGGGCAACGTGATCGGGGACATGGTGGGCGCGGTCGAGCGCGTGACGGCGATCGTCGGCGAGATTGCGACGGCTTCGCAGGAGCAGAGCACCGGCATCGAGCAGGTGAACATGGCGGTCACGCAGATGGACGAGGTCACGCAACATAATGCGGCGCTCGTTGAGGAGGCTTCGGCGGCGGCGCATGCGCTTGCCGAGCAGGCGGTTGAATTGCGCGAGGCGGTGGGGGTGTTCAGGCTCGCGTGAGGCGCGAGCCGATCGAGTGCGATGTGGCGCGATGCGGGCTCGAGCGCAGCATGGGCTTGAGGTGCTGAATATGGCGGCGCGCTTAGGGAATCTTCGCGCGCAAGCGGTCGAGCAGTGAAGGGGGAATGTCGATGAGCCCCGAATCCCCGCCACCGTCAAACAATACGGCGTGGTCATCGGGCATGAAGTCCGGTACTCCGCCGTCCATCGAATCGAACGTCGTTTCGGCAATGAGATTACCGGTGCGGGCTTCGTACAGCCTGCCGACGAAGAAGACTACGTTTCCGCTGACGCTAGTGATGCACGCCTGCGCACGGTATAGACCATTGTGCGATGTGGTGTCCATGCATTCGCCAGCCTTCGCGCGCCTTCGTGCTTCACAGCCGTAATCGATTAACACGAGGGCAATCGCGCATGAAAGGACGATGACACCAAAGCGTCGAAATTTTCTCATTTTTATAACCTGACCTTGATGGACGGGGAAATCTTAACGATTTGGAAATCGGAATACAGGATCATGTCGCCACCCGCATTGTGTGCGTCTTGCCAACGCCGGAAGTCGCTATTGTGTACGGGCCAGTAAGTGCGTCCATACGGGCCCTCGGGTTGAATGATGTATTTGCTCCAACTGCCAAAGTTTGCCCACTGAGAAACATAGCCCTCGGGTACCAGGCAAATCCCATCTCGATTCCAATGACCCAAATATTGTGAGCCGCTTTCTTTTTCGTCGTCAAAAAATGAATAGGGATTTTTGACGTATAGCGCAACGTGCGTCACCTCGGCTACTCTGCCGCTTCCGATAATCGACGGACGAATATGAATTTTGGCGGCTGCTGCATACATGGCGAAGCCGCCCAGTGCTCCCGCCAGATCATCAGGTTTTCCATAGTTGAGCATGGCCCGAAAGAAAACGGATGCCTTTTCTAACGCCGACGTATCTATCTGAACGCGCTGAAACTGAAATTTCGTATGCAGTTCGTCCATGTTTCCATTCGTTTCGACCAGGGGGGCGATATGTTCTCTATCCTTGAATTTACCTAATTTCTTCGCCAATAATGCAAGAGCTGTATTCGTTGTCAGATAGAAATGGCTTTGCAGTACGTCGAAGCGCGCCTTTACTCGCGAATGAGACAATACCCAATCAAGACGAATCGTGCTCTGGTCAATTCGATGGGCCGGATATTGATGCGAGCCATCCTGACTAAGGCCATACGTCTTCTCGAATGAACTCATCGCCTGATTCTTGGGTGAACAATGGAACCATTTGTTCAGAAGCGCGGCTGACGTGTGCCAACCCATCTTCGCCATCGCACCGGGAATATCTGTGACTTCGAACCGGTCCTGCGCTGACAGGCGCCGTGCGGGTGCTGAAACCTCGGGGCAAGGATTCTCACCTTCGATGTAGCATATATTTCCCGTACGTTTGCGCCATTCCCCGCCATCTGGAACATACACGGATAATTCTTGTGCGCTCATAATATTCCCTTCAAGTAAAAGAATAATACGAGCATATTCAGGGGCTCCAGGCCTTAATCATCGTCAAGGAAGCCGGTTTTCGAATTGACTGATTTGACTCGCACAATCCTTCAGTGAAGGGAAACGTGGAGTGACACGGCGGCGAAGGAGATCAAGGCGCTCATTGAGCCTTCGGCACTGCGCATCGACGCGGGCTCGGCCCTCGTGAACGATACGGGCAACGTGATCGGGAAATGGTGGACACGGTCGAGCGCGTGAGTGCGCTCGTTGAGGAGGCCTCCACGGCGGTACATGCCACTGCGGAGCAGTCCGTCGAATCGCGCGAAGCGGTGGGAGTGTTCAGGCTCGCGTGAGGCGCGAGCCATCGATTGCGATGTGAGCTCGATCACAACGCGGGCCAGACCGCGACGCGGGCTTAAGTCCAACCTGGACTCAAGCCCGAAGAGCGTTCAAGCCCGACAGGATTCAATCCCGTTGCGGGCTTAATCCCAATGGCGACGCTTGCTGTGATGATGGTAGCCGTGGTGATACTCGTCGGCATACGAATTCGAGCGCGAGATGTGGCCGCCGAGTGCCGCGCCTGCGCCGCCACCGAGTGCCGCGCCCACGAGGCCGCCGCTGCGGCCGCCCATGGCGTTGCCCGCTGCCGTGCCCGCGCCGCCGCCCAGTGCGCCGCCGATGATGGCGCCCGTGCGTTCCCGACGGTTCGAGGTGACCGCGCCGCCTGCGCCGCCACCCACTGCGCCGCCGATCACGGAGCCCGTGCGGCCGCCAACGGCGCCGCCAATCGCCGCGCCGGCTACGCCGCCGAGCGCGCCGCCCAGCGCATTGTTCATGTCGCCAGCCGTGGCGGGCAATGAAACCGCAGCGGCCAGTGCCGCAATCGCAACCATCGGGATGTATTTCTTCGACATGGAAAAACCCACTTGTTTTTGAGACGGTGCCGAGTATAGCGGCCGGTCTGAAAGGCTTCTGTAACGAAGCGGGTCCCACGGGGTAAGAGGTGTAACAAAATGATCCCAAACATTCGCAACGCGGCGACAGGCCGTTACGTGGATCGAAACAATCGGCGGCGGAGGTAAGCCGGCGTTGGCCTGCGTTGAAATCGCAGGCAGCCATCCGATCTCCCTCCTACACCTCCCAGGAAAATTCCCACGTGTGCTAACCTGTATAAACATACAGTGTTTTGGTGCGGCAAATGGGACGCAATCATGGGACGGAATCATCGTCATTCTCCGCCGCTCACGGCCGCGGAACTCGCCGAGATCTACGACCGGCACCCGCTGCCAGTCGTCGTCCGGCTGCTCTGGGAGATCCATCGTTTGCGCTCGACCATCCTGCGCGCGAATCAGATCCGCCTGACGATCGGCACGCGCGTGGGGCGGGCGAACACGCCCGCAGGCATGTGGGAGCGTTTCGAGCAGGAGCTCGAAGCCGAGCCTTGCCTGACCGACCCGCTCACGCCCCGGCAACAGGGGTTGTTGCATCCGGGCGAGCCGCAAGGGCGGCTCAAGCGGCGTGCGCGCAATGGCGATGCGGGCGTCACGGCTTACGAAGATGATTCAGCCGATGACCGCGCGTGAAGCTAGCCGTAGGGTTCGTCGAAATTTGGTTGTAAGTAGCCGTTGCTAGAGTCGTCGCAGACGTCATGCCTTCCGTGGCAGTCCGAACCAGAGCGACCACCCATGCATACAGCCCTTGCGATTCGGCCCCTCAAGTCTTTGGCGCTCTTTCTGGCCTCGCTCTTTGCGCTGTGCCTGAGCGCCCCGAGCTGGGCGTTTCAGACGAAAATCGTCTCGATTCCCAGCGCGGCGATGCACCGTGCGTTCGACGCCACCGTGGTGCTGCCCGACGACTACGCGCGCGGCAGCGGGACAGCGCGCTATCCGGTGATCTACGTGCTGCACGGCTCGGGCGGCAGCTACGCGGACTGGACCTCGAACACGCGCATCGGCAAGCTGGCGGACCGCTATCACGTGATGCTCGTGATGCCCGACGGCGGCCACGAGAGCTGGTATATCGACAGCCCGTTCGATTCCTCGAGCCAATACGAAACCTATGTGGGCACCGAAGTGGTGTCGTATATCGACGCGCATTTCCGCACCCTGGCCTCGCGCGAGACGCGCGCGATCACGGGCCTGAGCATGGGTGGCTTTGGGGCGCTGCGCATCGCGCTCGATCGTCCGGAGGCGTTCGGCGCGGCCGGCAGCATCAGCGGCGCGGTCGATCCGCGCAACTGCGAGGACGAGCCCGGCATCGACCGCGTGTTCGGCAATCCCGCGCGCCATGCCGACTTCTGGACGCGTAACGCGATCGTGGAGGGCGCGGGCAGCTTCGAGCATGCGCATATTGCGCTCACGATCGACTGTGGCGTGGACGACTCTTTCGTGCAGTCGAACCGCGTGCTGCACGACAGGCTCATTGCGCTGGGCGTGCCGCACGACTATGCGGAGCGCCCCGGCGGGCATACGTGGTCGTACTGGTCGAATGCCATCCGCTATCAGGTATTGTTCTTCGCCACCTCATTCCGGCAAAGCGGCTGGCATCCGAACGCACAGCCGGCCTGATGGCGCGCTCGCGCCTCACACGTGGCGCAACGTCTCGATCGTCAGCTCGCGAAACCAGCGGTTGCCTTCGTCGTTGTCGAAGATCTCGTGCCAGTGCACGGTGACTTCCACACTCGGCATCTCCACCGGCAGTTCGTAGATGGCGAATTGATCGTGCTCGTTGAAGAAGTGCGCGACGCGGCGCGGCAAGGTCACCATCCAGTCGGTGCGCCGCAGAATTTGCGGCACGACCGAAAAATGCGGCACGCGCAGGGCGATCTTGCGGTCGAGCCCGGCCGCGCGCAATGAGTCGTTGATGGTGCGGTGGCTGCTCTCGCTCGATACCACCATGATGTGCTGCATATCCAGAAAGCGCTCGCGCGACATGCGCCGCGCGGGCAGCCCCGCGCGCCGGCGTGTCATGCACACATACGGCTCGTCGAAGAGCAGGGCGCTATGTGTGTGCGGCTTGAGCGCCGGCAGATTGCCGATGGCGAGATCGAGCTGGCCAAGACGTAGTTGCTCGGTCACCTCGGCCACGGGTGTCTGGCGCGCTTCGAGCTTCACGTGCGGCGCCACGCGCTGGAGCATTTCGCACAGCGGCGGCAGGAAGAACTGCTCGCCCGCGTCGGTCATCGAAAGATGGAATTCGCGCGCGCTCGTGGCCGGGTCGAACGGTTCGCCGTGGCGCAGCGCCTCGCGTATCGACGCAATCGCGCGCCCGAGCGGCAGCGCGAGTTGCTGCGCCGTGGGTGTGGGCAGCATGCCATCAGGAGAGCGAACGAAAAGCGGGTCGTCGAACATGACGCGCAGCCGCCCTAGCGCATAGCTGATGGCCGGCTGCGACAGGCCCAGGCGCTGGCCCGCGCGCGTGAGACTGCGTTCTTCGAGGATCGCCTGAAACACGCGCACGAGGTTCAGATCGGCTTCGTTGAAATCAGCCATGTTTATGATGTTGATAATATTGATGAATTTGACAGATATCTTAGCCCAAACCTAGACTGGATTCATCGATTTCGAGGGAATTCGAGGAGACCGGTTTATGGGCTGCATGGACTTGGGCGCCGCACTCGCCGCCGAGATGGCGCAGACGGCATCGCTGACGTTGCCGGCCTTGCTGGCGGCGCGTGCGCAACGTGACGGCGAGGCTGCGCTGTTTTCGGATCGCAGGACCTGCTGGAGCGGCGCGCAGGCGCTCGAGATCGCGGCGCGCCGCGCCGGCGCGCTGGCGGCGCACGGTATCCGGCGCGGCGACCGGGTCGCGCTGCTGTGCACGAACCGCAGCGAGTTCATGGAGATCGTGCTGGGCTGTGGCTGGCTGGGCGCCGTGGTCGTGCCCATCAACACCGCTTCGCGCGGCATGCAACTCGAGCATATCCTGCGCAATTCGGGCGCGCGCCTCATCGTGGCCGAAACGCATCTCGTGGGCGCGGTGCACGCCATCGACGCGCAGGCGCATGCGCTCGAATCGATCTGGCTGATCGAGAGCGGCGAGCCTGGCGAGAGCGCCGAAGCGCGCGAAAGCAGCCGCGCTCCGGCGGCGCGCAGCATGACGGTGCAGCCCTTGCCGCCGCTCGGCGAGCCGCTCGCGGCGCAGTCCATCGGCGACGGCGACGCGCTCGCCATTCTCTATACCTCGGGCACCTCGGGCCTCTCGAAAGGCGTGATTTGCCCGCACGCCCAGTTGTACTGGTGGGCCCGCCTCACGGCGGCGCATCTCGGCATAGTGGCCGGCGATGTGCTCTACACGTGCCTGCCGCTCTTTCATACGAATGCGCTCAACGCGTTCTTCCAGGCGCTCGTTGCCGATGCGCAACTGGTCGCCGACCGGCGTTTCTCGGCGAGCGGCTTCTTCGCCTCGCTCATCGAGACGCGCGCCACGGTGACTTACGTGCTTGGCGCGATGGTGCCGATTCTGCTGGGCCGCCCGGCGTCCGCCCGGGAGCGCGAGCACCGCGTGCGCATCGCGCTGGCGCCAGGCGTGCCGGGGCACTTCCAGCAGGAATTCACTGAACGCTGCGGTATCGCGCTGCTCGACGGTTACGGTTCGACCGAGACGAACTTCGTCCTCGGCGGCGGCATCGCCGATCAACGCGCGGGCTACATGGGCAAGCTCGTGCCGGGTTTCGACGCGCGCGTGGTGGACGAGAACGACCGCGAAGTGCCGGACGGCGAGGCGGGCGAGCTGATCCTGCGCGCCGGCACGCCATTTGCCTTCGCGAGCGGATATTTCGGCATGCCGGAGAAGACCGTGGAGGCGTGGCGCAATCTCTGGTTCCATACGGGTGACCGCGTGGTGCGCGAGGCGAACGGCTACTATCGATTCGTCGACCGGCTCAAGGATGCGATCCGGCGCCGCGGAGAAAATATTTCGTCATACGAAGTAGAGCAGGTGCTGTTGAGTCATCCGGCGGTCGAGACGGCTGCGGTGTACGCGGTCAAGTCGGAGTTCGCGGAGGACGAGGTGATGGCCGCGCTCGTGCTGCGTGCGGGTGAAACGCTGGACGCGCTCGAACTGATCCGCTATTGCGAGCCGCGTCTGCCGTATTTCGCCGTGCCGCGTTATCTCGACTTCGTGGCCGAGCTGCCGCGCACGGAAAACGGCAAGATCCAGAAGTACAAGCTGCGCGAGGCCGGCATTACCGCCACGGCATGGGACCTCGAAGCGTCGGGCTACCGGCTCAGGCGAGCCTGAGCGCAGCGCGCGAACGCAACGGGCACGCAGCATGCCCACCGCATCTGCCGCACGGCGGCACCCGCAAGTCACGAGAGCCCACCAGAGGCACGAGGAGGCAGCATGGCAAGCACCCAAACCTGTTCCGCCGGGGCGCCCGACGCGCCCCACGCGGAACCCCGCACGAGTGCGCAGGCACTCGATCCGCGCGCCTTGCGCCGCATCGTGATGGCGTCGGTCGCCGGCAATGCGCTCGAATGGTACGACTTCTTTCTCTACAGCACGGCGGCGGCACTCGTGTTCGGCGAGCTGTTCTTTCCGCGCGGCACTGATCCGCTCATCGGCACGCTCGCCGCGTTCGCGGGCTTTGCCGTCGGCTTCGCGGCCCGCCCGTTCGGCGGCGTGCTGTTCGGGCATATCGGCGACCGCTACGGGCGCAAGGGTGCGCTGGTCTGGACCCTCTCGCTGATGGGCGCCGCGACCTTCCTGATCGGTCTCTTGCCCACCTACGGCCAGGTGGGTCTGTGGGCGCCCGCGCTGCTCGTGCTGCTGCGTGTGGTGCAGGGCATTGCGTCGGGCGGCGAGTGGGGCGGCGGCGTGCTGATGATCAGCGAGTCGGCGCCGCCCGAAAAGCGCGGCTTTTACGCGTCGTGGAGCCAGATTGGCGTGGGCGGCGGCTTCGTGCTCTCGGCCGCGGTGTTCTTCGCCGTGCAGATGCTGCCGCACGAGAGCTTCATGAGCTGGGGCTGGCGCGTGCCCTTCCTGCTCTCCATCATCATTTTCGGGGTGGGTGTCTATATCCGCTCGACGCTGCCCGAGAGCACCGAATTCGCGAAGTCCGAGGCCGCGGGCAAGACCTCGCACATGCCGGTGCTCGATGCGATCCGCAAGCACCCGCGCGCGATCCTCGTCGCCATGGGGCTGCGCGTGGCCGAGAACGGCGGTTCGTACATCTTCCTCGCGTTCTCGCTCGTCTACGGCAAGTTTATCGGCGTGCCGGGCGCGGTCATGCTCGCGGGCGTGATGGTCTCGATGACGGTGGAGCTCGTGACCATGCTGCTCTGGGGCCGCCTCTCGGACCGCATCGGCCGCAAGCCCGTGTACCTGATCGGCGCGGTGGGGCTCATCGTGGTGGCGTTTCCGTTCTTCTGGCTGCTCGACACCAGGGCGCCCGCGCTCATCTGGCTCGCGCTGCTGCTCGGCAACGCGGTGTGCCACGGCGCCATGATCGGCACGCAGCCGAGCCTGATGGGCGAGCTGTTCAGCACCGAGGTGCGCTATTCGGGCATGGCGCTCGGTCACGAGATTGCCTCGGTGTTCGCGGGCGGGCTTTCTCCGCTCGTCGCCACCGCGTTGCTCGCGAAGTATCACGCGGCATGGCCCGTCGCGGTGATGCTGATGACGATGGGCGCCATTACGGTGATTGCGCTGGTATGCACGCGGGAAACGGTGCGCGCCGCCACACGATAAGGAAAGCGAAATAATGTCATCACGCGGATACGACGGCGTCTTGCTGTGCGCGGGCGTGGAGGTGCCTTACCGCCGCCAGGCGGGCGGCCTCTCGACGGGCGACCTGCTTGCGCAGGCGTTTTCGGCGGCGCTCGCGCAAGCGGGCTTCGCCGCGAGCGAGATCGACGGGCTGGGCGTGGCCTCGTTCACGCTGGGCCCCGATCACGCCATCGATCTCTCGTGGCGGCTGGGCCTCTCGCCGCGCTGGTGCATGGACGACTGCCACGGCGGCGCGAGTGCGATCAATCTGCTGCAACACGCGATCCGCGCGATCCAGTGCGGGGACGCGAACGTCATCGCGCTGGTGTCGGGCGACGCTTTCGAGCCGGCCGACTTCAGGCGGCTCGTCGACCACTACAACCTCACCACGCGGACCTGGCTGCGACCGCTCGAAAGCGGCGGCCCGAACGCGTTGTTCGCGATGCTCACGCAGCAGCATGCCGAGCGCTTCGGGCTCACGCGCGCCGATTATGGCGCGCTGTGCGTGGCGCAGCGCGCGTGGGCCGCGCTCAATCCGCAGGCCGTTTATCGCACGCCGCTCACGCTCGAAGACTATCTCGACGCGCCCACGGTGGCCGCGCCGCTCGGCCGCTACGACTGCGTGCCCGTGGTGTGCGGCGCGAACGCGCTCGTGGTGGCGCGCGCGGACCTCGTCGAGCCGGGCCGTCACGCGCGCGTGCGGGCGCTGCAATGCCGTTACAACGCCGATCACCAGATGGGCGATGGCCTGCAGACCTCGCTCGCGGCGCTGGCGCCGGCGCTCTGGCGCGAGGCGCAAACGGCGCCGGCCGAGATGGATCTCGTCTCGGTCTACGACGACTATCCGGTCATGGCGCTCGTGCAACTGGCCGACCTCGGCTTCGCGCCCGATGGCGATCTGCGCGCGCTGATCGCGCGCATCGCCTCGCGCGCGCTGCCGGTGAACACCTCGGGCGGCCAGCTCTCGGCCGGGCAGGCGGGTGCGGCGGGCGGCATGCACGGCCTCGTGGAAGCGCTCACGCAATTGCGCGGCGCAGCGGGCGAGCGTCAGATCGAGCGCGCGCGGCTCGCACTGGTGAGCGGCTACGGCATGGTGGAATACCGCTACGGCATGTGCGCGAACGCCGTGGTGCTGGAAGCAGCGGGGCATGTGCAATGAGACAGATCACGAAACTCGAAGTGTTGCGCTGCGCGGATTGCGGCACCACGCTCTTTCCGGCGCGCTATTTGTGCCCCGTGTGCGGCGGCGCGCAATGGACGCAGCAGGCGGTGGCGCACGGCACGGTGCTCGCGGCAACCGTGGTGAGCCACCGCGTGGGCGCGAGCGAGCCGGGCGCCGTGCACCTCGCGAGCGTTCGGACCGATGCGGGGCCGGTCGTCATCGCGCGGCTCGACGTTGCAGCACGCAAAGGCGAGACGGTCTCCCTCGAAGTCGACGAGGAGAGCCGCATTCTGGCCCGCGCGCGCTGAGGCTGGCACGCTGCGGGCCAAACAGAGGCATCGCGATCAATCGTGCATCCGCATGCGGGGGGCGCTGCGAAATCGCTCAGGATGCCGTAATAATATCAGGCGATCGTATCGACCACGCCGCCGTCCACGCGCAATGCCGCGCCGGTGGTCGCGGAGGCCTGCTGCGAGCACGCGTAGACCACCATGTTCGCCACTTCCTCCACGCTCGCCGCACGGCGGATGATGGACGAGGCCCGGTGCTGCTGCACGAACGCCGCCGCCACTTCCTCCACGGGCTTGCCCGTCCTGGCGACTTCGTCCTTGAGCATCGCTTCCACGCCTTCCGAGAGCGTCGGGCCCGGCAGCACCGAGTTCACCGTCACGCCGGTGCCGGCGAGCCGCTTGGCGAGGCCGCGCGCCACCGAGAGCTGTGCCGTCTTGGTCATGCCGTATTGGATCATGTCGGCGGGAATGTTCAGCCCCGACTCCGAGGAGATGAACACGATGCGCCCCCAGCCCGCCTTGACCATCGCGCCCGCATAGGCGCGCGAGAGCCGTACGCCGGACATCACGTTGGTTTCGAAAAAGCGCAGCCATTCGCTGTCGGGGATCGCGAAGAAGTCTTCCTGCGCGAAGATGCCGAGATTGTTCACGAGGATGTCGACCTGCGGATGGGCCTTCACGAGCGCGTCGCAGCCCGTGGCGTTCGCGAGGTCGCCGACGAAACCCTGCACCTGTGCGCCGGGCACGGCCTGGCGCACGGCGGCTTCGGCGTCGCGCACGCTGCCTTCGTGACGGCCGTTGACGATCACCGTGGCGCCCGTGCCCGCGAGTCCCTTGGCGGTGGCGAGCCCGATGCCCGCCGCCGAGCCGGTGACGAGCGCGAGTTTTCCTGACAAATCGATCTTCATCGTTTTCTCCGGTTGCGTGCGAAGCCTGGGTGAGATGCGCCGCCGTGCGAGCGGGCGGCGTGAGGGAACCGGCAGTGTACTGCGGGCATTCTTCCCTTGCTCGTAAGCGTCTCGCGGCACGCGCGCCACGCGGTGCAGACGCGCGCCGCTCAGTGCGCGACCCCCATTTCCGGATCGCTGATGCTGTCCTTGCCGGTCTCCAGTCGGCCGGCGAAGCGGCGTTTGACGCCGTCTCCGCTGTTTGCCTCATTCGCGGCACGCAGCGTGAAGTCGTACCAGCCGCCCGACGCGTCGAGCGGCCAGCTCTGTTCCGCGCGGCCGTGCGCGGGGACGGTGAGCTTCCACGGCCCGTCCGTGCGATAGGCGTTCGCTTGCACCGTGCAAACGGCCGGCACGGGGCCCGCGTTGGCGACCGTAAGCGTGAGGGCGTTGCGGGCCTCGTCGTAGCGCAGGCGCGTTTCGGGATTGGGGCCGCGCGGCGCCGCGCTCAGGTTGCCCGAGAAGCCGCGGTGATAGCCGTTGGGCCCAAGCACCCAGAGATCGTACGCGCCGGCGTCCACCGCTTCGGGCGTCCACGCGTCGTCGAGCTGCTTGCCCGCCTCGACGGTATAGCGGCGCGGCGCGCGATCGAGATGCAAGGTGTCGTAGACGTGAAAGACCGCGCCGGCGCTGCCTTCGTTTCTGAAGACGAGGTGCACCGCATGGCGCTTCGCCACCACGCTCGCCTCCGTATGCAGGCGGTACGGCAAGGCGCGCGAGGGTCGCACGAAGCGCGCCTGGACCGGCATCGACTGCTCGGCAGCCGGAGGCGGCAAGACGGCCTTCAGCGCATGCTGCTGGGCATGCTGGGCATCGGCTGCGGCTTTGCTCGGGGCCGGGAAGGACCTGACCGGACTTTCGTTCGGGGTGCTGAAGTTCAGGGTGGAGGTCAGATCGCCGAACACGGCGCGCCGCCATGCGCTGATATTGGGCTCCTTGACGCCGAAGCGCAATTCCAGAAAGCGCAGCACGGAGGTGTGATCGAACACCTCGGAGTTGACGAAGCCGCCCGTGCTCCAGGGCGAGACCACGAACATCGGCACGCGCGGGCCGGGGCCGTAAGGTTGCCCGTCCGGCACGAGCGGGGTCGTGTCGCCGGGCGGGTTCGGCACGGTGAAGTACTCGTGCTTCGTGCTGACCGTGGATTTGCCTGCCCAGTTGCCGTCGCCGATGGGCGAAGGCGCGGCGGGCGGCGGCACGTGATCGAAGAAGCAGTCGTTCTCGTCGTAGTTCACGAAGAGCACGGTCTGGCTCCAGACCTCCGGGTTCGCCGTGAGCGCATCGAGCAGCTGTTGCATGTACCACGCGCCCTGGCCCGGCGTCGAGGCGGAGGGATGCTCGCACGAGGCTTGCGGCGCGATGATCCAGCTCACCTGCGGCAGCCGGCTGGCGGCAATGTCGTCCCTGAGCGCCTGCAGGAAGCCGCCATCGGGCATCGTGTTGCCAATGCCCTTGTAGAGCGGCTCGCGCGCCTCCAGCTCGGCCGTCCAGGGCAAATTGGGCGAGCCGGGCAGCGCCTCGTGGATCTTGCGGAACGTGGCGAAGCCCGCGAGCGGGTTGTCGTTGTAGTTATCGGGCTGGTTTTCGTAGACCTTCCAGCTCACGCCCGCTTTCTGCAGGCGCTCGACATAGGTGGTCCACTGGAGCCCATTGTCCGAGGGCCCGAGCCAGTCCCAGCCGTTGTTGTTCACCACCGCGTGCGGGGTGAGCCCGCCGCCGCCCGGACCGTTCGTGCCGGTCCACAGGAACAGGCGGTTCGAATTGGTGCCGCCCAGCAGCGAGCAATAGCAGGCGTCGCAAACCGTGAAGGCATTCGCCAGCGCGAAATGAAACGGCAGGTCGGCTTCGCGCAGATAGCCCATCGAAATATCGCCTTTCGATTTCGGCCATTGCGTCATGCGGCCGTTGTCCCACGCGGCGTGTGCGTCGACCCATTCGTGCGCGCCGCCCGCGAGCAGCGCATTGCCCTTGGTCTTGTCGAGGTGAAAGGGCAGGACGCTGCGCGTGCCGTCGCTCTGCTGCCAGACGCTCGCGCCTTGCGGCTGCGGGATCGTGATGCGGTCGCCGAAGCCGCGCACGCCGGGCAGCGTGCCGAGATAGTGGTCGAACGAGCGGTTTTCCTGCATGAGGATCACGACATGCTGGACGTCCCGGATCGTGCCGGTGGCGTGGTGCGCGGGTATCGCGAGCGCGCGCCGGATGGACGGCGGAAAGAGACTGAGCGCGGCGAGCGCGCCGGCGCTGTGCAGAAACTGGCGGCGGTCCTTCGAGGTCATGGTGCCAAAGGTCGTGCGGGTTGTTCCGGGTTCGTACCCGCGAGCATGACACGTTGGGCGCAATGGCGCTTGCTGCGCGCGAGACGGCCTGGCTCGCGCGGCGTGATCGAGGGCCGGTTGGCGCGCTTCGGTGCGCGCGCGAGGCATGAGGCGCGCGAGGTTTGTCCGCGTGCCGGGCTGGCCTTAATTATTTCGTTTTACGAATGAAATTGGGCCGCTTCACTGGCGTCGCCGTGTGCGGCGCGCAGCGCTTCGAGCGTGCCCATGAACGCCCTGATGAGATGTCCATTCGCGCGGCTCTTCAGATGGTAGAGATACTCGTGCATCACGGGGCCATCGGGCTCGATGGGCACGCTCACGAGCGAGGCGCCGCGCGGCACTTCGCCGGCGGGCATCAGCGAGCAGCCGAGGCCCTGGCGGATCGCCTCGCAGATCGCCTCGCGGCTGCCGATTTCGATGACGGCGGCGGGCTCGACGCCGCGCCGCCTGAGTGCGGTCTCGGTGGCCTCGCGCGTGCGCGAGCCGGGCTCGCGCAGCAAGAGCGTTTCGCCGGCCAGCACGCCGAGGTCGGCGGCGCGCCGGTGCGCGAGCGTGTGCGCGGGATCGACCACCAGCACGAGCAGGTCGCCCGCGATGCGGTGGCGCGCGAGCGCGGGGTCGTCCACGCGGTTCGACGAAACGGCCACGTCCACGCGATACTCCACGAGCGCGTCGAGCACCTCTTTCGAATTGCCCACCTCGATGCCGATCTGCACGTTCGGATAGCGGCGCCGGAACGCCGCAACGGCGGGGAGAATGTAATAGGGGCCGGTGGTCCCCAGCCGGAAGCTGCCGGTGTAGCACTCGCGTTCGTGGCGCAGGGCGGCGTCGATTTCGCGTTCGCTCAGCATCAGCCGGTCGATCAGCGGCATGAGCGCCGCGCCCGTCTGCGTGAGCTCGACGCGGTTGCCGCGGCGATGAAACAACTCCACGCCGTAGTGCTTTTCGAGCTGCTGGATGCGTGCCGTGATGGTGGGCTGGCTGACCGAGAGATGCCGTGCGGCCGCAACGATGCTGCCTTGCCGGACGGTTTCATAGAACGCGGCGACGAGCGGCGCGAGTTGGGGGACGAGCATGGTCTCGTGACGGCAAATGACCTCGACTTTACCGCAGCTTCGCGTCAGATTCGTTACGGCGTGCCGCACGCTCAAGGCGTCGCCACGCGGTGCAGAATGTCGAGCAACTGCGCGACGGCAAAGGGCTTGCGCAGGAAGCCGACCAGATTCGCATCGGCGGGCGGTGTGACGAGCGCGGAGACGAGCACGAGCGGTACCCCCGCGAGCACGCTGTTGCGGCGCATTTCGCGCATCAGGGCGAGGCCGTCCATGTGCGGCATCATGCAATCGGAGATCACGACATCGGGCGGGTCGGCGAGCGCGGCCCTTAGCGCGTCCGTCCCGTCCTCTGCGGTCCTGACCCGATAACCTTCCTGACCGACCAGCTCTTTCAGCGCGTTCAGCGCGTTGATGTCGTCGTCGACGAGTAATACGGTAGCCATACGTCGTTTACCTGTGTGGCGCGCGCCCGCCGTTCTTGCACGGCTGCTACGCCGTGCGAGCGTGTTCTTCGCCATGTCCCAACCCCGTCCGGGCAGGCGGATTCCGGCGCTTGCAGGCGCCGGAGCTCACCGGCAGAGGCGCATTTTCCATGCCCGGCACATTCGGACCGGCTATGCTCTCGATCGGCGGCGTGGCGCGTGCGAGTCACTGAAATGACGCATCAATGACATAGCAGATGGCGTTCCCGTGGCGCTGCCGTGTTTCCCGGGCCGGCTCAAGTCGGTTCATTTTCTGCCGTTAACTTACGCAAGGCCCAGCCCGCACGTGCACAGCGCGTTAGCCGGCCGCCATCCGAACGACCCTGCGTCATGCGCCGCCCATGTTAGATCCGGTCAATATCCTCCTCGTCACGGTGCTCTCGAGCATCATGAGTCTCGCCATCCTCGGCTCATTGCGGCCCGCGGGCATTCCCGGGGTGAGCCGCTGGATGGGCGCATACGTGATGGCGAGCGTCGCGCTCGTGCTCGCGGGCATGCAGCGCATGGGCGTGCCGCTCCTCACGATCTTCGTTTCGAACACGCTGCTGGCATGTGCCATTACGCGGGTGCTCGAGGGTTGCAGCGAGTTCTTCGGGCTGAGCCCGCGTGCGCCGCTCGCCCGGGCGGGCTGTGCGGTGGTGGGCGCGGGGATTGCCTGGTGGTACTGGATAACGCCGGATCTGGCCGCGCGCATCGCGCTCGTTTCCGTGTTTCATGGCTCGGTTTATTGCGCCATCGGTTGGCTGGCGCTGCGGCATCGGCCGAAGGGGCGGCCGGTCTACAGCTATCGTTTCGTCACCTGCGCCGCCTGGCTGGGCGCGTTCGCGCACGGCCTGAGGGGCTTCATTTACGGCACGGGGCTGATACACCAGAGCACAATGCTCGACTTCACGCCCTTTAATGTCGCGTATCTGGCGCTGGGGATCCTGGTGCTGCCGGCGCTCTCGATCGGCATGGTGCTGCTCGCGCACGACCGCATGGCCGAGCGACTCGAACACCTCGCGAGCCGCGATGAGCTAACCGGCGCGCTCACGCGCCGCGCGTTCCTCACGCAGGCCGGGGCGGCGCTCGATGCCGCGCGTGCCGCGGGCACGCCGCATGCGCTCGCCATCGTCGATATCGATCACTTCAAGAGCATCAACGACCGCTACGGCCACGCGGCAGGCGACCGCGCGCTTGCCCAGTTCGGCCGCGTGATTGCCGCGGGCGTGCGCGAGTCGGACCTGTTCGGCAGGCTGGGCGGCGAGGAGTTCGCGCTGCTTTTTCCGGCGATGGCGCGCGAGGACGCGGTGATGCGCGTCGACGCGCTGCGCGTGGCCGCGCTCGCGGTGCGGCGCGGAGACTGCATCACGGCGCACGAGGGCGCGCCGTCGGGCACGGCGCAGGACGACGGGGAGGACGCCGGGGACGATGCCCAGGCGGCGCACGCGGGCCTGACGTTCAGTGCCGGCGTGGACGTCTATCAGGACGGCGATACATTGGCGAGCCTGATGGCGCGCGCGGACGCCGCGCTCTATGAGGCGAAGACGCGCGGCCGCGACCGGGTGGTGAGCGCAGCGGCGCAATAAAGACAAGGCATCATTGCGCGCTGACGCAGCGGCGGCGTCATAAAAAGTTCAAATAATGCCAGGCGATTTTTCCATCGGCATTACTCCACGCGACTCCCCCAAACCGGCCCTTAAAACAAGACGGTAATCCGTTGCGCCTTGGTGTTTTCCCTCTTTGCGCAATGGATTTATTTCGTCATCCTGTTTCTTCTCGTGAGGTTATGCGAATTGAATGCCCCGAAAACGGCTTGTTGATGGGCGTTAAATCTATGCAGTCATTTCGGTATGCATAGCGCATGCTAATGCAATTCAGATAAGCCACCTCGCTGTTTTTAAAGGATAATCAATCCCAGCCAGGGATGACGTTCAGCAACGTTCATTCCATCCGGCCGCGCCTCGCCGTGTTCGCGCCGCCGGAAACAGGCACCGCATTTTTCGGGGCAGGCGTCTTTTCCTTGATAACCAGTGGCGATCATTCCAGGCGGATATCGTGCGGAAGTCGAGACGCCCGCTTGCGGCGTCACGCGCCTTTATTTGCCTTCAAATCCGCTGCCCCTCGTGCGCGTAGAAGTGCATGCCAGCCGCGTCGACGCCAGTCCGCGCCGGGGCAGACGCACCGCAAGACGCCGGCCGCCCGGCGCAGGTTCGGGCCGCTCGCACTGTAGCGCGACGCGTGCGTGTGCACGCAGGCGCAGCCGGTGCGCGCCGCGCGTGTTGTTCCTCGCGCCCCGCGCACGCTCGCGAGGCGCCGCTCCGCTCGCATTCGTCCCCGCATTTTTCACCGCACTCGTCACCGCATTTATAGGCCCGCAGCCGGAATTCCCTCGCCATGCGATTCGCGCATGGCGCTCCGGCGCGGGCCAACTACCGGCCAGCCGTCCAACAGGATTTCCGGGGGGAAGTCGCGCATCACCTTGGGTGGGTGGCCATCAACCACAAGGAGCCTGAGATGAAAGTTGGCAATAACAATTGGCGGAATGCACATAACAACGACGCGGCGCTGCCGGCCTTTCTCGCCGCACGCGTCGACCGCTATTACACGGAACGCGTGCAGCAGAGCTGGTCGGGGGGGCACATCATGAAGGGGCGCGTTCCGGATGCCGACGCTTTGCACCTTTCGAGCAACGATTACCTGTCGATTGCCCGCCATCCCGAGATTCTCGATGCCATGTGCACGAGCATCCGCTCCGAGGGCAACGGCCTGCTGATGTCGGGCGTGTTCCTGCACGGCGACGATTGCCCGCAGCTGAATCTCGAAGACCGTTTCGCGCGCTTCATGGGCGCCGAGGCGAGCGTGCTCTGCCAGTCGGGGTTCGCGGCCAACACGGGGCTGATCCAGTCGATCGCGAATGCGCAAACGCCCGTGTACGTCGACATGATGGCGCATATGTCGCTCTGGGAAGGCATTCGCAGCGCGGGGGCGAAGGCCATCAGTTTCTTCCACAACGATGTCGAGCATCTCGAGCAGCGCATCCAGCGCTACGGGCCGGGCATCGTGATCGTCGATTCGGTGTACAGCACGAATGGCAGCGTGTGCCCGCTGCAGGCTTTCGCGGACGTGTGCGCCGAGCACGAGTGCGTATTCGTGGTGGACGAGTCGCATTCGCTCGGCACGCACGGTCCGCATGGCGCGGGGATGGTTGCGCAACTGGGCTTGACCGATCGTGTGCACTTTCGCACGGCGAGTCTCGCGAAGGCGTTCGCGGGCCGCGCGGGCATCATCAGCTGCTCGCGGCGCTTCCAGGAATACTTCAAGTGCGAGGCGTTGCCGGCCATTTTCAGCTCAACGCTGCTGCCGCACGAGAGCGCGGGTCTCGCGGCCACGCTCGACGTGATCGAGCGCGACGACTGGCGCCGCACGCGTGTGGCCGCGAACGCGCGCTATCTGCGCATGCGCCTGGCTGAGCTCGGCTACAACCTCAACGGCAGCGAAACGCAGATCATCGCGCTCGAGGCCGGACCGGAACCGCAGACCATCGTGCTGCGCGATGCGCTCGAGGCGCGCGGCATCTTCGGCTCGGTGTTCTGCGCGCCGGCCACGGCGCAGAACCGCTCGCTCGTGCGCCTGTCGATCAGTGCTGCGCTGTCCGAGGCGGAGCTCGAGCGCATCGTGGACGTGTGCGAAGCGATACGCGACGAAGTGCAAATGTGGAACTGGCCTTCGACGCGCCGCCTCATGGAGCGCGGCGCCGGCCGTGCGCGCGTGCGTCAGCCGCGTGCGCTGGCGGAACTGCCGGTAGCCGCGTGAGGCCGGCAGGCGCGGAGCTGGAGCGAGCGTGACGCGGGCATGACAGACAGGCGGCGTGAGCGGCTCAGCGCGAGTCCCACGCCGCCTGGATTTCGCGGTCGAGCTGCTGCAGCCAGGCGTCATAGGGCAGCACGTTTTCGAGCGCGAGACCCGCGGGATGCTTCACGACGGCATAGACATAGCGGCGCTCGCCTTCGAACACCGATGCGGGATGCATATACGGCTGCCATTGTTCGCAGTGCGCCGGATAGTAGCCTTCGGTGCGCCAGAAGTAGGGCACGCTGCGCTGGCTGTCGAGCTCGGCGAGAAACGAGGCGGGCGCGCTTTGCTCGATGGCGATCTCGTGCACGCCGCGCAGCGATTCCTCGGTGTGGATGATGAGCAGCCAGGGCGTGCCCTGGGCATCGAACATGAGCAGGCCGTGCGGCTGATACGAGAGATAGTGCTCGACGATGCCGAGCGACTCGAAAATGCCCTGCACGTGCGCAGCGAGCGCGCCATCCTTGAGAAACGCGTATTCGGACACGGCGAGCGCGTCGAGCACCGTGCCGCAGGCCTTGTTGAAATAGGCGGCCTGCATGTCGCGGATCGCCTGATTCAGGGTTTCTACGGCGTCGACTTCGTGCTTGCGGATGAAGCGGTCGATCAGGCCTTCGTTGAAGCTCTTGACGGCCACGTGCTCGTCGGCCTTGCCGGTGAGCACGATTTTCTTGAGCGCCGGATTGGCGAGACGGCGGCAGAATTCGATGCCGTTCAGCTCGGGCATGTCGTAGTCGACCACCACGACCGACACGGACTCGAAGCGCTCCGGCCGGTGCACGAGCGAGCGGATCGCGTCCACGCGCATGGCAATGACCTGATGCGCATCGTTTTCTTCGGTGCGGTCGAGATAGGGACTGAAAACGGGCGAGGCCGGCTGGTCTTGCGCCGCGCGCCCGTTTAGAAACTTCAGGGCCTCCGCGGGCGAGCTGAACAGCCGGAACGCCAGCTCCGGGTCGAGTTGCAGGCTCAGATTCGAGAGAAACGCCGCGCTGTCGTCGACGAAGGCGGCGGTGGTCGGCCAGGAGAACGGCTGAATGGCTTTCGGAGTGGCTTTCGTCATGGCGCTGGGAATGTCAGAACAAACTCGGTGTACTTGCCTTTCACCGAAGAGCAGGCAATGGCTCCCCCCATCGCTTGCATGACATCGCGGCAAAATGCCAGCCCAATTCCTGCTCCGAGCTGCACGTCATCGGTGGTGGTGGAAGAAGTATAAAAGCGGGTAAAGATGTGCGGCAAGACTTCAGACGAAATACCGGAGCCGGTGTCGCTGAAAATCAACCGGTTGGCGCGATTGCCGCGATCGTCCGCTTCGAGCCGGATCGAAATATGCGCGCCGTCGATGCTGCCCATATGCCGAAACGCATTTTTAAGCAGATTGAACAGCACGTGCACGGTCAGCATTTCAGAACCGGCGAACTCGAAATCGGGCCGCAGATTGCAATGCACGCGTGCGCGCTCGCCTTCGCGAAACGGATAGCGCGCGAGCGCGGTTTCGACGCAATGCGCAATCGAGCACGTCGTTGCGTTTTGCATGTTCGTGCCGGAAAAGCGCGCGGTGGCGAGCAGCATGTCGATGATCGCGTTCGAATGCAGCGCTTCCTGCTCGATGCGGCTCACCACGCCCTGCATCGAATGCAGATGCGCCACGCGTATTTTCGGCACCGGCAGACGGTTGCGCTGGGCGAGCGCATAGGTGTCGAGCAGCGCGGGCAGATAGCGCATGAGGCCCGCCGCCCCCACGCGGATGGCGACGAGCGGCGTGCGCAGCTCGTGCGCGACGCTGCCCGCCGTGGCCAGCATCGCGCGCTCCTGTTCGATCTGGATGCGATCCTGGTCGTAGTTCGCCACCGCGCCGATGGCCACGGCGAACGAAAAAATCGCCAGGTGGGTGAGATAAACGGAGTTGAGGACGATCGGGTCGGTGGTGAGCACATAGGCGACGAGCGCGAGCCCGATGCCCACGACGAACTGCAGCACGAGCATGAGCCAGTCGAGCAGCAGCACCATGACGAAGGCGGCGATCAGCGCGCTCTCGACCCAGACCTCGTTGCCGTTGTTCTTGAGCAGCATGAAGGTGAAGAAGAACGGCAGCGCGTAGAGCGTGGCGGTATACCAGTACCAGGGCAGCAGTTTCCTGGCCGCGGCGGGCCAGCGCTCGAAGGCGAGAATCGGCACGAACAGCGCGGCGCCGATCAGTCGTAGCGTGAGATTTTCATAGGGCTGCGGAAAGAGGTCCTTCCAGACGTAGTAGTAAAGCGGGAAGCCGACGCTCGCGACCACGGCGAGCGGGCGCATGCGGCGCTTCACGTACTGGAGGTTGCGCATGGCGGGCGCGAACGCGCGCACCATGCGCGGCTTGAGCGCCGCCCAGCCGCGGCGCGCGCGCATCGTGATACTCGATACGTTCATCAGGGTGGAATCGCTCATGGTTCGATGCCGGATTCGCTGCCGGCCCTGGCTGCGCGTGCGTCTCTTGTCGACCGGCGTTAGCGCTTTGGCGCTGACTCCGGTTCCATGCAAAGCACCGATGCAAAGCGCTTGCTCGGGTTCCACGCGTAGCGGTCTCAGGGCAGGTGGGGTCGGACTGCTGCGGCCATTGCAGACAATAACATCATTGTGGGGCACCGATGCGGGCTGCAAGGGGCTCGGGCGTCACATCTGCGCGCACCGTGGTCAAGCGGCATCGACGAACGATGCCGCGTATGCATGGAGAAGGTGGCGGAGGGCGTGTGACGGCGTGAAGGGGGAATGTGCGGATGAATCGGCAGGCGTGCGAACGGCTCCTGGCGTGAGGCTCAGACCGTGACCGTTGGGGCGTGGGGCGCACGAACTGCGAGAACCGCAAGAACGCATGGCGGCATGGCTGCGTCGAGCGCCGCCTGGGCGTCGCGATACGGAGAATGGCCGCCCGCCGGGTTCACGACGGCTTCACGATCCCCTCACGCGCGGGGCCGATACTGTTCGCGCAGACGAAAGCGCTGGATCTTGCCCGTTGCGGTCTTGGGCAGATCGTCGACGAAAACAATCTCGCGCGGATACTTGTGCGGCGCGAGCCGCGCCTTGACGAAGGCCTTCAACGTGTCGACGAGCGCGGCATGCCCGTCCTGCGTGGCGAGCGCTTGCGCCTCCTGCTTGAGTACGACGAATGCGCAGGTCTTCACGAGCCCGTCCTGATCCACGCCGATCACGGCCGCCTCGAGCACGGCATCGTGCTGCACGAGCACCATCTCCACCTCGATGGGCGAGACATACTGGCCGCTCACCTTGAGCATGTCGTCGCTGCGGCCCGCATAGACGTAGCAGCCGCTGGGCAGGCGCCGGTACTTGTCGCCGCTCTTGACCCACTCGCCCAGAAAGGTCGCGCGTGATTTTTCGCGATTGCTCCAGTACATCAGGGCGGCGCTCGGGCCGCGAATATAGAGGTCGCCCATTTCTCCGTCGGGCACGGGCCGGCCCGACTCGTCGCGCAACTCGATCTCGTAGCCGGGCACGGGACGCCCCGTGGTGCCGTATTCGACTTCGCCCGGGCGGTTCGAGAGAAAGATGTGCAGCATTTCCGTGGAGCCGATGCCGTCGAGGATATCGCTGCCGAAATGTCGGCTGAAACGCTCGCCGGTCTCACGCGGCAACGCCTCGCCCGCCGACGCGCAAATGCGCAGCGCGAGTTCCGCGCGCGTGGGCAGGCTGGGCGAGGCCATCATGCTCGCGTACAGCGTGGGCACGCCGTAGAAGATCGTCGGGCGGTGCTTGACGAGGCGCGCGAAAACGGCGCTGGCGGTGGGGCGCTCGGCCATCAGCACCGTGGTCGCGCCTACCGAGAGCGGAAACGAGAGGGCATTGCCGAGCCCGTATGCGAAGAACAGCTTGGCCGCGGAGAACACCACATCGCTTTCGCGGATGCCGAGAACGGACTTGGCATAAGTCTCCACGGTCCAGTAGAGGTTGGCGTGCGTATGCACAGTCCCTTTGGGCTTGCCCGTCGAACCGGACGAATAGAGCCACAGCGCGATGTCGTCGCCGCTCGTGCGCGCCGCTTGTGCGGCGGGCTGGGCGCGTTCGATCAGCTCATGGAGCACGAGCGCGCCGCGCGGGCCGCCAGGCGCGCCGTCGAGCGGCTGCGAGACCACCAGCGCGCAGTCTTCACCATTGCCCTCGGAATGGGCTTGTGCCAGCGCGGTGCTCACGACGGGCAGCAGCGCGCCCGACACAATCACGAGCCGCGCGCGGCTGTGCGCGAGCATGTAGGCATAGTCGGCGGCCGTGAGCAGGGTGTTGACGACGACGGGCACGACGCCCGCATGCAACGCGCCGAGAAAGACCACGGGCAGCTCGATGGTGTCGAGCATCACGAGCAGGATGCGTTCTTCCGTGTGCACGCCCAGCGCGCGCAACGCCGCGGAGAACTGGCGCGCGCGTTTCGAGTTCGCCGTAGGTGAGCGTGCGGGTGTCGTCGATATAGGCGGGTTTGGCGCTGCGCGCCGCGTTCAGGGCGAACAGGTGCACCGCGAAATTCAACTGCGCGGGCGGCGGCACGGGGGCCGGCGCGCTCGATATCTGGGGTGCCGCAGGGGCCACGGCCAGCGACGCTGCTTGGGTATCCACGATGCTGTCTCCGCTTTGTGTGCTTCGATCGGTCTCGATCTGCCGCGATCGCGTTGTCTTGCGGGCAATGGCCTTGTGTGCGTGCTGCGCCGTCGGTCTTCGGTCGTTATGTAGCTGCTGCGCCGGTCAATTCGGATTGCCTGGCAATACTTTCTGCATCACGTCATTCTGCATGCCGCCGGCTAGCAGGAAACGGTGCGTCGACGGCGACCCGAAGCCCGATTCGCCTGTGTGGGCCGGCGTAGCCGCTCAGGCCGGCGCCGGTGTGAACTCGATCGCGCCTTGCGGGAGCAAATAGAGCACGAGCGCCTCGCCGTTGGCGACCGTTGGGCGATGTGCGCTGCCTGGACCGTAGACGCACCAGCCCGCGGGCCGGCCGTCGAACGTCGCGCCGGGCGTGATCGGCATGAGGAGATCGATTTCGCCGTGAGGGTGCGTATGATGCGGACCGGCAAGATCTTTCATCTGCACGACGTCGACGGAAAAGCCGTGCGTGGCCGGCAGCGGCTTGATGACGCGTCCGTAGCGCAGCCCGCCGGCCTCGCGCTGACACATCCAGCCCTCCGCGACGCCCTGGCGGCAGGCGCTTTCGAGCGCCGCGAAGGTCGGACTGCCGTTCGGCCAGGTAGCGTTGAGCCAGGCATCGAGTGCATCATCGAGTGGACGGCCGGCAATCGGGTTCGTGACACCTGCAATCAGGTGTTCGAAGTCTTGCGGGGACATGCGTGTCTCCTGTGTTTGTCTGCGGCCCGTCTTTTGGCGAAAATTAGCGGTTAGAAAAATGCATGTCAAGCACTATAGTACATAAAGCTGGCTTGGGAGGTCTCTTAAGATGAAGCAAACTTACATTGCCGAGCCGCAGCCGGATGAGTCGACGGACGCCCACGAAGCCACGGACGCGGCGCGCGGCGAGCGCAGCGAACGCGACCCGTTCCTGACCGCGATGGGCGAGCGCGTCCGCATGCTGCGCGCGCGCCGCGGCATGACGCGCAAGACGCTGGCGGCGGAAACCGGGCTGTCCGAGCGCCATCTGGCGAATCTGGAGTCGGGCGTGGGCAACGCTTCCGTCCTGGTGCTGCGGCAGATCGCGGCCACGCTGAACTGCCCGCTGGCGGAGGTGATCGGCGACGTCACCACGTCTTCGGCCGAATGGTTGTTGATCCGCGAGTTACTGCAGGGGCGCGACCCGGCCGCGCTGCAGCGCGCGCGCATCGCGCTTGCGGAAATGTTCTCGCAGGCGCCCGCCGATCCGCACCGCAACGAGCGCATCGCGCTCATCGGCCTGCGTGGCGCGGGCAAGTCCACGCTCGGTCGCATGCTCGCGCAGGAGCTCAAGGTGCCGTTCGTCGAGCTCACGCGCGTGATCGAGCAACTGGCCGGCTGCCCGCCCTCGGAAATTCATTCGCTTTACGGCGCGAGCGCGTACCGCCGCTATGAGCAGCGCGCGCTGGAGGCCGTGATCGCCGAGCACCCGCGCGCGGTGATTGCTTCGCCGGGCGGGCTCGTGTCCGAGCCGGCCACCTTCAATACATTGCTTGCGCACTGCTTCACGGTCTGGCTCCAGGCGGCGCCCGAGGAGCACATGCGCCGGGTGGTCGCGCAGGGCGACCTGCGACCCATGTCGGGCAACCGCGAAGCCATGGACGACCTCAAGCGCATTCTGGCGGGCCGCAGCGAGCTATACGGCCGCGCGGACATGCGTTTCGACACCAGCGAGAAGACGCTCGCCGACGCCTATCTGCAATTGCGCGACCGCCTCGCGGCGCGCCTTGGCGCGGAGCCGGCGCGCATCGACTGAGGTGTGCCGGGTGGTTTGACGGGAGATGCATTGTATTTCATGGTTTACCCGTCGCAGCCTTGAATATGCACTAAAGTGCTTTACATGGGGTTGGTGTTGCACTATCGTTCATTGAAACGAAGTGCACAAGGAGACGCCCCATGGCCGCAGCAGATAGCGCCGTCGACCAGCCGGTCGTTGCACCGACCGTTCCACGTGTCGACTACCGCACCGACCCCTCGCAGTATCGGCACTGGAAGCTCAGCTTCGACGGCGCCGTCGCCACGCTCGGCATCGACATCGCCGAAGACGGTGGTATTCGCGAAGGCTACAAGCTGAAGCTGAATTCATACGACCTCGGCGTCGACATCGAACTGCACGATGCCCTCCAGCGCATCCGCTTCGAGCATCCCGAGGTGCGCACGGTGGTGCTCACGAGCCTGAAGGACCGGGTGTTCTGCTCCGGCGCCAATATCTTCATGCTGGGCCTCTCCACCCACGCGTGGAAGGTGAACTTCTGCAAATTCACCAACGAAACGCGCAACGGCATCGAGGATGCGTCGCGGCACTCGGGGCTGAAATTCATTGCCGCCGTGAACGGGGCCTGCGCTGGCGGCGGCTATGAACTGGCACTCGCCTGCGACGAAATCCTGCTGGTGGACGACCGCTCGTCCACGGTGGCACTGCCCGAAGTGCCGCTGCTCGGCGTGCTGCCCGGCACCGGCGGCCTCACGCGCCTCACCGACAAGCGCCGCGTCCGTCACGACCGCGCCGATATCTTCTGCACCGTGGCGGAGGGCATCCGCGGCGAGCGCGCGAAGGCGTGGCGCCTCGTGGACGACGTGGTCAAGCCCAACCGCTTCAGCCAGGCGGTGCAGGCGCGCGCGCTCGAACTCGCCGCGCTGAGCGACCGGCCCGACGCTGCGCAAGGCGCGCAGGGCATCGCGCTCACGCGCATTGAGCGCATCGAGCACGCGAACGGCTTGAGCTACGCGAGCGTCGAGGTGTCGATCGACCGCGCGAAGCGCACGGCCACCTTCACGGCGAAGGCGCCCGATACCGCGAAAGCGCCGCTGCCCGAAGGCATCGACGCGATCATCGCGGCCGGCGCCGCATGGTGGCCGCTGCAGTTCGCCCGCGAGCTGGACGATGCAATCCTCACGATGCGCACCAACGAACTCGACATCGGCACGTGGATCTTCAAGACGGAGGGCGACGCACGCGGCGTGCTGGCCGCCGACGCCGCACTCATCGAACACCGCGACCACTGGTTCGTGCGCGAGACCATCGGCATGCTGCGCCGCACGCTCGCGCGCATCGATGTCTCGTCGCGCTCGCTTTTCGCGCTGATCGAGCCGGGCTCGTGCTTCGCAGGCACATTCGCGGAACTCGCATTTGCCGCCGATCGCAGCTATATGGCGGCGCTGCCTTCGAACCAGGACGAAGAGCCCGCTATTACGTTATCCGAAGCCAATTTCGGGCTGTATCCGATGGTCACGCATCAGTCGCGTCTCGCGCGGCGCTTCTACGAAGAGGCGGAGCCGCTCGACGCCGCGCGCGCACGGATCGGCCAGCCGCTCAAGCCGCTCGAGGCGGAGCAGCTGGGCCTCGTGACCGCCGCGCCCGACGACATCGACTGGGCCGACGAAATCCGCATCGCGCTGGAAGAGCGCGCGGCCATGTCGCCCGACGCGCTCACGGGCCTCGAGGCGAATCTGCGCTTCAACGGGCCCGAGACCATGGAGACGCGCATTTTCGGCCGGCTCTCCGCGTGGCAGAACTGGATCTTCAATCGCCCCAACGCGGTAGGCGAAAAGGGCGCCCTCAAGGTGTACGGCAAGGGCAGCAAGGCGCAGTTCGACCCCGCTCGCGTGTGATCGCAGCCTGGCCGCTGCCACAGTCCCGCCCGCTCCGTCATAGCCGCAAGGAACCGAGATGTCCACCATCAACTACAGCGAAAAGATCCCCAATAACGTCAATCTCGCCGGCGACCGCACGCTGCAGCGCGCTCTGGAGCAGTGGCAGCCGAATTTTCTCGCGTGGTGGGGCGACATGGGGCCCGAGGGCTCGCAGGGCTTCGATGTCTATCTGCGCACGGCGGTGAGCGTGGACGCCGGCGGCTGGGCCCATTTCGATCACGTGAAAATGCCCGATTACCGCTGGGGCATCTTCCTCGCGCCCGGCGAGGCGGACCGCAAGATCCACTTCGGCGCGCACAAGGGCGAGGCCGCCTGGCAGGACGTGCCGGGCGAGCATCGCGCGAACCTGCGCCGCATCATCGTCACGCAAGGCGACACCGAGCCCGCCTCGGTCGAGCAGCAGCGCCATCTGGGCCTCACGGCGCCTTCGCTCTACGACCTGCGCAACCTCTTCCAGGTGAACGTGGAAGAGGGGCGGCACCTGTGGGCGATGGTCTATCTGCTGCATCGCCACTTCGGCCGCGACGGTCGTGAGGAAGCCGAAGCATTGCTCGAGCGGCGCTCGGGCGACGACGACAACCCGCGCATCCTGGGCGCCTTCAACGAAAGAACGCCCGATTGGCTGGCGTTCTTCATGTTCACCTACTTCACCGACCGCGACGGCAAGTTTCAGCTTTCGGCACTCGCCGAATCGGGCTTCGACCCGCTCGCGCGCACCACGAAGTTCATGCTGACCGAAGAGGCGCATCACATGTTCGTGGGCGAGTCGGGCGTCTCTCGCGTGGTGCAGCGTACCGCGCAGGCGATTAACGAGCTCAAGACCGACGACGTGGGCCGCCTGCGCGCCGCGGGGGTGATCGACCTCGAAACGATCCAGCGCTACCTGAACTTCCACTATTCGGTGACGATCGACCTGTTCGGCGCGGACCACTCGTCGAACGCGGCCACGTTCTACAGTTCGGGCCTGAAGGGGCGCTACGAAGAAACGAAGCGCGACGACGACCATCAGCTCGAAGGCCAGACCTACCGCCTGCTCGACGTGCAGGACGGCAAGCTCGTCGAACGCGACGTGCCGATGCTCAATGCCATGAACGAAGTGCTGCGCGACGACTACATCAAGGACTCGGTGGCGGGCGTGAACCGCTGGAACAAAGTGCTGGAGAAAGCCGGCATCGACTTTCGCCTGAGTGTGCCGCACAAGGCGTTCAATCGCCGCATCGGCACCTTCGCGGGCGTGCGCGTCGCGCCGGACGGCCGCGTGATTGACGAGGCGCAATGGGCCGCGAACGAAGCGAAGTGGCTGCCGACGCCCGAGGACCGCGCCTATGTCGCGTCGCTGATGGGCCGCGTGGTGGAGCCGGGCAAGTTCGCGAACTGGATCGCACCGCCGGCGATGGGCATCAATCGCCAGCCCGTCGATTTCGAGTACGTGCGCTTCAATTGAACGGCAGAGGCAATCATGAGCGGTCCGGTACCCGTGGAGATTCTCAGGCAGCACCTGATCGATCCTGAGATCTGCATTCGCTGCAATACCTGCGAAGAGACCTGTCCGGTCGATGCGATCACGCACGACGGCGTCAACTACGTGGTGAAGGCCGATATCTGCAACGCCTGCATGGCCTGCGTGCCGCCGTGCCCGACCGGCGCGATCGACAACTGGCGCAACGTGTTCAAGGCCGAGGCGTACAGCATCGAAGAACAGTTCGGCTGGGACGAGCTCCCCACGCAGAATCCGACCGTGAGCGCTCCCGACGCCTCTGCTGGGTCCAACGCTTCCAACCCACCGCAGGCTGGCGCGACGCAGAGCGACAGCGACGAGGCGCCGGGCTCGGGCTCGGACATGGTGCGCGGCGCAACCGTGCCGCCGTGGTCGGCGGCACGGCCCTATGTGCATCTGTACACGCACAAGGCGCCCACCACGGCCACCGTGGTGGGCAACTACCGGCTCACGGACGACGCCACGGAAAGCGACATTCACCACATCGTGCTCGACTTCGGCACGATGCCGTTTCCGGTGCTCGAAGGGCAGTCGATCGGCATCCTGCCGCCCGGCACGAGCGCCGATGGCCGCGCGCATCACGCGCGCCAGTACTCGGTTGCGAGCCCGCGCGACGGCGAGCGGCCGGGCTACAACAACGTCTCGCTCACCGTGAAGCGCGTGACGCACGACCACAGCGGCAACGCCGCGGATGGCGTGTGCTCGAACTATCTGTGCGACCTGAAGAAGGGCGACGTGGTGAGCGTGATCGGTCCGTTCGGGAGCACCTTCCTGATGCCGAACCATCCGAACTCGCATCTGCTGATGATCTGCACGGGCACGGGCTCCGCACCCATGCGCGCGATGACCGAATACCGGCGCCGCCGCAGGCTCAAGGGCGCGACGGGCAAGCTCATGCTGTTCTTCGGCGCGCGCACGCAGCAGGAATTGCCTTATTTCGGACCGCTGATGAATCTGCCGAAGGACTTCATCGACACCAATCTCGCGTTCTCGCGTACGCCGGAGCAGCCCAAACGCTACGTGCAGGACGCAATGCGCGAGCGCGCCGTGGACGTGGCGCAACTGCTCAAGGACGGCAACACGCATATTTACGTGTGCGGGCTCAAGGGCATGGAAGACGGCGTGCTGCAGGCGCTCGGCGAGATCGCGCAAGCACATGGCATGGCTTGGGACGCGCTGTGGGAGCGGCTCAAGCGCGAAGGGCGGCTGCACCTCGAAACTTATTGAGGCGGTATCGGGGCCGCATGCTGCAAAAGAGTGCCTCCTCGGTTCGCGTGGTTACTTAAGCACGATCGTTCGTAAACCGTTACCATGTCGGGAAGTCAGCGCGCCGGCTGCATTCGGGTGCATCCAGGCGCGCCGCGCACTCTACCCGATGGAGACACGTTTCAAATGAACCTCGTTGCTGAATTGCCCGCCGGCCTCACCGGCCTCGAACAACTGCAGCGCATGCTCGCGAGCGGCCGCACCGCGCCCATAGGCGATACGCTGGGCTTCAAGCTCGCGGAAGTGGAGGAGGGCCGCGTGGTCTTCGAAGGCGTGCCGGGGCTGCACGCCTACAACCCCATTGGCACCGTGCATGGCGGCTATGCGGCCACGCTGCTCGATTCGGCCTGCGGTTGCGCGGCGCACTCGCGTCTCGCCGCGAATCAGGCCTACACGACGCTCGAGCTCAAGGTGGCCTATCACCGGCCCATGACCGCGAGCACCGGCCCCGTGCGCGCCGAAGGCCGCGTGTTGAGCATCGGCCGGCGCGCGGCCTTCACCGAGGCGACGATCACGGACGCCGCCGGCAAGCTCTACGCATCGGCGACTTCGACGCTGCTCGTCTTCGAACGCGAAGCGTCCGGCGCATGACGCACCGCTTGCGCCCCCATGTGCAGCGGGGCGCAGGCGGCTTCATGACGAAAGCCCCCCTAAAAGTGCACTAAGGTGCACGTTTCAGATCGTGCCGTGCGCCTTGTCCTCGATGAGCTTCACGAGCGCGTGCAGCAGGCGGTTGGCCGGCGTGGCCACGCCTAGCGCCGCGCCGCGCCGCACGACGTAACCATTCAGATGATCGATCTCGCTGCGCTTGCCGCGCGTGAGGTCCTGCGCCGTGGACGAGTACTGCCCCGGCATGGTTTCGGCGATGCGGCGCACGCCGGCTTCGACGTCGGGCGGCAGCGTCACGCCGTCGGTGCGCGCCACGGCCACGCATTCGGCGACCACGTCCTGCATCGCGTCGAATACGCCGGCGCCTTCCACTAGCCGCCCATAAGGCAACTGCGAGATCGCCGAGAGCGCGTTGTACGCGCAATTCACGATGAGCTTGGCCCAGAGCGCGCCGCGCACGTTCGCGGAGATCTCGGTGGGCACGCCCGCGTCGTTCAGGGCCTGCGCAGCGGCCAGACTGCCGCGCGCGGGCTCGATCAGCAGTTCGCCGCGCCCGTGATGGCGTACGTGGCCGGGGCCCGCCATTTCCGTCGCCACATACACGACGGCGGCCGCCACGTCGTGCGGGATCACGGTGCGCAGGCGCTCGGCGTTATCCACGCCGTTTTGCAGCGTGAGCACGAGCGTATCGGCGCGCAGGTGGGGCGCGATCGCGGCGCCCGCGCTTTCCGTGTCGGTCGACTTCACGCAGAACAGCACGAGATCGGCGCCGGCCACGGCGGCTGCTTCGGTGTTGGCGGTGAGATGCGGGCGGCCGATGCGCTCGTCGAAAGTCAGCGCTTCGAGGCGCAGGCCCTCGCGCTCGATGGCCTCGACGTGCTGCGCGCGGCCGATCAGGACGACGTCGTGTCCCGCGCGCGCGAGCATGGCGCCGTAAAAGCAGCCCACCGCGCCCGCGCCCATGATGGCGATTTTCATCTGCGTTGCTCCTTCGATTGCCTGTTCAATGGCAAGTTGGTTGTGTGCTCAACGAACTGGATCGTATCGACTGGTGCGAAACGCCTCAGCGCAGCTCGAAGCCGAGCGCCTGGAGCGCATCGCGCAGACGGTCGCGGCCGTGCAGCGATTCGCGGCTGCGCCAGCGCGCGAGCGAGCGCGAGGTCCAGCCCGCCGCGCTCAGGCCCTGTGCGTTCTGGAAGGCGCCCATCACGTCGTCGTATTGCGCGATGCCATCTTGTTGCGAAGGCGCGTCGTACTGCTCGCGATGCAGGACAACGGGCTGCGGCAGGCGCGGCTTCACCTGCGCGGGCCGCGACTCGTCGGCGTAGCCCACGCACAGGCCGAACACGGGCAGCACGCGCGGCGGCAGGCCCAGTTCGGCGGCCACCTGTTCGGGCTGATTGCGAATCGCGCCGATATAGACCGAGCTCATGCCGAGCGATTCGAGCGCCACCACGGCATTTTGCGCGGCCAGCGCCGCGTCGATCACGCCGACGAACAGCGTCTCCAGATAGTGAAGGCCCTCCGCGCTCGCGCCGGTGCGCTGCGCGGCGGCTTCGAGCCGGTTGAGGTCGGCGAGCCAGACGAGAAAGAGCGGCGCCTCGCGAATCTGCGACTGGTCGGCGGCGAGCTTCGACAGCCGCGCCTTGCGCTCGGGGTCCTCGATGGCGATCACGCTCCACGTCTGCAGATTCGAGGAGGTCGATGCCGATTGCGCGGCGGCGATCAGCGTTTCGAGCGTGCCGGCGGGCAGGGGCTGATTCGTGTAGTTGCGCACCGAGCGGTGCGCGAGCAGCGAGTCGAGCGTCGCGTTCCAGGCGGGCAGCGGCGCGTGCCAGGACGCGCCGTAGCGGGCTTCGAGGGCGTGCATGGCGGTTGCCTGGTTCGCTTGGTCCGTGTGAGTTGCTGCGGGATTTTCGGTGCTGAGGGGCGCCGCGCCGGGCGTTTCGGGCGTGGTGATGGTGGACATGATTTGGTTCTTCTCCGGCGATTACAGTTCGATGCGTTGCGCGCGAGCGCGAGCGCCGTATGGTACATGGCTCGCGCGTGTCGCGCTGAGTGGCGTTCGGTGGCCGCGAACGGGCGCTTGCATGCACGCCGGCGGGGTGGCACCAAAAGCGGCGTTTGCCGCCGTCGTCCGGTTCGAAAGGGGGGATCCGCGAGTCTCGCCGCTGGGTAGGGGGCTTCAATCCGCGCTGGGAAGGTGAATGACTGACTCGGTGCTTGCGGGGGCCGAACGTGTCAGTCTTGATGGTGTGGCTTGAGGGGGCGGTAATGCTCGCCATCGTAGGCCGTTGTAACGGTATGGCCGTCCCGCTTGCGGATTTTCATGAAGAACAACACAGGCGAAACGCCCGGCTCTCCACCGCATGCCTGAATATGATTCTCGCGTACGCGCACCAGAAAGTAGCTGCCCTTGTCAGCCGTATCGAAGAGCAGGCACTCTGTGCGGTCTTTCGAGAGGGCATAGTCACGTGTGATGTCAGCGGCCCGCGAGGCGGCTTCGTTGTCGTTCGCAACCGGCGAGCCGTTTGCCCATGCGTGAACGCTTGCGAGCAGGGCTGCTGCGGCAATCACACGACGCACGATCGGTCGGCAGATCGTCAATTGGGCCGCCCGTTATCGTATTGTTCGAGCTTGTGCGTGCGGATGATCGCATTGAGCCTGGCCGAATATGCAGGGTCTGTCGCATACCCGCTTCGCGCGAGTGCAACGGCGAATTTGGCACTGTTGGTGTACAGGAAACACGAACGGAAGCGCGGGTCATCTCGCGCGCGGGCAACTGCCGCAATGGCTGCAAGCAGCACGTCAGGATTGGGATCCGTTGCGGAAGCGGTGAGAAATTCCGTAATCGCTTCCTCACAGTCCAGATAGTCCACCGCATCAAAGGGGCCGCATGTTGTGGTCATCATCAATTGCTCCGTCAATTGGCGTGCCAGAGTGACATGGCTCCGCGCTCGCGGAGCCATGTCTGGATCCACCCATTATGAGGATTCGATAGCCGAGAAATGTTTATCGGCTTGCGATGCGATTCGCTTCCGACAGGAAAGCGAGGTGGCGGCGCGAACAAGATGCGGTGAAGGGAGCGCGCACCACTCACGCCGTCGCGATCATCAGCGTCCCGGTGGCCACCAGCGCGCCACGCCAGAGCCAGTCGAAGTTGATCCAGCCGCGCCGCAGCACGCCCAGTCCCACATATTCATAGGCAACGAACGCAATGAAAGCGGTAGTGGCAAGCGTGACAACCGTATGCACCACAGTCACCGCCACGGACATCACGAGCGGCCCGGCAACACCATCACCGCCGCTCGCCGCCGCGCCGCCGCACATCGGCAGCAACGCGGGCATGAGCATGAGTCCGGCGCCATGGAGCGTGGCCATCAGCGCGGACCATGCCGCGAGGCCGAGAAAGCCAGCCGTCATTCCGACGCGCACGCGATGGCGGTGCCCCCAGGCATGCTGCCAGGCCGCCCAGCCAATCAGCAGGGCGCCCAGCACCCAGCGCAAGCCGCTGTGCATCAGCACAGGCATCCACGCGCCCAGCATCGCAACCGAGCCCGTGAACAGCAGAATCGACGCGGCATGGCCGAGCGCGATGGGCGGCAGCGCCAGCAGCAGGGCCGTGCGGCTGCGGCGCTGCAGCCCGAGCGCGGTGGCGAAGAGCCAGCCCATCGCGGGATTCGCGCCGTGAAAAACGCCGCTGGCGATCACGGCGCTCCAGGCGGCCCAGTGCGCGCCGAATGTGCCGAATGTCTCAAACAGGCCGCTCATGCCGCGTCGCCTCGTGCCTGGCCTTGCTTGCCGCGTTGCGCGCGCATTCGACTCAAGGATAGCAGTACGAATCGGACGAACAGTCGCCGCCTTCCAGCCGGATCTGATGCGGGCGATGCGTCTTGGGCCACTCCACGAAAAAGCGTTCGTCGAAACCGAGTCCGCCATTGGGGCCGGCGTCGAGCTTCACCATCCAGCCGTCGATGCCATCGGGGTAGAACTGCCCGTCGATCACGCCGTACAGCGAATTCGTGAAGTACACGCGTCGCCCGTCGCGGCTCACCTCCACCATTTGCGGGCCGCCGTTCAGCGCGCGGCCTTGTGCGCGCGGGTGCGTGGCGCGCGAGACGATTCCGCCGATACGCACGCTCCCCGTCAAGGCTGGATGTTCGGGATCCGAAACATCGTACTGGCGCAGCTCACCCGTGCCCCAGCAGGCCGCATAGAGAAAGCGGTCGTCGAGCGAGAGCGCGATGTCGGTGACGAGCGGCGGCACCGCGGCGAAGCCCTTGAGCAGGGGCGGGAGCGTCTCCGGGTCGGCGGGCTCGGCGGGAATCTCGATGATCTTGCGCGCCGCCCATTGGTCACCGTCGCGGTACCACTGCCAGATCGAGGCCGAGAGATCTTTCAGGCTGATGACGGAATTCACGAAGCCGTAGGGCTTGGTGGGGTCGTGCGCGGGCCGCAATTCGAACACGAGCTGGTTTTCGGCGCCGAAATCCAGCACCTGTTTATGCCGGCGCGTATGCAGGTCCCAGAAATGCAGCCGATGGCCGTACTGGCCCCCAAGCAGCACTTCGGGCACGAGCCCGTTCTCGAAGGTCGCGGGCAGCCCCCATTCGCTCGTCACGAGCGTGTCGTAGCCGAGATGCCACCAGCCATCGTAGGCAAGCTGCTGCGGGCCGCGCTCGATTTCCCATTGGCCGAGGATATCGAAGCTCTCATGGTCCATCAGGAAGATGCCGCCGGGTGCTTCGCCCTCGGCGTTGGCGAGCGCTGTCACATAAATGCCATCCGGCCCGCAATGCACCGTATGGGGGCGGGTATAGCCGGCGCGCTGCGCGACGCTCTCCGGCTCGTGTACGCGCACGATTTTCGGGCGGCGCGCGTCGGGCTTCGTGTCGATGACATGAATACGCGACGAGCGTATTCCGGGCACGATCAGGTAGCGCCGCTCGGTATGCGCATGCGGCGCGTTGGGGCACAGGCACGAGCTGCACGCGTTCCAGCCAAAGTGGTGGAGTTCGTCGCCGGTGTTGGGCATCGCGAGGCGATGGACGATCTGGCCGTACTCGCTCGAGCCAGGATCGAGGTCGACCACGTCGAGCGAGTCGGGCACGCGGCTGGTGGGATCGAAGCTCGCGACCCACGCGAGCGTTTCAGGTGTCGCCGTCGCCGCCAGGCGTGCGGAGGGGTAAAAGCTGGGATCCGGCTTCCATGTCGCCATCGCAAGCTCCTTTTCGGGGGTGCCGAAGCGCCTATCTTGCACTAGTGCGCGCGTGCTTGCAGGCCGGATGCCGCGACGCGGTGCCTTATTCCCGGCGCAAAGAAGCTTATGCGCCGGGGTAATGAGGCGCGCGATTATACGTTCTGCGAAAACAGTGAATTCGCCGCGCCACCATTTATTCCGTGCTCCGGGGTTTCTACACTGTATCTAACGGTTTGCGGCTTGGGCCCGACCGATACATCAAGTTACCGGAGGTACTGTCATGAAGTCGCTTATCAAGGCTGTTGCGCTTGCCGCCGTGCTCGCGGTGCCGGCCGTCTCTTTCGCTCAGTCGCAACCCGAAAATGGCCCTGTCACGCGCGAACAGGTCCGCAACGAACTGAAGGCGCTGGAGTCGGTGGGCTGGCGGCCGAACGTGGCTTCGCCGTTCTATCCGTCGGACTACCAGGCTGCAAAGGCGCGTCTGGACGCCGGTGACAGCAGCGGCTATGGGTCTTCGATGGAAGGCACGTCGCAAAGCGGCGAGGCCAGCAGCTACTCGGCGCCGGTGCGCATGGTGCATTGAGATCGAGTGAGCGCTGCTGCATTGCACGATGGGGCAACGCAGCAGCCCTTTGACGCTCAGGTAGGACGCGCTCGAGCGCGTTGCGCCGCGCGAACGGAATCGTTCGTGCGGCGTTTTCGTATGAACGGTGACCTGAGCAATGGATTGGAATCCTCAATATCGTCAAAGTCTTGCGCGGCAGCTCGCCGAGTCGAAACGACGACGACCACAGATGCGGTGACTGAACGCGCGCGTCAGCGCCGCCGCGTAGCGCGCAGCATGACATTGGCCACGTCGGCCGACGCTTCGCGTGCGCCGCGGTTTTCGAGCCGTTGCGCGAGCACTTCGAGAAAGGCCGCCAGGTCGTCGAGGCCGAACAGCGCTTCGAATTCCTCGATGACCTCGGCAATGGCGTCGGCGCGCGTGGCCGGCGTAAGCGTGCTGGCGATGTGCGAGCTGCCGCGCGCGAGCTGCAGCCCGTAGTGATCCTCGCACCAGGCCGGGCTCGATGCGCGCCGGCTGCTTTTAGCGTGGTTCATGGTCTCATCGTCGACTGGGCTTGCGCGGGCGGCCGTGCTGGCCGCCACCACCCGCGCTCTCCGGTCTAATCCGGTGTCCGTTTGAGGGCGGCGTCCCGCCCGGCGCCATGGGCTGGGGCGACGCGTTCTGTCTGATCATTGACAGATTCGATACGCGTTTGAAGCGCTAGCGCGCCCAGCGGCAATACCTGGAATCAGGTAGGCCAGCCGCGTGCGCGCATAGGGCCAGGTGTGCGAAGCTATGGCACGGCGTATCCAGGCCCGGTGTTTCTTCGCCCGGCTATCGACGCCCGAAACAGTCGACGTCATTCATCGCTCTTCAGTCGCTCAGCCTCGCGAGAACGCCTGCCCGCTCATGAATTCAGTTGCGAATCCGCTTGTCTGCCCGCCGCCGGCCGAACTGCACGAACCGGTGCTGCCCGGCCCGCTGCTCGTCGTCGAGGACGACGCCCTCACGCAGCGCCGCCTGTGCGCGATTCTCACCGGGCTCGGCTATCACGAGGAGGCGCTGCAGTTTGCCGGCAGCATTGCCGCCGCCGAGGCGCTGCTCGCCGATCAGCCTTTCGCCATGGTGCTCGCCGACGTGGGCCTGCCCGACGGCAACGGCATCGACCTGATTCGCGCGCTGCATGGGCGCGATCCCGCCTTGCCGATTCTGGTAATCTCGGCGTGGAGCACCGAGCAGATCATCGTCACGGCGCTGCAGGCCGGGGCGACGGGGTATCTGCTCAAGGAGCGCGACGACATCGAGATTGCCCTGTCGATCCGCAGCGCGCTGCGCGGCGGGGCGCCGATCGATCCCTTCGTCGCGCGGCGGATTCTCGACATGGCCGGCGCGGGGCCGGCCACCCGCTCGGGTGGGGTCGCGCCGCCCGCGCCGTTGTCTTCGTCGCTGAGTCCGCGCGAGATCGAGATTCTCGCGCTGGTGGGCAAGGGCCTGACCAACCGCGAAATCTCGGACGTGCTGACCTTGTCGAGATTGACGGTCGAATGCCACATCAAGAACATCTACAAGAAGCTGGCGGTCAATTCGCGCACCCAGGCCGTCTACGAGGCGCGCACCAACGGCTGGCTGCCCTGAGACGCTCGCGTCCGACGCGCCGACTGCCTGCGTGCTTTGAGCCGCGTGTGGAACCGCGTTTCGCAGTGCGCTTCGATCCGCGTTTCAACGTGTGCGTCGCCGTGCTCTTCGGCGCTTTCATCCAGACGTTTGCGAACGCTGCACGCATGCGCCGATCCGGCTGCGCGGCCCTCATGGGTGTCCTCGTCTGCGCGGCCTGCATGTCCCACGCGGCGCGTGCCGCTTCTTCCATCGATCGCCAGGCGCAGGCGCTCACATTCACGCGTATCGAGGCGGCCCGTTCGGGCTGGGACGCCACGAGCGCGCCCGCAACGGGCTGGGTGAGCGTGACGCTGCCCGACGTCTGGGCCACGCGCTGGCCCCGGTTCGACGGCGTGGTGTGGTATCGGCTCAGCTGGCAACAACGCGCCGCCAGTGCCGAAGCTGCCGACGCGAGCGATCTCGCCTTGCTGGTCGACTATCTGAGCATGGCGGGCGCCCTCTATCTGAACGGCACGCTGCTGCAGCGCGACGCCTCGCTTGTCGAGCCGCTCACCCGCACATGGAACACGCCGCGCTACCTGCGCCTGCCTGCGCCGCTTCTGCATGCGGGCGAGAACGTGCTGCTCGTGCGTGTCTCGGGGCTTTCGGCGTACCAGCCGGGGCTGGGCGCTGTCACGATCGGCGATCCGTCCGTGCTGGCCGCTGCCTGGACGCACGCGCGCATGATGCGCTACGACCTGCAACTCGTGAGCCTCGCGGTCACGGCCACGCTCGGCTGCTTCTTTCTTTCGCTATGGCTCATGCGCCCCGGCGAATCGGCCTACGGCTGGTTCAGCGTGATGTCACTCGCGTGGTGGTGGGAGGCGCTCAATCAGGTGGTCACGTCGCCCTGGCCGTTCGCGAGCACGCACGGTTGGGAGCGGGCGAATTCGGCGGCGCTGCTCGTCTACACCGCGTCGTTCACGATGTTTATCGTGCGCTACAGCGACCGGCGCTTGCCGCGCACCGAGCGCGTGCTCTGGTCGCTCGTCGCGTTCGGCGTGCTCACGCTCGCGTTCGTGCCGGAACCGGGCATCGTCGTCGCGCGCAATCTGGCCACTATCGCGCAGGCCATCGTTTTCTTCATGACGTGCGGCGGATTTCTCGTGTTCGTGTGGCGCCATGGGCGCGCGGACCAACGCATCGTGGCGGCGAGCGTGGCCGTCTTCTTCGCGGCGGGCGCGCACGATCTGCTCTCGTTCCTCGGCGTGCTCGACGACAACTTCTACTACGGCGCGCTGACCGCGCAATTGCAGATGATCTCGATGGCGCTCATGCTCGCGTGGCGCTTCGTGACGGCGCTGCGCCGCGTGGAGCGCTACAACGACGACCTGAGCCTGGGCATCGCGCAGGCGCGCGGCGAGCTCGCGCAGACGCTCGCGCGCCAGCACGAGCTGGAGATCGCGAATGCGCGCCTCGCCGAGCGCGTACAACTCGCGCACGATCTGCACGACGGGCTCGGCGGCACGCTCGTGAGCGCGATTGCGGAGCACGAGTACGCGAACCCCGTGCTGCCGGCGGGGCGCTCGCTTTCGATACTCAAGGAATTGCGCGACGACCTGCGCATCATCGTCGATGCGGCGTCGAGCCATGAGCTCGGCGACGACGCGTTCATCGCGCAGATCGGCGCGCTGAGGCACCGGCTCATGCGGCGCTTCGAGCAGCAGGGCATGGCGTGCAGCTGGACGCTCGACGGCCTCGACGCCTGCCGCGTTTCCGGCGCGCACGGGCTCGATCTCATGCGCATCGTTCAGGAAGCGCTCACCAACGTGCTCAGGCATAGCCGCGCCACGCACGCGCAAGTGGTGCTGCGCCGCGAAGGCGGCGCGCTCAGTCTCGCGATTGAGGACGATGGCGTGGGGTTCGACGCGGACGAAACAGCGCCGGGCGGCGCGGGCATGCGCAGCATGCGTGCGCGCGCGGCGCGCCTGGGCGCCGCGTTCAGTATCGAGTCGGCGCCGGGGCGCACGCGTGTGATGCTGAATATGCCGCTCGGGCCACAGCCGCGTACCTGAACCCGGCTTATTCGCTGACCTGTTTCGCCTGATCCGCCTGCCCCGGCTTGGCCGGCGCCGGCTTCTCCTGATCCGGCTGCCATCCGCCGCCGAGCGCGAGGAACAGCTTCACCTGATCGAGCGCTACCTGGCCCTCGGCCGACGCGACCTGCGCATGCACGCTCGTGAGCGTGCGCGTGGCGTCGAGGTCGGAGAGGAACGGCTCGCGGCCCGCCGCGTAGAGGTGGTGCGTTTCGTCGGCGGACTGCTGCGCCGAGGCATAGGCCGTGCGCAGCGCGTCGGCGCGCTGGTCGTCGGCGGCATAGGTGGCGAGGCTCGTCTGCGTTTCGCGCAGCGCGTTGAGCACCACGCCGTCGAACTGCGCGAGCGCGCCGGCCGTGGCCGCTTGTGCGCCTTGCACGCGCGCGCGCTGGCCGTTCACGGGGAAGGTCCAGCTGATCAGGGGTCCGAACGACCAGCTGTTGGTCTTCGACGAAAACAGATCTTCGGTGAGGCCGATCGAGCCCACGCCCGCGCCGATGCTGACCGATGGATACATTTCCGCCATCGCGACACCAATGCGTGCCGTGGACGAGGCGAGCTGGCGCTCGGCCTCGCGCACATCGGGGCGGCGGCGCAAGAGCGCCGCGCCGTCGCCAACCGGGATCGGTTGGGTCAGCTTAGGCAGGCGGTTGCACGCGAGCACGGCGGGCGGCAGGTCGGACGGCGCGCGCGCGAGCAGCATGGCGAGCTGGTATTGCGCGACGCGGCGGCGGCCCTCGAAGCGCGGAATGTCGGCGGCAAGCGTTTCGACCTGGGTCTGGCCGCGCGTCACGTCGGGCTGGTTGCCGCGGCCCGCGTCGCGCAGACGCTTCGTGAGCGCCACGCGCTCCTGCTGCAGCTTGAGCGACTCCTGCGCGATGGCCAGTTCCTCGCCGGCCGAGCACGATTCGACATAGGCCTGCACGACGCCGGCGACCACGGTGATGCGCGCGAGATCGGCGGCGGCGAGCACGGCTTCGTCATCCGCTTGTGCTGCCTCCACACCGCGGCGCAGCTTGCCGAACAGGTCGAATTCATAGGATACGTTGACGCCGAGATCGCCGAGGTTCCCCACCGGCACCTTGCTGAACTGAAGATATTGCTCGGCCGATACCTGGGCGCGCTGGACCCCGGCGCTCGCGTTCCCCGAGAAGCCGCCTTGCTGGTTGGCGACTTCCACGGCGGCACGCGAGCGCGCGAGATTCGCGGCGGCCACGCGCAGGCTCGTGTTCGACTGCAGCGCCTGCTGGACGAGCTGATCGAGCGTCGGGTCGTTGTAGAGACGCCACCAGTCGTTGGGCACTTCGCCCTGCGCAACGGGCGCATGGTCGGCGCCCGCGATCGGCCCTTGCGCGAGCGGGGCGTTCACGAGCGCGTCCTTCGGCACGGTGTAGTTGGGGCCGAGGTTCATGCACGCGCCCAGCGCCAGCGCGAGCGGCGCGAGCGCGAAGGCGCGCCAGAGACTGCGGCGCGTCATTGCGAGGCTCCGCTCGCCATCACGGGCGCGACGCTGGCGTTCGTTGCGGCGACCGCGCCGCTGGCGCTGACTGAGTTGCCTGTGCTGCTGGCGCCCGCCGCCGCGCCGGCCTGGGGCTTCTGCTTGTCGTTCTCTTCGGTGCGCACCGCGACGGTGGCCGTGCGGCCCGCGATCATGCGGAAGTCGTCGGGCACCTCGTCGAGCGCGACGCGCACCGGCACGCGCTGCGCGAGGCGCACCCAGCTGAACGCGGGGTTCACGTTCGGCAGCAGGTTCGGGCTTTGCTGGCGGTCGCGGTCCTCGATGGCGGCGACGATGCTCTGCACATGGCCGCGCAGCGGCTTCGGCTCGCCCATCACCGTGATCTCCACCGGCTGGCCGATATGGATGCCGTGCAGGCGCGTTTCCTCGAAGTAGCCGTCCACGCGGAACGAATGCATGTCCACCACGGAGAGCTCGGCGCGGCCCGCGGTGACGTACTCGCCCACGCGCGGCGCGCGGTCGTTCAGATAGCCGTCCACGGGGCTCACGATGGTCGTGCGCTGGAGGTTCAGTTTGGCGGTGTCCACCTGCACCTCGGCGTCGGCCACGGCGGCCTCGCCCTGGTCCACCTTGGTGCGGCTTTCCTCGAGCGTTTCGCTGGCGACGAGGTTGCCGAGCGTGAGGTTGCGCGCGTATTCGCGCCTGGCCTGCGCGAGCGCGGCCTGGCGATTTTCCAGCGCGGCCTGCGCGAGGCGCAGTGCGAGCGAGTAGCGCGCCTGGTCGATCACGAACAGCACCTGGCCTTTTTTGACCGGCTGGTTGTCGACCACCTCGACGTCGGTGATAAGGCCGCCCACGTCGGGTGCGACCTGGATCACGTCGGCGCGCACGCGGCCGTCGCGCGTCCACGGCGAGAACATGTAGTAGTTGACGATGCGCCACAGCACGACTGCGGCCACGACGACGACGATGAGCGTCAGCAGGATCTGTCCTGCGGAGAACCAGGTTTTTTTCACGTTCACGTTAGTTCACGAAGCGATGCGACAGGATGATGACGGCAGCCAGCACGAAGACATAAATGCCGAGATCGAAAATGGAGCGATGCCACACGAGCCGGTAAAAGCCGACGCGGGTAAGCACCTTGCCGATCACGACGTTGATGAGGTACGCGATCAGCATCAGCACGAGCACGGCGGGCACGAACACGCCGAAGATGTCGATTTCGCCGATCATGGTGCGGTTAACGAAAGTAAATGAAAAAGTTGTGCGCTCATCCATTGGCTCCGGTTGGATTGGCGCCCGGGCGCTGTCCGACCAGCGCGGGGTAGAGCGAGAGGCGCAGGCCCACGAGCGCGTGTAGCGTGTCGCGCAGCCAGCGCTGCGAGAAGCGCGCTGGCGGCGTTTGCGCGCTTGCGTCCGCGGTACCTGCAGTGCCCGAATCGGCGGCATCGGCGGCTTCCTGAGCGAGGCCGCGCGTGGCCACTCGATGCAGCGCGTCGTCGATGGTGGCGAGCAGCGCGGGCGGGGCGCTCTGGCGCTCGCTTGCCTGGGCGCAGCGCGCGTAATGATCGCTCACGCCCTCGAGCACGCGGTCGATGGCGGCGGGCACATCGCCGTCGAGCTTGCGGCGCGAGCGGCGCAGGTCCAGCGCGTTGAGCGCGATGCGCAGGTCGCGGAAGCTTTCGATCGAAGGATGGCGGTGCTCGTCGGACGCCGCGAGCCGCGGGATCAACTGCATCAGGCGGTCGACCATGCGCGAGGCCAGATTGCGCTGGTCGTCGATCGGCTCGGCGCCCGCGGAGAGCGCCACGTCCGACCAGCTCGAGCGCAGCAGGCGCCTGGCCGCGAACTCGGCGCCGAACGGGCGCGTGACGCGCGTCCAGACATAGGCGAACAGCAGGCCCGCGACGCCCGCGATATTACTGTTCAGGAATACGAAGAAATCGGCCTCGTAGGCACTCTGGATGCTGATGAAGGTGGCCGTGTTCACGGCCACGAGCATCGTCACCATGTTGAACGCGGGGCGCGGAATCAAGGTGCCGATCAGGATGAACGGCCCCGCGAACAGCAGCACGAGCATCGCGAAGTCGTGCACCTTGGGCAGCACCACAAACAGATAGAGGCCCGCGAACACCACGCTCGCGGCAGTCGCGACGAAGAAGCGGAACACCATCGGCGCGGGCTCGTCGAGCGCGGCGAAGAAGCAGCAGGCCACGGCCGCGAGCGTCACCGCGCCCGCGCCGTCGTGCCAGCCGGAGCTGACCCACAGCCAGCACGCCACGAGAATCGCGCCCATCGGCACGAGGCACGAGAACAGCATGAGGCCGCGGTCATAGAAGCGTTCGGTGCCGCCCAGGCGCCAGTGCCGGTAGCGCGGCCGCCACGTGCCCGCTTCGTGCGCGATTAGCGCACGCAGCGTGCGGCAGTCCTGCCAGACGTCGATCACCTGGCCCAGACGCCACAATGCGTTCGACAGCAGCGCGCCTTCCCAGCTCGTGAGCGCATCGTGCGGGGGCTGCAGCGCGGCCACGCGCGCGCGCAGACTCTCGGCAACGGGGTCGCCCGCGTCGTCGTGGATATCGGCGGCGCGCGTGGGCAGCGGGGCGTCGAACCATTTGGCCGCATCGGTGAGCAATGCGTCGAGGCCCGCGGGCCACGTGTGCAGATCGCGCCGCAAGGCGATGAGCGGGTCGGCGAGCGCGGAAATGATCGGCAGAAAGAGCTGCATGCGCCCGCGCAGGTCCTGGGCGCGTGCGAGGATTTCCGGGTGCGCGTGGTCGTAGCTCAACTGGCTCAGCAGGAATTCGAGCTGGTTCACGGTGGCGGCGAGCCGCTGGCGGCAGGCCGAAAGCGCCTTGCCCGCGATCTGGCCGGAGAGCGTTTCGCGGCCATAGAAGGCGGCGTCGCGAAACCACGCGTCGGCGCGCTCGATGAGCGTGGGCGCGAGCCGGCTCGGCAAGATGGCGCTGCCCACCACGCTCGCGCAGATGATGCCGAGCGTGATCTCCTGGGTGCGCGCGATGGCCACGTCGAAGATCGTGGAGGGATCGGTGACGGTGGGCAGCGCGATGAGCGGCATGGTGTAGCCCGCGAGCATGAACACGTAGCTGCGCGCGGTGCGGTCCGAGATCGCGAGATAGAGCATCGTGCCGGTCCACAGCGCCACGATTACGCTGAACAGCAGCGGCGTTTCGACGAACGGCGGCACGAGCGCGATCGCGGCGGCCGCGCCGAGCGCGGTGCCGAGCGCGCGGTAGAGCGCCTTCGAGCGCGTGGCGCCCACGAACGGATTCGAGACGATATAGACGCTCGCCATGGCCCAGTACGGGCGCGGCAGCTGGAACACCAGCGCGATATAGAGCGCGAGCATCGACGCGGCAAACGTCTTGACCGAGAACAGCCAGTCGCGGAGGGATGGGTAAGTCATGAGGCCGCTTTCAGCTTTCAGTCATGAAGGGTGGCGTCGGCCGGGTCCGGCGTGTTGAAGGCGTTGAGCACGCGCAGCGTGGTTTCGAGCTCGGCGCGGCTCACGCCCTTGAGCACGCGCGCGCGCAGCGCACGCAGGTCTTCCTCCATCTTCGCGGTGACGGCGCGGCCTTCGTCGGTGAGCGAGATCGTTTTGGCGCGGCGGTCGTCCGGGTCTTCGTCGCGGCGCACGAGGCCCGCGGCGCAGAGCTGGTCGAGCAGGCGCACGAGCGACGGGCCTTCGATGCCCACGTGCTCGGCGAGCGTCACCTGGCGCACGGCCTCGCCAAGACGCCCGGCGGTGAGCAGCGGCGCGGCACAGGCTTCGGAGACGTTGTAGGCGGTCAGCGCGCCGTGACTCGTGCGCCGCCACTTGCGCGCCGCCACGACGAGCGTGCTGCTGACGGCAAGGCGTAAGGTATGAAGATTCGACATCGGCGGGATGATAGCGTAAAGCGATTCGGTAGCAAACTATCTTTCTTGGCGGCGTTTTTCTATTTTCCAGCCTGCAACGCTAACTCGCGATGGTAGTGGAATGGCCGCGCGCTTGCGCTCTGGATGCTGCATTTTTGCTGCCCGTGTGACGCGGATGCGACGCAAGCGGGCGACATTCACGAGGGATTCACGGCACGGCCGGGCGCCGCTCCGGCGATCAGGCTGGGTGCGCGCCCCAGCTCGCGAGCAGGGCGGGCAGTTGCGCCATGTCCGTGAACACGTGCGCGACGCCCGCGTCCCGCAGCGCCTGCGCGCTGCTGTGGCCCGGCGTCCCCGGGCTGTAGCCGAACACGGTGGCGCCCGCGGCGAGACCGGCGCGCGCGCCCGTCACGGTGTCCTCGATCACGGCGCAGCGCTGCGGCGCGGCGTTCAGGCCCGCGGCGGCCGCGAGGTAGACGTCGGGGTGAGGCTTGCTGCGCGGCGTTTCGTGGCCGCTGTAGATGCGCCCTTCGAAGCACTCGAGCAGGTCCACCTTGCGCAGTTGCAACTCGACCTTGCGGCGGTCCGCGCCGGAGGCCACGGCAATACGTCCCTCAAACGCCGCGTGCACGGCACGCACGGCGACCGGCGCGCCCGGAATCTCGACGAGATCGCGCTCGAGCGCCGCGTTGCGGCGCGCGCGAAAGTCTTCGAGCCAGGCCTCCGTGACGCGAAAGCCGGTGTGCCGCTCGATGCGCGCGGCCTCGTCCTTCACCATCTTGCCGACGAAAATGCCCATCGCCTCGTCGACGGAGAGTGTCCAGCCGAGTGCGTCCAGCATCTGGACCAGCACGATGTGCGTGATGCGTTCTGAATCGACCAGTACGCCGTCGCAGTCGAAGAGCACGGCGTCGAAGGGGGAGTGGGGCATGGCGGGAGGGATTGGCTGCGGAAGGGGGGCGTCCGCGCGGTGGACGCAAGCGCGCGATTTTAACCGGGATGTGGCGGGGGCGTTGGGTTGGCGGGCAAAGGTTGGGGAGCCGGCAGCGGCAATCCGCTTGGGGTTGCGTCTGACCTGTATCACCCAACGTCCTGATTTCCGTGGACGCAATGCGCACGGGCGTCGACATCGCAAAGTTGAAGAGCAAGAGTGGAATCGCCACCCCAAAGGCAGAGATGGACATCATTCGCGCGAGGCTGAAGGTTGCCCAAGCGTTGGCGCAGGAGCTACGAGATGAAAAAGCGAGTCGTTGAAGGTATTGAAGTCGAGACAGGTTCCGGTAACGTCTTTGCCGACCTGGGCTTTGCCGATGCGGACAAGCTCAAGATCAAGTCCGGTCTGGTGATCGAAATTACGAAGGCCGTGCGCAAACTCGGGTTGACGCAGGAGGAAGCCGCCCGCCGCATGGGTATCTCACAGCCCAAGGTATCGGGCCTGCTGCGGGGGGACTTTTCCAACCTGTCCGAACGGAAGCTGATGGAGTGCCTGAACCGGCTCGGCTACGACGTCGAGATCAAGGTTAAGCCCGCGGCCGAGCCCGTCGGGCACTTGACGTTGGCGGTGGTGTAATTCTTCGTGTTCCAGTTGGTCTCGACGCACGTTGTTCGGGCTAGCCTGGCTGCCGAAAAATTCCATCCCCGCGTTTTCTCAGGGATGTACGGTTGGCTCGACACTGTACCCGACGTTCTTCAGCAAAGCGAATAGACCTTGCTTGCTGGGGCTGCGCTGTGAACGCAGCACCTAACTGTCCGTCGTAGATTCAGGTGGGAACCGCCTTTCGTTACCCGTCAACTGCGGCTTGTGTTTCCAGTAGCGAGGCTGGCGCACCATGCGCCGCCGCTCATATCCGCGTCGCCCACTCAAGCGCTCGCCCCCTCAGCGGCATTCTTGACCCGCGCCAATGCTTCATGTCTTTTCACTGCAACAACTGCCTTTCGAGATCGTGAGAGCACCGCATTCTATTGCGGCTGTAAAGCGTTTGTAAAAACGTGAATTGACATTTATTTAGAATTTCGAATCATTTTAAATAAATCAATAATAATCGCAATAATACGGGTTTAAAACATGAAAAAGACCATGATCGCCGTCGCTTTGACCGGCGTATTCGCGACGGCTGCACACGCACAAAGCAGCGTCACGCTTTACGGGCTGATCGACGCCGGCATCACCTACACGAACAATGAGGCCGGCCATAGCAACTGGCGGCAGACGAGCGGCACGGTCAACGGCAGCCGCTGGGGTCTGCGAGGCGGCGAGGACCTCGGCGGCGGCCTCAAGGCCATCTTCACGCTGGAAAGCGGCTTCAGCATCAGCAACGGTAATTCCCTGCAAAACAACCGCCTGTTCGGCCGCCAGGCATTTGTCGGTCTGGCGAGCGACTGGTTCGGTTCGCTCACGCTCGGCCGCCAGTACGACAGCGTCATCGACTTCGTCGCGCCGCTCTCGCTCACGGCTTCGCCCTATGGCGGCACGATTGCCGCTCACCCCTTCGATAACGACAACCTCAACAGCTCGGACCGCATCAATAATTCGGTCAAATACACGAGTGTGAATTACGGCGGCTTGAAGTTCGGCGCGCTGTACGGCTTCTCGAATACGGCCGGTGCGTTTGCCAATAACCGCGCATACAGCTTTGGTGGCAGCTATCGCTATGGCGGTTTGAACGTTGCCGTGGGCTATCTGCAATTGAACAACGACATCAACAATCTGGCGATCGCGGCCGGCAATCCAGGCGCGGTCACCGGCACCGATACCTTTGCTGCGGGCACGCAACGCACGGCCGGCGGCGGCCTCAACTACACGTATGGCCCGATGACGGCAGGCGTCGTCTATACGCAGACGAATCTGAGCAATGCGCACGGCGGCATCATTTCGGCGGCGCAGGCCGGTGCCGCGGCACCCATCCGTCTCCAGGCGAACAGCGCCCATCTGCAAAACATCGAGGGCAATGTGCGCTATGCGCTGACCCCCATGGTCACGCTGGCGGGGTCCTATACCTACACGCGCGCGAATTTCGGCGCGGGCGAGAACCCCAATTACAACCAGGTCAACCTCCAGGCCCAGTACGCGATGTCCAGGCGAACCAGCGTGTACCTGCAGGGCGACTGGCAGCACGTGAGCGCCAATCCGTATGGCTTCGGCGCGCACCTGAACGGCGTGAGTGCGGCGTCGTCCACGCAGGATCAGGTCGCCGTTTCGGCGGGGCTGCGTCACGCGTTCTGATGTCATGCAACGATCCGGCGTGCAATGCGCCGGATCGCGCGATGGGCCCTCTCACAGGGCGCTTTGCGCGTCGCGGCTCACACGGGCCCGACGCGGATTCGACAAGCCCTCACTGCCCGTTGCCGGTATCGTCGTCCACGCACAATTGCGGATCGGCCACGAGGCAGTCCGCGTTCGACTGGTTCGACAGCCCGCGCGTCTTCGTGGCCGTCTCCTGCGCGGCCACGTGCAAGCCCTTGGGCAACAGCAGCCACATGCGCAGGCGCTCCTTCGTGCGGCTGGCCTCGGCTTGCGCGAACTGGCCGAAGCCGTAGAAGTAATCGGCGCGCACCGCGCCCTGGATCGCGCCGCCCGAGTCCTGCGCCATCATCAGCCGGTTCACGGCGCCCGGTGTTTGCGGGGCGTCGCCCGTGGCGACGAACACGGGCGCCCCGAGCGGCGTCGTGCGCGGATCCACGGCCACCGAGCGTCCCGCCGAAAGCGGCACGCCGAGCGCGCCGATCGGCCCGTTCGGCGAGTCGGGGATGGGCCGGAAGAAGACATAGCTCGGGTCGGAGGTCGCGAAGGCGTGCTGCGGATGCGCGTTCGCGCCGAGCGCCGTGGCGATGCCCGCGCCCACGCTCGCGCTCTTCGTGCTCTGCGCGTTCGCTACGGCGGGTTGCGCCGTGCCGCTCGTCGCCGGGCCGGCGTTGGCGAGCTTGAAGCCGCGCAGCAGCGGCGAGACGGGCTGGTCGTCCTCGTCGTTGTTCGCGCCCGTCGACGACTCTCCGCTGTTCGACGCGCCCGCTGCGCCCTGCGGGCCGTTCGCATCGGCGACGAGGTCGGGGCCGTTGCTGCTGCTGCTGCTGTCGTCGGCGACGTCGATCTCCATTTCGATGCCGCGCACCTTGAGCTTGCGTCCGCTCGCACCCGCGTGCGCGACGGGCGGCAGGAAGGGCCGGCCGTTCTGCTCGGCATAGGCCACGCGGCGGATCGTGCCGTCGCGCATGCGGATCTTGCCCGAGCCCTGCATCTGCATCGAATAGAGCAGCACGGGGTCGTCCACCCACGCGAGCACCGGCGCGCGCGCGACGCCGCGCTCGATCTCGGCGCGCGTGTAGTACGGCACGATGCGATCGCCGTCCAGACGCAGGCGCATTTTCTTGTCGCGGATGTCGGGCACGCTGTCGCGCAGGTCGAGCGCGTAGACGCCCTTCGCGCTTCCCGGCACCGCGCCCGGCAGCGGGATCACCGTGCGCCCTTCGACGCGCGCCGCCGTGATGCTGCCGTGCGCCGCGCCGGCTAGCCGGCGCGAGTCGAGGTAGAGCATGTCCTCGGGGACGCCGTAGACCGGGTAGACGTAGGCGCCGCCGGGCTGGCGGCTGCCGTTCAGGAGCGGCTCGTAATAGCCGGTCATGGTGCCGTCGCTGCTGCGGTCGGTGTTGCGGATCTGGTAGACGTCGAAGTACGTCTCGAAGAAGCGGCGGATGGCGGCGGCGCTGGCGGCATCGACGCTGCGCGCGGCGGCGCAGGGCGCGGCCCAGCCGTTGCGCGCGCCGAGCACGCCGCAACTGCGCTTGAAGGCGTCGAGCGAGCCGCCGAGGTCGTCGGTGCTCCAGCCGGGCAGGTCGGAGAAGCGCGCGGCCTGGTACCACGCGTGGCGTGTGGCGAAGGCGGCCGCGGGCGCGGCGGATGGAGACAGTGCGCCTGACGGGCTTGCCTCGGCGGTGGGGGCCGGTGCGCTCGGCGTGGCGCTCGCGGTGGGGGGCGGAAGGGTCGGTGCCGAGGGTGTCGCCGGGGTTGCCGGTGCGGCCATCGTTGCGGGACTTGCGGCCGCGGTTGGCGCTGATGGCGCTTGCGGTGCGTTCGCTGCCGGCGCCATGGCGGCCGGTTGCGCTGGCGCGGTTGCTTGTGCCTTTGCTGCCTGCGTTTGCGTTGCCGGCCCGATCACCACTGAGCTGGCCGGATTGTCGCTCGCGCAGCCGGCGAGCGCGGTCGCTGCCGCCGCGAGCAGAAAGAGCGCACGGTCCATGACGGCCTCCTGTGTCGATCGCAGTTAGCGCTTTAGCGCTTACTGCGATCCCATGCTTCGCGGTCGACCAGAGTTAGCGCTTTAGCTGTCGGCTGGAGTTAGTGCTTCAGCACTTACTCCAGCCCCATGCAGAGCTCTTACTCTGGTCCCATGCTTCGCGGTCGATCGCAGTTAGCGCTTTAGCTGTCGGCTGGAGTAAGTGCTTCAGCACTTACTCCAGCCCCATGCAGAGCTCTTACTGCGATCCCATGCTTCGCGGTCGACGAGAGTTAGCGCAAGGCTCTTACCCCGGTCCCATGCTTCGCGATCCCATGCCAATCGCCGCCTGGCCGCCACTGCCGCCGACCACGTCGATTTCGAACGTCGTCGCGCCGAACGCGTTATTGCAACTCGCGGGCTGCCCCGCTGCCGGCTTCGCGCAGCGTGCCTTGCCCGCGAACGGCGAGTAATCCGCCGTGCGCAGCGCCGCGGCGGCGCGTTGCGCGTGTCCGGGGAAATCGGCGAATACGTCGCCGGGGTGCAGTCCGGCGTCCCAGAAGTCGCGCTGCTCGGGCGACACGATCACGAGGAAGTGGATCGGCCCGGCGGGCGCGTCGGCGAGCATCGGCCAGCTCGCACGCGGCAGCGTGAGCGTCTGCCCGGCGGCGATCGTGTTGGCCTTGTCGCGTTCGTTGGGCAGCAGCATCAAATAGTTGCCCTGTGGATCGACCATGAACACGTAGACGCGGCCCGCACGGCTGCTCGTCACCTTGAACTGCAGGAAGTCCTTCTTGATGCGCGCGGTGGTGCTGCGCAACGTCGTGCGCACATCGATGGACGGGTCGGCGAGCGTCACGATGCGCTCAAACTCGCTGGCGGGCGTATAGGGCGCCAGCGTGGCGGCTTGCGGCGCGGCATTCGCGGGAGCAGTGCTCGGTGGTGCCGTGGCTGCGCTGGCCGACGCGGTCGTCTCCGGAGCCGGTGAGGCCGTCGCGGCTGGCGGCGGCACGGGCGGCAGGCCGGCTGCGGCGCTTGCGGGCGTCGTCGCGCCGGGTGCGGTGGTTTGCGCCGTGGCGGGGGCAGCCGGCGCGTTGACGTGCCGGGCCACGAGCGGCGGAGCGCCCGTGGGCCGCAGCGCCAGCCAGGCGCCTACGGCTGCGACGATGGCCACGCCTGCGCCAATAGCCGCAAGCGGCGTGCGGCGTTTGTGGGGCGCTGGCGGTATTGCTCCGGCAGTAGGGCGCGCTGGCGCCGATCCCGCCGCCGCGGCAGACGAAGCAGACGAAGCAGACGAAGCAGACGAAGCGGTCGAAGCGGTCGAAGCAGACGACCCGGACGGCCTGGGCGCTCCAGAAGCCTGCCCCGATGCCCCCAAACCCGCCGCGGCGCCGGCCCCCGGCAGCGGCAGCGCCGTCTCTCCCTCGCGCAGGGTGTAGGGCTGCAGGAATTCGACCCCCGCGCCCGCATGCCCCGCCGCGACATCGCCGCCGGCCGAGATGCCCAGCTCGGCCGCGAGCGCGCGCACGTCCTGCGGGCGGTCCTCGGGCCGCACCGCGAGCGCGTGGTCGATGGCGCGCAGGAACGCGTCGCTGTAGCGTCCCGCCGCCGTCGTCGCGAGCGGCGCGTAGGTATCGCCCATCAGCCGGCCCACGGAGGCGGGCGGCGTCTTGCCCTCGATCGCGTAATAGACCACGGCGGCGAGCGCGTAGATATCGGTCCACGGGCCTTGCTTCATCGACGGCACTTCGGCGTACTGCTCGACGGGCGCATAGCCGGGCTTGAGGATCACGGTGAGCGCCTGGGTCATGTCGCCGATCACGCGCCGCGCCGCGCCGAAGTCGAGCAGCAGCGGCCGCTGGCTGCCCTTGAGCAGCATGATGTTGTCGGGCGCGATGTCACGATGGAAGCACTGCGCGGCGTGCAGAACGGCGAGCGCGTCGATGAGCGGCGCGAGCAGCGCGCGCAGCCAGGCTTCGGTGGGCGGCGCGCCGAGCTGGCGCAGCGTCTCCTTGAGCGTCACGCCTTCGTAGTACGGCATCACCATATAGGCGGTGCCGTTGGCCTCCCAGAAGCGGTAGACCTTGACGAGCGAGTGATGATCGAACTGCGCGAGCAGCTGCGCCTCGTTGATGAAGCTCTTCAGGCCCGCGCGGAAGGTGTCTTCGTGGCGCTGCGAGCGCACCGTGACCTCGGCGCTGCCCGCCACGCGCGCGGCGAGCGCGGCCGGGATGTACTCCTTGAGCGCCACGTGGCGCCGCAGCAGCGTGTCCCAGGCGAGGTAGACGATGCCGAAGCCGCCTTCGCCGATCAGCCCGACGATCTCGAACTCGGCGATGCGCGTGTTGAAGGGCAGGGCCTGGTGGCTCGTTTCGGGCGCGGTGGTGGCGGCGGCCGAACTTGCCGACCCCGCCGATCCAGCCGACCCCGTCGAGCTCGCCTCGGCCGGCTGCGTTTGCGCGCTGGCCGGTGCTTGCGTCTGAGGTTGCGTTCTGGATTGCGTCTGCGATTGCACCGGCGTCTGCACCGCCGACCGCGCCGGGTCCGCGCCGCTGTCCTTCGCGGCCGCCTCATCGGCTGGCGGGGCGTGCCGCGATGCGTCCTGAATCACCGTTGCGGCCGTTGCGTCGTCCACGCGCGGCGCGTCCGGTCCGCCGGATGCGGACACGATGACCGTCTTGTCGTCGGTGCTGCTGCTCATCTGGCAAAGCTCCGTGGCAGGCGAGGCTGTGCGCATGAATTGGCCGCGCGGCCGCGCGGGCTGGGCGCTCCCCCATCCAACTTCTAGACGATTCGGCGTGGCCGTTTTTGAAAGTGTAGTGGTTGCGTGCGCGGCCCGGGGGCGCTTGCGGGTGTCCGAAACCTCACACGAAATTCTCCGCGGGCTTTCAAAAAGCCTGGGGCCTTTTCGTTTAACACATATGAAATGGCCCGCCGGACCTGCTCCGGCTGCGCGCTCAGGGCCCGGTCGCGTGATGTTTCTTTCCTGCAGGAAAGCGAAGTGAACGAACTCGAACATCTATTGGCCGCAGAGCAGGCTGCCGCGGGGTGCAGATCGCGCGCGCGGACGGCACACGCGCCGCTCGCAAAGGTCACGGCCGCGGCGCTGTGCGCGTTGCTGCTCGGCATTGCCGCGCCGCCCGGCGCCAGCGCGGCCGACAGCGGCGCCAGCGCGGCCAGCGCGGCCAACGCGGCCGCGCCTGCTGCCGCCAAAAAGACCGTAAACGGCGCAACTACCGGCGCAACAACTAGCGCAACCAAGCCCGGCGCGGACGCACCCGCCGCCGGCCTCGCGCCCGAGTCCCAGGGCTTTCGCGAGGCAGCCGAGCGCGAGCGCGACGCGGAAACGCTCAAGACGCTGACCGACGAAGGGCGCCTCCTGCTCTCGCGCGACCACGTTGCGTTGCCGGCCTACGACTACTGCAGCATGTCGGTGGCGGCGGCGGAGCGGGGCGACTTCCGCGACAGCATCAACGCGGCGGCGCGCGCGCTCGTGGTGGCCGAGCGCACCGACAATGCCGACCTCGTCGCGCTCTCCAAGCGCGATCTGGCGATCGCCTACAGCTATGCGGGCGACCTCGACGATGCCGACAAATACGCGCACGAGGCGCTCGCCTCGAATCCGAAGCAGCCCGACCAGGTGTTCGCGCCGGCCAACAAGGTGCTGGGCGACGTGGCCTTGCGCCGTGGCGACGCACAAGCGGCGCTCGCGGCCTATGACGATGCGTTGCTGACGGCCTCGCCGCGCTTCAGGCCGCTCGTGGAGATGTCCATCGTCAACGCGCAGATCGCCGTGGGCGACACCGCCGCTGCGCGCCAGACGCTCGACAAGGCGGGCCCGCCCCCGAGCGCCGAGCTCGCGCCCGCCTATGGCCGCATCGAGGGCAAGCTGCTGCTCGCCGAAGGCAAGCCCGCCGAGGCGCTCAAGGTCTATCAGGCGCAGTTGATCGGGACCGGCGGGGGCACGAGCGAGGCCAGCTACGACAATCTCTGGGTGCACGAAGGCATCGGCCGCGCCTACCTCGCGCTCGGCGACAAGGACCACGCGCGCGAAGCCTACCTGCAGGCCGTGGACGACTCCGAAAAGATCCGTGCGCGCTTTCGCAGCGACGAGTTCAAGACGGGCCTGTTCGGCGACACGCAATCGGTCTTCGAAGAGGCGATCAAGCTGACCGTCGATGCGGGCGACTACGAGGGCGCCTGGAATCTCTCCGAACGCAGCCGGGCGCGCGCGCTGCTCGACGTGGTGCGCAACCGCGTCGACACGGGCGTGGACGACCAGCAGCTCAACGGCACGGTGCCGACGCTGCAGGCGGTGCGCGACGCGCTGCGGCCCGACGAGGCCATCGTCGAATACCACAGTCTTAAGGACACGCTCGTGGTGTGGGTGATCCGCAAGAGCGGCCTCTCGGGCCACACGCTGCCGCTCAAGCGCGCCGACATCGACACGGCCGTGACCGACGTGCGCAACGCCATCGTGCACCGGAGCAAGAACGCGATCACCTACGGCGACAAGCTCTACGCGCTGCTGATCGCGCCGCTCGCGCTGCAGCCCGAGGAGCGTCTCATCATCGTGCCGCACGGCGCGCTGCACTATCTGCCGTTCCAGGCGCTGCACGGCCCGGGCGGCTTCCTGATCGAGCAGCACCCGATCGCGCTCGAGCCCTCGGCGAGCATCGCCATGCAGCTCGAGGCGCGCCGCCAGAAGGTGGCGAGCAACCTCGTGGCGTTCGGCAATCCGCAGATCGCGCCCGCCTATGCGCTGCCCGGCGCGCAGGCCGAGGTGGAGGGCATCGCGCCGCTCTTCGCGACCAAGGAGCTGTTCCTGCAAAGCGCCGCCACGCGCGCGCAGTTCCGCGAGAGCGCGCCGGGCGGACGCGTGCTGCATGTGGCCACGCACGCCCAGGCCGACACTATCGACCCGCTGCACTCGCGCATCCTGCTCGCGCCCGCCACGCAACCCGCCGACGGCCCCGACTCGCTGCTCGCGCTCGACGTCTACAACCTGAAGCTCAACAACGTCGCGCTCGTCACGCTTTCGGCCTGCGAAACCGGGCTCGGGCGCATCGCGCGCGGCGACGAAATCCTCGGCTTCACGCGCGCGTTCTTCTACGCGGGCGCGACGAGCCTGATCGTCTCGATGTGGCCGGTGGCCGACGAATCCACGGCAATCACGATGCGCACGTTCTATTCGCAGCTTGCCCAGGGCAAGGAGGCGATCGACGCCATGCGCGCCGCGCAGCTCGCCGTCATGAAGGAGCCGCGTTTCGCGCATCCGTTCTTCTGGGCGCCGTTCGACCTGATGGGCGGCTGGCGTCTTTCCATCGCGCGCGGATCATGACATGAAAAAAGGAATCCGAACGATTGCCGCACTCGCTTGCTCGAGCAGCGCTATCGCCTGGGGACAGACGTTGCCGAACAGCGGCACGATCCTGAACCAGACGCAGCCGCGCGAGACACGCCCGGCGCCGCCGGGTGGCGCGGGCGCACTGCCCGCGGTGCCGCAGGAGAACGCGCCGAGCGCGCAGCCGGGCGGGGCGAGCTTCGTGCTCAAGGGCATCGCGCTCAAGGGCAACGACACGATCCCGAGCGACGAGCTGCTGGCACCCGTGCAGGGCAAGATCGGCAGCGAGGTGAATTTCGCCGACCTGCAGGCCATTGCCGCCCAGATCACGCAGATCTACCGCGCGCGCGGCTATGTGCTCGCACAGGTCGTGATCCCGCCGCAGGACGTGACCTCGGGCTACGTGACGCTGAGCGTGCTCGAAGGGCGCGTGGGGCACGTGCGCCTGAACGTGGCCGCGGGCACGCCGATCAAGGAGTCGCTGCTGCGCGAGCGCGTCGAGCAGATTCCGGTGGGCGCGCCGCTGCAGCAGCAGACGCTCGAGCGCACCATGCTGCTGCTCTCCGACTTGCCGGGCATCACCGTGACTTCGGCCATCGAGGCGGGCAGCGAGCCGGGCACCGTCGATCTCACGATCAGCGTCGCGCCCGCGAAGCGCTGGACCTTCGCCGTCGACCTCGACAACTATGGCGCCGCCACGAGCGGCACCTGGCGCCTGGGCGCGCTTGCGCGGCTGAACTCGCCATTCGGCATCGGCGACAACCTCGACTTGCGCATCCTCGGCGCCGAGCGCCTCGACACCGCGTATGGACGCGTGGGCTATGAGGCGCCCGTGAATGCGTACGGCACGCGCGTGGGCGTGGCAGTGGCGCGCCTGAACTACACGCTCGGCAAGGAGTATTCCTCGCTCGACGCCACCGGCGACGCCACCGTGGTCGACTTCACGGTCACGCATCCGCTGCTGCGCACGCGCAACCAGAACCTGCTCGCGCGCGCGAATTTCGAGTACCGCGATCTCTCGGACAACATCGGCATCGTCGACGATCACAACCGGCGCTCGATGGTCGAAGGCAGCGTGGGGCTCACTTATGAAAGCCGCGACGCGCTGTTCGGCGGCGGCTTCAACAGCGCCGACGTCGAGCTGCTGATCGGCAGCCTGCATTTCAAGGACGCCGCGAATTACGCGATCGACCAGTCGGCGTTCGGGCGCAATACCGCGGGCAACGAAGTGCGCGCGACCTTCTTCGCCAACCGGCTGAACGCGGTGACCGAGAAAGTGAGCCTCTTCTTCGGCTTCTCGGGGCAGTGGGCGGGCACCACGCTCGACAACTCGTCGCGCTTCCTGCTGGGCGGGCCGCACGCGGTGCGCGCCTATTCGCCCTCCGAAGGCCTCGTCGACGAAGGCTTCGTGGCGACCACCGAATTGCGTTACGCGGTGAACTCGAAGATCACCGCGTTCACGTTCTTCGACTTCGGCACGGGCTGGTACAACGCGAACCCGCGCCCGAACCAGGGGCCGAACAACATCACGCGCAGCGGCGCGGGCATTGGCGCTTATCTCGCGCTGCCGTATGGGTTCTCGTGGCAGGGCACCGTGGCGTGGCGCACGACCTCGCCCGACACGACCGGCAACGACAAGCTGCCGACGTTCTACATGCAGTTGAGCAAGACGTTTTGAAGGTATCCGCAACGCGCGGCCGGCCGGGTTGGGCCGATGAGCCGCGCAATGCCGGGGTGGGACGAGACAGGGACAGTGCCGGGTGCGGCCCGGTTCGCGAGGTGTGCGATGAACGAACGTGGCGACAATCGGCCTGGCGGGGCCACTGGACGCGCGTGTGAGACGGAACGCAAGGGAGACTCGGGTGTGGCGGCGCCCCGGCGCCGCGCCCATGCGCGGCTGGCGGCAAAGCACGCGCACCCGCTCCAGGCGAAGGCGATCGCAAGCGTCGTGGCGGCGCTGTTCGAGGCCATCTGGGCTTCGTCGGTGCTGGCCAACCCCACGGGCGCGCAGGTGGTGGCGGGCGGCGTGACGGTGAGCTCGCCCAGCTCCACGCAGATGAACATCACGCAGAGCACGCCGAACGCCATCGTGAACTGGAACACGTTCTCGATCGGCGCGGGCGAGGCCGTGAACATCGCGCAGCCCTCGGTCACGTCGGCGCTGCTCAACCGCGTGGTGGGCAACGATCCCAGCAGCATCGCCGGACGCTTGAGCGCGAACGGCCGCGTGTTTCTCGTCAATCCGGCCGGCGTGATCTTCGCGCCGGGGTCTTCGGTGAACGTGGGCTCGCTCGTGGCGTCCACGCTCGGCATTTCGAATGCGGATTTCCTTGCGGGCAATTTCCATTTCGTCGGCAGTTCGCCGGGTGCCGTGGTCAATGCGGGGTCGATCACGGCGGCCGACGGCGGCACCATTGCGCTGCTCGGCGGCTCGGTCACCAACAGCGGCATGGTGGCGGCGAAGCTCGGCACCGTGGCGGTGGGCGCGGGCAGCGACGTCACGCTCGACTTCGCGGGCGACGGGCTCACGACGCTGAAGATCAACACGGGGACGGCCAACGCCTACCTCGGCAACACGGGCACGCTCGCCGCCGACGGCGGCACCGTGGTGATGAGCGCGCAGACCGCCGACGCGCTGGCGGGCACGGTCATCAACCAGCAGGGCATCGTGCGCGCGCAGAGTCTGGCCGAGCGTGACGGGCATATCGTGCTCGACGGCGGGACGAGCGGCGAGACCTATGTGTCGGGCACGCTCGACGCCTCGGGCGGCGCGGGGCTCACGGGCGGGCAGATCGACGTGACGGGCTACGACGTGGGCCTGCTCCAGGGCGCGAACCTCAATGCGAGCGGCGCGGCGGGCGGCGGAAGCGTGCGCTTCGGCGGCGGCTCGGCGGGACAGGACCCGACGATACGCGACGCGAATGCGATCTGGATGGACCCCTCGGCGCAGATCCATGCCGATGCGCTCACGAACGGCAACGGCGGGCATATCGTGGCGTATGGCACGACGGCGGCGCGCCTGTACGGGACGCTCACCGCGAACGGCGGGCCGCAGGGCGGCAATGGCGGCTATATCGAGACCTCGGGGCATTATCTCGACACGAGCGGCGCCACGGTGCAGGCGCTCGCGCCGAAGGGCAAGGGCGGGACGTGGGAGCTCGATCCGTTCGAGCTCGATATCGTGGCCCAGCCCACGGGGACGATAGCGTCGGGACCGACCTCGACGGGCTCGTCGAGCGTGATGTTCGGACCGGACCCGAGTTCGTCGGTGTTGCTGTTTACCGTGATCGACAACGAATTGAACAGCGGCACTTCGGTGACGGTGTCGACGGTCAATTCGCCGGTTTCCGCGAACGGCCTCGGCAACATCAACGTCGAGGCGCCGATCCAGATGACGGGGACCGCGCCCGCGACCCTCACGTTGAGCGCCTCGGGCTCGATCAACGTCTACGAGAACATCTTCTCGACCGGCGGGCCGCTCGGGATCGTGCTTGACGCCAACGTGGGCAACACGGCGAGCGGCAACCTCATCATGGTGCAGGGCGAATCGGGGGCGCCGGTTCAACTGTTCTCGAACGGCGGCGACATTACGATCGGCGTCAAGGCGGGTCAGCCCGGAACGTTCGACGGCGCGGCGGTGCTGCTCTCGTATGCCGATATCGACGCCCGCGTGAACCAGTCGGCGTCGCAGTCGAGCGGGTCCATCACGATATACGGCCAGGCGCCCGGCGCGACGGCGGTCAGTGGACAGAACAATCTCAACGCGGTCGGCATCTTCAGCTCGACCATTGCGACCTCGACGGGCGATATCGATATCGAGGGGAATCAGGGCAGCGGCATCAACAGCCCCGTTTCCGGGGTCTATATCAGCTCGGCGGTGCAGCCCGAACCGGGCGGGCAGACTGCTGCGGCCAACCAGTCTTTGGTCATCGCAGGCAGTGGCGGGATCCGTATCTACGGCATCGGCTCGGACCCGGTGGGTAATGAGGATTACCAGGTTTCGGGCGTCGCGATTGACGATGCCTCGACTATCCAGACCAACACCGGCACCATCGATATTCGCGGACAACTCGTGGGGGGGCGCACGGACAGCGGGTTTCTGTCCGATCAGGGCGTGGAGATCGGCAATTCGGTGCTGCTCAAGGTCGTGGACGGCGGGACGATCTCGATTGCGGGGTCCAGCAACTCGACGAGTCTCGGCATCGAGCTCTCGAGCATCCTGAATGGTCAGCAGACAGGCAATCCCGACCTTTCGCCGGGCCCGGGGGGCACGCTGATCCTGCGCGCGGCCAACAATGGCGACGCCACCAGCTTCGCCGTCTACGGGACGATACAGAGCTCGACGGGAGGCTCGACGCTGGTCCTGCTGCCCGGGGTCGTCAACTCGGACTTCAGCTTCGGCAGCGCGGACACGACGCCCATCAACGTGAACAGCAGCGCGCCGGGCTTCAGCATCAATGCCGCGGCAATGACCCTGTTCCCGGGCTTCGGGACCGTGATTATCGGCAGTTCGACGCAGACGGGCCTCATCACCGTCGATCCGGAGACCTCGTTTGCGACGAACGTGACGCTCGAAGCGAACGGTTCGGGCAGCCAGGGGATTTCGCTCCCCTCCGGCGCCGTGGCGGTGGGCTATACGTTGACGCTCGAGTCGGCGGGGCCGGTCACGCAGGGGGGGGCGATCCAGGCCGAAACGCTGGTGCTCGCCGGGCCGGGCACGTTCACGCTCACCAACGCGGACAACAGCGTGAACGTTCTCTCCGTGAACGGCACGGGCGACGTCAGCTTCACGAATGCCGATGACATCGCGCTGGAGGCGTTCACGTCGCCAACCTACGACGCGGGCACGGGCACGTTCGGTACGGTCGGCAGCGTGGGCAGCGACGCGCTCACGCCGGGCGGGAATCTGGGCGTGACGGCCAATGGCTCCATCTACCTCTATGCGCCGGTGCTCGCGTCGGGCAGCAACACGACGTTCTCGCTGCAGGCGTCGGGCGGCATCTCGACCAATCCCGAAAGCGACGGCACGAGCATAGGCGTGGCGCAGGGCGGCGGCGCGCTCAACGTGGTATTCGACGCCAATGTGGGCGGCGCGAATCCGGGCAGCTACGGCGTCACGCTCAATCAGTTCGCGCTGAACACCAACGGCGGCAGCTTCACGATCGGCGACACCGGCCCGAGCCCGGTCAACATCCAGAATTCGACCATTGCCACCCAGGGCGGCGCCGTGAACATCGCGGGGACGAACGCGTTCGGCGATGGCGTCGCCATCGGCTACACGGCCATCAGCTCGGCGGGCGGCAACGTGACGATCTCGGGCACGTCGCTCTACGACGGCAATGGCATCACGTTCAACCAGAGTTCGATCGGGACGACGAATGGATCCGTCGCATTGACCGGCACGGGCGACGCGACCGCCATCAGCGGCGAGCTGGTTTACAACGGCATCTCGATCTCGGGCGTGGGATCCGGCAACGCGCCCGCCATCGACGTGACGGGCAGCGGTTCCGTCACGCTCACCGGGACGATGCTCGACGGCCCGGGCTATGGCGTCCTGCTCGCGAATACGTCGATTGCCGCGAACGGCGGAGCGATCGGGTTGTACAGCACGGCGTCGGGATCGACGGCCACGACCGGCGTGCAGGTCAACACGTCGACGATCGGCAATACCAGCGGCGCGGTGACGCTGACCGGCATCGGCAGCGCGGACGGCGTCACACTGAGCGACTCGTCGATCGCCACCAGCAGCGGCAACGCCACCGTGAACGGCACGGCAACGGGCTCGGGAACCGGCGTCTACATGTCGGGCGGCACCGTGAGCACGACGGGCGGCAGCATCGCGCTGAACGGCACCGCGGGCAGCAGTTCCGCGACTTTCGCTTACGGCGTGGAGATCTTCCCCTTGAGTCCGGCAATCTCGGCGCTCACGACCGGCGGCGCTGGCGCGATCACCATCACGGGCACGGCAACGGGCAGCTATGGATACGGCATGATTCTCGACAGCACGCCGCTCACGACCGCGGGCGGCGGCGTCACGTTGACGGGCACGGCGAATGTCGCTTCGAGCGGCGTGGGCGTCAGCCTGGGCGATATGCTGGTCAGCACCGGGGCCGGCAGCGTGCAGATCGCGGGCACCACGAACGTTGCCGCGGGCCAGACGGCCACGGGCGGAACCGGCGTGTCGATCTACGGCAGCTCGATCCAGACCACCAGCGGCAACGTGCAGTTGAGCGGCACGACAACGGGTGCGACTGCCTACGCCTATGGCACGGCCATCGAAGGCGGCTACACCGCGAGCGGCGGCACGGCCGCGCAGCCGGCGATCCAGACGGCAAGCGGCTCGATATCGGTCAACGGCAGCGTGCCTGCCACGACGTCGGGCAGCATTGCCGTCGACCTCTCCAGCGCGGCCATCGCCTCGACCAGCGGCACGATCGCGCTCACGGGCCTGACCACGGGCACGCCTGCGACCGGCGTCTCCTCCAATGGCGTCGTGCTCGGCAGCCAGACCGCCGACTCCAGCTCCGACGCACCGGTGACCCTGAGCACGCCCGTCACCGTCACGACGGGCAGCGGCACGCTCTCGATCTACGGCAGCGGCTCGGGCTCCGACGCCCAGGGCGTGCTGGTCGCCGACGGCTCGCAGATCGTCTCGAACAACGGCGGCGCCATCGATATTCGCGGCGTGGTCACGAGCCCGACCACGAGCACGAGCGGCGGCAATATTCAGTATGACTACGGCACGCTCATATACAACGGCACGATCACGGCCACGCAACCCAACACGACCATTTCGATCGCGGGTTCGACCAATACCTCCGATGCGGGCCTCGCGTTCGGCGCCGTGCCGGTGTCGAGCGACTTCTATTACAACTCGGGCACCGTACAGGTCAACGCGGGGACGAACGGCACGCTCGCGCTGCGCGCCGCCAACGACGGCACGGCGACGAGCTTCGCCGACGCGGGCGCGGCGGTCTCCGCCACCAGCGGCACACTCGCGTTCATGCCCGCGAGCATCAACCCGACCAGCTTCGCCTTCATGGCCGGGGACGGCACGCCGATCACGCTGTTCGGCACGGGCGCGGCGGGCCTGAGCATCGACGCGGCCACCTACGCGCTGTTCTCCGGCTTCTCGACGCTGGTGCTCGGTTCGAGCACGCAAACGGGCCTCATCACCGTGAGCGGCGTGTGCCCGTCGCAAGGCGCCTGCACGTCGCTCGAAAAACCCAGCGCGAACGAGAACCTCACGCTCATCAACACCGGCAGCGGCAGCCAGGGCATTCAACTGCTCTACGGCATCTCGCTCGGCAGCAATACGCTCACGCTCGCTTCGGCGGGCGCGGTGACCGACCCGGGCGGCATTCAGGCGGCGGGGCTGCTGCTCGAGGGGCCAGGAAACTTCACGCTGAATGATCCGCAAAACGACGTGGGCGTGCTCGCGATGCTCAACGCGGGCAACGTGAACTTCCTGAATTCGACGAGCTTCGTGATCGGCCCGATCGTGAGCCGTTCGTTCGACGCGGCCTCGAATGCGGCCACCACCATCGACGCGACCAACTCCACGCTCACCGGCAACCTGCTGGCCCAGGCGGCGACGGGCGGCATCGGCCTCGGCGGCGGCACGGCCTCGCCGAGCGGCCCGACGGGCGGCAAGAACACCAACCTGAGCGCGGGCGGCACGATCGATCTCGTGATGGAGAACGGCGTCTTTACCGATAACGGCACCGGCAACATCAGCGCCACGAACGGCTGGCGCATCTGGGCCTCGACATGGAACGGCGAAACGCGCGGCAACGTGCAGCCCAACACCGCGCAGCCGAACTTCTACGGCTGCAGCTACGGCGCGGGATGCAGCTGGGGCGGCGTGGTGCCGCTTTCGGGCGACCACTTCGTTTATGTCGCGCGGCCCACGGTGATCGTCACGGCCGACGGCGAGGTCAAGATCGAAGGCGCACCGAACCCGAACTTCGGCTATACGATCAGCGGCCTCATCAACGGCGACCCCAGCTCCACCTTGAGCGGCACGCTTTCGAGCAGCGCGACGACCGGCTCGCCGCCGGGACAATACGCGATCGATCCGGCGTTCCTCTCGAGCGTGGGCTATATCGTGCAGAACGTGCCGGGCACGCTGACCGTGACCGCTGCGGCCGCGCAGGCGCCGAAGGCGCCGCTCTACGACCCCGACCTGCCGCTCGCCGTGAGCGCGATGCAGTCGTTCTTCGGCATGAGCGAGAAGACCTTCGTGTACGAGAACAACCTGCAGGGCACCAATATCTGCGTCGGGTCGAATCAGCCGCTGTTCACGACCACGCCGCCCGGCGACAACCAGGACCTGCTCGCGGTCGAGTGGAAGCGCGTGCGCTCGCAGCCCAATCTGAACAGCTGCATGTTGCTCAATGGGCAGCATGGGTGTGGAGATTTTTGAGGACCTTTCTTTCGGGGCACACGGCTTTGCGCCGGGCGTCAACGAAGCGGAGCAGCCAATGTCGGACATTCTTCTCAGCGTGCCCTATGTCAGCCAGGTCAATATCGGTGGCCATATCCACGCTGGTGCTGGGCGAACCGAGCGAATGGGCTGCTGGTATGCCGCCGTGTCCATGCTCGGCTACTACCGCGAAATCGGTCCGCGGCTTGGCGTGCCTGCGCAATATGTCAAGGCGGACGGCACGCCGCATGAGGTCGACGCCAAAGGGAACATTCAGCCTCGCGGTATGGGCGCCAACTATCCGGTGCTCGTGACGAACGAAGGCCTGAGCATGGTCCCGCTTCCCGCGGACAAGAAATGGACGTGTGAAAAGCTTGCGGAGATCCTGCGTGATTGCGGCCCCTGCTATGTCCGCACCAAGCTATTCGATGCAAAAGGAGCCCATGTCGGCGGCCATATCGTTGTCTTGATCGGTTCCAGGCCGAGCGCGAACGCCGTTGTCATCCACGATCCTGCAAAGGGGCCGAACATCGAAATCACCATCGATGACCTGAACAAGCGGTTCAACTGGGATGACACGCCACTGGCTCAATACAGCATGATGTGCAAATTGCAGTAGCGAATCGAGCAGCCGCAGGTGGGGGCCTTTTCCTGAATTAGCTGAGGCTGAGCCGAGATTAGCGGCACGGCACACCCGCCACACCCACATCGAAAGCGTTCCCGCGCAGCAGCGCGGCAACGCCGCATCGTCCGAGTGGACGATGGACCGGCGCGAGCGCGCCTGTACCGTAGTGGTCAGCAATCCGGGGCGGTGTGCGTCCAACCGCGTGGCGCCAGCGTATCGCCTCACCGGATCATCATCGAATAGAGACTATCTATGGCACTGCTAATCAACAAAATCGCGCTGGTCACCGGTGCGGGCCAGGGCGTGGGTCAAGGCGTGGCATTGGCGCTCGCCGCCGAGGGTGCGGCGGTTGCCGTGGTCGGCCGCACGCTGGACAAGTTGCTGGCCACTTGCGAAACGATACGCCAGCGCGGCGGCGTGGCCGAGCCGTTCCTGTGCGACGTGATGGACGGCGCCCAGATCACGCGCTGCGTGGAGGCGGTCGTAGCGCGCTTCGGCGGCGTGCAGATTCTCGTCAACAACGCACAGGTCGTGCCGCTCGGCCGCCTGCTGGAAGTGACCGACGAAGCCTTCGTGGCCGGCTTCGATTCGGGCCCGCTTGCGACCTTGCGCTTGATGCGCGCCTGCCATCCGTATTTGAAGGGCGACGGCGTGATCGTGAATTTCGCGTCCTCCGCGGCGGTGCGCTGGGACGCCTCGGGCTATGGCGCCTATGCGGCGACCAAGGAGGCGATCCGGTCACTGACGCGCGCGGCCGCGTGCGAATGGGGCCCGGACGGGATCCGCGTGAACGCGGTGGCGCCGCATGCCTTGTCGCCGGGCCTGAAGGGCTGGGTGGACGAGCATCCGCAGGAAGCCGCCGCATTCTTCAAGACGATTCCGCTCGGACGCGTCGGCGATTGCGAGCGCGACATCGGCCGCGCGATCGTGTGGCTGGCGAGTACGGACGCGGGCTATCTGACCGGTGCGACGCTGCCGCTGGACGGCGGCCAGGCTTATTGGGGTTGAAAGCGTGCGCCCGTTGCGGGCGCGCTTGGGCAAACGACAGGTGGCGCGACGCGCCATGCAATTGAAGAGGATAGCGAAACATGGCTCGACTGACTGGTAAAACCGCAATCGTAACGGGGGGCGCACGCGGCATGGGCGCGGCGACCTGCCGTTTGTTCGTTGAAGAGGGCGCGCGCGTGGTGATCGCCGACGTGCTCGAAGCCGAGGGCCAGGCGCTGGCCCGCGAACTGGGCGACGCCGCGCGCTTCGTGCGCCTCGACGTGACGGATGAAGCGGACTGGGCGCACGTGGCGGCATTCACGACCGAGGTGTTCGGCCGGATCGACGTGCTGGTGAACAACGCTGCCATCTTGATGTTCGGCGGCGTGACGGATTTGACGAAGCAGGACTTCGAGCGCGTCCTGTCGATCAACCTCGTGGGCACGTTCACGGGCATCCGCACGATTGCGCCGCTGATGAAGGCGCAGGGTTCCGGCTCGATCGTGAACATCTCGTCGGTGGACGGGCTGCGCGGCGTCAACGCGCTCGCCCCTTATGTGGCGAGCAAATGGGGCGTGCGCGGACTCACCAAGGTTGCGGCGCTCGAACTCGGCCATCAGGGCGTGCGCGTCAATTCGGTGCATCCGGGCGGCGTGAACACGGTCATGTCGAATCCGACGGGCGCACCGCTCGAAGAGATCAACAAGCATTACGCGAACGTGCCGCTGCAACGCGTCGGCTTGCCGGAAGAGGTTGCGCGCGCAACGCTTTTTCTCGCCAGCGACGAAGCCTCATACTGCAATGGCGCGGAGCTCGCGGTGGATGGCGGCATGACCGCCGGTGCGTACTATCCCGGCTTGCCCGGCGCGCCGTTCTGAGCGTTAGCCAATCTTCAAGCGTGCCGTGCGCCGGGCGCGGCACGTTGCTCGTTACTCGTTAACCAAGGAACACATTGGGGCGATGACGCCGGTGCACGATGCCCTTCGGCGGCGTCTCGATGATTTCAATGAGCAACTCGACCGCTGAGAGCCCGAACTTCTTCGGCTCGAGGTCCATGGCGAGGATTTGCGCGCTGCCCAGCTCGGTGACGGGGTCTCCAGCCAGCGAGGCCAGATGAAAGCCCGGCTCGTCCCGCTGCGCAACCGGCTGCCCCAATTGCTGGAGCATCGGTATCGCAACGGCGGCAGCCCCTTGCAGGCCGACGACCAGCGCATCGATACGGTCTTCCTTGACCAGATGCTCGATGGCCCGAAACAGGTCGCGCTCGTCGTGATCCGTCGCCAGCGTGGCGGTGCGGGGCGCAATGCCCTGACGCGCGCAGCCGGCCTCGAACGCATGATGCGCTTCTATGGCCCAGCCCGGCGCGTGGCCGAGGTCTAACCCAATGTATCCCGGGCGCTTTGCGCCGCCAACGCGAAGTTTGTCGAGCACGAAATCGACGACTTCGTGGTGGTCGATTTCGATGATCGCAACCGGCTGGTCGGGGCTCAAGGAGCGGAAGCTGTGCTCCGCGAAGACGATCGGCAGCGAGGCGTCCAGCATGCGCTGGACGACGGGATCGTCGTCCAGCGCGTCGATGACCACGGCGCCGTCTACGTGAAATTGCCTCGCTTCGCTCGCGTGCAGCGTGAGATCGCTGCCGGCCGCGGAGGCGCCGGCGACCGCCCCGAACGCGAAATGCATATAGAACGACAGCGCGCGCGCATACGGGGGGATGTACAGGCCCAATGCGCCCATGTTGCGGCGGCGCAGCGAGCGGGCCGCCTTGTTCGACACATAGCCCATCGCCTGAGCGGCGTCCGCGACGCGCTTGCGTGTTTCTTCCGACACCCGGCCGGAGCCGATCAGCGCATCCGACACGGTGGTTTTTGACAAGCCGAGCGCGCGTGCCAGATCGACGAGGGTGACTGCTGCCATGGGGGAAAACCCTATCCAGAATTTCGACGGAAAACGATGTTCGCTAGCTTGACATGCTATATCGGCGGCCGCATGCTTCTCACCGTGCCGGAACGTTCCGGCATGCATTAATCAGAGCATTTGCTCGAAGCACACATCGAATTGACCCAGGAGACACCATGAACCCATCGGCGCAGCGCGCGCCCGCGAAATGGCGGAGGTCGCTCATAGCCGCCATTGTCGGCATCGACTTCGTTCTGAGCTTGACGCCGCAACTGCATTGGGCGGCCGGCAACGGCACGCCGCTGGTCTCGATCGGCTACTTCCTCGGGACCTGCGTTTTCATCACGTTGACCCTGGGCGTGATGGTCATGATCGACCCGGACAAAGGAGGCAACCCATGAATGCCGTCATCGGTTATGGCGGCATTGCTGCCTTTTTCCTGCTGGTGATCGTCGTCCTCGAACTGACGAAGAAGCAGAGCGCCAACTTCAGCGAGTACGCGACGGCGGGGCGCTCGTTTGGGTCGTGGTTCAGCGCGATGGCGTTTTTGAATACCTGGGTGCCGGGGACCGGATTTATCGCGTTTGCCGGGTTCGCGGCGGCGTTCGGCGTGATCAGCTTCTATTCGATGGTCTATTCGCTGCTTGCCGTCGTGCTGATGTTCTTCCTGGCCCGGCCGGTCTTCGAGTGGGGCAAGCGGCACGATCTGCGTACGCAAGCCGACCTGCTCGGGCTGCGCTATGGCTCGCGCGCCGTTCGAATCGTTGCGGCGATCATCGGCATCATCGCGTCGTTTCCGTGGGCCATTCTGGGCATGCAGTCGCTCGCGCTCGTCTTCAAGTACCTGTCGTTCGGCAAGGTTGGCGGGACGGTAGCGGTCTTGATCGGCATTGCGGTGATTGGCCTGCGCCAGATCTGGACGGCGCGTTTCGGCATGCGCGGCGTGATCATCAGCGACTTCGTGCAAGGGATCGTCGCCTACGTGATCGGCACGATCATCGCGCTCGGGCTCCTCACGTGGCTCGTCACGAACGGACACGGCTTCGACAAGCTGCCGGCCAGCCACTATTCGTTGCCCGGTCCCGGCAGCGCCGTCGGCCCGTTGTATGTCGCCTCGCTGATCTTGACGGGGGTGTTGGGCGGGTGGTGCTGGCCAGACATTTTCGTGCGTCTGTTCACCTCGAATAGCAGCGCCACCATCAAGCGCGCGGCGGTCATGGCGGCCCCGCTGATGTTGATCTTCGATACCGCGCTCACGCTGCTGGCCATTGTGGCGGCCTCGGTGCCGGGCGTCGACAAGGCGCCGGACAACGTCTGGTTCATCACTGCCGGCATTGGCGGCGCAGGGCTCTTGACGCTCGCAGGGGTCTGCGTGGTGGCGGCCACCATGGGCAATATCGGCGCGAACCTGCAGGCGCTCGGCACACAGGCCGCAAACGACATTGTCGGCGCGGCGATGAACGTGCGGATCACCAATGCGCGGATCGGACGTATCGCGGTGGCGGTGTTGACACTGCTGGCGGCGATCGGTGCGTTCGCAACGATCAACATGACTTCCGGCCTGATCATCTTCGCCTTCGTGTCGTATCAAGCGATTTGCCAGCTCGCCCCCACCTTGCTGCTCGGCATCTTCTGGAAACGCGGCACCGCGGCGGCGGCGATTGCCGGGATGGTGAGCGGGGCAGTGAGCGCCATGGTGCTTCAGGTGCTCTATCCGATATCGATTCCGTGGGCGGACGGAGCTACATCGGGCGTGATCGGGTTGCTGATCAATACCGCCGTGTACGTCGGCGTGACCTGGGCGATGCCGATGAAGGCTGCCGAGCGGCAACGCGTGGAGCGGCTGTTCAGCCAGAAGCATTCACAAGTCGAAAGCGATGTCGCCGGTATCGGAAACGAAGTTGCAGTAGCGTCGCCCCGTAGCTTTTAACTGAAACAAGAAGGAAGGACTTATGGAACAACGACTCATGAACCGCCCCCTTTCCATCGGCCAGCGGGTAGTCTCGGTCGCGGCCACCCAGTTCGCATGCGCCTGGGACCTGGAAAAGAATCTGGAGGCGGCAGAACGTGTCGTGCGTTCGGCTGCAGCGGCCGGTGCGCAGATCATCGTGTTACAGGAACTCTTCGAAACGCCGTATTTTTGTCAAACCATTGGTGAGGACTACTTTTCGCTTGCGAGGACGATAGAGGAGAATCCGGCCATCGCGCTGTGCCGCAGGCTGGCGAAGGAACTCGACGTCGTGATTCCGGTCAGCACCTTCGAACGCAGCCATCAAAGGTATTTCAACAGCGTCACTATCGTCGACGCCGGTGGCGAGGTGCTCGGCACGTATCGGAAGACGCATATTCCCGATGGGCCGGGCTATTACGAGAAGTACTACTTCACCCCCGGCGACACCGGCTTCAAGGTCTGGAAAACCCGCTATGCCACGTTGGGCGTGGGCATCTGCTGGGACCAATGGTTTGCGGAGTCCGCGCGCTCGATGGCGGTTCAAGGGGCGGAGATGCTGCTGTTTCCGACCGCAATCGGTTCTAGCCCGTTCGAGGAGTCGGCCGAGCCCAGTCATGCACCTGGCGACTTGCAGAACACCGAGTTGCGCCATCGTCATTGGCGCAACGTGCAGTGCGGGCACGCGGCGGCCAACATGATGCCGCTGGTGGCGTCGAACCGGGTCGGCGTCGAGCGTCAGGGAGACAGCCGCATCGAGTTCTTCGGGCAATCGTTCATCGCCAATCAGCGTGGCGAAGTCGTCGAGGAATTGAGCGCCGATCGCGAAGCGTTCGTCGTGCATGCCTTCGATCTGGAAGCGTTGCGCTTGCAGCGGGCGTCGTGGGGATTGTTTCGGGATCGTCGACCGCTCGAGTACGGTGAGCTGACTGCCTGAGGCGCGGGCTCGTACCGAGGTGGTGGATCTTATCGCAGTGATAGCCTGACTGAAAAATAGTATTCCTGAATAAATAAAAGGGTAAACCTTATGGATGCGCTCGTCACCGCTGGACCTTGGCGGTGCAGCGCGTCCGGTTGGTGAAGTCCTGTGTATCGCCTTGTATTGCCGTCCAGTTATATCGGGGTTCTGAGAGTCATGAATTCAACGAATTCGAATTTGACGAAATGACCATTAACAACGATGCCGATGATTGCGTGGTTACTAGAGGAAACCGATGCGAATTTTGGCGCCTTAAGGAACCAGCGTGGAAAAGTTGATGTTTCTCCTTAAACGAAAGGCAGGGCTGCTGGCAGGCGCTTGCGCGCTCCTGACTTCGGGTGCGTCGTACGCGCAGAGCAGCGTGACGCTGTATGGCTGGCTGGATGGCGGGATTCAGTACCTGACGAATGCCGACGGGAAGCACTCGGCCGTCAATCTCCAAAGCTACGGCAATCTGCCGACGATGTTCGGATTGACGGGTAAGGAAGACCTTGGAGGAGGGCTGGCTGCCATCTTCAAGCTGGAGCAGGCCTTCAACATCAACGACGGAACGCCCCTCGTGCCGGGCTACGAGTTCTACCGCAATGCTTATGTGGGTTTGAGCAGCCCGTGGGGCACGGTCACGATGGGGCGGCAATCGACTGTGCTGTTTGACGACACGCTGGAATTCGATCCGTTTTACTACGCCGCCTATAGCGGCGAGTCGGAGCTGATACCCGTCACGGACAACTACGTGAGTTCGTCGATCAAGTACCAGTCGCCGGTTTTTTCAGGTGTGAGCATGAAGGCGCTGGTTGCGAGCGAGGGCGTGGCCGGCAATTTCCGCTCGGGCCGCGTGCTCGAACTCGGTGCGTTGTATCGCGGGGCGGCTTTGAGCGCGAGCGCGGTGCTGCGCGAGACGAACGGCTCCGCAACGGGCGGCACGGTGGACACGTCCGCGCTCAAGCGCACCATCGGTGTGCTCGATGCGGCCTATGTGATGGGATCGGCGACCGTCCTCGCGGGCGTCGAGAGACAGACCGGCGATCTCGCTCCGTCGAAAACCGTCGTCTGGGGCGGCGGACGTTACCAGGCGTCATCGGCCGCAGCGTTCGGACTTGGTGTTTATCAGACGCTGTCCAACGATCCGGCAACCGGCAATCCGACGCTATTCGTGGTGGGCATGACCTATAGCCTGTCGAAGCGGACGAGCATGTACGTGAACCTCGGGTATTCGAAGAATTCGAGCCACAGTTCACAAACGGTCTACGAATATGAAGTCACGCCACTCGATGGCGCGAATCAGTTCGGCGCCATGGTCGGGATGAGTCATACATTCTGATCAGGAGTCGGAACTTTCAGGTAGTAAGAATGGACTTGAGAAAGAGAGAAATTTTATGAATCGAATGACTGCGGATTTTGCCCAACTCAACTCGGGCATGGAGAAGGCACGCGTACCGGCTGCCCGCACGACCGCCGAATATCGCGTGCTTGACGCCGCGCACCACATCCATCCGTTCACGGACATGGACTCGCTGAACTTCAAGGGCAGCCGCGTGATTACCGAAGCGCAAGGCGTCTATCTGAAGGACTCGGACGGCAACCGCATTATCGACGGGATGGCGGGGCTATGGTGCGTGAATGTCGGCTATGGGCGCAAGGAGCTGATCGACGCCGCAACCCGGCAGTTGCATGCGCTGCCGTTCTACAACACGTTTTTCCAGTCCACGCATCCGCCGGTGATCGAATTGTCGGCCTTGCTGGCGGAACTGGTGCCCGGCGATTTCAGCCATTTTTTCTATTGCAATAGTGGCTCCGAGGGCAACGATACGGTGCTGCGGATCGTGCATCAATACTGGATCGCGCGCGGCAAGCCGAGCCGGAAATACGTGATCTCGCGCGAGAATGCCTACCACGGCTCGACGATCGCCGGTGCGACGCTGGGGGGCATGGTGGGCATGCACAACCAGATGCTCTCGCGCGTCGAATTCATCGAGTACATCGGCCAGCCCTGCTATTTCGGCGAAGCCGGGGCAGGCATGACGCCGGAGGAATTCGGCCTCCTGCGCGCGCGGGAACTCGAAGCGAAGATTCTCGAGCTCGGTGCGGAAAACGTCGGCGCGTTCATCGGCGAGCCGTTCCAGGGCGCGGGCGGCGTGATCGTGCCGCCATCGACGTATTGGCCGGAGATCGAGCGGATCTGCCGCAAATACGATGTGCTGCTGGTCGCCGACGAAGTGATCGGCGGCTTCGGCCGCACCGGCGAATGGTTCGCGCATCAGCATTTCGGTTTCGAGCCGGATCTCATCACGATGGCGAAAGGGCTGACGAGCGGCTATGTGCCGATGGGCGCGGTTGGCGTGCACGCGCGCATTGCGACGGAGCTCGCAAAGGGCGGCGTCTTCACGCATGGTGTCACGTACTCGGGCCATCCGGTTGCGGCGGCCGTCGCGGTTGCGAACCTTCACGTGTTGCGCGACGAACGGATCATCGAGCGAGTGAAGGCCGATACCGGACCGTACTTTCAGCGCAAACTGCGCGAGGCGCTCGCCGGTCACCCGCTCGTTGGCGAGGTTGCGGGTGTCGGGCTCGTGGCGGGTATTCAGATTGCCGACGCCGCGCGCGGCAAGGCGCTCGATAACGGCTACGAGGCGGCCATCGCTTGCCGCGATGCCTCATACGATCTCAATCTGATCATGCGCCCGACCGGCGACCGGATGACATTGTCGCCGCCGCTGATCGTCTCGCATGGCGAGATCGACGAGATCGTCACGAAGGCGAAGGCTGCCGTCGATGCCGCTGCGCGGCAGTCCGGTTTTGCATAAACGAATGTGAGTAGCGTGATGACCCTCGAATTACATGAACTGGCCAGCGCAGTGCGCGCGCGGCGCGACGCTCACGTGCGCATGCTCTCCGCGCTGGTGGCTTTTCCGTCACTGCTCGGCCAGGAAAGCGACGCGCAGCGCTACATGGCGCGCACCTTCACCGGTATGGGTCTCGAACTCGACGAGTTCGAGATCGACGACGACGCGCTGCGCCAGCATCCCGCGTATGCGCCGTCATTGACGTCCTATGCGGGGCGTCCGAACGTCGTGGGTATCCATCGTCCGCGCAACGGCACGACGGGGCGCTCGCTGATCCTCAACGGCCACATCGACGTGGTGCCGGTCGGCGATGAGCGGCTATGGTCGAGTCCGCCGTTCTCGCCCGTCGTGCGCGATGGGCGGCTATATGGCCGCGGCGCGGCCGATATGAAGGCCGGCATTGTCGCGTACACGCTTGCCATGCGGACTTTGTTCGAGCTGGGCTTCGAGCCGGCCGCGCCGGTGTATCTGCAATCGGTGATCGAGGAGGAGTGCACGGGCAACGGCGCGCTCGGCTGCCTGATGCGCGGCTATCGCGCGGAGGCGGCGATTATCCCGGAGCCCAGCGACACCATCAGAGACGCGCAACTCGGCGTGATGTGGCTCACCTTGCACGTGCAAGGGGTGCCGGCGCACGCGGCGGTGGCGCCCGACGGTTCGAGCGCGATCGACTTCGCGGGTTATCTGGTTGGTGCGATGAAGGGGCTTGCCGAGCAATGGAACGGCAGTGCGTGCCGGCATGCACGTTTCGCCGACCACGCGCATCCGATCAATTTCAATCTTGGCGAGTTGCGCGGCGGCGAATGGCCCTCCTCGGTGCCCACGCAGTGCGAAGCACGCATCCGCGTGAGTTTCTACCCGGGTACGACACCCGAGCAGGCGCTCGCCGAGATTCGCGCGACGCTCGCCGACGCGCATCGCCAGCGTCCAGGCGGCGCACTGTTTAACTGGAGCATCGACAATGCGGGCGGGTTCCGGGCGGAAGGCTTTGTGCTCGATCCCGGCATTCCATTGATCGAGACACTCTCGCTGTGTCATCGCGACGTGCATGGCGTGGCGCCCGAGCGGTTCGCGTTTACCGGCACGACCGACGCGAGGTATTTCAATCTCTACGGCGCGACGCCCGCAGTCTGTTACGGCCCACCGGGTGAGAACATTCACGGCGTGGACGAGTATGTCGCGATCGACGACATGCTCAACGCCACGACAGTGATCGCATGGTTTATTGCGCGCTGGTGTGGATTGAATCGACGCTGAATCGGGCGCGCACTGGCCAGGCTCAACTGCTACGGCTTCGCCTGGCGTCGCGCCCGCCATCGGCGCTCCTCACGGGGCGCATGACGGTCGCTTCATCGTCCGCAGTCCTTATTTCCTTTCTATCGGAGGCCTGTGCGGCCGGCACGTCCCGCGCCGCCTCGCCATCCTCATCGTCGCCCACCCAAACCGCGCTCGCACTGAAGTTGTCGTTACCGGCTTTCGCGTGAGCGCGGACATGCGCGGCCAGCGCCTCCAGCCACGCGCGCGGACTGGCCGCCTGCGCGAGCGCCGCGAGCATGGTGGCTTCCTCGACGTATTCCCAGAAGCCATCGGTGCAGATCAGGAACGCATCGCGCCCGCATAGCCCGAACGTGCCGGGCTGCGCCGCGATGCTCAACCCTTCGAGCGTGCCGAGCGCCGAGAACAGCACGTTGCGGCGCGGATGATGGCGCGCCGCTTCGGCCGTGATGAGCCGCGCGTCCACCATGTCCTGCACCATGCTGTGGTCGCGCGTTTGCGCAACGATCTTGCCCGCACGGAAGCAATAGAGCCGCGTGTCGCCGCAATGCGCCCAGGCGGCGGTGCGCCGCTCGCGGTCGATGGCCAGCAGCGTCGCCGTCGAGCGCATGTCGCGCAGCGCGGGGCCGCCGTGCGACTGCTCCTCGACGATGTTGTCGTTCGCATGGGCGAGCGCGCTGGCGAGGCGTTCGCCCGTGGGCGGCAGTTCGGCCAGCGTGAGATAGCGCAGATCGGCGAGCACGGTGTCGACCACGATGGCCGAGGCGGTGTCGCCGCCGCCGTGGCCGCCCGCGCCGTCGGCAATCACGCAGTAGAAGAGCCGCTCGCTCGACCAGTCGCCGAGCGAGTCCTCGTTGCGCTGCCGCCCGCCCTGATCGGTCAGGCTTGCGAAGGCCAGTTGCACGCGCGCTCCTGTCCTGTTGCGGGCTTCCCTGTGGTCACTCGTGAAGCTCGTGTCCGCTGTCGTGCGTGCACGGCAGCGCGCTCGCGACGCGTGAGCGGCGCTCATGCGGCACGCGAGCCGCCCCATGCGCCAGCTGCGATTGCTCGGCCAGGATGCCGAGCACGGCAAGCAGCGCGAGGCGGTTCTCCACGGCGATTTCGATGCCGAGCGTTTCTTCGATCCAGTGGCCGATGCCGGTGCGCGCGAAGTCGGCGGGCATCGCGCCTTTGCGCAACGTGACGCCCAGCTTGCGCGCGCGATGATGATAGGAGGCAATGCCATAGCGCGCGGCGATCTGCGCGAGCCCGCCTTTCTCGGCGGAAAGCCAGCCGAGCGTGCCGGCGAGCAGCAGCCGTGCGGCTTCGTCGAGGCCGGCGATGAAGCGCACCGCGGACGCTCGCACGTTGTCTTCGTTGAGCCCATGCTGGAACAGCGCGGCGCCCACCGGATCGGGGTGCGTCGCGCTGTGCTCTTCGAGCTCCGCGAGCACATCACCCTCGTCGATCGAGACGTTGCGCCGATGGCTCGCGCTGCGCAGGCAGTCGATCAGGTAGCGGCGGAAATAGCTGCACACCGCGTGGCTATTCGAAGGGGCGCTATGCGCGGGAAAACTCATTAATTCGGCGGCCGGTGTTTCGAGGCGAAAGACTTTGGAGAAGAGGAACTGCGAGATGAGTTCTTCCTTGTCTTCGGCCAGCGCCTGCAGCTCGAACGGGTGATAGCCCGTGAGCGCGCGCCGCACGATGATATAGAGCGAAGCCATTTCGGCGCGGTTCAGCGCCGTGCGCCGCTGCCAGAGATCGGGCAGCGTGCATGGACTCTCCGGGCCTTCTACGAGCGCTGCGCTTTCGATGTTCGACACGTTTTCCCCTCGCATCGCGTTTGAGCTGGCTTCGCATGACGCTCGTGCGTCCTGGATGAATCGTGTGATTGGCCGCACGGCTTTGACGTCGAGTCTATTAGGTGGTCGTGCGTCTGACAAGCTTGAAAAATGTGGCAATTATGTGTTTTAAAACATCTTACTTTGTTCAAATAAAAATGGTAAAGGCGCATTCCAGGGTTTACGTGGCATTTATTGATAGACCGGACTCGAAGTGGTAAATAGGCATGTGAGTTAGCGAACATGATGCGCACGGATAAACGATCGTTCGGTCGGTAAGGTTAGCGAACTTTGGGCGCCATGGCCACGCGCATAGAAGTCTGAAGATTTACTTTCCTAGCCATGCGGCATGATGGTTAACCCTTGGAAAACAAGGGCTAAACGGCTTGAGTGGGAGCGATTCCATCGCGGGGCGGCGCACGCGGATTGCGCGCTCAGCGAGGCGGAGCAAGGCTGAGCGGCCAGGTGCGCCGCCTGCATGCATAACGGAACAAATACTTAATCGTCGGTAAATTAAATGCGTGGCGAATTTCCGGAAATTCGGGTACGGTGCTTGCACCGCAGGTGCGCTTTTCTTTTGTACTTGTCGTGCTATTCTGATAGCGACTCGTTAAGCTGCACGACCGCCCTTGCTTACGAATTTGTCTCGGTTGGATCAAGCAATATCAGAAACAGGCTCAGTTCGGCGCCACAAAACTGCTATCCGCCTTAATGCGCTTGCCTGGGCGACACCCAGAACATAACCCGTTCCACACGGACCACTGGACCATGGCCATGCTAGATGCCGGGGCGCTGCTCGCGGAAGTGTCGTCGGCGCTGCCTTGCGGGGAAGATGTCGAGTACGACCCGGCGTTTCTCGAGCTCGAGCGCGTCGTGCATGGCAAACCCGACGTGCAGTACGGCAATACCGTGGTGGAGGCGGTGCCCCCCGACTGGAAGGAGGCGCAGGCGCTCGCGCTTGCTCTATTGGAGAAGAGCCGCGATCTGCGTGTGACAGCGTATCTTTCGCGTGCGCTGCTCAATCGGGCGGGCTTCGGCGGCTTTGCCGAGGGGCTCGACCTGATCGCCTGCATGCTCGAACAGCGCTGGGCGCATCTGTATCCGCAGCTCGATCCCGACGACGACAACGATCCCACCGCGCGCGTGAACGCGCTCGCGAGCCTCGTTGATGCCGCCACCACCCTGGCCGAGGTGCGCGAAGCGCCGCTCGCGATCTCGCGGGCTCACGGCCAGGTCACCTTGCGCGACGTCGAATACGCGAGCGGCGAGATTGCCGTGCCCGCGGGCGTGAGCGCGCCCTCGCTGAGCTCGATCGACCTCGCGGTGGGCGACGCGGGCGAGAGCGCACGCGAGTCGCTCGACGCCTTGCGGCGGGCCGTCGAGGCCGCAATGCGCATCGAGACGGTGCTCATGACCCACGTTGGCGCTTCGCGTGCGATCGATCTCGATCCGCTCACGCGGCTCTTGCGTCACGCGGCGGCATTCCTTGGCGAGCGCGTGGCCGATGAGGCGGCGCAATCCGCGCCTGCGGCCGAAGTCGCTGGAGACGTTGAAGGCGCCGCGCAAGAGGCAGTCGCGGTGGCAAGCGCCGCCGCGCCGGCCCGGCCGCCGGGCGAGATCACGACCCGCGAGGACGTGCAGCGCGCCATCGACCGGATCTGCAAGTACTACGAAACGTATGAGCCGGGGAGCCCGGTGCCGATGCTGCTCAAGCGGGCACGGCGGCTCGTCGACAAGAGCTTCATGGAGATCCTCGAGGATCTCGCCCCCGATGGGGTTGCGCAGGCACGCCACATCGGCGGCGTCCAGAACGAGGAGTGATTCAGCAACGCCGCCACACGTCGCGCCCAGGTGCGCGCCGCCGCGGCATCGACGAGGGGAAAGGCCGTGGCTAAAGAGAGCAGCCAGAAGTTCATCGCGCGCAACCGGGCGCCGCGCGTGCAGATCGAATATGACGTAGAGGTGTACGGCTCGGAGAAGAAGATCAACCTGCCGTTCGTGATGGGCGTCATGGCCGATCTGTCCGGTCAGCCCGCCGAGCCGCTCGCGCCGGTCGCCGACCGCAAGTTCCTCGAGATCGACGTCGACAACTTCGACGAGCGCCTGAAGTCGATGAAGCCGCGCGTGGCCGTGCAGGTGCCCAACGTGCTCACGGGCGAGGGCAATCTCGCGGTGGAGATGACCTTCGAGAGCATGGACGACTTTTCGCCGGCCGCCGTCGCGCGCAAGGTGGATTCGCTCGCGAAGCTGCTGGAGGCGCGCGGTCAACTGCAGAATCTCTTGACCTATATGGACGGCAAGACGGGCGCCGAAGATCTGATCCAGAAGCTCTTGAGCGATCCGGCACTGCTGCAGGCACTGGCCTCCGCGCCAAAGCCACAGGAATGAGCGTTGTGTTCGTCTATTCGTTAATCGTTTATCGAGGGGGAGTCTGACATGGCCGAACCCAGCAGTCAGCAGCAGGAAGCCCAGCAGGGCGGCGCGACACTGGAAGCAAGCGAGTTCGCGAGCCTGCTGGAAAAGGAATTCAAGCCGCGCAGCGACAAGGCGAAGGAGGCCGTCGAGACGGCTGTGCGCACGCTGGCCGAGCAGGCCTTGCGCGACACCACTGTGGTGTCGGGCGACGTGCTCGCGACCATCGAGTCGCTGATCGCGCAGATCGACCAGAAGCTCACCGACCAGGTGAACCAGATCATCCATTCCGAGGCGTTTCAGAAGGTGGAGAGCGCGTGGCGCGGGCTGCACTATCTGGTGAACAACACCGAGACCGACGAGACGCTCAAGATCCGCGTGATGAACATCTCGAAGAACGAGCTGAACAAAACGCTCAAGAAATACAAGGGCACGGCGTGGGATCAGAGCCCGATCTTCAAGCGGCTCTATGAAGAGGAGTACGGCCAGTTCGGCGGCGAACCCTATGGTGCGCTGGTGGCCGACTATTACTTCGACAACAGCGGCCCGGACGTGGACCTGCTCACGCAGATCGCCAAGGTGGCAGCCGCCGCGCACGCCCCCTTCATTGCGGGCGCGGACCCGTCGGTCATGCTGATGGATTCGTGGCAGGAGCTCGCCAATCCGCGCGATCTCACGAAGATCTTCCAGACGCCCGAACATGCCGCCTGGCGCTCGCTGCGCGAATCGGAAGACTCGCGCTACATCGGTCTGGCCATGCCGCGCTTCCTCGCGCGCGCGCCGTACGGCGCAAAGACCAACCCGGTGGACGAGTTCGCCTTCGAGGAGGACACCGCGGGCGCGGACAGCAAGAAATATGCATGGGCCAACGCGGCCTACGCCATGGCGACCAACATCAACCGCTCGTTCAAGCAATACGGCTGGTGCTCGCGCATTCGCGGCATCGAGTCGGGCGGCGCGGTCGAGAACCTGCCGGTGCATTCGTTCCCCACCGATGACGGCGGCGTGGACATGAAGTGCCCGACCGAGATCGCCATCAGCGACCGGCGCGAGGCGGAGCTGGCGAAGAACGGCTTCATGCCGCTCGTGCACAAGAAGAACTCCGACTTCGCGGCGTTCATCGGCGCGCAGTCGCTGCACAAGCCCGCCGAATACGAAGATCCCGACGCCACCGCGAACGCGAATCTCGCGGCGCGCCTGCCGTATCTGTTCGCGTGCAGCCGCTTTGCGCACTACCTCAAGTGCATCGTGCGCGACAAGATCGGCAGCTTCAAGGAAAAGGATGACATGCAGCGCTGGCTGCAGAACTGGATTCTGCAATACGTGGACGGCGACCCCGCGCATTCGAGCGAGGAAACGAAGTCGCGCCGCCCGCTTGCTGCAGCCGAAGTCGTGATCGAGGAAGTCGAGGGCAATCCAGGCTATTACACGTCCAAGTTCTTCCTGCGTCCGCATTACCAGCTCGAGGGCCTTACGGTGTCGTTGCGGCTGGTGTCCAAGTTGCCGTCCGCCAAGGCGGCATAACCTGAGTGAATGCAAAACCCGCGCGTACCGGCGCAAATCAACGCGAACTGACGCGAACCCTCAAAGTGGAGAACAGACATGGCCGTTGATATTTTCATCAAGATCGGCGACGTGAAGGGCGAGTCGCAGGACAAGTCGCACAAGGAAGAAATCGATGTGCTGGCATGGAGCTGGGGCATGTCGCAAAGCGGCACGATGCACATGGGCACGGGCGGCGGCGCGGGCAAGGTGAACGTGCAGGATCTGTCCTTCACCAAGTATGTCGACAAATCCACGCCGGTGCTGATGGGTGCGTGCGCGAAGGGCAGCCACTATGACACCGCGATACTCACGGTGCGCAAGGCGGGCGGCGACAATCCGCTCGAGTACTTCAAGATCACGTTCTCGGGCGTGCTGATTTCGTCGATCAGCGAAGGCGGCTCGGGCGGCGAGGATCGCTTCACGGAGAACATCACGATCAACTTCGAGAAGTACCACGTGGAATACCAGCCGCAGAGCGCCAAGGGCGAGAAGGAAGGCGGCGTGGTCGAGACCAAGTGGGACATTGCGAAGAACGTTGCGGAGTAAGCAGTCGAGTACGGCGGCGCGCGCGAAAGGGGATTCGCGCCGCCGCCGGGCATGTCCGATCCGATCGACGCCCGATCGACGCCCGTAGTCCTTGCTGGCTTGACGGAGCAAATCGACAATGACAGCAGAAGAGAGCTTGCGCGCCGGCGACCTCGACGCGTGCCTGAAGCAATTGCAGAACCAGGTGCGTGCAGACCCGGCCAACGCGTCGTACCGCGTGTTCCTGTTTCAGCTACTTGCCGTGCAGGGCGCGTGGGAGCGCGCGCTCACACAGCTCAACGTGGTGGGCGATCTCGACGCCGCCGCGCTGCCGATGGTGCAGCTCTATCGCGACGCGCTCCAATGCGAGGCGCTGCGCGAAGACGTCTTCACGGGGCGGCGCGCGCCGCTCATTTTCGGCGAGCCGACTGCCTGGCTCGCACTCCTGATCGAAGCGCTGCGCCTCGACGGCGCGGGCGACTTCAAGGCAGCGGCCGCATGCCGCGCCAATGCGCTGGAGAGCGCGCTGCCCACGGCGGGCACGCTCAACGGCGAGCCCTTTGCGTGGATCGCCGATACCGACTCGCGCCTCGGTCCCACGCTCGAAGTGATCCTCAACGGCCGCTATTACTGGGTGCCGTTCGAGCGCATCCACCGCATCGAGCTCGAGGCGCCGGACGACCTGCGCGACCGTGTGTGGATGCCGGCGGTCTTTACGTGGGCCAACGAGGGCCAGGCGGCGGGGCTCATTCCCGTGCGCTATCCGGGCACGCTGGCCGCCAACGCGGCGAGCGGCCAGACCGACAACGCGCTGGCGCTCGCGCGCGCGACCGAGTGGGAAGAGGCCGGCGGCGGCGAATTCGACGAGGCGCACCCGGTCGGGCAGCGCATGTTCACGACCGACGAAAACGACTACGCGCTCTTCGACGTGCGCACGCTCGTGCTCGATGCCGAGGCGCCCGCGGGCGGCGGTGCGCAAGACCATGGCTGAGCCGACGGGCCGCGACCGCCTGCAGCCCGCGTTGCTCGACCGGCTGACCGATCTCGAGCCCGGCACCAAGGTCGAGAGCCGCGAGCGCCGCGTGCTCTCGATGCGGGCGCTGCGCCAGGGCGTGCAGCGCGATCTCGCGTGGCTGCTCAACGCCAGCGGGCTGGGCTCCGTTCAGGACCTGTCCGCGTGGCCGCTCGTCGAGCGCTCGGTGGTCAACTTCGGCTTCCCCGACATTGCGGGCAAGACCGCGTCGAGCATGAACCTCGCGCGCCTCGAGCGGCAGATACGCGACGTGATCGTGGCGTTCGAGCCGCGCATCCTGCGCGATACGGTGAAGGTGACGGCGGTGTTGCAGGAGGAAACGACGGGCCATCACAACACGGTCGTGTTCGCGATCGAAGGGGACTTGTGGGCGCAGCCGTATCCGGAGCGGCTCTACTTTCGCACCGAGCTCGACCTCGAAGGCGGCGAAGTGCGCGTGATCGACCAGGGCGCGGCGCGCTGAAGACGAGCCAGAGACAAAGAAGCGACGATGAATCCCGACCTGATCCGCTATTACAACCAGGAGCTCGCGCATCTGCGCGAGATGGGCAGCGAATTCGCGCGCGAGTTTCCGAAGGTGGCGGGGCGCCTTGGCCTCGAAGGGCTCGATTGCGCCGACCCCTATGTCGAGCGCCTGCTCGAAGGCTTCAGCTTTCTCGCGGCGCGCGTGCAGTTGAAGATCGACGCCGAGTTTCCGCGCTTCACGCAGCATCTCGCGGAACTCGTCTATCCGCATTACCTCGCGCCCACGCCCTCGATGGCGGTCGTGCACATGCAGCCCGATCTCGCGCATCCGGCGCTCGCGGCCGGCGTGAGCGTGCCGCGCGGCAGCGCGCTGCACGCGGTGCTCGACAAGAACGGCTCGACGCGCTGCGAATACCGCACGGCGCATGCGCTCACGCTCTGGCCCGTGGAGATCGCGGAGGCCCGGTTCTTCACGCATACCGGCGCGCTGGGCGGCGCGGACATGGCGCTGCCGCCTGGGGTGAAGGCCGGCGTGCGTCTGCGCCTGCGCACGACGGGCGGCGTGAAGTTCAGCCAGCTCGCGCTCGATACGCTTACGCTTTATTTGCGCGGCGCGGACTCGCTGCCGGCGCGGCTTTACGAACGCCTGCTCGCCTCGTGCGTGGGCGTGGCGGTGCTGCCGGTCGCGCGGCCCGCGCCGTGGCACCGGCTGTTGCCGAAGAGCGCCGTCAAGCCTGTCGGCTTCGACGACGACGAAGCGCTCCTGCCGGTGAGCCGCCAGTCGTTTCAGGGCTTTCGCCTGTTGCAGGAATATTTCGCGTTCCCGCAGCGCTTTCTCTTCGTCGCCATCGACGGCTTGCAGGGCGCGCTGCGCGCCTGCGCCGAAAACGAGGTGGAAGTGATCGTGCTGCTCGACCGCGCGGACCCGCTGCTCGAGCAGACGCTCGACGCCAGCCACTTCGCGCTCCATTGCACGCCCGCGATCAACCTGTTCGCGCGCCGCGCCGACCGCATCGCCTTCGACCCCGCGCAATTCGAGTATCAGGTGATTGCGGACCGCACGCGGCCGCTCGACTTCGAGATCTACCGCATCGAGGAAGTGACGGGCTATGGCGCGGGCTCGAACGAGGAGCAGCGCTTCGAGCCGTTCTATCACGCGCGCGATCTTTCCGCGGGCGAGCAGGCGAGCGCGTACTACCAGGTGCGCCGCGAGCGGCGGCTGCAGTCCTCGCGCGCGCGCGAGCGCGGCCAGCGCACGAGCTACCTCGGCAGCGAAACCTTCATTGCCCTCGTGGACGCGGCCAACGCGCCGTATCGCGCGGACTTGCGGCAGCTCGGCCTCAAGGTGCTCTGCACCAACCGCGACTTGCCGCTCACGCTTTCCACGGGCACCGGCGCGTCGGATTTCACGCTGGGCGTGGAAGCGCCCGTTGAGAGCGTGCGCTGCGTGAGCGGGCCGAGCCGGCCCTTGCCGTCGTTCGCGCACGGCGCGGTGGCATGGCGGCTCCTGAGCCATCTTTCGTTGAACTACAGTTCGCTGATCGACTCGGACGCAGCCACGGGCGCGCGGGCGTTGCGCGATTTGCTGAGCCTCTATTGCCCGGTGGACGATCCCGCGGCGCAGCGCCAGATCGAGGGCGTGCGCTCGGTCGAGGCCAAGCCCGTCACGCGGCGGCTGCCCGTGCCGGGGCCGATCGTGTTCGGGCGCGGCCAGCAGGTGAGCGTGACGTTCGACGAGACGGCCTTCGAAGGCTCCGGTGCGTTCGTGCTGGGCGCCGTGCTGGCGCGCTATTTTTCACTGTACGTCTCGTTGAATTCGTTCACCGAGACCGTGGTGCGCACGACGGCGCGCGGCGATATCATGCGCTGGCCAGCGAGGGCGGGACAATGCTGGACCATCTGACCGTGCTGCGGCTGCTCGAAGACGAGGCGTACCGCTTCGACTTCTTCCAGGCGGTGCGCCTGATCGAAAACGCGTGGCCCGAGCGGCCGCGCGTGGGCGAGTCGCTGCGCCCGCGCGACGACGCCGTGCGTTTCACGCAACGCCCCGAGCTCGTGTTCCACCCCACGACACTGGCTGCCTTTTCGCAGCATGGCGAGGGCAGGGCGCCGCGCCTCGCCGTGAACTTCTTTGGCCTGCTCGGGCCGCATGGCGCGCTGCCCACGCATTTGACCGAATATATCCGCGACCGCGAGCGCAATGCCGACGACCCCACCTTCGCGCGCTTTCTCGACTTGTTCCAGCACCGTATGGTGAGCCTGTTCTATCGGGCATGGGCCAATGCACAGCCCGCAGTGAGCCTCGAGCGGCCGGGGCGCGACCGTTTCGCGGTGTATGTGGGCGCGACCTTCGGCATGGGCGAAACGGCGCTGCGCGAGCGCGATGCCGTGCCCGATTTCGCGAAGCTGCATTTCGCGGGGTTGCTGGGTGCGCCCACGCGTTCGGCATCGGGGCTCGCGCTGATCCTCACGCGCTTTTTCCGGCTGCCCGTATCGATCGAGCAGTGGGTGGGCCACTGGATGCCGCTGCCGGCCGAGTCGCGCACGCGCATGGGCGCGCGCGACGGCTCTTCGGCGCTTGGTGTCTCCACGCTGCTGGGCGCGCGCGTATGGGATTGCCAGCACAAGTTCCGCGTCGTGATCGGGCCGCTGTCGCTCGCCGACTACGAACGCTTCCTGCCCGGCGGCGAGAGCCTCAAGCGGCTGGTCGACTGGGTGCGCAACTACGTGCGCGACGGGCTCGACTGGGACGTGAACCTGCAACTGCGCGAGGCCGAGGTGCCGCGCCTGAAGCTCGGCGCGCATGCGCGGCTCGGGCTCACGAGCTGGGTGCTCAGCGGCGCGGCGCAAGGCGACCAGCGGCAGTTGAAGCTCAATCCCGCGAGCGGCACCGCTGCGCGCACGCGGACCGGTGCGGCGCACGAAGGGACCGCGGCAGGGACGCAAGCACAAATGCAGACACAAACGCAGGAGCCGATGCGCGAGCCGCCACAGGACGACGCGCAAGGCGCGGTAGAACACGCAGCGCTCGACATTCACCCGGGAGAATGAAGACATGGCCGAAATCAAGCGTGCAGCGCTCTTTGGCAAGCTCAACCAGCTAGGCTTTCGCGCGCTCGAAAGCGCGAACATGTTTTGCCGTCTGCGCGGCAACCCCTATATCGAACTGGTGCACTGGTTCCATCAGATCCTGCAGCTGCAGGACTCGGACCTGCACCGGCTCGTGCGCCACTACGGGATCGACCCGGCGCGGCTCGCGGGCGATCTCACCGCGGCGCTCGACCGGCTGCCGCGCGGCGCTTCGTCGGTCACGGACATCTCCTCGCAGGTGGAGGAGGCCGTCGAGCGCGGCTGGGTGTTCGGCTCGCTGATGTTCGGCGAGTCGCAGGTGCGCACCGGCCATCTGATCGTCGGACTCCTGAAGACCCCCTCGCTGCGCAATACGCTCTACGGCATCTCGCGACAGTTCGAGCAGATCAAGCTCGATGCGCTGTGCGAAGAGTTCGACCGCCTGCTGCGCGATTCGCCCGAAGCGGCAATGGGCGCGAGCGACGGCTTCCAGGCGAACGCGGGCGCCGGTGCAGACGGCGACGCCGCCGGCATGCCGCCCGCTGCGATGGGCAAGCAGGAGGCGCTGCGCCGCTTCACCACCGATCTCACCGAGCAGGCGCGCAGCGGCAAGCTCGATCCCATCGTGGGCCGCGACGAGGAAATCCGCCAGGTGGTGGACATTCTGATGCGGCGGCGCCAGAACAACCCGATCCTCACGGGTGAGGCCGGCGTCGGCAAGACCGCGGTGGTGGAGGGCTTCGCGCAGCGCATCGTGGCGGGCGACGTGCCGCCCTCGCTGCGCGACGTCGAGCTGCGGACACTCGACGTGGGCCTCCTGCAGGCCGGCGCGAGCATGAAGGGCGAATTCGAGAACCGGCTGCGCCAGGTGATCGAAGAAGTTCAGGCCTCCGAAAAGCCCGTGATTCTCTTTATCGACGAAGCCCATACGCTGGTGGGCGCGGGCGGCGCGGCGGGCACCGGCGATGCCGCCAACCTGCTCAAGCCCGCGCTCGCGCGCGGCACGCTGCGCACCGTGGCGGCCACGACCTGGGCCGAGTACAAGAAGCACATCGAGAAGGACCCCGCGCTCACGCGGCGCTTCCAGGTCGTGCAGGTGGGCGAGCCGGACGAAGAGAAGGCCATCCGCATGATGCGCGGCGTGGCCTCGACGATGGAGCAGCACCACAAGGTGCAGGTGCTCGACGAGGCGCTCGAGGCGGCGGTGCGGCTCTCACACCGCTATATACCGGCGCGCCAACTGCCCGACAAGTCGGTGAGTCTGCTCGATACGGCGTGCGCGCGCGTGGCCGTGAGCCAGCATGCCACGCCGCCCTCGGTGGACGACGCGCGCAAGCGCATCGCCGCGCTCGAAACGGAGCTCGAGATCATCGGCCGCGAGAAGGCGGTGGGCATCGAGACGCGCGAGCGTGAAACGTCGGCCAGCGAAAAGCTCGCGGTGGAGCGCGAACGGCTCGCGCAACTCGAAGCGCGCTGGGAGACCGAGAAGGGGCTGGTCGAGCGCATTCTCGCGTTGCGCGCCCAGCTGCGCGAGCGCACGGGCAAGGTGGAAGGCGGAACAGGCACATCGGGCACATCGGGCGAGGGCGCGGCGCAAGCCGTCAATGCCACTAACGACACGGCGCCGATCGATGCCGAAGCGCTGCGCGCCGAGCTGCGCGAATTGCAGGGGCAGCTCGCGAGCCATCAGGGCGAGGAGCCGCTGATCCTGCCCACCGTGGACCGCCAGGCCGTGGCTTCGGTCGTGCAGGACTGGACTGGCATTCCAGTAGGCCGCATGGTGCGCAACGAGATCGAGAACGTCCTGAAGCTGGCCGAAAATCTGAACAAGCGCATCATCGGCCAGGGCCACGCCACCGAGATGATCGCGCGGCGCATCCAGACCTCGCGCGCGGGCCTCGACAATCCGAACAAGCCGATTGGCGTGTTCATGCTCGCGGGCACCTCGGGCGTGGGCAAGACCGAGACGGCGCTGGCGCTCGCCGAAGTGCTTTACGGCGGCGAGCAGAACGTCATCACGATCAACATGAGCGAGTACCAGGAGGCGCACACGGTGTCCTCGCTCAAGGGTGCGCCCCCGGGCTACGTGGGCTACGGCGAGGGCGGCGTGCTCACCGAGGCCGTGCGGCGGCGCCCCTATAGCGTGGTGCTGCTCGACGAGGTGGAGAAGGCGCACCCCGACGTGCATGAGATCTTCTTCCAGGTGTTCGACAAGGGCTGGATGGAGGACGGCGAGGGCCGCGTGATCGACTTCAAGAACACGCTGATCCTGCTCACCACCAACGCTGGCACCGACCTCATCACGAATCTTTGCAAGGATCCCGAACTGATGCCCGATCCCGAGGGCATCGCGAAGGCGCTGCGCGAGCCCTTGCTCAAGGTGTTTCCGCCCGCGCTGCTCGGGCGCGTGGTGACGATCCCGTACTACCCGCTCTCCGACGAAATGCTGGGCGCGATCATCCGACTGCAGCTCTCGCGCATCGAGAAGCGGCTGCGCGTCTCGCACAAGGTGCCGTTCCTCTACGACGACGAGGTGGTCAAGCTGATCGCGAGCCGCTGCACGGAGCTGGAGAGCGGCGGGCGCATGATCGATGCGATTCTGACCAACACCTTGCTGCCGCGCGTCTCCACGGAGTTCCTCACGCGCATGATGAACGGCGGCAGTGTGACGAAGGTGCAGGTGGGCGCGCGCGACGGCGAGTTCGTCTATACGTTTGATTGAGCGTTCGAGTGGGCAGCGCGCGATCCAGCGTGATCCGGCGCGCGCAAGAGCGCAAAAGAGAACAGGGGAGAAAGACCATGCCACAACAGGTCAGCATGGGAGCCACGCTGCAATGCTCGTTCGGCGCCGCGCCGTCGAGCCTCGTGGTGCTGCCCGTCAATCTGGTGATGGGAGAAGGGCCGCCCGCCGCCAACATCATGGACCACGTGCCCATGGTCAACATCATGCCGTTCGGCGTGTGCTCGTCGCTGGCCAATCCGCAGGTGGCGGCGGCCACGGCGGCGGCCCTGGGCGTGCTCACGCCCATGCCGTGCATCCCCGCAACCCTCACCCCGTGGACACCGGGCGCGCCGACCGTGCTGCTCGGCAACCAGCCCTCGCTCGACAACGTCTCGAAGTGCATGTGCAACTGGGGCGGCGTGGTGTCGATCGTGAACCCGGCCACCGTCAACACGATGATTCCCTGACATGACCTCGCAAGATACGAACCGCCACGTGACGGTCAGCTGCAAGGGAACCCAGGCGAGCCTGCTGTTCCTGCGCATGACCGGCCGCGACGAACTGGGCCGCCTGAGCGAGTACCGCGTGGACCTGCTGTGCGAGCAGAACAGCGTCACGCCCAAGGACGTGCTCGGCCAGGACCTGTCGATCGCGGTCTCGCTGCCCGCGGGCGGCGAGCGGCAGTTCAATGGCATCGTGACGGTGTTTCGCATGACCTCGCCGGGCAACCAGCAGTACGGCAGCATGGCGTGCTATCAGGCCATCGTGCGGCCGAGCCTGTGGCTGCTCACGCGCGGCTCGCATTGCCGCTTCTACTACGAGAAGACGGTGCCCGAGATCGTCATGAGCGTGCTCAATGACTACAACGTCGACGTGACGAACCGCTGCACCGCGACGTATCCGAAGCGCGAGCATTGCGCGCAGTACCGCGAGACCGATTTCGACTTCGTGAGCCGGCTCATGGAACACGAGGGCATCTACTATTACTTCGAGCACACGCGGAGCCGCCAGACCCTGGTGCTGGCCGATGCCGGCGACGTGCACGCCCCCATCCCGGGCTACCAGAGCATGCCGTACCGCGACCGCGACGCGGCCGCGCGCGAGGGCATGGAATGCGTCTATGAGTGGTTCGCGGGCGGCGAGCTGCAGACCGGCCACTACGAGACGAACGACTACGACTTCGAAAAGCCCTCGTCGAGCCTGCAGGGCGGCCTGCGTTCGCGCGCCACGCGCACGCAGACGTACGACGCGCCGACCTACACGATGCAGGAGCACCTCACCGGGCACACCGCGCCCGCCGACGGCGACCGCTACGCGCGCGTGGGCGTGGAGATTCGCCAGGCGCGCAACGATAGCATCGAAGGCCGCAGCACGATGCGCGGCATCTGGCCGGGCGGCTTGCTGCAGATGAGCGAGCATCCCGTGGACGACTGGAATGCAGGTTATCTGGTGGTGAGTGCGTCGTACGAGATCAATTCGGATGCCTATGTGTCGAGCCGGGCGGCGTCGGCGCAGGGCGCGCTGCCGTTCTTCGACTGCGAATTCACGGCGCTGCGCAAGGACAACCAGTTCCGCGCCGCGCGGCTCACGCCCCGCGCCGTGGTGGGCGGCTTGCAGACGGCGGTGGTGGTGGGCGACGGCAGCTCGGAAATCTTCACCGACGAATACGGCCGCATCAAGGTCCAGTTCCACTGGGAACAGCTTTACGCGAACGACGACAGCCAGGTCACGGACCGTTGCTGGGCACGCGTCTCGCAGGGCTGGGCGGGCAAGACCTGGGGCATGTTCTTCCTGCCGCGCGTGGGGCAGGAGGTGATCGTCGAATTCATCGAAGGCGACCCCGACCATCCGCTCGTCACGGGCAGCGTGTACAACGCGAGCCTGATGCCGCCGTACAAGCTGCCGGCCAATTCGGCCTTCGCCACGATCAAGAGCAACTCCACGCCCAATGCGTCGGGCAACAACGAGGTGCGCTTTCTCGACAAGGCGGGCGGCGAGCAATTGTTTTTTCATGCGCAAAAGGACCACGAAACCTGGGTGATCAACGACACGTTGATGAACGTCGGCAACGACCGTCACCTGAAGGTCACGGCCAACGAGTATGTACAGGTGAGCGGCGACCGGCACGACCACGTGAGCGGCGCGCAGAACGCCAAGGTCGACGGCACGGCCTCGCTCACGGTCGGGCAGAAGCTGCAGGAGAAGGTGGGCATGGACTACGCCATCGACGCGGGCCAGAACATTCATATCAAGGCGGGCATGAACGTGGTGATCGAGGCGGGCATGAGCATCACCCTGAAGGCGGGCGGCGCGTTCGTGGTGATCGGGCCGAGCTCGGTCGCGGTCTCGGGCATGCCGATCCAGCTCAATTCGGGGGGCTCGGCCGGCTCGGGAGCCGGCTCTTCGCCCACGGCGCCCACCGATCCCAAGGACGCCGACGATGGCACGAAGAAGGTGGAGTCGTGAGGCGCTTTGCAATCCTGATGAAATGACGGGGGAGACCTGGGTACCGCGATGCAACTGACCAATCCGATCCTCACGCTGCGCGTGGCGAAGTACAACGACGAGGCGCTCGCCGAACCGATCGCCGTGCGCTTCGGGCCGGACGGCGGCACGATCGGCCGCGCCACGACCTGCACGCTCGTGCTGCCCGACCAGCAGCGCGCGATCTCGCGCGTGCATGCGCGCGTGGAGTGCCGCGGCGGCGAGTATCTGCTGTGCGACCTCGGCGCCAATCCGAGCGTGCTGAACCAGCGCGCGCTGGGCGGCACGCGCGAGGCGCGGCTCGCGCATGGCGATCAGTTAATGATAGGTGCGTATTTGCTGGAGGTGGCGCTGGCCGAGGGCGCGGCGCAGGACGAGGCGCGACCCTTCGGGCACGATCCGCTCGCGGGCGTGCAGGTGCTGCGAGGCGCGCCGGAGGCCGAAGACCTGACGCTGCCCGAGCATCCGCTGGTCAACCCGTTTGCGCCGGGCGGCTTTGGCCAGGCGGGCGGCACGGGCGCCGGTGTGGCAGGCGCCGGCCAGCTGGATGCGCTCGGCGCGGCGTGCCTGGGCACCGATGAGCGCGTGGTCGCTCGGTCCGGCTATGCGGGATCGGAAAGCGACCACGTCCCGCCCGAGCTGCAGGCGCTCACGCCGCCTGCGCTCACGCCTGCCGCGTCTCCCGCTTCGATGTCTGGAGCCGGTGGTATTCCAGCGGACTACGATCCGTTGGCCGACGCCCTGGCGCAGTGGGAGTCGGGCGGCAGCGTGGCGCATGCGCCGGTGCCGACCACCGGCGTGGCGACGCCCAGCGTAGCGACGCCCGGCGCCTTTTCTCCTCATGTGGCGCCTGCCATGACGCCGGTGCCGCCGCTCGTGCCGCCGCCGATGCCGGCTTCGTTGCCAGCGTTTGCCGCCATGCCTGGAGCGGCCGATCCGCTCGGCCTGGGCGCAGGCGGGCCGACGGGTTTGCCCGCGAGCTTGTTGGGCGATGCGGCACCGCATGGCGCGACGCCGTTCGACGATCTCTTTGCGCCGGCCGGGCCGGCGTCGCCAGCGTCGGCAGGGTCTTTCGCGCCGCCGGCGCAGCCCGCTGCTGCGCCCCAGGCGCCACCGCGCGAGTTGCTGCCTTCCGTGACGCAAATCTTTGCGCCCGCCGCGCCATCGCAGCCCGAGCCGCCGCCTCCCGTGCAAGCGAAGGCCGAAGCGGCGCCGACGCCACCGCGACAGGCCACGCCCACGCCTGACGCTGCACCGGCCCTCACGCCAGGACCCACGCCAATACCCGCGCTAACACCGGCCGCGCCCGCGCCGCAACCCACCGCACGCGCGGCAACGCCCGCGCCCGCCGCGCCCGCTTCAACCGACGAGCAGGCCATGCTCGCCGCGCTGCTCGAAGGCCTGGGACTCGACGCCGGGCGCGCGCCGAACCTGCCGGCCGCGGACCTCGCGCGGCTCGTCGGCGCGATGCTGCGCGATTCGCTGCGCGGGACCATGGCGGTATTGCGCGCGCGCTCGATGACCAAGCGCGAGGCGCGGCTCGACACCACGCTCATCGTCGAGCGCGACAACAACCCGCTCAAGTTCTTCCCCGACGTGGACAGCGCGCTCGCGCAAATGCTCACCGGCCGCGCGCAGGGCTACCTGCCACCCGCCGAGGCGGTCGCACGCGCGTTCGTCGACATCGAATCGCACGAACTGGCCGTGCTGGTTGGGATGCGCGCGGCGCTCGCGCACGTGCTCGCGCGTTTCGACCCGGCCACGCTCGAGGCGCAGTTGAGCGAGCAGGGCGTGCTCGACCGCGTGCTCTCGAACCGCAAGGCGAAGCTCTGGGACCGCTTTGTCGAGTTGCGCGCAGGCATCGCGCGCGAAGCCGAGGACGACTTCCAGAAGCTCTTCGGCAAGGCCTTCAACGAGGCCTACGAAGCGCAGGTGGACGCCATGCAACGCGCGCGCGAAGCGAGCAGAACGATGGGCGAGGATGCGCAGACGAAACCGAAAACGGGGCCCGCCTGACCTGAGTGCTGGCGGTCGCCTCCTCAACCATACGACGACGAGAACAACGTGTCCTGGAACAGCAAAGTCATCTGGTCGGAAGGCATGTTTCTGCAGCCGCATCATATGCAGCAGCATGACCGTTATCTGCAGGCGCAGCTCGAGACGCGCGCGGGCGGCCTGCGCCCCTATGCCTGGGGCTTCGCCGCGCTCGAGATCGACGAGCAATTGCTCAAGCTCGGCAAGCTCGCGCTGCTCTCCTGCGCGGGCGTCTTTCCCGACGGCACGCCGTTCAATCTGCCTGGCGACGACGACCTGCCCGAGCCGCTCGACATTCCCGAGGGCACGCGTAGCATGCTGGTCACGCTCGCGCTGCCGGTGCGCCGCCCCGGCGTGCCGGAAACGGGCAATGAGGAGAGCGAAGAGAATTTCGCGCGCCATCGCCGCGCCGATGCCGAGGTGCCCGACAGCAACGACCCGAACGCGAGCGCGGCCCTCGTGGAAATCGGCAAGCTGCGCGTGCGCCTCGCGCTGGAGCCCGATGTGGCGAACGCCTACGCCACGCTCGGCGTGGCGCGCGTGATCGAGCGGCAGCCCGACAACCGCGTCGTGCTCGAAGCCGACTACAGCCCGCCGTGTCTCGACTATCGCGTGGCGCCGCGTTTGCGCGCCTTCACCGACGACCTCGTAGGCCTCCTGCACCAGCGCGGCGAGGCGCTGGCCGCGCGGCTCGTGCAGCCCGGCGTGACGGGCGTGGCCGAAGTCTCCGACTTCCTGCTGCTCGAACTGATCAACCGCGCGGAACCGCTCGCGGCGCATTTCGCCACGATGACGGGGCTGCATCCCGAGGCGCTCTATCGGATGGTGGTGCAGCTCGCGGGCGAGCTGGCCACCTTCAGCCAGAAGAACAAGCGCCCCAATGCGTATCCCGTCTATCGGCACGACCGCTTGCGCGAGACCTTCGCGCCCGTGATCGACGACTTGCGCGCGGCGCTCAGCATGGTCATGGACCCGCACGCGGTGCCCATTCCGCTCGAAGAGCGCAAGTTCGGCCTGCGCGTCGCGCTGGTGCCCGACAAGAACCTGTTCGCCTCGGCCAACTTCGTGCTGGCGGTGCGCGCGCAGATGCCGGCCGAAGCCATCCTCACCGGCTTCGCGCCGCAGGTGAAGATCGGGCCGATCGAGCGCATCCGCGACCTCGTGAATCTGCAACTGCCGGGCATCGGCTTGCGGGCGCTGCCCGTGGCGCCGCGCCAGTTGCCGTTTCATGCGGGATTCACGTATTTCGAGCTCGACCGGGGCAACGAACTGTGGAAACAGTTCGCGGCTTCGGCGGGCATGGCGTTGCACGTCGCGGGTGAGTTTCCCGGCCTCGCGATGGAATTCTGGGCGATCCGCCGATAGGCGCTTGCGTCTGGCGCAGCGGCGCCATCGATTGAGGAGGACGTGCACCGTGTCACCCGACGACCCACGCATGAGCGCCGACCCCGGCGCCACGATCCTGATCCCGACGCCGGGCGGCGCGCGTGCGCCGTTCGTGGCCGCGGCGTCGTCCGTCGCGCCGATTCCCGCCGACGCGGGCGGCCTGAATCCGCTGCTGCGCGCGGCCAATCCGCTCATCGACCTGGCCTTGCCGCTGCGTCAGCTACCCACGCACCCCGACCTCGAACAGTTGCGCACGCAACTGATTCAGATGGTGCGGACCTTCGAAACGCAGGGGCGCGCAAGCGGCTACGACGACGAAAAGCTCGGCGCCTCGCGCTATTGCCTGTGCACCTTCCTCGACGAGGCGATTTCGAGCACGCCCTGGGGCGCGGGGGCGTGGGCGAGCCGCAGCCTGCTCGTGACCTTCCATAACGAGGCCTCGGGCGGCGAGCGCTTCTTCCTGATTCTCCAGCGGCTCGCGCAGAACCCCGGCGCGAACGTCGACGTGCTCGAACTGATGTACGTGATACTCGGCCTCGGCTTCGAAGGGCGCTACCGCCTCATCGACGGCGGCCGCACCCAGCTCGACGCGGTGCGCGAGCGGCTCGAACAGATGATCCGCGCACAGCGCGGCGCCGTCGAACGCGAGCTCTCGCCGCAATGGCAGCCTGTGAGTGTGGAGCGCAAGCCGCTGTTGCAACTGGTGCCGCTGTGGGTGGCGGCAGCCGTGGCGTGCGTCGTGCTGGTGGTCGCGCATCTGGTGCTGAGCTTCCGGCTCAACGACGCATCGGACAGCGTGTTCCAGGCGCTGCACGCGATCCGCGTCGCGCCGCCGCCGGTGCTCGTGGCGAAGATGGAGGCCGCACCGAAGCCCGCGCCCAAGCTCGCGCAATTCCTCGCGCCCGAGATCGCGCAGGGCCTCGTGCGCGTGACCACCCAGCCCGACCGCACGATCGTCGAGGTGAACGGCGACGGCCTGTTCGCCTCGGGCAGCGCGGAACTCACGCCCACGTATTTGCCGATCATCCAGCGCATCGGCGACGCCTTGAAGGACGTGCGCGGCAACGTCGTGGTCACGGGCCACACCGACAATCAGCGGCTCATTTCCGCGCGCTTCCCGTCGAACTGGCATCTCTCGCAGGCGCGCGCGGAGACCGTGAAGGACCTGCTGGTCGCCCGCGCCGGCACGCCCGCGCGCTTCACCGCGGAGGGGCGCGGCGACACCGAGCCCATCGCGCCGAACGACAGCGCCGCCAACCGCGCGCGTAACCGCCGCGTGGACATTGCCGTGCTCGCACCGGGAGCCACGCCATGATCAAGAAGCTGGTGGACTGGCTGCGACGCACGATCGTGCTGTCGTTTCTGGGCGTGCTCGCACTCGCGCTGATCGTCTGGATCGAGGGACCGCTCTTCGCATGGGCGGGCAGCGCGCCGCTCGAATCGGGCACGAGCCGCTGGATCGTGATCGCGATCCTCTTCTTGCTGTGGGCGCTCTACTGGTTCGTGCGCTGGCTGCGCGTGCGCCTCGCCAACGTGAAGTTCACGCGCGTGGTGGCCGAGGGCGCGGAACAGGCGGCACCGGGCAAGGAGCAATCGGACGCCGACGTGGCCGCGCTGCGCAAGCGCTTCGAAGAGGCCATGGCCATTCTGCGCAAGTCGCGCGTGAAGGGGCGCTTCGGGAGCCAGTACGTGTACCAGTTGCCGTGGTACATGTTCGTGGGCGCGCCGGGCACCGGCAAGACCACGGCGCTCACGCACTCGGGCCTGAAATTCCCGCTCTCGACGCAACTGGGCGACCAGGCGGTGGGCGGCGTGGGCGGCACGCGCAACTGCGACTGGTGGTTCACCGACGACGCGGTGCTGCTCGACACCGCGGGCCGCTTCACCACGCAGGACAGCTTCGCGGCCGCCGATCAGGCCGCGTGGGGCGGCTTCCTGCAACTGCTGCGCAAGTACCGGCCGCGCCGCCCGCTCAACGGCGTGATCGTGGCGGTCTCGGCGCAGGATCTGCTGCAGCTTTCCGACACCCAGCGCGCGTTGCAGGCCTCGGCCGTGCATGAACGCCTGAAGGAGCTCTATGAGCGCCTCGGCACGCGCTTTCCGGTCTATGTGCTGGTGACGAAGTGCGATTTGCTGGCCGGGTTCGCCGAGTTCTTCGACGACCTGGGCCGCGACGAGCGCGAGCAGGTCTGGGGCGTGACGTTCGCCTTCGACGAGGACGGCGGTGCCACTCCAGGCAATCCAGGCAGTCCGAACGACACGCTCGCGCAGTTTCCGGCGCAGTTCGACGCGCTGGAGAAGCGCTTGCAGGCGCGCGTGCTGCATCGCATGCAGCAGGAGACGGACACGCGGCGGCGCGCGCTCGTCTATGGATTCCCGCAGCAGTTCGCTGGGCTCGAAAGCGTCTTGCAGGCCTTCCTGAACGACGCATTCAGCGCATCGCGCTACGAAAAGCCGGTGCTGCTGCGCGGCGTCTATTTCACGAGCGGCACCCAGGAAGGGCGCCCGATCGACCGTGTCATGAGCGCCGTGGCCGCGGCGCTCGGCCTGCAGCAGCAGGTCGTGCTGCCCGATGCCTCGGCGGGGCGCGCGTACTTCATCACGCGGCTCCTGCGCGACGTGATCTTTCACGAGTCCGGGGTCGCGGGCACCAACCGCCGGCTCGAGCAGCGGCGCGCGTGGCTGCAGCGCATTGCGCTCGGCGCGATCGCACTCTTCACGGTGCTCGCGCTCGGTGCGTTCTTCATCAGCTATCAGCGCAACGAGGCCTACGTGGCGCACGCGGCGCAACAGGCCGACGCGCTCAAGCAGCTAGCGCAGGCCACACCGCCCACCGACAACCCGCTCGCGCTGCTGCCGCTCCTGAACGCCGCGCGCGACTTGCCGGGCGGCTACGCGCAGCGCAATGCGAGCGTGCCGTGGCTCTCGCGCCTCGGGCTCTACCAGGGCGACAAGCTCGGGCTCGAGGCGCAGGCGAGCTACCGCCGGCTGCTGGGGCAAACGCTGCTGCCGCTCGTGGTCCGGCGCATGGAAGAAGAGTTGCGGCGCGGCGACGCGAACAACGGCGAGTTCCAGTACGAAGTGCTGCGCGCCTACCTGATGCTCGGCGACCCCTCGCACTACGACGCCGATGCGGTGCGCCTGTGGGCCGACGTCGACTGGCAGCGCGGCCCGCTGCGCGATGCGAGCGATGCGCAGCGCAACGATATCGACGGCCATCTTGCGGCGCTGTTCGAGCCCGCGTTCTTCGACCCCTCGCTGCCGCTCGACAAGACCCTGATCCAGCAGGCGCGCACGAACCTCGCGAAGATGCCGCTCGCGCAACGCATGTTCGACAGCGTGCGGCGCGATCTCGACGCCCAGCATCTGCCCGACTTCAGCGTGGCGGGCGCGGGCGGCCAGAACGCGGCGCTCGTGCTGGTGCGCAAGAGCGGCGCGCCGCTCACGCGCGGCGTGCCCGGCGCATTCACGCTCGCCGGCTATCGCAAGTTCCTCACGCTGCGCGACGCCGCGGTGCTCGACGTGGCGCGCGACAACTGGGTGCTCGGCCGCGACGAGCAGGTGCTCACGCCTGCGGCCGCCAACGACCTCAAGACGGCGATGACGCAGCTTTACTACGACGAATACATCCGCCAGTGGGACGCGCTGCTCGGCGATATCGACGTGGTGCCGTTCGACGGCGTGGACAAGGGCGCGCGCGTGGCCTACGCGCTCGGCAATGCCGACTCGCCGCTGCGCGCGGTCATGGTGGCGGCGGCGCAGGAGACCACGCTCGGCAGCATCAACGAAGGCGGCACCATAGGTGGGCAGGCGGGGGCGCTCATCAACGGCAAGATCGAGGCGATGAAGAAGAAGCTGGAAAGCGCGCTCGGCAACGCCCCCGACGACACGGCCAACGGTGCACCTGCACAGGTCAATCCCGTCGATGCGCATTTTCAGGCGCTGCACGACCTCGTGGGCAAGCCCGGTGCGCAAGGACCGTCGCCGCTCGACACGCAGCTCGCGGCGCTCAAGGACGCGGCCACCTACCTCCAGGCCGCCGATACCGCGCGCCGCCAGGGCCTGGCGCCGCCGCCCGGCGACGCCATCGGCAAGCTCAAGCTCGCCTCGCAGGGCGCGCCCGCGCCGCTGGCGGCGGTCGCGAACGACGTGGCGACCGGCGCCACGGCGCTGATGGCGGGCGGCGAGCGCGCCCGCCTGAATGCGCTCTGGCTCGCGAACGTCGGGCAATTGTGCAAGCAGGCGCTCGACGGGCGCTATCCGCTCGTGCGCAGCTCCACGCGCGACGCCGCGCCCGACGACTTCGGCCGCCTGCTCGCGCCGGGCGGCCTGATCGACGACTTCTTCCAGAAGAATCTGCAGAACTTCGTCGACATGTCGGGGCCCGTGTGGCGCTGGCGGCCGGGCACGGAATCGCTTGGCATTCCAGACGATGTGCTCGTGCAATTTCAACGTGCCGCGCAGATTCGCGATGCGCTGTTCCGCGCGGGCGGGCGTGACGTCTCGGTGCGCTTCACGGTCAAGCCGATCGCGATCGATCCGTCGATCACGCAATTCACGCTCGACGTGGATGGCCAGCAATGGGTCGCCAAGCCGGGCGCGAACGAGGGCATGGGCTTCCAGTGGCCGAGCGGCAAGGGTACGGGGCAGGCGCACGTGGAATTCGCGCCGCCCGGCAACGGCGACGCGCCGCGCGCCGACGGCCCGTGGGCGCTCCTGCATCTGATGGACAAGGCGCAATTGCAGCAGATGGGCCAGCCCGACCGGTTCAAGATCGATTTCGTCTCGGATGGCCGGCACGCGCAGCTCGAGCTGGACGCGAGCAGTGTGACGAACCCGTTCCGGCGCGGCATGATCGATCAGTTCCGTTGTCCCGATCATCTATGAGCGAGACGGGGTTCTTCGGCAAGGTGCGCACGCACGGCGATTTTGTGGCGCGGCGGCTGCCGGCGGCGTTTATCGAGCCGTGGGATCGCAGCATCCAGGCCGGCATGCTCGAAGCGCGCTCGCGCTATGGCGCGCAGTGGTTGCCGCTCTACCTGAACGCGCCGGTGTGGAGTTTCGCGCTGGGCGCGGAACTGTGCGGCGAGGAGGCCTGGGTGGGCGTGCTGATGCCGGGCGTGGACCGCGTGGGCAGGTATTTTCCGTTCACGCTCGCGCGGCCGATGGCGCAGGCGCTGCTCGCGGGCTGGCTGCGCAGCGCGCAAGCGTGGTTCGATGCGGCGACCGGGCTCGCGCTTTCGACGCTGGCGCCGTCTTTCGATCTCGAGCGCTTCGATGAGCAGGTGGCGGCGCTCGATGGATTCGGGCAGGACGACGGCGCGCCCTGGCGTTATGCTTGTCTGCCTGAGGGCGAAGAACCCGGCGTCGGGCTGGGCGAGTGCCTGGCCACCCACGCGGCGGTGGGCGAGAGCATGTGGTGGAGCGAAGGATCGGACGTGGTGCCGGCAACGCTGCGCATAGGCGCGGGACTGCTCGATGGGCCGCGTTTCGCGGACCTGCTCGACGTCGCGCAGGCGCCGTGGCGAACGGCGATTGCGCTGCGCCACGGTTGAGGCTCAAACAGGCTGCGCAATTGCCAGGCCGCGCCATGGCGCAAGATTGGATTCAATGGAGAGATGACATGTTGGCTTTCACGAAGAATGTCTCGCAAGCGCGGTTGCGGCGTGTGTGGCCCGCCGCGCTCGCCTGCTGCGCCGTCGCGATCGCGGGCGCGATGCAGACCCCCGCTCATGCCCAGGCGCAGGTGATGAAAGAGAAGGACATCACCGAGCAATCCATCACCAATGCGCTCACGCCGAACGAGACGACCGGCGACGTGCTCACGCGCGGCTTCGTGCTGTCGAATCAGCAGCCGGGCGCGATGTCGGCAAAGGCCAAGCGGCCTGAAAAGGCCCCGTCGGCGCAAATGCTGATTACTTTCGCCACGAATTCCACGGACCTCACGAGCACGGCGCGTGGCGCGCTCGACAAGGTCGCGCGTGCGTTGCAATCCGACAAGCTCTCCGCCTACCGGTTCCGCGTGGAGGGCCATGCCGACCCGCGCGGCAATGCCGACGCGAACATGACGCTCTCGCAGCAACGTGCCCAGGCCGTGGTCGACTACCTCACGCAGCAGGACGGCATTGCGGCGGAGCGCTTGAGTGCGGTGGGCAAGGGCTCGAGCGAGCCGCTCAATACGCGCAATCCGGCGGCGCCGGAAAATCGCCGCGTGACGATCGTGACCGTCACCGACTGAACTCCGTGCCGCTCTTGCGCATGTCCAGCGGATTGCCGGGTGGCGTGCCGCGCCCGCGCATGGGTATCGCGAACGTTGCGCACGCAACGTTGGTGTGCCTGTGCGCCGGTCTCGTGACGTCCCATGGGATCGCGGCTGGCACGCCGATGTCCGCGGGCGCGTTGAGCGCCCAGCTCGCCGACGCGTTCGCGCCCCATCCGGCGGTCGTGCACTTGCCGCTCGCGCAGCTTGCCGGCGCATTGCCGCTGGGCCCGACGCTGAGGCTTTACGCCATCACGGACCAGCCCGGCCTGTACGTGCTGCACGCGCCGAGCCTCGCGGCGCAGGGCGCAATGTTCTCGCGTATTGTGGCGCTGGTGGAGCGGCGCGACATGCCGCGCGATCGCGTGGTGTCGATGAACGCCATTGTCGCGAGTGCGCGCCGCTTCGGCGAAGATCCGGCGGGCCTCACGGCGGGCAACAATTTCAGCACGGCGCGGATTGCGCAGTTCTTCGACGTGGCGCAGCGGCAGCACGTGAGCCTGACCGAAGGCGAGCGCGCGTTGCAGACGCTGCTCGCGCAATGGGGCCTCATTCGGCAGGAGACGGGCGAGGGCGGGATGACGTGGCAGGCCGCGTCGGCGCATGATTTCCTCGTCACGATTCCGGGCACGGGAACGGGGCCCGCGGGAGAGGTGATCGACACCGAGGTGCGCGCGGCAATCCTGAGCCACGAGCTCGGGCACTGGCGCTACTTCTCCGACCCGGCCTATGCCGAGGCCTGCCGCACATTCTGGTGGCACCAACTGACCTACACGGAGCGCGAGGCGCTCACCGAAGAGCTGACGAGCATGGGCTACGACCCATCGGACCGCATCGTGATCGACGAGTTGCAGGCCTATCTGCTGCACACGCCCGCGCGCTTCATGCCGCTCGCCGATGTGCCGGGCGCGGGCGGGGTGGATATCGCGCGCGTGAAGCGGGGGCTGGAACTGAGTGTGCGCAATGTTGGAAAAAACGCGGGACAATAGCGCTTTCGCTTACCGCCGTCACGCCAGCATGCAGAACGACTCAAACGACAAAGTCCCTCACGATAGCGCTGCTTCCACGTCCGACGCTCACATCGAGCCGGTGTCCGGCGCGAGCGCCGCGCCCGAGCTGCCCGGCCGCGCGAACTACACGCAGTTCGCGCAGCGTTACGCGCAAATCGCGCCGGAAAAGCCGCACAACGCACTCTACGAACGCCCAGCCACTGCCGCGCTGCTCGGTGAGGTGGCGGGGCTCAGCGTGCTCGATGCGGGTTGTGGGCCCGGCATCGTCAGCACCGAGCTGGCGCGTGCGGGGGCGCAGGTGCATGCATTCGACGTGACGCCTGCGATGGTCGAGCTGGCGAAGTCGCGTTGCGCGGGCCTGCCGGTGGAGGTGACGCAAGGCGATCTGGGCCAGCCGCTCACGTGGCTCGCCGACGCGCAGTTCGACCGCATCGTCTGCTCGCTCGCGCTCGACTATGTGGAGCACCTCGCGCCCACCTTCGCCGAGTTCCGGCGCGTGGCTAGGCCCGGCGCGCTGCTGGTGTTTTCGATGGCGCATCCCATGCGCGACTGGATCGACACCCGCACGCGCGGCGGCCGCTCGTACTTCGAGACCACGCGCTTTGGGCTGCACTGGGGCGGCTTCGGGGAGCCCAAGCCCTACGTGGAGGCATATCGCCGCCCGCTCGCCGACATCGTCAATGCGCTCACCGCGAACGGCTGGGCGATCGAGCAGCTGGTCGAGCCGCTGCCGCAGCCGGAGATGAAGGCGGTCGCGCCCAGGCTCCATGCGGAGCTTGCGCTGGCGCCCGCGTTTCTCTGCGTGCGGGCACGTCGCGCGTAGGGCGCGGCCCGGTGGTGGCGGGCCGCCTGGTCTGAAACGCTCCGCCGGTCGCGCTCCGCCCGGGGTGCCCGGTCAGAAACGCATTGCCAGTCGCGCCCCGCCCGGGGCGCGCGGCTTCGTTCAGCGGTGCCCGGCCGCCGAAAGCGACTCTTCGAGCGCGGCCACACCGGCAGGCAGATCCACGTCTGCGCCCAGGTCGCACATCGTGCGCCCGAGCGCGTGCACGGTGCGAAACAAATGGTGCTCGCGGCATTGCTCGCCCATCTGCCCGATGCGCACGATGGGGAGTCCGAACGAACCGGCAATCTCCACCTGATACTGCCGCGAGATATGGTTGCATACGTCGCGCGGCGTGACGCTCGCGGGCAACGCGATGCCGACCACGGAGTTCAGACGGCACGCTTCGGGCGTATAGAGCTCGAGGCCGAGCGCCGTTACGCCGCTCTGCAGCGCGAGCGAGCAGCGCTGATGCCGCGCGAAGCGCTTTTCGAGCGTCTCCGTGCAGACGAGCCGCAACGCCTCGTGCAGTGCGAGCACGCCCGAGACGGGCGCGGTGTAGTGATAGCCTGCGTTGTGCCAGAAGTTCTCGGCGAGGATGGCGTCGAGACACCAATGCGTGTTGGGCACGGTGCGCTCGCGCACGCGTTCCCACGCGGCGTCGGAAAACGCGATCAGCGAGACGCCGGGGATCGACGAGAGCCCCTTCTGGCCGCCGGTGATCACCACGTCGATGCCCCAAGCGTCCATGTCGAGCGGCATCGTGCTCAGCGTGCAGACCGCGTCCACGACGACGAGCGCGCCCACGGTCTTCGCGACGCGCACGATGTCCTGCAACTGGCGGTTCCAGACCGTGTTGGACGTCTCGCCGTGCACCACGGTGACGATCTCGGGGCGCGTGCGCTCGATGGCCCGCGCGAGCGCGTCGAGCGAGACGATCTCGCGGTCGGCCACCTCGAGCGTGGCGACCTCGGCGCCGACGCGCCGCGCCATCTCCGCCATCCGCGCGCTGAAGAAGCCGTTCACGATGGAGAGCACGCGCGTGCCCGGCCAGGCGAGATTCGAGACCGCCATTTCCATGGCCGCCGAGCCTGGGCCGGCCACGCCGAGCACCCAGTTCGAGCGCGTCTGGAACACGTAGCGCGCCATGGTCTTCACCTGGTCGATGACGCGCGCCATGGTGTCGCCGAGGTGATTGATGACGACCGAGTTGGCCTTCGCGACGGCGTCCGGAATGGGCACGGGGCCTGCGCCCATCATGAGCAGCGGCTCCTCGGGCAGGATGCTCGAGAGCGGATTCACGCTCGGGCAGGAGACCGGCAACGCCGCGGCGGCCGCCGCCGCCCGTTGCTGGGTCAGGGAGTCGGTGGGGCGCGTGTTGTCGGTCATGATGGGTTCCTTTGCGGTGCTGGGGAGAAATGCGCGCACGTGGGCGGCGGGGAAAAGTATAGTGTTCTTCCGGGCCGCATATAAAACCATGTACAGTTGCGCGGATTTTCTCTGAACAGTGCACAGTTGGGTGAGGGGGCGCTGCGGTGCCGGGGGCTGCGTCCTATAATCGACTGCCGGCTCCGGCTCCGGCTCCGGCTCCGGCTCCGGCTCCGGCTCCGGCTCCGGCTCCGGCTCCGGCTCCGGCTCCGGCTCCGGTTCCGGCCTCGCTTGGCTCGGCTTGGCTTGGCGCGGCGCGGCGCGGCGTGGCGTGGCGTGGCCCGCGCGCGAATGGCGTGCGCAAGGCGCCGGGCCGCATCGACACCGTACATCGACACCGTACATCGACATCATCAAGGAGACCGCAGCATGCCGCAATTCGCCGTCGACAATCCGTTCCTCGAAACGCTCGGCGTGAGCGTTGCGCAGTGGCGCGAGGGATACGCGGAGCTGCTCATGCCGATCGACGCCTCGAAGCTCAACCGCCAGGGCGTGTTGCAAGGCGGCGCGATCGCCACGCTGCTCGATGCGGCGGCGGGCTATGCGGGCCTGTTCGCGGAGCCCGACGCACCCAAGCGCCACGGCTTTACGCTCTCGCTCACCACCAACTATCTCGACAAGGGGCTAGGGCAGTTCGTGCGCGCCAAGGGCTTTCTGGAGCGCGGCGGCCGGTCGATTTTCTTCGCGCGCGCGGAGGCTTGGGTGGACGACCGCTTGTTGATCGCAAGCGCGCAGGGTACCTTCAAGTATTCGAAGTCCGCCTGAAACCGGCCCCGAGTTGGCCGCGCCGGCCCGCCGGCCCACCGGCCCACTGGCCCACTGGCCCACTGGCCCACTGGCCCACTGGCCTACCGGAATTTTGTTCGGGATCCAGAATAATTGCCTGGAAATGAGTAACCCGCCAACCGGGGGGGGCGGGTTTTTGCATTTGGCGCGTGCCGGCGCTCAGCCCAGCAGCAGCGCGTCGTCGTCGAGCTTCTCGTGGCGCGTCTGCTCGAACATGCGCAGCAGGTCAGGCACATCGAGACCCCGGCGTGCATCGCCGGACACGTCCAGCACCACCTGCCCCTGGTGCAGCATCACGGTGCGCTGGCCGTAGTCCAGCGCCTGGCGCATGCTGTGCGTGACCATCATGGTGGTGAGCTTCGCCTCCTCCACGATGCGTGCGGTCAACTCCAGCACGAAGGCGGCCGTCTTCGGATCGAGCGCCGCCGTGTGCTCGTCGAGCAGCAGGATGCGCGAGGGCTGGAGCGAGGCCATCAGCAGGCTCACGGCCTGGCGCTGGCCGCCCGAGAGCAGGCCGATGCGGTCGGTCAGGCGGTTTTCCAGGCCGAGATTCAGCAGGCTCAGCTTGGCGCGGAACAGTTCGCGATCCTGCTTTTTGAGCGACGGGCCGAAGCCGCGGCGCTTGCCGCGCGCCATCGCAAGCGCCATGTTCTCCTCGATCGTGAGCGCCTCGCAGGTGCCCGCCATCGGGTCCTGAAACACACGCGCGACGAGATGTGCGCGGTCCCATGCCTGCTTCTTCGTGACGTCGTTGCCGTCGATGGTGATCTTGCCGCTATCCAACATCTGGTCGCCGCTGATGGCGTTCAGGAAGGTGGACTTGCCCGCACCGTTCGAGCCGATCACGGCCACGAACTGGCCCGTGGGAATCTCGAGCGTGAGCCCGCGCAGCGCGCGTGTTTCGATCGGCGTGCCGGGGTTGAAAGTCAGTTTGAGGTCTTGTGCGCTGAGCATCGCTTAGGCCCTCCCGTTCTTGCGGGCGAAGAGTTTCTTGCGCGTGGCGGGCAGCACGAGCGCAATCGTCACGAGCACGGCCGTGACCAGATTCAGGTCCTGAGCCTTCAGGCCGATGAAGTCGCTATTGAGCGCGAGCGCGATGAAGAAGCGGTAGAGAATCGCGCCGAGCACGGCTGCGAGCGTCGTGAGCACGAGGCGGCGTGCGGGCAGAATGCTTTCGCCGATGATGACCGCGGCCAGCCCGATCACGATGGTGCCGATGCCCATCGAGATGTCCGAGCCGCCTTGCGTCTGCGCGAAGAGCGATCCGGCGAGCGCCACGAGCGCATTGGAGAGCGCCATGCCGGCGAGCGTCGCGCGGCCCGTGGCGATGCCCTGGGCGCGCGCCATGCGCGGGTTGGCCCCCGTCGCGCGCAGCGCGAGGCCGTATTGCGAGGAGAAGAACCAGTCCACGCCGAACTTGGCCGCGAGCACCACGACGAGTAGCGCGAGCGGGCGCAGCACGTAATCGGGCAGCCACGCGGGCTGGATCATCGTGAAGACGGTGGCCTCGGAGATGAGCGGCACGTTCGGCGCGCCCATCACGCGCAGGTTGATCGAGTAGAGCGCGATCATCATGAGAATGCTGGCGAGCAGGTCCATGATCTTCAGGCGCACGTTGAGCCAGCCGGTGATGAAACCCGCGAGCGCTCCCGCGAGCATCGCGCAGAAGGTCGCGAGAAAGGGATCGTGGCCATTGGCGATCAGCGTGGCGGCAACGGCGCCGCCCAGCGGGAAGCTGCCGTCGACGGTGAGGTCGGGGAAGTTGAGGATGCGAAACGAGATCAGCACCCCGAGGGCGACGAGGCTGAAGATCAGGCCGATCTCGAGCGCGCCCAGTAGCGAGTAGAGGGACATGGGAAATCCTGTTGCGGTCTCCAGCGCGCGGGTCGTGGTCGCTGCGCCGGATCGGTCGCCGCAGGCACGCGCAGCCTGGGTGAGGCGGCGCGTGCCTGCGGGCACGGGGCCCGTTCTGGGCCGGTACGTTTTTTTTACGGCTCGACTGCGTTGTTGCGTCTTTTTTGCGTTGTGCTGTTGCGGCGTGCTTGTGTGGCGCGCTTATGTGTCGCGTTCCGGCGGCGTGCTTCCGCGGTTTCCCGGCGGTATTGCCACGCCGTTTCCGATCGGCAACGCGCCGCGCGGGGCGAGCGCATTGCCATGACGCGACGGCCCGCGCGCTGTCACGCGGTAACGTTGCGCTTTACTTCACGACCGTCGTGGCATCCTTGAGCAGGTCGTCGGAGAGCTTCACGCCTTGCTTCTGCGCGGCGGCCGGGTTCACGTACAGTTGCAGCTTGTTGCTGGTTTCCGATGCGATCGCGCCGGGCTTCTCGCCCTTCAGGATGCGCACGACCACCTTGCCGGTCTGATGGCCGAGGTCGCTGTAGTCGATGCCGAGCGCCGCGACCGCGCCGCGCTTCACGCTGTCCGTATCGGCGGCGACGAGCGGAATCTTCGCGTCGTCGGCCACTTTCACGAGCGCCTCGTAGGCCGAGACGACGTTGTTGTCGGTGTTCGTGTAGATCACGTCGACCTTGCCGATCAGGCTCTTCGCCGCCGGGCCGATGTCCACGGTGCGCGGCGCGGCCGCTTCCTTGAGCGTCATGCCCTGCTGTGCGAGCAGCGTCTTGAGCTGCTTGACGACCACGACCGAGTTCGCTTCGCCGGGGTTGTAGACCATGCCCACGTTCTTCGCGTTCGGCACCACGCGCTTGATCAGCGCGATTTGCTTGTCGAGCGGGAGCTTGTCGGACACGCCGGTCACGTTCGTGCCGCTCGGCGCCCACGTCTTCACGAGCTGTGCGGCGACCGGGTCAGTCACGCCCGAGTAGACCACGGGCACGGTCTTCGTTGCAGCCACAACGGCCTGTGCCGAAGGCGTGGCGATCGCGACGATCGCGCTCGGGTTGTCGCCCACGAACTTGCGGGCGATCTGCGCGGCCGTGCCGGTGTTGCCCTGCGCGCTCTGGTATTCCCACTTGAGGTTCTTGCCGGCGTCGTAGCCGGCGGCCTTCAGCTCGTCGCGCACGCCGTCGCGAATCGCGTCCAGCGCGGGGTGCTCGACGATCGACAGCACTTCCACGGTCGCGGTCTCGGCCGCTTGTGCGGCGCCGGTGGCGAACGTGAGCGCGGCGGCGCCGGCGATCAGGGTAAGGGTGGCGGCCTTGGCGGCTTGCGTGAAGCTCTTCATTCTCTTTGATCTCCCCCGAATGGTCGGTTCTTTCGGTTCTGGACGGGTGTGGGCCGCGGGGCGCGGCAGCGCCACCGGACGCGCGCGGCGCTGCTCTGCACGCCGTGCGCCGCGTTGGGTGCCGATGGTGCGCATCAGGCCGGCGGCAAGGCAGCGAGCATACCATCGCCTTTCATGGGTCCGGAACGCGCCGGGCGCGAGTGGTGCATGGATGCGACGGTGTCGTGGCGGCGAGCGTTAAATCGTATCGGCGATTTTTGGGAAAAATCGGCGGAATGCTGGAAGTTTTCCTGGTTTCGGATTGGAAATAATGAAAGCCGCGCATGCGGCGAGATCATGGCCGGATTATGCGGTTCTGCAGCGCCCGATTGAAATGAAAATGTAATTTTTGCGAATAAAATCAATGGGTTGGCGCAGTTTGCATTTAGGGTTAGTACTATCATGAAGATGCGCTTTCGGGAGAGATTTCGCGGATCGTTAAAATGATGCGGCATCAGAATAAATATATTCGATGAGGCCCTCATGAGGTTTCGTGGAAAGGGTGGTTAATAATCCAAATTTCGCATTGGAAATGAATTTTCCAGACCGTCCGCCGGACGGGCCTCCTGCCGCCGCGCCGCGACTTCGAACCCCTTTCCGCACCGATTTTTCAAGGGTTTTCGGCCGCTTCCGGGTGGTTTTCGTCAATTGACAGGGATCAATATACCTATCGATATCCGAAAAAACCCTCGGTTGCGGAAAGGGCGGGTTTATTGATAGCATCCGCGGGTCGCTGATTTTGGCCGGACCACCTTTCCGGTTTGAAATGCAGTGAACGGGGCAGGCGGATCGCTTGCGCAATAGAGGCTGTACCCACAGTCTCTCCGAACTGAAGCCGCTACCAGGCGGCCGATACATGCCGGGCCCCGTTGCGTCTTTTGTCTTTTGGCCCGTCCTTGTTGTCCTCCCCGTCGAAGTCCTTGGGGTGCTGTTCGTGTTCGTTTGCGCAGGTCAACCCGTCTGCCCGGTTGACCCGAAAACAATCGAGGAGCTCCTGATGACGCCGTTGTCCCGCCTTAACCGCCTGACTTCCTTTTCCGTGGCCGCCGCGCTGCTTGCCTTTGGCGCAGCTGCGAACGCCGACACCGTGAAGATCGCCATTGCCGGCCCGTTCAGCGGCCCGGTTGCCCAGTACGGCGACATGGTCAAGGCGGGCGCCCTGACCGCAATCGAACAGATCAACGCCGCCGGCGGCGTGAACGGCAACAAGCTCGAAGCGGTCCTGATGGACGACTCGTGCGAGCCGAAGCAGGCCGTCGCGGTCGCGAACAAGATCGTCTCGCAGCACATCCAGTACGTGGTCGGCCACGTCTGCTCGGGCTCGACGATTCCCGCTTCGGACATCTACGAGAACGAAGGCGTGGTGATGATCACGCCGTCGGCAACCGCGCCGCAGCTCACCGAAGGCAAGAAGCGCCAGTACATCTTCCGCACCATCGGCCGCGACGACCAGCAAGGTCCGGCTGCCGCCGCCTACATCATCAACAAGGTCAAGCCGAAGAAGGTCGCGATCCTGCACGACAAGCAGTCGTACGGCCAGGGCATCGCCACCTCGGTGAAGGCCGCGCTCGACAAGGCGCACATTCCCGTTGTCATATTCGAAGGCATCAACGCAGGCGATTCGGACTACTCGGCAGTCGTCACCAAGCTCAAGTCGCAGGGCGTGGACTTCGTCTACTTCGGCGGCTATCACCCGGAAATGGGTCTCCTGATGCGCCAGTCGCGTGAACAGGGCGTGAAGGCCACGTTCATGGGACCGGAAGGCGTGGGCAACAAGGACGTGACCGCCATTGCCGGCCCGGCTTCGGAAGGCATGCTCGTCACGCTGCCCGCCGACTTCGCTTCCGACCCGGCCAACGCAAAGCTCGTGAAGGCCTTCGCCGACGCCAAGCGCGACCCGAACGGTCCGTTCCAGATGCCTTCTTATGCTGCGGTCGAAGTGATCGCCGACGGCATCGCGGGCGCGAAGAGCACCGACCCGACCAAGGTTGCCGCCTACCTGCACAAGAACGCCTTCAACACGCCGATCGGCAAGGTGGAGTACGACGCTCAGGGCGACCTGAAGTCGTTCCGCTTCGTCGTCTACACGTGGCACAAGGACGCCACCAAGACTGCCGCGAACTGATCCCGGCGCCGCACGCTGCGCACGCCCCGCCGCCATGGCGGGGCGTGGAGTCTGTCTCGCATCAGTTGTGCGCGCAACAAAATCAACCAGATCGGCACGGTTTCAAGGCTCTCTCATCGGCTTCACTGCCGCGGGGCTTAAGGCATGAATGATTTTCTTCCGCAGTTCACCCAGCAGCTCGTCAACGGGCTCACGCTGGGTGCGATCTATGCGCTGATCGCCATCGGCTACACGATGGTCTACGGCATCATCGGCATGATCAACTTCGCTCACGGCGAGATCTACATGATCGGCGCCTATGTGGGCCTCGTCACGCTCACGGCAATCGGCACCTCGGCGGGCTATCCGCTGCCGCTCGTGCTGGGCGCGGCGCTCATCGTCTCGGTGCTGGTGACCGGGCTCTACGGTTTTGCGGTCGAGCGCGTCGCGTATCGGCCGCTGCGCGGCGGGCCGCGCCTCGTGCCGCTCATTTCCGCGATCGGCATGTCCATCTTTTTGCAGAACTACGTGCAGATCGGGCAAGGCGCGCGCGACGTCTCGGTGCCGGAGCTCATCTCCGGCGCGCTCGACTTCAACATGGGCGGCAGCTTCGAAGTGACGATTCCGTATGCGCGCATGCTGATCGTCGGCGTGACGCTCGTGCTGATGATCGCGCTCACGCTGTTCATCTCGCGCTCGCGCATGGGCCGCGCCTGCCGCGCCTGCGCCGAGGACATGAAAATGGCCAACCTGCTCGGCATCGACACGAACCGCGTGATCTCGTTCACGTTCGTGCTCGGTGCGATGCTCGCGGCCGTGGGCGGCGTGCTGATCGGCCTCACGATCGGCAAGCTCAACCCGTATATCGGCTTCATCGCGGGCATCAAGGCGTTCACCGCCGCGGTGCTCGGCGGCATCGGCAGCATTCCGGGCGCGATGCTCGGCGGCGTGCTGCTCGGTCTCGCCGAAACGTTCGCAGCGGGCTACATGCCGGCCGAGTACAAGGACGTCGTGGCCTTCGGCCTGCTCGTGCTCGTGCTCTTGTTCCGTCCCACCGGCCTGCTTGGCAAGCCGGACGTCGAAAAGGTGTGAGGTCGAAATGAGTCAGACTGTTTCGGTTCGCATGGCCGCAGAAGGCCAGTCGTCGTCGCAGACCGTGAAGGGCGCGCTCGCCGCGGCCGTCGCGACGATCATCCTCACCGCACCCATCCTCGGCCTGCAGCTCACGCTCGACGGCTATCAGGTCGTGCTGCACCAGCACTGGCGTCCCGTGTGGATTGCCGCCGCGCTCGTGTTCGTATTCCAGCTCATCAAGCCGATGCTGGTACGCGCAACGAGTACGGTGCGCTTGCCCAAAGCGCCCACGCTCGGCGCGCGCCAGCAGCGCACGGCCATCTGGGTGCTGCTCGCGTTTGGTGCGGTGTTTCCGTTCATGGGCTCGCGCGGCGCGGTGGATGTAGCCACGCTCGCGCTCATCTACGTGATTCTCGGCCTGGGCCTCAATATCGTGGTGGGCTTCGCGGGCCTGCTCGACTTGGGCTATGTGGGCTTCTACGCGGTGGGCGGCTACACGTATGCGCTGCTCAACCAGTACTTCGGCTTCACGTTCTGGGAATGCCTGCCGCTCGCGGCGCTGGCCTCGGCCACCTTCGGCTTCGTGCTCGGCTTCCCGGTGCTGCGCCTGCGCGGCGACTATCTCGCCATCGTGACGCTCGGCTTCGGCGAGATCATCCGCCTCTTGCTCAATAACCTCACGAGCATCACGGGCGGCCCGGACGGCATCTCCAGCATTCCGAAGCCCACCGTGTTCGGCTTCGAGATGGCCCGCCACGCGAGCGTGGAAGGCGCGAAGACGTTCAACGAACTGATCGGCATCGAATACAGCGGCGAGCACATGGTGATCTTCCTGTACCTGCTCGCGCTGGTGCTGGTGGCGTTCACGCTGTTCGTCACGAGCCGTCTGCTGCGCATGCCGATGGGCCGCGCCTGGGAGGCGCTGCGCGAAGACGAGATCGCGTGCCGCTCGCTGGGTTTGAATCCCACGCGCATCAAGCTCTCGGCGTTCACGCTGGGCGCATCGTTCGCGGGTCTCGCGGGCGCGTTCTTCGCGGCGCGTCAGGGGCTCGTCACGCCCGAGTCGTTCACCTTCATCGAGTCGGCGCTGATTCTCGCCGTGGTGGTGCTGGGCGGCATGGGCTCGCAACTGGGCGTGGTGCTCGCGGCCATCCTGCTCACGGTGCTGCCCGAAGTCGCGCGCGGCTTTGCCGAGTACCGCATGCTGATTTTCGGCCTGGTGATGGTGCTGATGATGATGTGGCGTCCGCAGGGCCTCTTGCCCGCAAGCCGTCCGCACGTGGAGTTGCCGCAATGAGCGCACAAGCGTTGTTGAAAGTAGCGGGCCTGCAGATGCGCTTCGGCGGTCTGCTGGCCGTGGACGGCATCGACTTCGACGTGCGTCCGAACGAGGTGTTCGCGATCATCGGCCCGAACGGCGCGGGCAAGACCACGGTGTTCAACTGCGTAGGCGGTTTCTACAAGCCGAGCGCCGGTGACATCGTGCTCGACGGCCACGCCATTACTGGCCAGCCGAGCCATCAGGTCGCGCGCCGCGGCCTCGTGCGCACGTTCCAGAATATTCGTCTCTTCAAGCAGCTCACGGTGCTGGAGAACCTGATGGTCGCGCAGCACCTGAAGGTGAACCGCAACATGCTGAGCGGCCTGTTCGCGACGCCCGCGTACCGCCGCGCCGAACGCGCCGCGCTCGAGCGCGCCGCGTACTGGCTCGAGCGCGTAGGCCTGAAGCCGGTGGCCAACCGCGAGGCGGGCACGCTTTCGTACGGCCATCAGCGCCGCCTCGAAATCGCGCGCTGCATGATCACCGATCCGCGTCTCTTGATGCTCGACGAACCCGCGGCGGGCCTCAATCCGCAGGAGAAGATCGAGCTGCAGCAGATGGTGGACGGCCTGCGCAACGAGTTCGGAATCTCGGTACTCCTGATCGAGCACGACATGAGCCTCGTGATGGGTGTCTCGGACCGCATCCTCGTGATGGAGCACGGCAAGCCGATCATGATCGGCCTGCCCGACGAAGTGCGCAACGACGCGCGCGTGATCAAGGCCTATCTCGGAGAGGACTGATGCTGAAGCTGGAAAAGGTCCATACCCACTATGGCGCGGTCGAAGCGCTGGCGGGCGTGTCGATCGAAGTGAACAAGGGCGAGATCGTCACGCTGATCGGCAGCAACGGCGCCGGCAAGACCACGCTCATGATGACGGTGTGCGGCACGCCGCGCGCCTCGTCGGGGCGCGTGACGTTCGAAGGCGAGGACATCACGCGCAAGTCCACGCACGAGATCATGCGCAAGGGCATGGCGATCTCGCCGGAAGGCCGCCGCGTGTTTCCGAGCCTCACGGTGCTCGAGAATCTGCAGATGGGCGGCTTCTTCGCCTCGCAGCACGAGATTGACGCGGGCATCGAGCATGTGTTCAAGCTGTTCCCGCGTCTGAACCAGCGCGCCAAGCAGCGCGCCGGCACGATGTCGGGCGGCGAGCAGCAGATGCTCGCGATCGGCCGCGCGCTGATGAGCAAGCCGCGCCTGTTGCTGCTCGACGAGCCCACGCTCGGCCTCGCGCCGCTCGTGATCGCGCAGATCTTCGACATCATCCGCGCGATCCGCGAGGAGGGCGTGACGGTGTTCCTCGTCGAGCAGAATGCGAACAAGGCGCTTCATGTGGCCGATCGCGGCTACGTGCTCGAAACGGGGCGCGTGGTGCTCGCCGATAGCGCCGAGAATCTGCTCGCGAACGACAATATCAAGCGCGCCTACCTGGGTGGTTGAACGCTCGCGCGTGGTGCGCATTGCGGCCCGCGCCGTTTCCGCTCTTCGTGCGGGGATGGCGCGGGCCGTTTTCATTCAGTCGCTGCGTGCGATGGCAAGCCGTGGGCCAGGGGGTGTTGGATCGGCTTGATCGCACGTGACAGTCTTCTCGAATACATGATGTAGATACGTGTGCATGGTGGTAGAGGGCGTGTAAGCTGTCGATCAGTTTCGCGTCTAAATATATCCACATTGAATGGCGGCATCTTCATATATGAGCAATACTTACCAATACGGAATTCACGAAGGGCTAACGCCATCAGAATTGTTTTTCTCGTCGTTGTAGATGAGACTTGCAAGCAACTGGGCGTCGATGACGTGGTTGGCGTCGGCATGGTTCTACTGGGTCAGCGGTACATCCCAACGCGTAGCAAATTTGCGGGCGCGGTCAAGGGGACTTCGGTAGCCTCAGTCGTTTCGCGCCGTCTCCTGCCCTATGAATTCAAACGAGGAGTTTTACCAACGGTGACGTCGTTCAAGAGCCTCATCCTGCTGAGGATCAAGTTCACGCGGAGTCTAGGCGCGTTCGTGGGTCGCGCTATTCCTGGAGTAGGCTGGGTTATCTTGGCGACCGATGTTTCGACCATTCTCTACCGTTCGGTTGTCGCCTATAACCAGCTCGCAAAACCTGAGGATCGTCTGTAATGGTGGATGCCTGGACTGAGCTTGAGGAGTTCATCAGGAAGGAGGCCGGCGAGCCGCTGATCGGCAAGCTGGATCTCACGCGTGACGTGGACCTTTACCACGATCTGGACATGAACCCGCCGCACATCGACCGATTGCTCAAACAGTGGGCTGAGCAGTTCAACATCGATATGACCAGCTTCGATCTCCACGACTACTACCCCTCTGAGAAGCTTGGCATTGGCTCGTTTCTGGCGGCAGTGGTGAAGTCTCCGTTTAGTGCCCGGACGCGCGAAATGTTGGGCGGCCACGCATTGACGCTCGGAATGATGGAAGAAGCTATGAAAAAGGGACGATGGCAAGAATAAAGCCGAATGGGCTTTTTTCATATTTGCAAGATCATTTTCGCCGAACAATGAGCTTTCAATTAAATTGGCAATTAATACGTTTCCCTTTCTCTGTGTGACATGCGTAACGGATACTGGACAAGCGGCCCGCGCTCACGATAATTGAGCGTTTCGCGAGAACACGGTGAGGCATGTACCGTGCGCGAAGGTATCTGAGTTACCGGAGAGTCGTTGGATGTCTGAAGACTATGAAGTGCACGGTCCGCACGATCACGCGGTCGAGCACGCGGCCGCCGGCCGCGGCGGTCATGGCGATGGGGAGCGCGATCCGTTTCCGGGCCGCATGGCGGTGATGACCGCGATACTTGCTTCGATTGGCGCGATCCTCGCTTACCAGAGCGGCAACAGCGAAAATCTCGCGCTCTACTATAAGAATGAAGCGGCGATTCGCAAGACCGAAGCGGCGAATCAATGGGCGTATTACCAGGCGAAAGGCGAGAAGGAGAATCTCGCCGAATTGGGCGCTGCGCTTTCCGCGCTCACGCCGAACTCGAGCGAAGCGCAGCGCCGCTTTGCCGCCGACGTCGATCGCTATCGAAAGCAGAAGGAGCCCATTCGCGCGCAGGCGGAGTCGCTCGAGAAGCAGGTGGCCGAGGACGACGCGCGCGCCGAGGCCCTGCTGCACGGTCACCATCGCTGGGCCCAGGCGACCACGCTGATTCAGATTTCGATCGCCCTCACGGCAATTACGCTGCTCACGCGGAGCAAGTGGCTGCTGTGGACTTCGCTGGGCGTTGGCGCGGCGGGCGTGGTGCTGGGCGCATTGGCGTTCTTCGCCTGAGCGATCCTCGTCAGGCGTTGTTCACCTGGCCGGGAAGCGGTGTACCGCGCGCGTGGACCGTGAGTGCAGGCCGCTCTTGCGAACGCCTCAGCCGCCGCAAACGATGGCCGTGAGCAGCAGTGGCACGACCGATTGCACGGTGACGTCGCTATTGGCCTCGCGCACACGCGTGCGGACCGATTCCGCTGGGGCGGAGACAACGACGCCATAGAGCGGCGCATCGAGCTCCTTGCCCGCGCCGCGATGGAAGAGCGTGTCGTCGTGCGCGTAGCCGAGCACGACGTAGATGGGAAAGCCGAACGCGCTCAGCCGGCTGCCGTGCACGGGGCTGAATGCGTTGACCGAATTGGCTTCCACCCGGCTCGGCGTCGGGTCGATGGACTTTTCTGCAATCAGCGTTGAAATGAATTCATGCGGGTTCGACTTGCAGTCGAACTGTTCGTCGTGGGATTGCGCCTTCGCGACGTGCGGCACGAGAAGGGCGGCAAGCCCCGCGCAAAGCGCGCAAAGCATGACGAAGAAAGGCACTACGGAGACTCGATGCTGGTTCATGGCAGTGACTTGCATTCCGCGTGAACCCATTCGACACCCAAACGCCGCTGGTGTTCAAGCGCCGCGGCACGGAAATTGCGCAATTCTGCGCCGCACCGCACATTCAGTGTGACCCAGTGGGTCAGACCCGGTCGGGCAGACCCGGTCGGGCAGACCCGGTCGGGCAGACCCCTTCGGGCAGACCCAGTCGGACAGATCTCTGGACCGCAAAAGCCGGCCGCCTCGCGCGTGCACGCGGGCGTGGCCGAGCTTGTAGCGGTCCCGCGCGTTCTATTAAAGCATTGATTTCGCCTGGGTCAGGATCTTGTCGCAAACCTGTTTGGTGGCCGCTTCTTTCAGGCCGTTGCCGGAGAGGTCGAGTTGCGAGCCATTGCCGGCCGTGAGGATGCCGTTGCTGCCCTGCGCGTAGCCGGTGTCCGTGGTGGCAGCGCCGCCGGGCAGCTTGCTGAGCAGCGAGTCTTTCACGCTGCTGGCAGAGTCGGCATTGAGGTAATTGTTCTTGATGCAGTACTGAAGCAGGCCCGTGACGTTGCCGACGCTGCTCGAGGTGAGCGAGGAGCCCGAAAGCGTGCTGCCGAGGCCGCCGAGATTGCCCAGACTGCCGCCCGCGCCCGAAGTCGAGCCGCTGCCTCCTGCCTGGTTGAGGAGGTTGCCAAGCTGGGCTTGCGCCGCATTCCACGGCGCAAGCAGAGCGGCGGCGACACCGGTCGCGGCGATCAGGGCGCGGGCGCCGCGCAATGCTGAAGTATGCATACACGAATCTCCTGGATAACAAGCGGTGTGATCACTGAGGCCCTCGTACTATAGACGGATTCGCCGCGCGGCCTTTGCTGCGTGGCCGCGTATGTGCGGGGCATGAAATGACGGGTGCAACCCGCTGGAGGACTGTGTTTCATCGCTGTGTCACTTGTTGCGGGCACAACAGAGCCACGGGGAAGATGGGCGGCAACGATGTCGCCGGAGAAGAGGGCGGCCCGGATAGCCGGCATGCATGGCGAAGCGCCCAGTTGCATGAAGCGTGACGGGGTCTGGCACGAGATGGATGCACGAGGGCGCATCGAGTTGTTGGGGGAAGGAAAGCAAAGGACTTGCGAAAGGGCGAAAAAGGCCTTGCCGCAAGGGCTTTTCGAAGTCGTGAGGGGAGCGCAAGCGAGTTTGCAAGTGCGAACCCGCATAATCTGGGCCACACAAAGGGTTACTTTGTTTCTAACCGTAACACTTATTACCGCCCTCCTCATCGGCTGGTCTCAGGTGGTATGCTTCCTGCACAAATTCTCCCTTGCACGAGTGAGACCACGTTCTTTGCGTCACTTCCGTGAATACACGCACTGCCAATGTGCGGCCGGAGGAGCAAATGAACATGTCATATAACCATATGGTGCAACCGAGCACGCCAACGCGGACAGCAAGATCCGCGAGCGAAGGCTCCGTCACAGCAGCCCCGGTCCGGCTGCGTGGAGAACAGCATGAATTTCGAAGAACTGAGCGATGACGAGTGGATGCTGGTGTCCTCGCTCGTATCCGATGAACCTCCCATACGGCTGAACCGCCGCGGCCGCCCGCGCGCGGAGCCGCGTGTCGTAGCGAACGCTGTGCTGTGGATCTTGACGACCGGTGAATCCTGGTCGCGTCTGCCCGCGCGCTATCCTTCCGGGCCGACCTGCCGTCGCCGTTTCGAGGAATGGCACGTGAGCGGCACGCTCGGCGAGCTCGTCAAGCTGCTCGTGCAGCGTGGCCGCAGCTTCGTCTACGTGCCCGAGCCCGTGCAGCCTCAGGTGGCCGTGCAGAGCCCGCAGGCGGCCCAGTCGGTGGCTGCCGTGGCCGAGGAAGTCGTCGAAGACGATGGCCTGCCCGCGGTCTACTGGAAGAGCCCCGAGGCATGGCAGGCGCCCGCGTCGGTTGCCGACGCGCCGCTCGCCAACCCTATCGAGAGCATGACGCGTCAGCTCGTGAGTCTGGACGACGGCCTCACGCAGTCCGCCAGACCGGCTCATGCGCAGCACATGCCGCATCGCTCGCAACCGTCTCACGGATCGGGTGCCGTGCCGCGTCCTGCCGACGCGAGCGCGAGCGTGCCTGTTGCCAGCCGCACGGTGGTGAGCGACGAGACGCTCGAGGCCGAAGGCGATGCGCCGTGGACGAACGCCACGCCGCAAGCTGCGCAGATCGCGCACTGGCGCGGCTATGAGATCCAGTTGAGCGTGGAGCCCGCGCGCAACGACATGTATCGCGCGGCCGTGGAAATCCTCAAGGACGGCAAGCGCGTGGAGCGCTCGGGCCTCATCGGGCCGCCGTTCGGCGATGACGAAGCGGCGCGGCACTACGCGTTCGACTGGGCGCGTGAATGGATCGAGCGTGAAATGCCTGGCGGCGCAGACAGCGATTCTGCTGGCGGCGTGAGCGCGTCCGCTAACGGTCAGTCCGTGGCGTTCCCGCATGCCCCGAGTTCCGTCGTCACGCGCGCCATGCCCGCTGTTGCGGTGAGCGCCGCCGTTGCCACGAATGCCGCCGGCAGCGTGCACAACGCGCCGTTGCAGCGCTATACCTCGAGCACCGTGCGGCGCAGTGGCGGCGAAGTCCGCGATGCTTCCTCCGCAAGCAGTGCCAGCGCCGAACGCCGCCACCACATCTCGCGGTTCAGAACGCATCTGGGCTGAGAGCCGGCGCACGCCGGCGCCTGCGCCCGTCTTCCGCAGCTTCGTTTCCGTCGTAGTCGTCGCATCGCCCGTCGAGCGAACGTTACTCATCGCTGTCTTGCACACTGGCTTCGCACTTGCGGCCGTAGCGGTTGAATCTTCGAACCTCCCGAATGTTCGCCGCTACAGCCGCCAGTGATGTCTCCGTCCGTGTTCCCACTGTCTGTCTGCTGCGTTGGCGGCGGGGCGCTCTACGGCGCCCCTTTGACCGCCTTACTGCACCACGTTACTGCCGGCCGTACTGATCGTCGAGACGCACGATGTCGTCTTCGCCGAGGTACGAGCCCGACTGCACCTCGATGATCTCGAGCGGCATCTTGCCCGGATTCTCGAGGCGGTGTGACACGCCCAGCGGAATGTAGGCCGATTCGTTTTCCGAAACGATGAAGCGCTCGTCGCCGCGCGTGACGAGTGCCGTGCCGCGCACGACGACCCAGTGCTCGGCGCGGTGGTGGTGCATTTGCAGCGACAGGCGCGCGCCAGGTTCGACCACGATGCGCTTGACCTGGAAGCGCTCGCCGCTGTCGACGCTGTCGTAGTGGCCCCACGGGCGATGCACGAGACGATGCGCGACGGCTTCGCTGCGGCGTTGCGACTTCAGGCGCTGAACGATCTTCTTCACGTCCTGGGCGCGCGAGCGGTCGGCCACGAGCACGGCGTCGGCGGTTTCGACCACCACCAGGTTCTCGGTGCCGAGGCAGGCGATCAGGCGTCCGTCCGAGTGCGCGAAGGTATCGCTTGCGCCTTCGAACATCACCTCGCCCTGGGCCACGTTGCCCGCATCGTCCTTCGCGGCGACTTGCCAGACGGTGTCCCACGAGCCGAGATCGGTCCAGCCCGCGGCGAGCGGCACGACCACGCCGCCGGCCACGGTGGTGTCGGCAGATAGCGGCTCCATCACGGCATAGTCGATCGAGTTGGACGGCGAGCGCGCAAATGCTTCGCTGTCCACACGGAAGAAGTCGCCGTCGGCCTTGCCGTGCTCCACGGCGGCCGCGCAGGCCTCGTAGATGGCGGGCTGGAAATGGCGAATGGCCTTGAGCCACGTGCTGGCGCGCATGATGAAGATGCCGCTGTTCCACCAGTAGCGCTGCGAGGCGACGTATTGCTGCGCGAGCTCGAAGTAGGGCTTCTCGACGAAGCCGTTCAAGCGCCGTGCGCCGGCCTGGTCTTCGGCCGCGAGCGGCTCGCCCACGTGGATGTAGCCATAGCCCGTCTCGGCGCGCGTGGGCACGATGCCCATCGTCACGATCTGGCCGTTGGCCGCGTGACGCACGCCATCGGCAACGGCGGCGTGGAACGCCGCGAGGTCCGCGAGCGCGTGGTCCGCGGGCATCACCACGAGAATGCCGTCCTGCTGCTCGGCGACTACGGACAGCGCGGCAATCGTGAGCGCCGGCGCCGTGTCGCGCGCGAGCGGCTCGAGAATGAGGCGCGCTTCCTTGCCTGCCGCGCGAACCTGGTCGGCGGTGGTGAAGCGGTGCTCCTCGTTGCAGACGATCATCAGCTTGTCGGCGAGCGTGACGCGTTCGGCGAGCGCGTCGAGACGGCCTGCCGTATCCGCGAGCAAGGAACGCTCGCCAACGAGGTTGATCATCTGCTTCGGGTATTGTTCGCGCGATAGTGGCCACAGCCGCGAGCCCGCGCCGCCTGCAAGCACCACAGGGCAGACTTGCAGCGCGCTGCGCGATTCGGCGCGCGCATCGGCCACGCGTGCCGATGTCGTTGCGGAACCCGTATCCGTCATCTCACTCTCCTGAAAGGGGTTTCGGTTCTGCGATTTGTAGCATGCTTAAAATCGATATAAATAGATTCGTAAAGAAGAAAACGGAAAATATTCAGATCAAATTAAAAATAACGAATCCGTCACAATGCATCGCCAATAAAAATTCGAATAAAAATGGCGTGCCGCTTCTGGAGTGCTTCGGCCGGGTCAAAAATTAATCGGGGTCTGGCGCCCGCGGTCCGGCAAATTTTGCCGTTCTGGTGGCGCACCGGCAGCCCTTGCAGCCGCAACTTCCGGAAAACGTTGCCGAAAAAATCACACAAAAAATAGACCGTTAGCAACGAAACATTTGGAGATACTTTTTGGCGTTGCGCATTCAATTTTTATCGTGCTTTATTAGGGTTTATTCGGATGCGATTCATCAGCGCCGGGCGAGCCCGGTGCACTTTTCCCTGATTCCTGTAAGCGGCGGCCATGATGCGTAGCGCGTGGCTGCAATTCTTTTTTTCCAACCCGAGGTGCCGGACATGCTGAGCGTTCTAGCCAGAATCATCGATCTTGCCGCCATCGCCGCCGGCGCCCTGGTCGCGGCCGCCCTGCACCACGGTAAATTCGCGGCGCTCTCCGATATGGAGAGCGTGGCGCTCGCCTTCAATTGCGTGCTCGCGATCTGGATGTTCCCGGCTTTCGGCATCTACCAGTCGTGGCGCGGCAAGTCGCTCTACGTGCTCGCGGCCCGCGTGTGCGCCGCGTGGATCGCGGTGGAGTGCACGGGCATTCTGCTGTCGTTCAGCGTGCACCGCGCCGATTCGCTTTCGCGCGTGTGGCTCGCCTGGTGGGTGGTCGCTTCGGTCGCGTTGCTGATCGTCTCGAAGACACTCGTGCACATGGTGCTGCGCAGCCTGCGCCGCGAAGGCTACAACCAGAAGGCGGTGGCCGTGGTGGGCGATCATCGCTGCTCGCGCTTCCTGATCGAGCAGATGAAGAGCCGTCCCGAGGCGGGCTTTCATCCCGCGCTCGTGTTCGACGAAAACAGCGACGCCGATGGCGAGGCGCGCCTCGATGGCGTGCCCGTCGAGCACGACCTGCAGGCCATGCTGGCCTACGTGCGCGAGCACGACGTGCGCGAAATGTGGCTCGCGCTGCCGATCACGAAGGAGCGCACGATCCATCGCATCGTGATGGCGCTGCGCAACGACTTCGTGAACATCCGCTTCATTCCGGACGTGCGCAGCCTGTCGTTCTTCAGCCAGCCCGTGGTCGATCTGCTTGGCGTGCCGGCCATCAATCTCGCGGCGTCGCCGGTCACGGATCTGCGCGTGCTGCCCAAGCGCGTATTCGACGTCGCCTTTGCAGGCGCCGTGCTGGTGGCGCTCGCGCCGCTGCTGGCGGTCATTTCGCTGGCCGTGAAGCTGACCTCGCATGGGCCGGTCTTCTTCAAGCAGCGCCGCAAGGGGCTCGACGGCAACGAGTTCGAGATCTACAAGTTCCGCTCGATGAAGGTTCACGCGGAAGTGGCGGGCCAGGTCACGCAGGCGCGCCGCAACGACCCGCGCATCACACGCGTGGGCGCCTTCCTGCGCCGCACGAGCCTCGACGAGCTGCCGCAATTCATCAACGTGCTCAAGGGCGAGATGTCGGTGGTGGGGCCGCGTCCGCACGCGCTTGCGCACGACGACATCTACAAGGACCTCGTGCGCGGCTACATGGCGCGCTATCGCATCAAGCCCGGCATTACGGGCTGGGCGCAGGTCAACGGCTACCGCGGCGAAACCGACCGCGTGGAAAAAATGCGCGACCGTGTGCGTTTCGATCTGCACTACATGCAGCACTGGAGCTTCGGTCTCGATCTGCGGATCGTGGCGATGACCATGTGGAAAGGCTTCGCAGGCCAGAACGCATATTGAGCGACCCGGGTCCGCGCTTTGCATATGCGTGCGTATGCACTACGCATTGCGCTGCGCATGACCGCGCGGCCCGGACGGACACCAACAGGCAATCACAATTGAGGTGGGCATGAATCTGACGATCATTGGCAGCGGTTATGTGGGTCTCGTAACGGGCGCCTGTCTGGCCGACATCGGCAACGACGTGTTCTGTCTCGACGTCGACCCGCGCAAAATCGACCTGCTCAATCAAGGCGTCGTGCCGATTCACGAGCCGGGCCTCCACGAGATCATCGAGCGCAACCGGCGCGCGCGCCGGCTCACGTTCTCGACCGACGTCGAGGCGGCCGTCGCGCATGGCGACGTGCAGTTCATCGCGGTGGGCACGCCTCCCGACGAAGACGGCTCCGCCGATCTGCAATACGTGCTGGCGGCCGCGCGCAATATCGGCCGCCACATGAGCGGCTTCAAGGTGATCGTCGACAAGTCGACGGTGCCGGTGGGAACCGCCGCGCTCGTGCGCGACGCGATCGCCTCCGAATTGCACAAGCGCGGCGAGCGCCACATGTTCTCGGTGGTCTCGAACCCCGAGTTCCTGAAAGAGGGCGCCGCCGTGGATGATTTCGCGCGCCCCGACCGCATCGTGCTGGGCTGCGACGACGACGTGCCAGGCGAGCGTGCGCGCGAGCTGATCAAGCGCCTGTACGCGCCGTTCAACCGCAATCACGAGCGCACGCTCTACATGGACGTGCATTCCGCCGAATTCACGAAGTACGCGGCCAACGCCATGCTCGCCACGCGCATCTCGTTCATGAACGAGCTCGCGAATCTCGCTGACCGCGTGGGCGCCGACATCGAGGCCGTGCGTCGCGGCATCGGCTCGGACCCGCGCATCGGCTACGACTTTCTCTATGCGGGCTGCGGCTATGGCGGCTCGTGCTTCCCGAAGGACGTCAAGGCACTGATGCGCACGGCTGAGGATTTCGGCGAGCCGCTGCAGATCCTGCGCGCGGTGGAAGCGGTCAACGACGCGCAGAAGCAGGTGCTCGCGCAGAAGATCGTCACGCGCTTCGGCTCCGACCTCACGGGCCGCACCTTCGGCCTCTGGGGTCTCGCGTTCAAGCCCAATACCGACGACATGCGCGAAGCGCCGAGCCGCACGCTGATCGCCGAGCTGCTCGCGCGCGGCGCGCGCGTGGTGGCCTACGACCCGGTTGCCATGGAAGAAGCGCAGCGCGTGCTCGCGCTCGATCTGGCAAAGACGCCCGAGCAGCTCGAGCGCCTCGCCTACGTGCAGGACGCCATGGAAGCCGCCAACGGCGCGGACGCACTGTTGGTCGCCACGGAGTGGAAGGTGTTCAAGGCGCCGGACTTCGAGACGCTCAAGGAGCAGTTGAAGACGCCGATCGTGTTCGACGGGCGCAATCTCTACGATCCGCTCGCGCTGCAGGAGCTCGGCATCGAATATCACGCGGTGGGCCGCGCGAGCGCGTCGCAGGCTGGCCGCACGCGTGCAGAAGCCGCCGCGCAGACGCGCGTCACGGCGTAGCAGCCTTCAAGCGCCTGCGTTTTACGCAGGGAATCAGGAACCCTGAGGAGCCACTGGGCCATGTTCAAGGACGTATTGATCGTCTGCCATGCAAATGTCTGCCGCTCGCCCGCGGCGGAACAGCTCTTTCGCACGCGCTTTCGCGAGCAGGCGGGGGAACGTGCAGGCACGTTTCACTCGGCGGGTTTGCGCGCGCTGGAAGGCGAGGACATGGACCCGGTGATGCAACGCCTGCTCACCGAGCGCGGCGTGGAGGTGGGCGAGCATCGCTCGCGCCGCCTCACGCGCCGCCTCGTGCGCAAAGCGGACCTCGTGCTCGTGACGGAGCGCCACCAGGTGCTCGCCGTCGAGCGTATCGAACCGACCGCGCACGGCAAGGTGTACGCGCTCGGTAATTGGGAAAATTCGGATGTCGCCGATCCGCATGGCCTTGACGAGGCCGCGTATCGCGAGAGTCTGGAGTTGATGGATCGACTGGTTAAGGGATGGCTGAGCCGAATATGCCAATGAGAAAACTCAATCTGATGACTGCGCTGGCGTTGAGCGCCTTCGTAGCCGCGTGCTCCACGGCGCCCGGCAACTATCTCGACACGTCGAGCCTCAAAGAGCAGAAGAGCAACGAGCCGCAGAAGCAGTACGACGTGCAGCTGATCACTCCGCAACTCGTCATGCAGCAGGCGCAGGCCGCCGCGGCCGCCCAGAACAACGAGGTGCCGCCGGGCAAGTACGCGAATACCTCGGATTACACGTACCACATCGCGCCCCAGGACATTCTGGGCGTGACCGTGTACGACCACCCCGAGCTCTCGACGCCGCAAGGCTCGACCTTCTCGTCGGGCGGCAACACCACGCAGACCGTGGGGCAGGCGCTCACGCAGCCCTACACCAACGCGTTGCCGGGCGAGGCCGACCCGTACGGGCAGACAGTGGACAAGAACGGCACGATCTACTTCCCGTTCGTGGGCCGCGTGCAGGCGGCGGGCAAGACGCCTGGCCAGTTGCGCGACCAGCTGGCTTCCGGTCTCGGGCCGTACATCAAGAACCCGCAGGTGGACGTGCGCGTGCTCTCCTACCGCAGCCAGAAGGTCCAGGTCACCGGCGACGTGAAGACGCCGGGGCCGCTCTCGATGAGCGATGTGCCGCTGACGGTCGTGGACGCCATCACGCGCTCGGGCGGCTACACCGACAACGCCGACATCAACCGCGTGCACCTCACGCGCAACGGCAAGCTCTACATCATTGACGCCAACGCGATTCTCCAGGGCCACGACCAGAACCAGAACGTGGTCCTGCAGGACGGCGACATCATCAACGTGCCGGATCATTCGGACAGCCGGGTATTCATCATGGGCGAGGTGAAGACGCCGATCCAGACCAACCTGATTCGCGGCAAGCTCACCATTGCCGACGCGCTCACCACGGCCGGCGGCATTCTCGATACCGACGCGAACCCGCGCCAGATTTTCGTGATGCGCGGCATGAAGGACAACCCCACCCAGCCGGAGATCTACCGACTCGATATGACCAAGCCCGACGCGATCATGCTGTCGTCGCAATTCCAGTTGAAGCCGATGGATGTTGTGTACGTTGGCACTGCCGCTTCGGCCACCTTCAACCGTATGTTGCAAGAGATCTTGCCTTCGGTCGAGACAGCCTTCTACCTGAAGCAGCTCACGCGCTAAAAGCGTGCGGGCATTCTCTTCTCGCAACATGAATTAAAACGGGATCGAATCGTGAGTATGCAACAAGCCATCAGTCAGCCGGCCCCGGCGGCCCGCACAGAGGAAGAGGACGTCGTCCTCGGCCAGTTGCTGCGTGTCATCTTCGACGACATCGGCTGGCTCATCGCGATCGCGGCAGTCGTGGTCGGCGCAGCGGTGTTCTATTGCTTCGTGGCCAAGCCGGTCTATACGGCCGACACGCAGGTCCGCGTCGAGCAGCAGGACTACACGTCCCAGGCGCTCACGCAGACGCAGTCCGGCGCGAACGTCGCGAGCGGCCAGCAGGGCAGCCTGCCGACCGACGCCGAAATCCAGATGATCCAGAGCCGCAGCGTGCTCGAGCCGGTCGTCAAGCAGTTCAAGCTGAACTTCACGGCCGCGCCGGTCTCGCTGCCCATCATCGGCAGCCTCGCCGCGCGTCTCGCGACGCCGGGCACGCCCGCGCATCCGTGGTTCGGCTTGAAGGACTATGCGTGGGGCGGTGAAGTCCTCAACATCGACTCGATCCAGGTGGCGCCCGAGCTCGAAGGCCAGAAGCTCACGCTCACCGCGCTCGACGACAACCGCTACGTGATTTCCGGACCCGACGGCGGCCGCCTGCTCGAAGGCACGGTGGGCACGCCCGAGCAGGGCGGCGGCGTCACGCTGCTCGTGAAGGAGCTCAAGGCGCGCCCGGGCGAGCGTTTCAAGGTCGTGCGCATGAACGACCTCGATGCGGTCTCGGCGTTCCAGGGCGCTATCAAGGTGCAGGAGCAGGGCAAGCAGACGGGCGTGATCGACATCTCGCTCGAAGGCACCGACCCGCAAGCCGCGGCCGATATCGCCAACGCCGTTGCGCAGTCGTATCTGCGCGAGCACGTTGAAACCAAGCAAGCCGACGCGAGCAAGATGCTCGACTTCCTGCGCAGCGAGCAGCCGCGCCTGAAGGCCGACCTCGAGAACGCCGAAGCAGCGCTCACCGCCTATCAGAGCAAGTCAGGCTCGATCAACGCGAGCGACGAAGCCAAGATCTATCTGGACGGCAGCGTCCAGTACGAGCAGCAGATCTCGGCGCTGCAACTGCAGATCGCCTCGCTGCAGCAACGCTTCGGCGACCAGCACCCGGTGCTGATCGCGGCACGCCAGCAGCTCGCGCAACTGCAAGGCGAGCGCGCGAAGTACGACACGAAGTTCCGCGACCTGCCGGCCACCGAAGTGAAGGCCGTGCAGCTGCAGCGTGACGCGAAGGTGGCGGAAGACATCTACGTGCTGCTGCTCAACCGTATCCAGGAGCTTTCGGTGCAGCGCGTGGGCACGGGCGGCAACGTCCATATCGTCGACCCGGCGATGCGCCCGGGCGCGCCTTCGAAGCCGAAGAAGCTGCTCATCATCTCGGCGGCCGCGATGCTCGGCCTGATTCTCGGCACCGGCTTCGTGCTGATGCGCCGGAACATGTTCAAGGGCATCGTCGATCCGGACCAGATCGAGCGCACCTTCGATCTGCCCGTCTACGGTCTCGTGCCGCTTTCGGCGGAGCAGAGCGTGCTCGAAAAGCGCGCGCCGGTGCGCGGCGGCAACCGCCTGCGCGAAGTGCTCGCGAACGCGGCGCCCAAGGACCTCACGATCGAGAGCCTGCGCTCGCTGCGTACCTCGCTGCAGTTCAGCATCATGGATGCGCGCAATCACGTAGTCGTCCTGACCGGCTCGGTGCCGGGCGTGGGCAAGAGCTTCCTCACGGCGAACCTGGCCGTGCTGCTCGCCCACTCGGGCAAGCGCGTGCTGATGATCGACGGCGATATGCGCCGCGGTGCGCTCGAGCGCTACCTGGGCGGTCCGCAGGCCAACGGCTTCTCCGAGCTGCTCTCCGGCCAGATCGCGCTGGACGAGGCGATTCGTGCGACCGAAGTGGATAATCTGCACTTCATCTCGTGCGGCCGCCGTCCGCCGAATCCGTCCGAGCTCCTGATGTCGCCGCGCCTGAACCAGTACCTGGAAGGGCTTTCGAAGCGCTACGACATCCTGCTCGTGGACACGCCGCCGGTGCTCGCCGTGACCGACGCCGCCATCCTGAGCGGCCATGCGGGATCGACCTTCCTCGTGCTGCGCTCGGGAATCCATACGGATGCCGAAATCGCCGATACGCTCAAGCGTCTGCGCACCGCGGGCGTGCACGTGACCGGCGGGATCTTCAATGGCGTGCCGGCGCGCGCGCACGGCAAGTACGCGTACGGCTATACCGCCGTGCAGGAATACCTGAGCGCCTGATGCGCAGCGCGACCGCACTATGTCCAGCCCAGTCGAAACACCGGAGAAAAGCGCGATGAAAGTGACCGTGCTCGTGCCGACGTATCGGCGTCCTGACGATCTGGCGCGCTGTCTCTCGGCGCTGCTGCGCCAGGAGCGCACGCCGGAGCAGATCGTGGTGGTGGCGCGCGCCGACGACGCAGCCACCCATGCCTGTCTCGCGGAGCACGTGACGCCCCGCGTGCTCAACGTGGAGGTGGCGACCGTGGAAGAGCCGGGGCAGGTGGCCGCGCTCAACCGCGGCCTCGAGGCCGCGACGGGCGACGTGGTCGCCATCACCGACGACGATGCGGCGCCGCATGCCGACTGGGTCGCGCGCATCGCCGCGCACTTCGAGTCCGACGAGAAGCTTGGCGCGCTCGGCGGCCGTGACTGGGTCCACGAAGAAGGCCGCGTGCTGGACGGCGAGCGCACGCTCGTGGGGCGCGTGCAGCGCTCGGGCCGCATCGTCGGCAATCACCACCTGGGCGTGGGCGAAGCGCGCGAGGTCGATCTGCTCAAGGGGGCGAACATGAGCTACCGGCGCGCCGCGATCGGCGAGCTGCGCTTCGACCGGCGCCTGCGCGGCACGGGCGCTCAGACGCACAATGACATGGCGTTCAGCATGAGCGTGAAGCATGCGGGCTGGAAGCTCGTGTACGACCCGCGCGTGGCAGTCGACCATTTCCCCGCGGCGCGTCCCGGCGAGGATCCGCGCAATGCGCAGACGCTCGCCTCGATCCGCAACGCCGCCTACAACTTCCACCTGATCCTGCGCGGCCATCTTTCGCCGCTGCATCGCGAGATGGCCTGGTGGTGGTGGGCACTCATCGGCACCCGCGTCTACCCGGGCCTGCTGCATACGGGCCTGAGCGCAGTGCGCGCGGGCTCGCCTTCCGTCGCGTTCGCGCGCTGGCGCGCAGTGCGCGGCGGCGCGCGAGAGGCGCGCCGCGCAATCGCCTGAGCCGGAAGCGCCTCGCGTGTTGCGAGGCGCTTCCGGCCGGATCAGGCCGCCGGCCCAATTCGCGCCGACGCTTCACGCGCATTTTGCAATCGATTCAACGGAGGACCTTGAATGAGCAGTACGCAAGTCCACGTCCACCTCTTCTATGGTGCCGACCCGCGCCGTTACCGCAAGGGTGAAAACATCGGCTCCCTGTACGGCTACCATCACGCGGAGTCGGCGGAGTTCGCGCTCAATTACGCGCAGGACGCGAGCGAAAGCACGCCGGTGCGCTTCGCGCGCCGCGCGCTGAAGGCCGCGCTCGGCTTCGATTTCATTCACGCGTGGCGCAACCGCCGCGCGATTCTCGATTCGGACGTGATCTGGACGCACACGGAGCAGGAGCATCTGGCCGTGGCGTTAGTTCTGCTCATGAATGCGAAGAAGGGCGGCGCGCGTCCGCTGTTGCTCGCGCAAAGCGTGTGGCTGCTCGACCGTTGGCCCGGCTACGGCGCGCTGCGCCGCGCGTTCTACCGCCGCTTGCTCGCGCGCGCCGACCTGCTGACCACGCTCGCGAGTGAGAACGCGGCGCTATGCGGCGACTTTTTCGGCCGCCATGCGCGTCACGTGCTCTACGGCCTGAACACCCACGATTTCCCGTTGCGCCCGCCGTCGCACTGGAAGCCGAACACGCCCGTGCGCGTGGCCGGCATCGGCAACGACCGCGACCGCGACTGGACCACGCTCGTGGGCGCACTCGGCAACGACGCGCGCTATCAGGTGCGCATCGCCACGCGCCGGCGCATGCCGGCATCGGCACGCGCGTCGAACGTGGAGATCGTGCGCGTGTCCGGCATCCAGCAGCAGCATGCGCTTTATGAATGGGCCGATATCATCGTCGTGCCGCTGCGCCCCAACACGCACGCGTCCGGCATCACCGTGATGCTAGAGGCGGCGGCGCTCGGCAAGCCGATGATCGTGACGAAGGTGGGCGCGCTAGAAGACTACTTCGACGAAAAGGCCGCGTACTATGTCGAGCCGTTCAATACGCAGCAGTTGCGCGACGCCGTGAATGCGCTCGTCGACGATCCCGCGCGTGCGCTCGCCCAGGCGCGCGAGGCCTGCGAGCAACTGACCACGCGCGATCTCACGACCGAGAACTTCGCGCACCAGCACGCGCAACTCACGCGCGAGATGATGCGCGAGCGCGATCCGCGCGTGACGCAGCCTGCAAGTGCGGGCGTGGCGGCAGGCGTGCGGGCCTCGGGGCGAAATACGAGCCAAACTTCGAGCCAGGCGCCCGGCGGGATGTGATCATGCGAATTCCATCCACCATTCCGGCTTCGCCACCGCCGCCGCCGCGGCCTTCGCGGCCCATCAACGTGCGCGCCGTGCCCGCGAGCGCGCCGGCGGCGGCGAGGCGCAAGGGCCTGCGCAGCGCGCTCGGCCGCGATACGCTGCCGGTGATCGCGCTGTGGACCTTCACGACCCTGCTGATCATTGCGCACCAGGGCACGGTGCTCACGCTCGCGTTTCCCGTGCTCGCCATCGCCGTGGGCTTTTGGCTCTACTTCGTGAATCCGGTCCGCTATATCGGCTTCATGTGGTGGCTGTGGTTTCTGAGCCCCGAAGTGCGCCGTCTCGCCGACTTCGGCAAGGGCGGCTTCACGCCCACGAGTCTGATTCAGGTTGCGCCGCTCGCGGTCACGATGATCAGCGGGCTGTCACTGCTGCGCTACTACCCGATGCTCGCGCAGCGGCGCGGGCTGCCGATCCTGCTCGCGCTCTTCGGCATCGGTTACGGCTTTGTCGTGGGCGTGGTGGCGAGCGGTCCCGCCGCGGCCGTCTACGATCTGGCGAACTGGATCTATCCGTTCCTGATCGGCTTTCACATCATGGTGCTCACGCGTCAGTATCCCGAGTGCCGCGACACCATCGTGAACACCTTCATCTACGGCATGCTCGTGATGGGCGCCTACGGTCTCGTGCAGTTCTTCATCATGCCGCCGTGGGATGCCATGTGGATGATCGGCTCCGACATGAATTCGCAGGGCGACCCGGTGCCGCTCGGCGTGCGTGTGTTCAGCACGATGAACTCCTCGGGCCCGTTCGCGTTCGCGATGATGGGCGCGATGGTGCTCGTGATGGCCGCGAAGCACCGCGTGCGCTGGATCGCGGCCGCGTTTGGCTTCTTCTCGTTCGCACTCTCGCTGGTGCGCTCGACCTGGGGCGGCTGGGCGATCGCCATGGTGATCCAGCTGATGAAGTCGAGCAACAAGGTGCGCATTCGCATCATCGTGAGCGCGCTCGTGCTCGCGGGCGTGTGCGTGCCGCTGCTCACCTTCGGCCCGGTGGCCGACCGCATGCAGCAGCGTTTGAATACGCTCGTGAACCTGAAAGACGACCAGAGCTACGAGGCGCGTAACCAGTTCTATGCCGACTTCGCGAAGAAGGCCTTCACCGACGTGACGGGCGAGGGCCTGGGCGCCACCGGCGCATCGACGAAGCTTTCGAACAACAACGGCCAGCTTGGCCAATACGGCAGCTTCGACAGCGGCGTGATGAACATTCCGTTCGTGCTCGGCTGGCCCGGAACGCTGCTGTACATGTCCGGTGTGCTGTGGCTCATCGCGCGCGCGGTGCGCATCTCGTTGAGCATGCCCGACGACCGCTACGTCTGCGCGTGCCTGAGCCTCACGGTGTCGATCTTCGCGATGCTCGTGTTCACCAACTCGCTGGTCGGCACGGGTGGTCTGCTGCTGTTTTCGAGTGTGTTTTCCATTCTCAGCGCGGGGCACTGGAGCAAGCTGACTCGGCTCCAGACCCGGAACAGGGAGGTTTTCGATTGAGAGTCGCAATCGTCACGCACGTGGTGCGCCACAACGACGGCCAGGGGCGCGTCAATCATGAAATCGCGCGCGCGGCGCTCGAAGAAGGATTCGAGGTCACGCTGGTGGCCTCGCATGTTGCGCCGGAGCTGCTTGCGCATCCGAAAGTGAAGTGGGTGCCGGTGCAGCCGTCGCGCGCGTGGCCGACCAACCTGCTGCGCCAGCAGGTGTTCGCGCTCAAGAGCGCGCTGTGGCTGCGCCGCCATAAGCGAGAATACGACGTGCTGCATGTGAACGGCTTCATTACGTGGGCTCATGCCGACGTCAACACCGCGCACTTCGTGCACGGCGGCTGGGGGCGCAGCAAGTACTACCCGTTCGGGCTCACGGGCGGCGTATGGTCGGCGTACCAGTACATTTACACGCGCGCGAACGCGGTGCTCGAGCGCTGGGCCTACCGGCGCTCGCGCGTGATCGCGGCCGTCTCGCGCAAGGTAGCCGACGAGATCGTCGCATCGGGCGGCAACCCCGTCGAGCGGCTCGACGTGATCTACAACGGCGTGGATACACGCGCCTTCGCCTCGGCCAGTGCCGACCGCACGAAGTTCGAACTGCCCGCCGACAAATTCCTGCTGTTTTTCGTGGGCGATCTGCGCACGCCACGCAAGAACCTGGGCACGGTCCTGCATGCGCTCAAGCAACTGCCTGAGCGTGTGCATCTGGCGGTGGCGGGCTATCTGCCCGGCAGCCCGTACCCGGAAATGGCGCGGGAGCTGGGCATCGCCTCGCGCGTGCACTTTCTCGGCCTCGTGCGCGAGATGCCGATCCTGATGCGCAGCGTGGATGCCTACGTTTTTCCTTCGCGCTACGAAGCAATGAGTCTCTCATTGCTGGAAGCGCTGGCTGCGGGCCTGCCCGTGGTGACGGCGCAGACGGCGGGCGGGGCGGAGGTCATCACGCCAGAATGCGGGATTGTGCTGGACGACCCGGACGACGTGCCTGCGCTCGCGAAAGCGATCCTGCAACTCGCCGACGATACGCCGCGCCGCCTCGCGATGGGCGAGGCTGCCGCGCAACTGGCCGGAGAATTCGGCTGGGCGCGCATGGCCGCGCAGTATATCGCGCTGTATCGCCAATTGGCTGGCGACGCGGGCGCAACCGTGCGCAGCGAACCGCGCGACGAACCGCGCGGAGCGGAACACAACTTCACGGTGCAACCGCTGCCAGGCGCTCAGACGCTGCGGCGCGCAGAGACTCCCTGAAACTCATATCGGCCAGCAATTTGCCGTCGATTGACGGGCACATGGGCATAACAAGGATACGAGAGATGACAAAACATTCCATCCATTCGCTACAGATCGGCATGCACTGGTTTCCGGAGCGTGCGGGCGGACTTGACCGCATGTATTACTCGCTCGTGGGGGCGCTGCCCGGCGCGGGCGTGCACGTGCGCGGCGTGGTGGCCGGCTCGCCCAAAGTGGCCGAAGACAGCGGCGGTGCGATCCAGGGCTTCGGGTCGGCGGCGCGTGCCTTGCCGTTTCGGCTCATGGATGCGCGCCGTGCGCTGCGGCGCGAGATTCAGCGCCATCGTCCTGATGTGATTTCTTCGCACTTTGCGCTCTATACGTTCCCCGGGCTCGATGTCACGCGAGGCATTCCGCAGGTGTCGCATTTTCAGGGGCCTTGGGCGGATGAGAGCTTTGTCGAAGGTGCGGCTACGTTGAGCCAGCGGATCAAGCATTCGCTTGAACAGTCGGTGTACGAACGATCGTCGCGGCTCATCGTTTTGTCGAAGGCTTTCGGCGATATTCTTACGAAGCGTTATTCGATTTCGCCTGAGCGCGTGCGTATCGTGCCGGGTTGCGTGGATACCGCGCATTTCGATCCGGCTTGCACGCGCGCTGAGGCGCGGCTGAGACTGCAATTGCCGCAGAATCGTCCGATTGTGTTGGCTGTGCGGCGGCTTGTGCGGCGTATGGGTCTCGAAGACCTGATCGATGCGATGAAGGTGGTGAAGCAGCGTCACCCGGACGTGCTGCTGTTGATTGCCGGGCGCGGGCGGCTCGAAGCCGAGTTGAATCAGCGTATCGATGCGGCTGGGTTGACTGATAACGTCAAGCTGTTGGGGTTCGTGCCTGATGCGCATTTGCCTTCGCTTTATCGGGCTGCGACGCTGAGTGTCGTGCCTACTGTGGCGCTCGAGGGCTTTGGGCTCATTACCGTTGAGTCGCTTTCGGCGGGGACGCCGGTGCTGGTTACACCGGTGGGTGGGTTGCCTGAAGCAGTGGCCGGTCTCTCGCAGGACCTCGTGCTGCCGGAAACCGGCGCTGCCGCAATTGCCGAGGGGATCGATGCGGCGTTTTCGGGGCGTATCACGTTGCCCGATGAAGTTGCGTGCAAAACCTATGCGCGTGAGAACTTCGATAATGCTGTGATCGCCAAGCGCGTTGCCGATGTTTATGCGGAGGCGATCGCTGCCGCGAATGGCGTGCATTAAGGAGCTATTTTTTGGGGGATTTGTTTTCTTGGCCTT